>WYBE01000003.1 GCA_011526045.1 Nevskiales bacterium | reverse complement strand
CGTCGAGGACCTGCGCGCCTACGAGGCCGAGGCCTTCGCGCGCATGATCGACGGCTGGAAGCAGCGCATCGAGGCCCGGCTCCCCGGGCTGCTGGCGACGCCGATCCCCTGACGAGGCGACCTGCGAAAGCCGCGCCGGCGCGACGCGGCACGCGACTCTTCGGTCCGTGAGGCGAGGCTGCCGTCGCTTGCGCGGCCTGTGCCTTATCCGACGGCGGATGCTGGGAGCGCGCCGCCAGGTTTCCTGCCTGCGCGGCGAGGGAGACGAATCGCCGCAGTATGATGTGTACATTCGATTACATCGCTTTCGCCCATGTCCACCACCATGACCGTCCGCCTCGACAACGACATCAAGGACCGACTCGATGCCCTGGCCGAGGCGACTCGGCGCAGCAAGTCGTTCCTGGCTGCTGAAGCCATCCGGTCGTACGTCGAGAACAACGAATGGCAGATCGGCGAGATCCAGGCTGGGCTGAAGGAAGCCGATGCCGGCGACTTCGCGATCGACAGCGATGTCGCCGCACTGGCCGAGAAGTGGGGCGTGAATGCGGGTTGAGGTGGAGATCGTCCACGATCCGCGGTGATGACCCGGGTCATGAAGGTCCGGTGGCTGCGCAAGGCCGTGCGCAATCTCGACGACGAGGCGACCTACATCGCGGCCGACGACACCGAGGCCGCGCGTCGGGTCGTCCAGCGCGTGCTCGAGGCGGTTTCGATGCTCGAGGAGCAGCCTGGACTCGGCCGCCCCGGTCGCGTGCCGGGCACGCGCGAGTTGGTCGTGGCCAGGACGCGCTACATCGTCCCTTACCGCGTGCGCGGCGAGACTGTCGAGATCCTGCGTGTCTTCCACACCTCGCGGCGGCGACCCGGCCGCTGGTAGAGGGATCGGCATCGTCAGTGCCACGGCATGCCAGGCGGTGTCGAGCGCGCATTGGCGGGGTGCGCTGAAGGCCGATCGATCCCGCCGAGAATGGTGCCTTCGCAAGACTTGGTCGTCACGGATGTTCTCGCCACCGATGCTCTCGCTTCCCCGTTGCCTCGGACTTCACGCGGCGGCGCTGGCAGCGGCCCTCATGCTGCCTGCCGGATGCGCGAATCACGCGCCAATGCATGACACGGCGGGCCAGACCATGCCGCTGCCAGTGGCGAGTTCGGTCGCCGACAGCTACTTCGGAACGTCGGTCGACGATCCCTATCGCGCGCTGGAGGACCTCGGCTCCCGCGCGACCCAGGACTGGATGCGCCTTGCCGCGGCTCACGCGCAGGCCACGCTGGCGCGAATCCCCGGCCGGCAGGCGCTGCGGCAACGGTTGGCGGCGCTGAGCGCAGGCGCGCCGGTGACGGTCGAGCGCGTGCTGCGAACGCCGTCGGGGTTGCTGGTCTACGAGCGCCGCCGCGCCGGCGAGAACCAGTTCGCGCTGGTCGCACGGCAGGGCTTCGAGGGCGCCGAGCGCGTGCTGGTGGACGCGCCGGCGCTCGCCGCGCTGCACGGCGGGCGGGCTTCGGCGGTCAACTTCTTCTCCGTCTCGCCCGACGGCCACACCCTGGCCTTCGGCAGCAGCCCTGGCGGCAGCGAGGAGTCGGTCCTGCACCGGATCGACCTGGCCAGCGGCCGGCCGCTGGGCGAGCCGATCACGCGCGCGAACTACGGCGTCGCGCGCTGGACCGCCGACGGCCGCGGCTTCGCCGTCAACCGGCTGCGACCCGACCCGGCGGACCAGCGCGAGAAATACCGCGGCAGCTCCGCCTGGCTGCTGCCGGCGGATGGCCGATGGGCTCAGGCGCGGTTGCTGCTCGGGCCCGGCATGCGCAGCGTGGCGGTCAGTCCTTCGGAGGCGCCGCAGGTGCTGTTCACGGCCGACGGCCGCTGGATGATCGGCTTCCTCGAAGACGGCGTGCGCAACGAGACCCGCGTGCTGTTCGCGCCGGCGGCGCTGCCGCAGCAGGGCGAACCCGAATGGCGACTGCTGGCCCGGCCGGAGGACGGCGTCGTCGACTTCGCCTACGGCGGCGGCATCTTCTACGCGAGGACGCACGTCGGTGCGCCACGCTTTCGGATCGTCGGTGCGCCGATCGAGTCCTTCGCGCCGGCGACCGCGCCAACGCGGGTCCCGGCGTCGGACCGGGTGCTGGGCATGCTCGTGGCAGCGCGAGACGCGCTGTACTTTCAGGCGCGCGAAGGCAACGCGCTGCAGCTGTGGAAGCTCGCCCATGGCGCCAGCGTCGCCGAGCGCGTCGCACTGCCGCTGCAAGGCCACTTCGCGTTGCGCCAGCGCGGTGGGGTCTGGGCCGCCCATGGCGCGATCGACGGCCTGCTGATGCCGCTGGAGGACTGGACGCATGCGCCGCGATGGGTCCAGGTGAATGCCGCGGGGCAGGTGCGCGATACCGGCCTGCAGCCGCCGGGCCCGTTCGACACCCCGGCGGACGTCCAGACGACCGAGGTGCTGGTGCCCAGTCACGATGGCGCAACGGTGCCGCTGTCGATCGTGCACCGTCGCGGCCAGCCGCTCGACGGCCGCGCGCCGACGCTGCTGCAAGGCTATGGCGCCTACGGCATCACCTGGGAGGCGCGATTCGACGCGGCGCGGCTCGCCTGGCTGGAGCAGGGCGGCGTGATCGCGATGGCGAACCCGCGCGGCAGCGGGGTGTTCGGTCAGGCCTGGTACGAGGCCGGCCGCCAGGCGACCAAGCCCAACACCTGGCGCGATATGGTCGCCTGCGCGGAATATCTCGTCGCGCAGGGCTGGGCCAGCCCGGGCACGCTGGCCATCGAAGGCACCAGCGCCGGCGGCATCACCAGCGGCCGTGCGGTCACCGAGCGACCGGATCTGTTTGCCGCCGGCGTGCTGCGGGTCGGCGTGCTGGACATGGTGCGCGCCGAGCTGGAGCCCAACGGCCCGCCGAATATCCCCGAGTTCGGCAGCCATGCCACCGAGCCAGGCTTCCGTGCCCTGCTGGCGATGAGCACCTACCACCACATCACCCCCGGCGTGCGCTACCCGGCGGTGCTGCTGACGCACGGCGTCAACGACCCGCGCGTCGCGGTCTGGCACAGCAGCAAGACGGCGGCACGCTTCGCGGCGGCCTCCGCGGCCCGGCCCGACGGGCGGGCGGTGCTGCTGCGGCTGGAGATGGACGCGGGCCATGGCGTGGGCAGCACGCGCTCGCAACGCGACGAGGAGCGCGCCGATATCTACGCCTTTCTGCTCTGGCAGATGAACGCGCCGGGCTTCCGGCCACCGGCAGAGGCGCGTTGACGCCGGGACGACGGCCCGGCGGCGGTGGACTGCCGCCTCACCGCCCCCAGGGCGCCCCGGCGTCGCGGTCGATCGCGTAGCGATCGATCGCCTGCTCGACCCTCTCGGCGTCGATG
>WYBE01000047.1 GCA_011526045.1 Nevskiales bacterium | reverse complement strand
TTCAACTCGGCTATCCAATCATTGAAGAACACCGCGCGTGGTTACCGTAGTTTCGCCAACTTCAGAGTCGCGATCCTGTTTCACCACGGGAAGCTCGATCTCACCCCACGCTGATCACCGAAGAGGCGTTTTTTCATGGCGATCAAAGCGTGGACTGTACTTTGTGCACTTACAAGATCTAAGTTGCACTTTGTGCACTTTTCTGAAAGTATATTCCCGCATGAACTTCAAATCCGCGATTCAAGCTTGGCCCGTAAGCGACATCACCAAGATATTGGGATGCCCGGAACGCATTGCGTATGCCTGGCAAAATGGCGAGAGGCGGCCGCGCCCTTGGATTCAAAAGCTCATCCTTGCCGAGTTGGAACGGCATTCGCCGGCATCCAAGAAGCCGCAAGCGCAACGGAGCACCGCGCGAGCGAATACATAATCGAGCCCGGGCGCGACTGAATCCCGCACCCGTTTGCGCGAACGAAAAACGACTGACTCCAGTCGCAAGGTCGCGGCCGTACAAAAAACGGCGCTCTCGCCAACATAATCGCGCGACCCGGCCCGAATCTCGCACTCGCTCACGCCCTCGAAAAACGAGCGCCTCGCGTCGATTCTCTCGCAAGCTCGCAAACGGTGGCGATGCCATGGCGAGCACCGCCCGCGCGCCGACATAATCGCCGATACATGCCAGGCGGTGAACCGAAGCTCGCCCGGGCGCTCTCTGAGATAATTGATCCTGCGAGAATCCCGGTCATTCGCGAACACCGATACCACACACCGCAATCGCCGACGAAAAACAGCCCCGCCGCACGTTCTAGCCTCGCACCGGCCGGCCCGACGAAAAAACACGTCCGGGTCATGACCCACTGCACTAGTCAGGCCCCGTGCGTCCGTAGACGGTTCAACCACCCTGTGTCCCTGTGCCCATGGCTGCGATGGCGCCCCCTCTCCGCTTTCACAGCTCAAACCCTGCCAGCATGGCGGGGCGCGATGGCCCAACAGGCGGTGCCCATCCGGATCGCTGACCTGCGTCGAAAACTTGAAGTTCTCCAGAACGGCCCGGATAAATTGCACCCCACGTGTGCGGCGAACGCGACGATTCCAGACCACGCGACCTTTGGCCTGCCCGCAGACCGATTCTGCCGCCGCTTGCGAGCGTGCCCCCGGGAAAGGGGCTTGGCGGTCTTTGCCGTTCTCGTCCTGGCCATTGGCGAGAATAACGGGTTTCCCGGGGGTGAGGACATGGATTGCTGGCGCTTATGCCCGCTCTTGTTCGCAAGCCCAAGCAGCCCGCCACGCCTTCGATTGCGGGCTTGCAGCGGCCCGCTTCCGATCCAAAATTGGGGCTTAGCGCACGGGACCGGACGGTTGGGAGTAACACCAGATAACACCAAGAAAACGGCTGGAAATGGTGAAATTCCTGAAATGGCCGGTTGGTGAGCTGGTTTACGCAAGTCCTAACAGATAATCGATTTAACAAATAAGGAGAGGTGGCAGAGTGGTCTATTGCGGCGGTCTTGAAAACCGCTGTGGGTGCAAGCTCACCGGGGGTTCGAATCCCTCCCTCTCCGCCATTTTTCGCGGGGCGAAAAATGGAGGGCTTCCGCAAAGCGAAGCGCGGACGAACCAGCGCGAGGGAGGGATAGAGGCAAACGCCGGCCGGCCGGCGTTTGGGGTGGAGCCCCGAGCGCGGGCATGTCGATGCGGCTGGGGAAATTTTTTGTGGCGGAGGGCGGCATTCACGCAATCGTGGGCGGGTGGCCGTCCTGCCTTCGATCAAGCTGCGTCCCAACGTCCGCGCCCGGGTGCTCAGTGGGCATCCCTGGGTGTTTGGCAACGAAGTCGAGGCGCTGTTGCCCGCGGAACACGACGGCGAGGTGGTGGAGTGCCGCGATCGGTCAGGCCGTTTCCTCGGCACCGGCATTTACAATTCCGGGTCACAGATCGTGTGGCGGCGGCTGAGCCGCGAGCACGTGGTGCTGGACGCGGATTACCTGCGCGCGGCGATCGGACGGGCGGTGGCGCGGCGCGAACCCGGCGCGGTGCGGCGGCTGGTCTGGAGCGAGTCGGACGAACTGCCCGGGGTCGTGGTCGATCAGTACGGCGACACGCTGGTGGTGCAGCTCCAGACGATCGCGATGGATCGCCGTGTGGCCCTGCTGAGCGAAGCGCTGGCCGAGGTCATCCAGCCGGCCGAAATCATCTTTCGCAACGACGCGCCGATCCGCCGGCTGGAGGGACTGCCGCTGGAGGTGCGCACGGCATCGGGCCGCGTCTGGGAGCCGCGGTGGGTGACCATCGACGGTTTCGATTACTGGCTCGATCTCCAGGGCGGGCAGAAGACGGGGTTTTATCTGGACCAGCGCCGCCAGCACCAGGCGATCGAGAAATACTGCCGCGGCGCGCGCGTGCTCGATGCGTTCTGCAACCAGGGCGCCTTCGCGCTGCACGCGGGCCGGGCCGGCGCGACCGAGGTCCTCGGACTCGACAGCGGGGAGGAGGCCATCGCGGCGGCGCGGCAGAACGCGGCGCGCAACCAGGTCACGGCCGAGTTCGGCGTCG
The DNA here is from genome assembly GCA_011526045.1 of Nevskiales bacterium. GTDB lineage: Bacteria > Pseudomonadota > Gammaproteobacteria > Steroidobacterales > QUBU01. The sequence continues at coordinate 168,620 of WYBE01000047.1, read as the reverse complement.
CGAACGTCTTCGACTGGTTCAATGATCCCGCGCGGCTGGTCGAGCCGCGTTGGGACGTCATCATCCTCGATCCGCCACCGTTCGCGAAATCAAAGAGTGCGCTGGAGGGGGCGCTGCGCGGTTACAAGGAGATCAATCTCCGCGCGCTGCAGCGGCTCGCGCCCGGCGGCGTGCTGGCGACCTACACGTGTTCCCATCACATGCAGGACGCCGAGCTCCGACAGGTGCTGGCGGCGGCGGCTGCCGATGCCCGGCGCAGGCTGCGGGTGCTGGAGTGGGCTCACCAGCCGCCGGATCATCCCGTGCTCGTCGCGATGCCGGAGAGCGAGTACCTGCGCGGCTACATCGTGCGCGTCGACTAGCCTGTCGGTCTTGCCGCGGCTCGACTTGAAGGAACCGAAAGTGCGGTCGCAACTCCGACGGGTTGCTACCGCAGCGTGCGGTCCAGCTCGCGGCGGATGGCCTTCAGCTCATTGAGCTGCTTTTGCAGTTCGTCCTTCTCTGCCTGCGTCCGGGCATGTGCGATCGCCTCCATCAGGTCCTTCTCCGCCTCCATGAGTTCCACCCGCTCGCTCGCGACATGTTGCCGGAACTGCGTGGATTCACCGCCGAAAATCGCGAGCGGCCGGGCAATCTTCGCATCGTTCATCGCCTTGTCCGGTTCGCTCGCCACCAGCGCCGCCTTTTCACGGGCGATGGCGTGATCTTGCCGGGCGAGCTGCTGATCGAGTTCCGTAATCCGTCCCTTGCGAACCTCCACGGGCGGGAGCACCACGGCAGGAGCCGCCGCAGGGCCGTCCGCCGCGGGAGCAACCGCTGCGGCCGGAGCGGCCGCCGGCAATGAATCGACGGGAGCGGCCGCGGGCACGGTTTGAGGCGGCGCCGGCCGTTCCGAAACCTGCTTCTTCTTCGCCTCTGCCAGCATGCGCGCCTGCACCAGCTCGCGCATGCTTCCCGTCCGCTTTGGCGTCCCGGCGGTCGCCGCCTGCTCGGCGCCCGGCAGCGAGCCGGGCGCGAGCAGGACAGCGAGCAGGAAGGCCTGGAGCCTCATCGCGGTCGGGGCCGGGGAGCCTTACAGGCCGCGGAGCTTGCCGCCGTAGACCGAGCTGGCGCCCAGTTCCTCCTCGATTCGGAGCAGCTGGTTGTATTTCGCCACGCGATCGGTGCGGCAAAGCGAGCCGGTCTTGATCTGGCCCGCGTTCGTCGCGACCGCGATGTCCGCGATCGTGACGTCCTCGGTCTCACCCGAGCGGTGGCTGATGACGGCGGTGTAATTCGCCTCCTTCGCCATCTCGATTGCATCGAAGGTCTCGGTAAGTGTGCCAATCTGATTCACCTTGACCAGGATCGAGTTGGCGGTGCCGGAATCGATCCCGCGCTTGAGGAACTCGGTGTTGGTCACGAAGAGGTCGTCACCCACGAGCTGCACGCGATCGCCGATCGCGTCGGTCAGCTTCTTCCAGGTGGCCCAGTCGCCCTCGGAGCAGCCGTCCTCGATCGAGATGATCGGGTACTTCGCGGTGAGCTTGCGGTAGAACGCGACCATCTCGTCGCCGGAAAGCGACTCGCCCGTGGACTTCTTGAAGACGTAGGCCTTCTTCTCCTTCACGTAGAACTCGGAGGCGGCGACATCGAGCGCGAGGTGGACATTCTTGCCCAGCTTGTAACCGGCGTTCTTCACCGCGAGCGCGATGGCATCGAGGGCGGCCTCGGTCGACTCGAGCTTGGGGGCAAATCCACCCTCGTCACCCACGGCGGTGGCGAGTCCCTTGTCCTTCAAGACCTTCTTCAGCGAGTGGAAAACCTCGCAGCCCATCCGCAGCCCCTCGGCGAACGAGTTGGCGCCGGTCGGCATGATCATGAACTCCTGGAAGTCGATCGGGGCGTCGGAATGCGCGCCGCCATTCATGATGTTCATCATCGGCACGGGCAGGACCTTGGCGTTCGGACCGCCGAGATACTTGTAGAGCGGCTGGCCGAGCGCGGCGGCCGCCGCGTGGGCGGTCGCGAGCGAGACGCCAAGGATGGCGTTGGCGCCAAGCTTCGACTTCGTGCTGGTGCCGTCCAGTTTCAGCATCGCGCGATCGATGCCGACTTGATCAAGGGCGTCCGCGCCGATCAGGGCCGGGGCGAGCTTCGCCTTGACGTTGCCGACGGCGTTCTGAACGCCCTTGCCGCCGAAGCGCTTTTTGTCGCCGTCGCGCAGTTCGATGGCTTCATGCTCGCCGGTCGAGGCGCCGGAGGGAACGGCGGCCCGGCCGAGGGCGCCGCAGGCGAGGCGCACGTCGACCTCGACGGTCGGATTGCCGCGCGAATCGATGATTTCGCGCGCGGTGATGGCGGAGATGGTGGTATTCATGCGAGGAAAGGCAGCGGCAGGCGTTGAAGCGGGACTCGACCCGGTTGATCAGAATGAACGAGGGTGCAGCAAAGAGGCGCCGCGCCGCGAGGGGAAGGGAAAAAAAGCCAGCAACGGGCAGCGGAAGCGGGAAACACGCCATGGCGACGGATCCCGGCCTGCGTTTCATGCTTTCATGGGTGAACGGGTTCCGCAGGATAAGCCGGCAATGAGAGTGTACTTCATGGGAATGGGGCCTCGGAGAATGAAAATCCGGAGGATTATTCCAGGCCGTTATTCCGCGTGGGAGTTGCTCACGAGAGCGAACGTGGGCGCATTTGGGAACAGTAGCGCGGTGGACAACTCAGCTCGGCGCGGTTCGCCGAGCCGGCCTGCCAGAATTGCTCCGGGCCGTTGTTCACATGAATTCAGAAATCGAAAAGGCGAACGAGTGCATCTGGGATTACGCAACCGGCGTTCCTGGATTAGTTCGAAATCGGGAGTCGGGGCGCTACTATAGTCGGATGCAGATTGCCGGCAAACGCGTCCTGAAAGCGCTGAAGACGGACGTGTGGAGCATTGCCAAGATTCGGCACGCGGATAACGTCGCTGCTGCCGAGCGCCAGCGACAAACGGCGCGCCGAATTGAGGCCGGGCAAGGGTTGCTTGGAGAGCTCCTCGACAAGCAATGTGCCGATTATCTGGCGGACACGAGTCGCGCGGAGCGCAGCAAATCGAACCTCAAGACCACGCACGTCCGGTTGGTGAAACAGTGGAAAGAATGCTTCGGAGCCGACCTTCGGTCGATGAAGCCATCGCGCATCACGGTCGATCACATGCGTGAGTTCGCCAACTTTCTCCACCAGAGGGCGACGTTCAAGTGGCCGAAGGTTCGGAAAGCCAGACAGGGTTACAAGGCGGTAACTGTGAACAAGACAATCGAACTGCTACACCGGGTGCTGCGGATGGCGGTGGAAACTGGCGCGCTTCCCACATTGCCTTTCGAACTCGATCCGGTTGTCGGCGGACCGATCCGGAAGCCGGAAGTTAAAAAGAAACTCTCTCTGCCCTCGCTCGCGAAGATGCGTGAGCTGTTCGCCGAAATGCGCCGATTGCCCGATCCTTTGCCGGCGAATCTCGTCGAAATGCGCGCATACCTGACCGAACGCGCGGAAGAATCCGCTGATTTTGCCGAGTTCATGGCCTACAGCGGAGCGCGAGTAGGGGAGGCGCGGGCCTTCGTCTGGGCGGATGATCTGCAGGATTCGATCATTCTCCGCGGAACCAAAACTCAAGGATCGAGAGATCGCGAGGTGCCGAAGATTCCCGCGCTTCGTGAGCTGATCGAGCGCATGAAAGCGCGCCGTAATGCCGCGGGGCGTGAGTTGAAAGGGAAAGTTTTTCGCATTCGCGATTGTCGCGATGCGCTGGCCGGCGCGTGTCGGAGAGTGGGCGTAGAGCGACTGACCCACCATTCGCTTCGGCATTTCTTCGCCACCGTTTGCATCGAAGCGGGAGTCGATATTCCCACTGTCAGCCGCTGGCTTGGGCACGTCGATGGTGGCGTGCTCGCGATGAACACCTACGGTCATCTGCGACGTGAACACAGCTTTGCAGCGGCGGCAAGGGTCACCTTGCTGCCCGTTGCTGACTCGGCGTGAATGTCGCTGCGGACGGGCTGAGTAGGTTGCGATCGGCTCAGCCCGTGACCTGCGACTGCGCGGCGGCGCCACGTCCGAGGCTCTGGGCGATGTTCACGACCACGGGGGCGAACCAGAGCAGGACCGCGGCGATCGTCGCGAGGATCGCCTTCCCCACGCCATTGTGTGTGACGAAATAGTAGCCGACGCCGAGCGCGATCACGCTGAGAAATTTGAGGATCGCGTAGGCGTAGCCCGTGATGTTGTTGAGCCCGCTTTGCAGGCCTTGGTCCATGTTTTGCGGACCGTTGAAGATGGCATCGGAGGTCGTGGTTTGAGCGAAGGAGATGCCGGAGAGGAGGAAGAATCCGACGAGGACTGCCGCGAGCAGCCAGAGTTTGCGCGAGAGCAAACTCGAGAACGGTGAACGCGTCGTGGTGGCCATGTCTTGATAATGGCAAGAGCTCAGCAAGCCCCAGGGGTTGCTCGCGTGTTGCTATTATCGCGGGTATGCGAGGGCTCATTTCTCTCAAAACCATCGCAGGCCTTGCGACCGCCATGCTCTCATTTGTGGGTTTTGCGGCCGAAATCGAAGTCAGCAAGGCGAGTGACAACGCGCCGAAATCCGCGGTCGCGGTGTCGAACGGGCCCGCCGATCCGTTGCCTTCGAGCAAGGCGGTCGAGGCGCCGGCGGTATCGCCCGCATCCGCTGGCGAACCACTCCAATCCTCGTCCAAATCCGAGAATGCTGCCGCCGCCTCACTCAAGATCAGCGGCAGCGTGACAGCGAAGCCGGTGGACGATCCTGCATTGCCGATGCGGATTCCGGGCTACGAGTTGCGCGTGCTCGACGTGCGCAAAGAAGTGCTCTTTCACGTCAACGGCACGTGGGTGCGGGCGGCCGTCCCGATCTTTTTCTATTCTCCGACAGAGAACGCCGAGCGCGGGCGCGGCATCGATCGCTTGCGCCAGGCGCGCAGCGATGCGCGCAAGCTCGCGGAAATTTCCGCTGAGAAAACCCCTGAACTGGACCGCGTGATTGCGAGCCTGGACGAGGCGCTCGCCACGCTCGAAAAGCAGCCCTGAGCCATGCTCACCGTCCGCTATCACCGCCAGCTCGCGCGTTCGATTTACATCTGGGGCGTGTTCACGCCGCACGACTTTGGCATTCTGATCATTGGGCTCGCGCTCAACATGGTCATCTTCGACAGCAATCTGATGATCGTGCTGCTGCTGGTGGGATTCCCCGCCTACCTCGCAGCATTCCGGCTCGGCCGGCCACCCGGAAACGACACCCACTACTTTGGCTCGCTGGCGGCGCCGCGCCTGATTCGACCGGGCCGCGCGGCACTTCGAAGCTGGCGCCGCATCTCGTGATGATCACGAAACTCGTCAGGAAATTTCAGCGGACCAACGAGCTCGACGGACGCACCTATGACCGCGAGCTGTCCCCGCTCGCCGTCGAACAAGGCGTCGTGATCAACAAGGACCGTTCGCTCGGCTACGGTTTTCGCCTTGATGCGCCCTACACGCCGACGCTCTCGGACGAGGCGCTCGCTAGCCTATACGGCAACCATCGGGCCGCAGCCTCGGATGTGAACGATTTTGGCCATGGCTCAAGTTATCTGACGCCACTGCTCATGAAGATCGCGCAGTTCACGTAGTGTCGCCGCCGCTCCGTGTAGTCGCGTTCCCGGCCAGCGGCGCATCGTCGCGGGCATCGCATCGGGTCGCAAGACGGCGACCAGCAACGCGCCGTCGGCGCACGCCCGATAGGGCAGGTTGCCCTCGGCCGGTGATGCCTCCTTTGCCCACGTCGCTGTGTCACGGTGCCACTGCACGCGACCGAAGCGATGGCACCCGTGGCGGCGGATGAGCCATGTGAGCCAGGCGCCCTCCGGGATGAGATCGGCGCCAGCGAGCAGGAATGCGTTGAGCGCTCCCGTCTCGGGCCGCCCGAGGCGTTCGTCGATCCGCTCGATGAGGTCCGGCGGGAGCACGCCCACCTCGCGCAGCTCGGCGAGGCACGGGCCGTCGATGGAGGGATTGGCGAAATGCATCATGGCGATGGGTGGCACTCCGCTCCGGCGGTTGCGGTCGTGGTGATTTCCGCCGCTGCTTCGAGCGATGGCGGCAGGCGCGGTTCGAATTCGCCTTTCAACACGTCGTTCCAGTCCTTGTTGCGGATGCTGTAGTGCACGCGCGGCTCGGGCGCGCGGGGAGTGCGGCCGGCGGCCTCGGCCGTGATTCGATCGAGTTGGTCATCGTCGCAAAAACGAACGAAGAGACCGACGACCGATCCCTCGTTCACGACAACGCCGCGACGTAGTCCGCCCTCGGGCTCTTCGACGCGCAGGGGAATGCGTTCGGTGTGGCAAAGTGTCGTGAGCGCATCGATGCGAGCGTCGGCATCGGCATCGTCCTTCAGCTCGAAATCGATTTCCGACGGCCGCACGAATTCCGTTTCACACGGCACCCCCAGCTCGCGGCACTGGCGCAGGGTTGCGGCCGTGGCGAGGCGGCCGGCACGATCATTATCGAAGGCAGTGCGCACGTCGATCCCACGCCGCTTGCACTCGGTCAGCAGAATCTCGCTCGTGCGTGCGCCCGACATGCCCCAGATGCACGTGTCGCGAGCCGGCTGGTCGAGCACCCATTTGCTGATTGCATCGAGCGCGGCCTCGGTGAGCACGACGTGCCGCGTGTTCTGGTCCCATGTGCCGACTTGGTAGCCGCCGAATTTCTTCCGGCCTTCGCTGGCGGCAAACGACGCAAACTCAGGATCGGTTGGGATCGTTTTGTAGTCATAGCCAACGACGAAGTTCTCGCGCCACGACACGAGCGGGAAAACAACGATGGGTTCGGCGAGCAGATAAGGCCGGCCCGTGCGACGCGACACGAGCTGGCGCTCGCGCACGCTGGGGAACGCCGCATTGCGATTCATCAACTCGTCCGCGAGGGCTGCTGGAATCTTACGCGTCGCGGTGAGGTAGTGGCGCACGTGGGCTTGGAGATTGTCGGGTAGCTTGAGCACGGGCTCGTAATGGCCGGCACGCGTGCAGCGGAGATACTCGGCGGCGGTGTTGAAGCGCGCGGGCAGCTCCTTGGGGCACTCCTTTTCCTCCCCGGGCGTCGACGGTCGCGGAACGTGCCCGTTCACGCCGAGCGGCACGTAGTCGTGATCGAGCGAATGCGGCAAAAACATCCGTTGGAGCTCCTGGCGCGCTTGTTTGAAGTCGCAGCGATCGCCGAGAATCGTGCGCACGGCGATCACCGCGTTGATCGCGCCGTGCGAGGCGTTGGGGTTACGGCCGCTGAGCCCGGGAATCGGCGCGCCGTTGAAGCTCGCGAACCAGTTTTCCGTCGTCGAACAGTTCAGGTAAAAGCCGGGTGAGACCTCGTATTTCAGCATGTTGACGCCGCCTTTCTTGCCGCGAAATCCGAACAGCGCCTCCATCACGTTGCGGAGCGGGATCTGATTTATTTCCGCGGTGATGGCCTTCTGGCGCAGGAGCGCAGCTTCGCGCTCATCGCCCGAACGATGCGCCGACGTGGCTATCATGCGTTGGACTATAGCAAGGACGCTGCGTCGGTTCTGGTAGGGTTTGGTCAACCGCGCTGATCGGAAACTCGCGGCGAGTGGGGCTGTCTTTGCGCTGCCCCATGCCGAAGCGATTCGAGGAAGCCTATGAGGGAAAACCAATCCTGTATTGGTTTCACCACGATCGAGTGTTGGCCCGCGACGCGAGCGCGTTTTTGGAGACCTTCGATGTGTCGCGCATTCAGGCGGCCGGAAAACTGCGGGAGCTGCGCGGCGTCGTGCATCTGGTGTTTCGCGGCTGGGACGACGATCCGCGGGCGCTGCACGAGATTCCGGAAGTGCGAGCCTTTGTGGCGGAGCTGGACCGGCAGTTCCCGTATCTGGCATACGTCACCACCACGCAGACAGAAGTGCTTCGGATCATGGCGCTGTGCCTCGTGCCGAACAGCGTTACAGCCCGGCTGGGCGACAACCAGCCCGATCAGTTTGCCGCGAGCTACAACATCCAAGCCTATCACGAGGTGCTGACGCGGTGGTTTAGGAGTTGCGACGAGATCGCCGCCCGCGGGAGATGTTTCACGTGGCGCGAGCACGTGCAGAAGACAAACGAGCTCGCGAGCTATTTTGGCGTCAAATGGTGTTGGAGGTGAGCTGGGCCTCGCGCCATCGCGCCTTGCTACAATGGTAGTCATGCATCTGTCGCGTGTGCTCGCCTGCGTTCTCCTCCCCAACGTCGGCATTGCCGCTGCGTGCGCGGCCCAGGACAAGAGCGTGGCCGATTTCAGAGCGCCCGTTCCTGCTCCCTTGCCAGTAACTCCTCCAGCGATGGCAACGGCTCGTGCCCCGAATACGCCGGTCGCGCAGTTGCCACCGAAGATCGTCTTCGCCGCCTCGCGTGTTTCGATCTCCCGCGATGGGGCTAACTATCTTTTCCGGCTCGCTGAGGCGCCGATGCCCGAGATCATCGCTGCGGTGGCGGCATTGTTTCGCGTGAGGGCTATCTACGCCGGGTCGGAGAGCCGCGTCGTATCGGGAGATTTTTCCGCACAATCGATTGAGCAGGTTCTCGCGTGGTTGTCGGACGGCTCGAGTCTCCGCTACACCGCCGAGGGCGGCAGGTGGGTTATCCGCGAAATGAGCGATGCCGTGCCGCCGGTTCCTATGATGAGTCTCGCCTCTGTGCTCACGTTCGCGGCGCCGGCGAGCCCGGAGATTGCCGGAGAGAGCATGACGACTTCTGCGGCCAGAGCAGGCCGATGAGCGCGACCGCGCAGCCAGCCGGCGCGAGGATCTGCGCGTGACCGTTGTGCACGAAGAAAAGTGTGGCGGAGTAGCAGAAGCCGCACACGAGTGCGGACCGCCGCCATCGGAATGCCATGCACACGATGGCCGCGAAGGCCAGAAGCATTCCGGCCGAGAGCCACAGCGCGGTGACGAGCTGGGCGTGCACCGTCGTGAGCACGCGCGCCAATTTCTCGGGATCGATTTCCGGCGCGGCGCTGATTGCAGCTGCGGCGCTTGCCTTCGAGAGCAACGCGGTCGGGTTCATGGCGAGGCGAGCACCACAAACATTGGACGACGTCTGAGCATTTCGTCCGGTGAAATTTCGAAGCGCTCCAACGCCGGGGCGGCGCCCGACGCTGGTGGAAGTAGGGTTGCCGGACGCGCTGCAATTCCTGCCGGTCCGTGATCGGCCTGCCTGCGCAGGGCGACCAGGAACGCGCGGAAGCGCGGATCGCGCAGCATGTCGGCGCGCTCGGTGCGGCTGAGCTCGCCGTAGGTTCTCGGCCGAAAGCTGAACGCGCCGATGATCGGACCGCGCGCGAGCAGTCGCCCGGAGCTGTCGGACTCGTTTGGCCCGACCGGGCGCAGGTCCGCGCGATATTCCGGAATCGTTCGCGCCGCGTGAGCGAGATAGGCGTCGAAAATGGCCACGGCGTTTGACGCGTCCGCTGCCGCCAGGCAGGTAGCTGCAACCGCACTCAGACCCGAAAGAAGAAATCGCGAACGAGGCACACCCAGACAATAGCAAGCCGCTAGGCAGCCGCGGGTGCTTGCTTCAAATCGAGCAAGAAGCGCATCGCAGGTCGCTGCAGCGCGTGGCCATTTGCGGCGCGGGCGATGGTCTCGCCCACTTGCGCGAGCTTGTGTGGTTGCGTGAGCCAGCCGAGGGTCGCGGCCAATTCGACCGTCCATGCGGGATCGCTGGACGTCCGGGCGATGAACTCGTCTTGGCGGGTTGAAAACGGGCTCCATGCAAAATGGCAGGCCCACTTTGGCGCTGGGCCGATGTCTTCGGGTGCCACCGCAAATCCACGCAGGGATAGCCGGGGCAACGCGAGGTAGGCATAGAAGGGATTTGCGAGCAGCACGTCGCGATACGGCGCGATCGGCTCCTGTGGGTGATTAAAGAGGAAATACGCGGCGGCGGCGGAGTAGTTGTGGCGCTCGTCTGCCGCCCAGGCGAGAATGTCGGTCACCAAGCTGGCATTCCTGGTGCGCTTCGCGTGCTGGAAGCCCCAATAACTATCGGCAATGAGCGTGCCCCGAAAGATGCTCTCGGGTTCGCGCAATGTGCGGCCTGTCTCTTCGGCCCATTTCAGCAGATGATAAACGCACTCGCCGGAGCCTTCGATAAAGCGCACGAGCGATGCGGCTGTCTCCTCGAAGAACGCGATCACCAGCGCAAGCCCGCAAGCCGGCTCGGCCTGAACCAGAGCGCGGAGTTGTTCGTGCTCGAGAATGCCGGGGCCAATGCGCGGCAGCAGGTCGGGCCGATAAGGCAGCAGGCCAACCACGTCGGGCTGGACCGGCGACTTGGGGCCGAAGGCGAGTGCGCGTTGGACTTCGTTCACGGCCCAGCGCTCGTAACTCTTCTGCCATTCCGCCGCCGCTGGTGTGCGCCGCCAGATGATCTGTGGCAGGCTGACGATGGGCGGGTGGGTGGTCACGAGGTGGGCGGGTCGCTCTGCGCGGACTGATGCTGCGCGCGTAGCCGATCGCCGAGTGGCCCGCACACCGCCGGTCCTGTGGTGTAGAGGAAGAATCCGCCGTCTTCAGCGCTCGCGTTGGTGGTGAGAACTCCCTGCGCACTGAGGATGGCATGGTGTCCGTCGACCACGCAGGCCGAGCCATCGAAACGGTGCGCTGCGACGCGCACGCTGCGGATCGTCGTGTTGTGACGAAGCCAGGCGCGCGCGCCGCTCTGGGCACTGGAATTCTGAGCGGGTGACAGCGTGATGTGCACGGCGACGCCGCGTTTCGAGGCGGCATCGAGCGCGCGGAGCGCGGCCTCGGATTCGAGGCGACCGGCGGCAAGCCAGATTTCCCGTTGCGCGGCGTCGAAGAAGTCAACCCATGTGGACGTGACGGCGGCATCGGGTGTCTTCGGCAGGTGAATCGGGCCGTAGCGCTGCGCCTCGGCGACGGCGCGATGGCCTGCCAGCCAACGGCTGAGCTGCAGGCCGCCGAGCGTGCTCCCCGCGAGCAACAGCAAACCCCAAACACCCCGCGTATAACAGACATGAAAGCGCGACATCGCTGCTTCGATAATGGCAACGGTCCCGAATGCCCGCGCGGGTGCGACGCACGAACCGGCCTTGCTACTATCATCAGCAAATGCGGAATCGGTTATTGAGAGTTTGGCGGAGGTTCGTGATCGTTTTTGCGCGGCGCATGCCGATCGAGTCGCCAGCGTTGTGCATGGCGTTCAGCGTCTTGTTCCTGCTCACGGCGGTTTACGTTTTGCCCGAGATGACGCAGCACGCGGGCCGCTCGCCACTGTTGGCCGAGGCGATCAACGGCAACGAGGGCGGATGGCTGTATTTGCGCTGGCTCGACGCGTTCCTGACCGCGGGTGCTGGTCTGGCGGCGTGGATCTTTCAGGCACGGTGCCTCCAACTTTGTTTTCCCGACTATTACGATCCGTATGCCGTCGATTGAAGGTCATCCGCGCGGTTTCGCCGAAGCATGGCCGATTCATTCCTTCTGGGAATTCGGACTCGGCGTGCTCGGGATCGTTGCCGTCGGCGGCGTGCTCGCACCGATGACACTGCGGCAACTGGCAGAGGCCTATGCTTGGCCGGCGCCCACGCCGCTCGTCGCGACGACGGTTTTGATTGGTCTCACGCTGCCAATCGTGTCCGCGAAAGCATGGCAGTTGCTGCACCGGCCGGCGGCGCGCGCCAAGAAGCACGGGTTCACGATTGGCGGCATGCACGTTGGCTACGACGAGATGCGGACGTCGATTCTGGTCACGGGCGCGCCGGGTTCGGCGAAGACCGCAGGCGTGCTGATGCCAGCGCTGGCGCAGCTCTTCGAGATCTACAACGAGGAAACGGACGACGAGCTTTCGAAAAACGAGTTTCAGAAAGTCGGCGCGTTCATCCCCGAGGTGAAGGGCGACTTGGTGGATGGATGCATCTATCTCGCGCACGAGGCGGGTCGCTGTGTCTCGCGCGACGTGCTGATCATCACGCCGTCGTGCCGGATTCCGGTGGTGCGCTACAAGGATGAGCGCGGGTGCTTCTGGTATCTGAGCGGCCGTGGCGGGGCGGGCGGTTCTGACGCCGGTGAGATTTTGCCACGGCTCCGATTTCCCGCGGGACATCATCGTGCGGGGCGGCTTGTGCCGAACAATGTCTTCGAGTTTCCGTCCGACCTAACGATCGTCCTGCCCGAGCTGGCGAAGATAACTGTTCCACTCGATGAGCGCCGGCCGCGGTTCGTCGGTTGGCGCTGGGAAGGGAGGCGGTTGTTTCGCGTGAGTCACACCGTCGCGAAAGACGAGCACGCACCGCTGCCGGGTGCCGATGGCCAGCCGCAGTTCGCCGAGCCGCCGGAGAGTCTGACGCTCGATGGCGTCGTTTACGTGGACAACGGCATCCACTACAACCTGGTCGATCCGCGACTGCCCGCTGCCGAAGCCGCCGAGCGTATCACGCGGCTGGCGGCGATGTCGCGCGGCACGGGAAGTCGCGGCGAAAACGACTATTTCTACGAGCAGGGCCGCAAAGTCATCACCGCTTGCATCTCGCTTCACCGCTCGATCGAGAATTCGCAGTGCACCGCAATCGATATCGTGCGGCTCGCCACGCAGGACCAGCGGCTGACCGCGGCGCTCGCGCGACTCTCGGAGAAAATCAAACTGCTGCGCGAAGAAGCGGCCGCGTGCAAAGACGAGGATGCACGGAACGACATTCAGCGCCGGCGCATCGCGCCACTCGAGGATCTCGCGCTCTTCTTTCGCGACGAGTGGCAGAAGATGGTCGCCGACGGCAAGACGGCCAACATCATCAAATCGACGATCTCGGGCGCGTTCGACGTGTTTCTGCAGGATCCGAGTCTCGCCGAGTCGTTCTGTCAGCCGGCGACGTTCAGCTTCGAGGACATCGTCCAGAGCGGAAAGATCATCGGACTCGTGCCGGGTGACCAATACGAACAACTCGCGCGGCTCATCGGCACGGCGTGCAAGATGGATTTTCAGAGTGCGATGCTCGCGCGCAACGGCCGGCCTGATCTCAATTCGGTGCGGCTCGCGCTCTCGTTCATCGACGAGTGCCACAAATACATCATCTCGGGTTCGTCCACGGCGGGCGACCCATACTTCATGAATCTCTCGCGCTCCAACAACGTCGTGAATTTCTGCGCAACGCAGAGCTACGCATGGATCATCGAAGTGATCGGGCGCGAGGCGGCTAACGTTTACATCTCAGCGTTCGGCGTGCAGTTTTGGTTGCAGCAGACCGATCCGGAAACGTGTCGCCGCGCCTCGGAGATTTGCGGCATGGTCACGCGCGAAAAGATCACCGCCGATCACACGATCGATTTCGGCGGGCTGGTTTCGGTGCTCGGGAGCGGCAAGGGCATGGTCGTGCGGCACCACGTCAAGGAGGAGGAAAAGGACCGCTACCGCCCGGAGGACTTCGCGCATCTGAACGTCGGCGACATCGTCGCCTACAACAAAGGGTGCGAGGGAAGAAACGCGAAGGTGCGGAAGGGAAAGGCGCACTACAATTTCTGCACGAAAAAACCGGAAGGGCTCGCGGCCGTGAACGCGCGGGTGCGCGAATATTACCGCGAAGTGCTGGAGAACCTCACGCACGAGCGAGGGCAGAGTCAGCGGTGGGATTGCCAGCCGGTGGCTACCGCAAGGAGAGAGGGGGCGCCGAACGTCGTCGGCGAATCGGAAATGCCACGGCCGAAGTATCAATCGGTGCTCCCGTTGACACCCGGTTTCACCGTGGGCACGCGTCCCGTTTTGCAGGTGGGTGAAATTCCCGCGCAGATCGACCACAGCGGCAACGGTTCCGCTGGCGCGCCGCCACCGCCTCCACGCGAGGCGTCGATCGCAAACGACGCATTCGACGAAGGGCCGACTCCCGCTGCGATCGCGAAGGAGCGCGAGGCGTTTGCGAAATACGTAGGCAGCCTCGATGCGTGCGTCGGCGAGATGAGCAAGGTTGAGCCGCGCGGCTTGGCGGTGTTTCTCGAAGAGGCGCGACGACACGCCGAGAAAGCGCCGCGGCCGGCGGAAGCGTTTGGCGAGACCATGAGCCTCGGTCTCGAGGGACTGGCGTCGGACGACCCGAGCGCGCCCGCGCCGCCGCCCGCGGATGTGCCGCCCGATACCGGCGGGTTGCCCTACGCCGGCGATCTCGCGACACAGGTTGCCGAGCAGGCGCGTGAATCGCGCGCGAAGCGCGAGAGCAGTGAACGGGCGAAGAATCGACGCGCGGCGCCGCGACCGAAACCGGACGCACGTGCGTTCGACCTGAAGACGATGCGCGATCTCATTTCGTAACCGTGCACCTCGTTCCAAACGAAGCTTCCGACACACTCGTGCTCGCGCTCGGGACTGACGAGGCGTTGGTGCTCCTGCAGCCGGGCCAAATGTTGCGAACCGTGCTGGATGCGAACGAAGCGTGGAACTCGGCGGCACGTTTTCTCACGAGTGCGGCCGGCGCGCCGGGGATGCTGGCCGTTCTGCCGCGGGCGGCGGCTTCGGGGATTCTCGCGACGCCAGCGCGACACGCGATTGAACGCGAATTGAAAGAACTCCTGTTCGATGAGCTGTCGAAAACGGAGCGACCACCGTTTTCCGTCTTATCCCAACAACCCTAACCCAACTTCGCTACCCCAGAAACTTCACCTCAACAACGCTCCGCCCGTCCGGCTGCGGACATCAACGCTCGTTAGATCCATGGGGCTGCGTGCACTTTTTCCGGAATGCATCTCTTTCGTCGCCGAGACGCGTGGCGATCCGCTCGGAGCATATCCCACACTGTTGGTGGCGGGCAGCGCCTACAACACTTGGCTCACGGAAAATGTCTTGGCGCCGGTGTTGAAGCGATGGAGCCGCGACCTTGCATCCGTCGGCGATTCTGCCGGGTCCGTCGTGCATGATTTTGAATGGGCGTCGGGCCGTGCGCGGCTCGCGTTCCAGGACGCCGTCTCCGTGGCAGCGACGTTGGGAGATCCCGCCGTGTTGGCGGTGATGGGGGTAACGGTGAATCTGCAGCGCACTCTTGGCATTCTGGGAGCCTATGTCCTCGGCGGAACGCCGGTGCCATCGGGCCGTAACGGAAGGGGCGCTTTCAAGCTTTCGCGCGCGTGGTGCGGGTTGATCGAATACGGGCCAAGCGCGCCGTATTTTCCTTTTCCTGGAGCAATACGCCCGCCCGTCCATGCCTCGCGGCTTCATCCCCAGCGCAGAGACCCCCTGCACCTGACGAATGCGTTGTGGTGTGGCCTGGCCGATGTGCAGCGGGCGTGCGACGACGGCTTGGTCAGACTGCGTGATGCGATTCGGCACGACGGTGTGATTACGAGCGAGGATCTCGAGCATCTTCACGCCCACGCCGTGGCGCTGCCACACACGTAGGCGACGCACGGGGCGCGGCTGCGACGGAAAGCGAAGAACTCGTCGGCGGCATTGAGGGATCTCCGCACTCTGCCCGTTTAATGGCGATTGTCGCCGCTATGACAATTTTGCTCCGTTCAAACCCCGCAGCGAAATGACAGCGGTCGCAAGGCATCTGCGCCTCGCCGGCCCTGGTTATCTGCTGTCATGAAGCACTCCGAAAAGGCAACAAGCCACACCTCTGCCCACTCTGAACAGAAGCCCTTGCGCGTGTTGTGCGCGGAGGACAATGAGCACCTCGCGTTGGTGATCAAAATGGCGCTCGAGCGTTCCGGCTTCTTTGTCGAATGCGTGGACGACGGTCGGGTTGCACTCGACCGAATCAAGGCAGACGTGGATTTCTTCGACCTCCTCATCACGGATCACCGGATGCCGCGCTTGTCCGGCTTGCACTTGGTGCAGGGCGTGCGTGGCACCTCGTATCGCGGTAAAATCGTCGTGCACAGCTCCCATCTGGAGAATGCCGAGCTGGCGGCCTACCGCGCGCTCGCGGTGGATCACGTTTTCACGAAACCCGTCGCGATGCCGGAATTCATGCGCGTCATTCGCCAACTCATTGTGAGCATGCCTTGACGCGATAAAAGGGCTCCAGCGTCGTTTTGAGCTGCCGCAGCGCGGCAGGTTATCCCAACAAAACCGCCGCCGGCACGCGCAACGCGGCAGCGAGGAGGCGAAGCTCGATGTCGGTAACTTCCCGTTCCCCGCGTTCGATTCGCTTGATGGCATCGCGGCTGACGGCCCAGCCTATGACCGCCGCCCGGCCGGCGAGATCTTCCTGCGTGAGATTCTGTTGTTTGCGCAGGCGCTGCACGGTCTTTCCGATTGAGTTGCGGTCGGTTCGGTTGCGGCTGACGCGACGTTTGCGAGGCATGGGCGAGTTGTCGCCCGCGAACCTAATGGAAAGGCTCAGGTCAAAGGGGCGACATGTCGCCCAATGATCTTGACTCTCCTTGCAGAATGATAGTGCTCGCCGCTCTGCGCGGCCAAGACGCGCGAATAACCAGCCGAGCCAGCGACCAGTCGTGAACCGACCATTGCGAATTCTGTGCGCCGACGATAACACGATCCTCGGGGAGGTGATGGTTCGCTTCCTCACGAATGCCGGGCATGTCGTGGAGCACGTCGGCGACGGGCTCGAAGCGTGGGATCGAATTTCGAAGGACATCGGATATTTCGACGTGCTCGTGACCGACCATCAGATGCCTGGATTGACCGGGCTGGAGCTGGTCGAACTGCTCCGGCAGGCGAATTACTCCGGCCGAATCATCGTGCACACCTCCGGGATCGAACCGGAACAGAGGGAGCGCTATCAGGTGTTCGGCGTGGAGTCGATCATCCTGAAATCGTCATCTGCGCGTCACCTGCTGTGCGCGGTGCAGGCGCCGGTGCATGGATGATCTTCCTCGCTACCGTCAGCGTCGCTCATAAATGGATGGCAGGTTCAACTGGCGAATGTCGCGTGTCGATGTGGATGGTTTTATGCGAACGTTGCTCATCATCGACGACCAGCCATCGGTGCTGCAGACGCTGGATTATGTGTTCAGCCTGCACGGCTATCGGACGCTGTTGGCGAGTTCGGGTGAGGCCGGACTCGAGCTTGCGGCAAACCAAAGTTTCGATGCAGCGTTGGTGGACCTGCACATGCCGGGAATGGATGGACCCTGTGTCGGGGATTGCGCGAACGGGCGATCGCGGCGCGGAGCGACGCGCGCGTATGGATGATGACGGCGGCGCACACCTCAGCGATGGTGACAAAGGCGGCAGAGGCCGGTGCGATCGAGCTCCTGAAAAAGCCTTTGATTGTGAGGCGTTCCTTCAAGCGGTGGAAGATTACTGCGGTGGGAGGAGGCCGCTCCCGCCGATGGTGCCGCCGGGCGCGTCGGCGAGCGTTGACGAACGCGAGCCGCCCCGCTGAATTCGAGTCCGCGCAACGCGGCTCGAAGCCTGCCGCCGCCGATCGATGAGCTTCACATCGAGCCGAGCGCCTGACGGAAACTGGCGTGTGTTTCCGTCAGATGAAAACGCGGCAGCGCACGCGCCCGCACCTCAACCCCCTCGGGAGGTGCGGGCGCTCCGCACCGGCGCCGAGGCTCAGAACGAGTAGGAGTAACCGAACTGCGCCACCACACGCCGAGTGGCGAGCGGGTTTCTTAGTGTGATCGTGCCTTCCTTGATTTTCGCGTCGAACGCGGCGGCGTAGGTGATGCCGATTTGGATCTTCGATCCGAAGGAAACTTGAAACGGCACCATCGCAGAGAGTGACCAGTAGTTGCCGTCGCTGCGCGTCTTCGGCCGTCCGGATTCAGCGGCATCGCGCAGCCGGTAACCGCCGATACTGGCCGCGAGGTCGAGCTCCGTGCCGAGCTTCGTGAGCGGCAGCGCAACATCGGCAGTGAGATCGACGGTCGGTCCTCGGCGCGTGAGATCGTAGTAAACAGTCGAGGTGAACCGGACGCCGGCGAGCGTGTGACTGAGAGCGAGGTTGGGTTCGAAAATGGCGCGGCGATATCCGGAGCGCACCGGCGAATGCCGGTAGAAGTAGGCCGCGACGCCCGGCGTCAGGTGCGTCGTGGCGTTCAGCGGATGACGGTAGGAGGCATAAAGACCTAGCTCCGCCCCCGGCTGGTTCGCGGCGCGGTTTTCGATTGGGAGGCTCCCTCCGATGCCGGCAGAGAAGTCGCCCGAGCTAAAATCGATAGCCGGTTGCAACGAGGCGCCGCTAAGACGCTGCCCGCGAAAGACGTGATCCGAGACCAGCTTCGTCGTGGCGCTCACATCTGCAGCCGCCCCTATACGCGGGGTGAAAGCCATGTTGGCAGCCATACTCGCGAGGAGAAGAGCTATGCGGAAGAAGCGCATCGTTAGTCGAATGCGGACTTTGTGGGAAGCGGGAGCGGGTTGGCGAGCGGGAGTAAGGAGCAATTTTCAGGCTTCGGCGGCCGGTTTGGCGAAAACCTCGAACTTTTTCTTACAACGTTGAGGGAAATCGCCCGAAGCCTACGTTTAAGCCGTAATCGCATGAATACCGATCCGCTCGACGACCTCCTCAAGGCCTACGCCAAGCAGCGTCTGCCGCCGCCGGCTCCTTTCTCGAAGGCCGAGCTGTGGCGTGAGATTGAATCGCGCCGCCGCCAACCGTGGTGGTCTGGTTTGTTCCCCGTGCTGAGCTGGCGTGAGGTTTTCGCCGAGCCTCGGCTGGCGATCGCGGGCCTGGCGGTCGCGCTCGTGACCGGAATGGTGCCTGTCGCCGCAGCGCACACGTTTGAGAATACCCGCATGGCGCGCGACTCGCTGCACCTGGATGTGTTCACGAAGTGTCCGGGGTGCGTGCCCGCGGATATGCTGGCCAGTCACCGGAGGCGGTGACCAAGTTGCAAGGCATGAAGACCATTCTGGCGTTCTTTGCCGCCGTCGTGGCCGTGGCGGCTTTGGCGGCATTTCTCACGTTCCGCTGGGTTGCGAATCGACCCTCGGTAGGTTCGGCTGACCCGCACAAATGGCTGCACAAGGAGCTCCACATTACCGATGCGCAGCACAAGGCGCTGGAGCCGATCGAAACGCGCTACGCCGAACGTGAGCGCGTGCTGCGCGAGAAAATGCGTCAAGCGAACCGCGAGCTCGCGGCCGCGATCGCAAAGAGCAAGGCCTACTCGCCAGAGGTCGCCGCCGCAGTCGAGAAAGTCCATCAACACATGGGCGAGCTGCAAAAAGCGTCGCTCGAACATCTCTTCGAGATGCGCACTGTGCTCACACCGGAGCAGAGCGAGCGGCTATTCCAGCTCGCGCACGACGCGCTCGAAAAATCGCCGTGATGCTCTCCTGTGGATCCGGACCTGCCGCTCATTGAGGCGCTCCAGACCGGCGATGACTCGGCACTCAACGAGCTAATCGACCGCCACCGCGAGCCGCTGCGTCGATTCGTCTATCGCTACTTGCGCAACGAAGCGGCGACGGAGGACGTGGTTCAGGAGACGTTTGTGCGGCTCTATTTCAAGGCGCGCAAGTTCCAGCCGAAGTCTTCGGTGAAGACTTGGATCTACACGATCGCGCTGAATCTCTGCCGCGACCAATTTCGCCGGCTGGCGCGGCACCGCGGCGATGTTTCGATAGATGCTCCGGCGCGGGGGGATATGCCTCGCACCGAGGTTGCTGATCGCGCACCGCCGCCCTCGACGCGCGCGGCCGACGCGGATCGTTTTGCGCAGCTTCAGAGTGCCATCGATGCGTTGCCCGAAAGGCTGAAGGAAGCGCTCATCCTGTTTTCGCTCGAGGAGCGCTCGCAGCAGGAAGTCGCCGAGATCCTCGGCATCACGCCGAAAGCGGTGGAGACCCGCGTCTATCACGCGCGCGCGAAGCTCCGAGCCGCGCTCGCGAGTCACGACGGACTCGGGTGAATTTCAGCGAGGGGTGGCGGGGGTTGGGTGCGTTCAATGGTTGAGCGCATTCCCTGCCGCGTCCGCGGATCAAAGGCCTGAGGTCCTTTTCCCCGGCTGCGGCAGGGGAAGCCTCAAAGGAGGCTCCCATGAAAATCAATTTTCCTCCTGTAGCTCGCCGTCTTTGGGGCCGGTCCGCGATGCTCCTCACCATCGTGGCCGCGCTTCTTTTGAGCGGCTGCGTGGCGCCGTATGGTTATGAGGGTTATTCCCGCTACCGCGCCGGCGGCTACGGTTATTGGGGTTATCCGCGCTACGGCCACTATGGTGGCTACTACACCGAATCGTTTCTGCATGGGAGCTTGGGCCATGGATTTGGCGGTCACCGGGGGTTCCACGGCGGGGGCCATTACAATCACGGCGCGCCGCATTGAAGAATAGCGCAAGGGATTTTCCCGGCCGCGACGTATCACGAGTTAGAACAACGGATTCCCCGCTGAAGGGAAGGGAACGACCATGAAAACAATCCACAAACTCACACTATCGATTCTGATAATTGTCGGGATCCCTGTCTCGATGCTCTTTGCCAGTTCGGCCGGCAGCACTTCCGCGTCTCAGCGGGCGCAAGCCGCGCCGTCGACCGCCGTCTCTGGGCTGAAATGCGCGTATATGGTCGTGCCCAACAATGGCGCCGGATTCTCGAAGTCACCCGTGATGACGGTTCGGTGCACGCCCGAGATGTTGAAGAACAACTGGCAGTGCCAGCAGGCCTGCGCGCGGGCGAGTCGGTAGTCCTTGCCAAACGGAATCCGTATCACTCATGAAACACGCACAGGACGATCTGCAGCTACGACGGGTGCTCGCTACGTGGACGGTGTCTCCTGCGCCAGCGCCCGATTTCAAAAAGAATGTCTGGCAGCGAATCGCGGTGGAGGAAGAGCGCGCGGCCCAAACCTTCAGGAAGCGGCTGCGCGAGTGGTTTCTTCTCGAGCTGCCGCGGCCGGCCTACGCGACAGCGCTCCTCGTGGTTGCCGCGCTTCTTGGCTCCGTCGCCGCCGGCGTTCGGGCCGAGCACATGCGCAATCAGCATCGGCTGGAGTCAGCCCGCCAGTATCTCGCTTCGATCAATCCCATCTCGATGGCGGCGCAGATGCCGCACGTGTCGCGATGAAACGGTTGTGGGTTCTGCTTGGTTTGGTCGTGCTTGTCGGTGCGACTTCCTACGCGCTCTACTACAATCGCGCGATGGCGGACGGCGTGATCACGCCCGATGGCACGGATGCCGAACTGGCGTGGCTCAGGCGGGAGTTCGCGCTCACACCGGTGCAATACGAGAAGGTGCTGGCGCTGCACAACGCCTATCGACCGATCTGTGCCGAGCACTGCACCCGCTACATCGCGGTTAAGCGAAAGCTGGAGGATCTGCTCAAGACACAGACGAGTTGGTCGCCCGAGGCGAGCGCCGCGATCGCCGAGCAGGCGCGCATTCAAGGAGAGTGTCACGGCTCGATGCTGAAATACGCATACGACGTCGCTGCGTGCATGACACCTGAGCAGAGCCGGCGTTATCTCGAAATGGTCAAACTGCAGCTCATGGAGGGCGATCCGGCGGGAATGTTTGCCGCGGCTCGTTGAACTCCATGGCGCCCGATGACGACGGCGATCTGATGTTGCGGCTTCAAAGCGGCGACGGTCGCGCGCTCGACGAGTTAATGGATCGTTGGCAGATGCCGCTGCGACGATTCGTCTATCGGTATCTCCACAACGAAGACGATGCGCTCGACGTCGCGCAGGAGACGTTCGTCCGCATCTATCGTCATCGAGAAAAATTTCGCGCGGGCGCCAGATTTTCCACGTGGATGTTTTCCATTGCGGTCAACCTGTGCCGGGACCGCGGCCGATGGGGCCGGGCGCGCCCTGTCGTCCTGCTCGACGAAAAGACGCTTACCTCCGCATGCGATCGTGCGCCCGATCCGAGCGGCGAGTCCCCCGATAGCCAATTGGAGCGCAGCGAAGCTGCAGAGACCGTCCGCGCGGCCGTGGAAGCACTGCCCGATCCGCTGAGGACTGCCGTTCTGCTTTGCGAATACGAGGGCTTTTCCCAGGCCGAAGCCGCTGCCGTTGCCGGGTGCTCGGCGAAAGCCGTCGAGACACGGCTCTACCGAGCCCGCCAGCTCCTGCGCGAGTCACTCCGAGCCCAATTCGTCTAACTGCGGTCTAAGTCTTCAAGAATCTCAAAACCTACACTTGTTCGTTTTCGTGCAGGACGACAAAGACCCGCACACATTCGTGCGCACGCCGGTCGTGGTAGGTCAGCGCGACGATCGCTATGTGGAGATCATCGAAGGCGTTCTGCCCGCTGCGAACGTCGTCACGCTGGGGAACTATCAGCTCCAATACGTCGCGCCTACGCCCAAGAAGGAGACGCCGGCCGCTGGGGTGGAGAATGCAGCAGGCAAGTCGTCGCTCAATGCGACGGCGGGGAGCACAACGTCGAAATGAAAGCGCGCGTTCGCACAACGATGAAACACCTGATTTCGTCGCTGTTTCTCGCGACCGTTTCGGCGTTCGCGCACGAGGAGGGCGCGCCGTTCTCCGGCGCCATCCTTGATCCGCTCGTGGTGCACCACGCGCACATCGAGAACGAGCAGCGTTTCAATTTCATCACGTCGAAGGGCGTCCGCGACAGCGCCGGCCAGAAGCGCAACGCCTTCGCGGGCGAGTTCGAGCTGGCTTACTCCACGCCGGACTACCGCTACGGTTTCGAGCTATTTGTCCCCACTTTGACTATCCCGTCGCCGACCGGCAGCGGCCGGCAGTCGGGTATTGGCGATATCGAGTTCCGGCCATTGAAGCTGGCGCTGCACAACAGCCCGGCGTTCGTCGTCAGCACGGCCACCGCGTTTGTCGCTCCCACGGGCAGCGAGCGGCGCGGGCTGGGCGATGGGGAATGGCGGGGAGCGCAATTCCTCCTGGCCGATTTTGCGCGCGGCAACTGGTATCTCGGCACCAACCTCGCGCTGGAGACGAGCCTCACCGGACCGCGCGACACGGCGGTCGAATACGCCTTGGGGCTGTCTTACTCGTTCATTCGTGACACCAAACCGGGGGAAACCGCAGCCGCTCGTCCGCGGCAACGATGGGTGATTTCGCCGTCGATCGAGTCGGTGGGAGAGCGAAGCCTCCGCGGCGCGGCTGCCGGCGAGAACGCGCTCTCGTTGATTCCGGGTATCACGTTCTGGCATGTCCGCTCCGGCTGGCAGATTCGCGCAGGCGTTGAAAAGCCCGTCTCCGGTCCGCGCGAAGCCGACGCCGCGTTTCTCGTTCAGATCGGAAATCACCTGGCGTGGGGCCGGGTGTTCAACCGCACGAAGTAAGCCCAGGGAAACTCCCATGCTGAACCGGCTGATTGAATTTTCCCTGCGCAACCGCCTCTTCATCGTGGCGGCGAGCATCCTCGTGTTGGTTTACGGCAGCTTTGTTGCGCTCAAGTTGCCGGTTGACGTGTTCCCGGACTTGAACCGGCCGACGGTCACGATTCTCACCGAAGCGCCGGGGCTCGCCCCCGAGGAAGTCGAGACGCTCGTCACCTGGCCGATGGAGACGTCGCTCAACGGCGCGCCCGGCGTGAAGCGCGTGCGCTCCAGCTCGGGCATCGGTCTCTCCATCATCTTCGTCGAGTTCGATTGGGACATGGAGATTTACCGCGCACGCCAACTCGTGCAGGAGCGGTTGCAGCTCGCGACAGAGAAGCTGCCCGAAGGCGTCAGCCCTGTCATGGGACCAATCTCGTCGATCATGGGCGAAATCATGCTCATCGGCCTGTCGAGCGAGGGCGGCAAGACCGCGCCGATGGACGTGCGCACGATCGCCGATTGGACGGTGCGGCAGCGGTTGCTCACGATTCCAGGCATTTCGCAGGTGATCCCGATCGGCGGCGGCGTGAAACAATACCAAGTGCTGGCCTCGCCGGAGAAAATGGCCGCGCTCGGCGTGACGTTACAGGAAGTCGTCGACACCGCGGCCAAGTCGCAGGTGAACACCGCGGGCGGTTTTCTAGAAGGCGCGAACCAGGAAGCGCTCGTGCGCAACATCGGTCGCACCACGTCGCTCGACGACATCGCGAACTCCGTCGTCGAGTCGCGCAAGGGCGTGCCCGTTCTGCTGAAGGACGTGGCCGAGCTGAAATTCGGCCGGCAAGTCATGCGCGGCGACGCCGGCGTGAACGGCGGGCCTGCCGTCATCGTGTCCGTTCAGAAACAACCCGGCACCGACACGATCAAGCTGACGGCCGAGGTCGAAAAGGCGCTCGACGAAATCAAGAAGGGCCTGCCCGCCGACATCAAAATCACGCCGCTCTTTAAGCAGGCGAACTTCATCGAGGCGGCGATCGCCAATGTGGAGGAGGCGATTCGCGACGGCGCGATCATGGTCGTGATCATCCTGTTTCTCTTCCTGCTGAATTTCCGCACCACGCTCGTCACGCTTACCGCGATCCCGCTCTCGTTCGTGGTGACGATTCTCTATTTCAAGTGGGCGGGCATCACGATCAACACGATGACGCTCGGCGGCCTCGCGGTCGCCATCGGCATGGTCGTGGACGATGCGATCGTCGATGTGGAGAACGTCTTCCGCCGTTTGCGCGAGAACCGTCATGCCGCGAACCCGCGACCCGTGTTGCGCGTGATTTCCGACGCCTCCGCCGAAGTGAGAAATTCGATCCTCTACGCCACGCTGCTGATCATCCTCGTTTTCATTCCGCTGTTCGGGCTCGGCGGAATTGAAGGCCGGCTCTTCGCGCCGATCGGCGTGGCGACCATCGTGGCGATGATTGCGTCGTTTGTCGTGTCACTCACCGTAATTCCCGCGCTCGCGTCCTACCTGCTGCCGAGGATGAAACGGATGGAGCACGAGAAAGACGGCTGGCTCGTGCGTGGGCTGAAGAGCTTCGATCGCGTGGTTATTCTGAAACACACGCTGCGCCATCCGTGGGTCGTGATGATTGTCGCGCTGCTGCTAGTCGCCGGCTCGTTCGCGTTGTATCCGATGATGGGGAAGGAATTCCTGCCGGAGTTCAACGAGGGCACGGCCACGATCAACATTCTCTCGGCGCCGGGGACTTCGTTGCAGCAATCGAACCGCATCGGCGAGATTGCTGAAAAGCTGCTGGTCAGCGTGCCCGAGGTTATCTCGACCGGCCGCCGCACGGGCCGCGCCGAGCTGGATGAACACGCCGAAGGCGTGCACTACACGGAAATCGACGTCGACTTCCGCAAATCGGAGCGCACGCGCGAGCAAATCCTCGACGAAATTCGCGAAAAGCTCGGGCAGATTCCCGGCACCGTGCTCAACGTCGGCCAGCCGATCAGCCATCGACTCGACCATCTGCTTTCAGGCGTGCGCGCGCAGATCGCCGTGAAAATCTTCGGCCAGGATCTCGATACCTTGCGCCTGGGCGCGGCCGAAGTGGAGGCGCAGATGCGCACAGTCGAAGGTGTGGTTGACTTGCAGACCGAGAAACAGGTGCTGATGCCGCAAGTCCGTATCGAGCCCGATCGCGAAAAAGCGAAAGTCTACGGAATCAAAATCGGCGAGCTGAACGAACTGCTAGAAACGGCCTTGAATGGGCGCGTCGCTGGGCAGGTGCTCGATGGGCAGAAGACCTACGACGTGTTCGTGCGGTTCGATGAAAAGGCCCGCAACGAAGTCGGCGCGATCCGACAGATGCTCGTCGATACGGAGAAGGGTCAGAAAGTGCCGCTGTCGCTGCTGGCCAACGTGCGCGAGAGCAAAGGCCCGAACATCATCAACCGCGACAACGTGCAGCGCCGCATCGTCGTTTCCGCGAACGTGTCCGGTCGCGATCTGGGCTCGGTCGTCGCCGAGATTCAAAAGAAGCTAAACGAAAACGTTCATTTGCCGGCGGGCTTCTTTATCACCTACGAGGGCCAGTTCCAGAGCCAGCAGGAGGCGACGCGGCTCATCGGCATTCTGTCGATCGCCACGCTCGCGACGATGTTCCTCGTGCTCTACTCGCACTTCCGTTCGAGCATGATCGTTGCGCAGATCCTGCTCAACATCCCGCTGGCGTTCATCGGCGGGCTGGCGCTCACCTATGTGATGGTCGGCACGGTGTCTATCGCGACGCTCGTCGGCCTCATCACGCTCGCCGGCATCGCGTCGCGCAACACGATCATGATGATCTCGCACTACCTCCATCTCATGGAGCACGAGGGCGAGAAGTTCGACGAGCACATGATCGTGCGCGGCTCGCTCGAGCGGCTCGTGCCCGTAACGATGACGGCCGCCGTTGCCGGCCTCGCACTCATTCCGCTCGTGCTCGCCGCCGGCCAGCCGGGCAAGGAGATCCTCTATCCGGTCGCGGTCGTGATCCTCGGCGGGCTGGTGAGCTCCACGATTCTCGACATGGCGGTCACGCCCGCGGTGTTCTACAAATTCGGCCGGCGCGCGTCGGAAAAATACCTCGAACGCGCGAAGGTCGATCCACTCGACGCGATGCCGGCGGCACCGGTGCCGTCAACGCATCCAGCCCCTGTTCCGGCCGAGACGAAATGAAGCGCGTAATGCAGACACATTTTTTCGTCGAGCATTTGAGCGATGCCGCAGAGCAGTCGCTCAGAGATGCCCTTGGTCCGCTGGCAGGGATCGAGTCAATCGAGGTCGATCCTGTGCGGCGTCGCGTCGACGTCGCATATTTGCCAGATGTGGTGACGCCGGTCCGCATCCGGCAAGCGGCCGTGACCGCGGGTTTTCACCCGTCGGATGTGCCGATCGACGCGGACGAAATCGAAAGCGGCGGCGCAGCCTCGCCGGGGCTCGTGAAACGCGCGGCAGGTGAGTGCCTGTTTCAGGTCTGTAACTTGTTTCCGGCCGCGACGCGACCGCTCGCGCGGTTCGGCATGCGCACCAAAAAAGAATGGTTCCGCGACCGGATCGCGCGAGTGCAGGTGCCTGATGGCACGAGCTTCAGGCTGGCGAGCGTCGGTGAAAATTATCTGAGCTTTCAGGTATTTTGGAAGGGAGCGGCATTCTACGAGCCGATCACGAGCCTGGTGATGCGTGAGTTAATATGGCCCGGCGATACCTTCGTCGATGTTGGCGCCAATGTCGGGTTCTTCTCACTGCTCATTGCGGCGCAGAAGCCGAGCCTTCGCGTGATCGCTTTCGAGCCGAATCCGAAAAATCACGCCCTGTTGACGAAGAATGCCGCGTGCAACGGTTTTCGCCATGTCGCTTGCGAGTCGCTCGCATTGTCCGATGCTGCCGGGGCGGCGCCGCTCTATCTTGCCGACTCCGATATGAGCGCGTCGTTGCGGAGCGATTTCGCGTTTCACGAGCGACCGCCGATTCAGGTGCAAACCACCACGCTCGATTCTTACCTGAAATCGCGTCCGCTCTCGGGCCGGCTGACATTGAAGGTCGACGTCGAAGGTGCGGAGGACGCGTTTTTCCGCGGTGCTTGCAATACCATCGTCGCGCATCGGCCTGACATCATTGTCGAGGTCGCAGTCAAGTCAGCGCCCGATTACCAGGCCTTCCTGCGCGAGCTCGGATATCAGTTCTATCCCATAACCGATCGAGGACTGCGCCCGACGTCCGAGCTGCAACCAGTGGTGCGCGGAAATCTGCTGTTTTTGAATTACCTGCTCTCGCCACGGCCACCGGAAGTGCTGTCCGAGTTATTTGAGCGCATCCGGCCCGAAGTGCGCAAAATCGATCTTACGCAAACCAGCAAATGCGTGGACGCGGATCACATCCATCGTGCGCTCTACGGTCCGCTGGTGATGCTGTGCAGCGCTTTCAACTTCGTGGCCGCGACTTGATTATGCCGAACCGATACCAGCCGAGTCATGCCCGCATCCGCCGCCAGTTCGCCGAGTGTTCGCCGCGTGGTGCTGCTCGTTGCGCCGGAGCGTCCTTCGGGCAAAGTGGGGTTGCTCGAGCGCGACGGCTGGACGGTGCGCGCGTTTCGCAGCAGCGATGCGGCGCTGCACGCGTTCAATACCGAGTTGCACTTCGACGTGCTCGTCACCGATCGCGCGCCGCTCGGCTTGCCAGGCTTGATGCTGCTCGCGTCGTTGCGCGAGCGCGGTTTCGCCGGACCGGCGATCCTGCTCGTCGGTCACATCGACCGCTCCGAGTCCGCGGAGGCGGAGCGGCTCGGGGTCGCACGCATTCTGCACAGGCCATTCGTCCACGAATCCCTGGTGCTCGCATTGCGCGAGACGCTTTCCACGTCCGAAACTCACAACCAAGATCAAAATGAAAACCGAACATAAGCTCCTCCGCGCCGCCGCGCTGTTTGCCGGCGCGTTTCTGTTGATCAGCCAGCCCGCGCTCCGCGCCGCCGAGCAAAAGAAAGAACATGGCGAGCATGGTCACTCCGAAATGGCCAAGCCTACCTCATCCGCCGCCGCGCTGGAAACTATCCACAAGATTCACGCCGAGCTCACCGCGCAGGTGAAAGGCAAGCAGCTCAAGTCCGTCCACGAGACGACGGAGAAACTCACGGCGGCGGCCAACGCGCTGCCCGGCCTCTCAAAAGATCTACCCGCGGACAAGGCCAAGCGAGTCGAGGGCTCCGTGAAGAATCTGGCCAAGGCGCTCGATGCATTGCACGACGCCGCGGACGACGGCAACCAGGCCAATTCCGAGAAACAGTTGAAGACCGTCGATTCGCTCATCGCGATGATCTCGGCGCAATACGGCGCCGGTGGCGCCGCGAAGAAGAGCGGCCACGAACACTGAGATTCAACTCACCAACCTCGACGCTCGCCGTGTTGCCGTGGTGGAGCGCCGCCCGATTTTTTCCGTGAATTCCCTCCCACATCTCCGAATTGCGGCGCTCGCACTCGGTGCGGCGCTGCTCAGCGTTCCCTCCCGTGCCGCCGAAAAAGCCGCGGCGCACGAGCCCTCTCACGCCACACCAGCGGCGCCGGCCTCCACCTCGGAAGCGTGGGGCCAGATCAACGGTCTGCGCGCGAAGCTTGCGAGCCTCGTCGAAGGCAAAAACCTCGACGCCGTGCATGGCGTCACCGAGACGCTCACGGCTGTCGTCAAGGCGTTGCCCGCCGTCTCGAAAGATCTCCCGACCGACAAGCTGAAGCGCGTCGAAGGCGCGGCTAACAATCTCGCGAAGGCGCTCGATGCAGCGCACGACGCCGCCGACGAGAAGAACCAGGCCGCGACCGAGAAACAGCTCAAGAGCATCGAAGCGCTGCTGAAAGTGCTCGCGTCGCAGTATCCGGCCGAGATTGCGGCGACTCCGCCCGTCGCCGTCGCCGACCACGGCGCGCACGGCGGGCCGGGGCACAGCCACGCGAGTGCGGCAGTGCCGACGACAGCGCTTGAAGTCCTCAACGCGAACGCGAGCGAGCTCGCCGCCGGAAAGCCGGCGCAGATTGCAGTGCGGCTCACCAACAAGAAGACCGGGAAAGCTGTCACGGCCGCCGATCTGGAGGTCGCGCACACGAAGAGGGTTCACCTGCTCATCGTCGATCCAAGCCTGAGCGATTATCATCATGAGCACCCCGTCGAGACGGCGCCAGGCGTGTGGTCGTTCACGTTCTCGCCGCTCGCCGGCGGCGAATACGTTGTGTTCGCCGACTTGCTGCCGACCGAAACCAAGCTGCAGGAATACGCCCGCGGCATGGTGAAAGTGTCGGGTGCGCCCCGCGGAATCGAGCAGACGGCGCTGCAGAGTGTGACGGTCGATGGCTATCGCTTCGCCCTGAACATCGAAGGTGGCAAGATTCCGCTCGAAGGCGGCGCGATGGTGAAAGTCAATGTGACCAAGCCGGACGGCTCACCGGCGAAAAACCTCGAGCCGCTGATGGGCGCGTTTGCCCACGGCGTCGGCTTCACGCCCGATCTCAAGACCGTGCTGCACGTGCATCCGCTCGGCGTGGAGCCGACGAGCGACAGCCAGCGCGGCGGCTCGGTGCTCGACTTCCACATCGCGCCCGCGGCGGCGGGTTATTACCGCTTCTATGTCCAGGTGCAGATCGGCGGGAAGGACAAGTTCGCGGGCTTCGGCATCAACGTGGTTGATGAACCCAGCACTGTGGCCGCAGCCGCGTCGCTCTACTGGTGTCCGATGCACCCGGATGTCACATCGAAGACCGCCAGCGCCACGTGCACGAAGTGCGGTGGCATGAAACTTGTGCCCAAGAAAACCTGAGCGAATTCGGGGGGCGGTGCACCAGCAGCGCGTTTCTGGATCTGCACGCTTGTTAGCAATGGCGGTCGATTTTCGGATTTTCGAAAAACAGCTCGCTGCCTCCTACGAGGAGGCGGCTGAGCAATATCGCCGTGACGACGAGTTCGAAGTCGGCACAGCCAATCATCGCAGAATTTGCGGGAACCTCGCCCGCATCACCTCATCGTTTGGACGGTCAATCCATGTGCTGGATGTCGGATGCGGAACGGGCCGGTATTTCCATTGCCTCACGAATGTGGAGCTTCTGGTCGGCGTCGATATTTCGGCGGAAATGCTGCGCGCAGCGGAGAAGCCGGTTAGGAGCGATGAGATCTCGGCGAAAACGATACGTCTACTTCAGCGCAACATCTACGAGCACACGTTTCCGTCGGAGATGTTCGATCTCATCTACTGCTTCGGCGTGTTTGGCCATGGCGCGCAACTCACCGACGAGCTTTGTCGAAAATTCCACCGATGGCTCGGCCACGACGGGCGGCTATATTTCGATACGATCGAATCGGCCGATGATCCGCCGCTCACCGCCGCGCGTCGCAGAATCAAACGGGTGGTGCAGCCATGGTTGCCGCGACGGCTCAGGCAGAGGCTCGAGGAGCGAGCGGCACGACTGCCGGTATTGACGATGACCCATGAGGAGCTCGACTCGGCGGTGCGCGCGGGCGGTTTCACCGATTTCAGCATCGCGACGAATGACTGCCGCTCGGCGTTATGGAGCGGCTCGCACCTCGAATGCCTGGCGGTCAAGGGCCGGCGCAAGGCGCCATCGTCGCCAGCGTCAGGCTGCGAAGTTGTAATGCCTCCCGGAAATTTCCCATGAAAACTCACTCTATGTGGCTCCTCGTTGCGTTCGCGTGTGTCGGCCTCGCGCTCGCTACCGCTCGTGCTGCCGAATCGGCCGATGTCGCGGCCGTGAAGGCCGTGCTTAAAGCCTACAAGACCGCGCTCGAAAAACTCGACGCCGCGCCGGCCACGAAGCTCTTCACCGCGGACGCGCAGGTGTTCGAGTCCGGTGGCGTCGAGGGCACGTTTCCCGCGCGTGACATTGTTATCCGATACTTCGCCCGCGCGAATGCTGCTCAGCTACACGCGCGAGGGTGCTCCGTCGGCAGTCATAACCGCGCTCGTGACGGTCGAGACACGCTGGTAGCCCTGAAGCATTTGCCGCAAGTCGGGCAACCCCCGGGCAACGCGCTTCTTCGGTAATGGGTAGTGTAATGAACCGGCGCCCGCGCCGGCTGTCCGCGTTTGGACCGGTTACAATTCTAACCTCATGGCCCACTCCAAGCTTTCGCTTTTCAACGTCTCGCTCGCCACGCGCCGCGACTTCCTGCGCACCGCGACGGCTGCAGCGATGTGGGCCGGCCTTGTGAGGTTGGCGCCGGGTTACGCTCAAGTGCAAAGTGAACAGGGCCGACCCGCATCCAGTGCGCCACGTCCGCGCACGGGCGAACTGAAGACGGCCGATCTCGTAATCGCCGAAACGGAATACCGAATCGGCGATCGCGTGGGGCGCGCGGTGACGGTCAACGGCTCGCTGCCGGCGCCGCTGCTGCGTTTTCGTGAAGGCGACGACGTGGAGCTGCGCGTGACGAACCGGCTGCGCGAGCGCAGCTCGATCCATTGGCACGGCATCCTCGTGCCGGCGGAGATGGACGGTGTGCCCGGCGTGAGCTTCAAGGGCATCGATCCGGGCGAGACGTTCACGTATCGTTTTCAAATCAAGCAATACGGCACGTATTGGTATCACAGCCACTCGGGTTTGCGGCAGCTTCAGCAGGGATTCTATGGGCCGCTCGTTTTCCACCCGGCGGAGCCCGAGCCGTATCCCTACGATCGCGAGCACATCGTGATTCTGTCCGATTGGACCTTCGCCGATCCGGACGGGTTGTTCGCGAAGCTCAAAAAGCAGAGCAATTTCTCCAACCTGCAGCGCAGGACGGCGGGCGATTTTTTCGGCGACGTTTCCGCGAAAGGTTTCAAAAAGACGTGGTCCGAGTGGTCGGAGTGGGCGAAGATGCGCATGGACCCGACCGACATCGCCGATCTGACGGGAACGTATTTCACCTACCTGGTGAACGGCCGGCCCGCGGCGACTCCTTGGACGGGAATTTTCCGGCCGGGCGAACGCGTGCGACTGCGCTTCATCAACTCGGCCGCGACGACGCATTTCGATGTGCGAATTCCCGGCCTGAAAATGATCGTGGTCGAAGCGGATGGCCAGCACGTGAAACCCGTCGAGGTGGAAGAATTTCGGATGGGCGCGGCCGAGACGTATGATGTGCTCGTCGAGCCGAAGGACGACAGAGCCTACAGTGTGTTCGCCGAGACGACGGACCGCAGCGGCTATGCGCTCGGCGCGCTCGCCCCGCGCGAGGGAATGACCGCCGAGGTGCCGCCACGCCGCAAACGCCCCGTGCGCACGATGGCTGATATGGGGATGGGCGGCCACGAAATGGGCGGGTCGAGTTCGATGCAGCACGGCGCAATGCAGCACCAACAGCCACAGTCGCGAGCGCCAGCGGCCACGAGCGGAGCGCCGATGGACCACAGTGCTCACGGCACACAGGCGGCGGGAGCGGGGAACTCAACGCCCGCTGCTTCTGCTCCTCCGGCAAGTGGAGGCGGAGCGCATGCCGGTCACGGCGCAGGATCTTCGTCCGCGAGGCCGGGCACGCCAACGCAGGCTCCTTCCGGCGCCGGAGCGCACGCCGGGCATGAGGGAATGCAACAGCCTTCACAGGCTCAACCGCAGCAGCCGAAGCCACCCGCCGAGGCGCACGGGGGAATACCAGGGATGTCCGGCATGTCGGGAATGCCAGGCATGAAGCACGGTGAGATGGAGATGCCGAAAAACGAATTCGGTCCGGCCAACAGCATGATGGCGATGTCGCCGCAGAGCCGCGCGCACGAGCCGGGCACGGGCCTCGGCGAAGACGGATGGCGAGTTCTTGTTTATCGTGATCTCGTCGCCCTGCACGAGCGACCGGTGCCGCCGCCGACACGTGAGATCGTCCTGAATGCGACAGGCAACATGGAGCGGTTCATCTGGGGCTTCGACGGGAAGAAATTCTCCGAAGCCGAGCCGATCCCGCTGCGCTTCAATGAGCGCGTGCGAATCACGTTTATCAATCAGACCATGATGGAGCACCCGTTGCACTTGCACGGCATGTTCATGGAACTGGAAAACGGCGCGGAGGGACTCCTGCCGCTCAAGCACACCGTGACGGTGAAGCCTGGCGAAAAGATCTCCGTGCTCGTAACGGCCGACGCGCCGGGCAACTGGTCGTTTCACTGCCATCTCCAATATCACATGGAGGCGGGGATGTTTCGTGTCTTCACGGTGGCGTGATGCGCCCAAGGACCATCATGAAAACGAAATGGCTGCTTCGATTTTTCACAGTGCTCGGCGCGCTGGGTGTCGCCGCGGTGACCCTTGCGCAAACGCAGCCGACACAAACCCAAACGCGCAACGGCTACAATCTGCCGCCAGGCTGGGAGATGCCCGTGATGGATCACATGAGAAACGTGGCCACGTTCATCGAGCGGGCGGAGTTTCGCACCGGCGAAGTGGATGACTCGGCCGTATTCGACGCGGAAGGTTGGATCGGCGGGGACTTCCAGCGACTCTGGTGGAAAACCGACGTGGAGCAGCTCAGACGCAGTCCGAAATCGGGTGAGTTCGAAGTGCAGGCACTCTACAGCCGGCTGATCCGTCCGTTTTGGGATGTGCAAGCCGGGCTGAGGCTCGACCGCACCTACAGCGGTCCCGACCGGGAAACGCGCGGACGTCTCGTCCTGGCACTCGAAGGCCTCGCGCCATTCTGGTTCGAGATCGAACCGGCGCTGTTCATCAGCGACAAAGGCAAGGTTTCGTTTTCGTTCATCGCCACCTACGAGCTCCTGCTGACGCAGCGACTCGTGCTCGAACCGCGGATCGACCTCCGGCTCGACGCGGCGGAGCAAAAAGACGTGTCGAGATTCATCGGTGAAGGCGCGAACGACTTGGACTTCGGCCTTCGCCTCCGCTACGACATCCGCCGACAGTTCTCTCCTTACATCGGGGTAGAGTGGCACCGCGCGCTCGGCGCGAGTGCCGGGATCGCGCGGCGCGCGGGAACGGACGTCTCCCGCACCGCGGTCGTATTTGGGCTGCGCGGCTGGTTCTGAACACGGAGCGCTCTTTAGCGATCGTCAGCCCCCGCTGTCCTCGATGAGCGCGCAGAATTCCGCTGCCCGATTTTTTCTGGCGCCCGACTTTCGCCATTCGGTCACATTCTTCGCGAGCGCGTCCCGGAACGCCTGCAAGTCACGCAGCTTGGTCTCGACCTCAGCCAGCGAGGACTCCGCCATACGCAGCACACACTGGCACGTCGCCGGCCGATTTCCCTGCAGGCTCAAGATTTGCCGGATTTGATCGAGCGTGAAGCCGAGTTTTTGTGCGCGCTTGATAAACCGGATGCGGCCCAAAGCGGAGTAGTCATAAACACGATAGCCGGCCGCCGTGCGCGCGGGTGGCGAAAGGAGCCCCTCGCGTTCGTAGAAGCGCACGGTGTCAGACTTCACGCCACTTTGGCGCGCCAGTTCGCCGATGAGGAGAGAGTTGGAGCTCATTGCAGGTCCTACCGAAGAGCGATGAATGTTTGGGCGTAATATCCGGCGAGGAGCAGCAGTGCGCAACCGCTGACGACCTGCAGCGTGCGCCGCCACTGCGTCAGCCGCGTGAGGCGCACGAAAATGCCGGCGAGAAGGCCGACCAAAAGGAACGGGAGACCGCGCCCGACTCCGAACGACAGAGCGAGGAGGAATCCATGTCCCGGGCGGGCCGTGGCCGCCGAAAACGCAAGGAGCAAAAGCAGCGGTGCGACGGATGTGCCCAGGCTGAAGACGAAGCCGTAGCCAAACGCACCGGCGAGCCCCGGCCGCCGCAGGGCTGCGAGCTGACTCGGCTTGAGTCGCGGCCCAAAAAACGCGACGCCCGCGGCGAGCAACGAAACCGTCGCCATCGCGAGCGCCCAATTGCGACCAAACGTTTCGGTTGCAAGCGTGCCGAGTCGGCCGGCTATCGTGCCGAGCAACGCCAGGTTGATCACGATGCCGGCGAAAAACGCGGAGGCGATTTTGATTCCGCCGCGTTGGTCGTCGGTCTCCGACGCGCTGGCAACACTCGCGACGCCGAGTCCGACCGGCAGCGTGCAAGGGCAGACCGCGCTTGCGACGATGCCGGCCAGAAAACTCACGCCCACCGTGACCAGGAGGCCCTGGCCCTGGCCGACATGGCGCAAGAACTCGTCCAACGTGATCACTTCTGCTTCGGAGCGTCCTTCGGTTCGCCGGCTTTGTAGCCGAGCTTCTCAACGGCCGCCGCGAGTTGCTTCGCGGACACGCGCTCGGGATTGAAACGAATCCGCGCGTGGCGCTCGGCGAGATCGACGTTCACCGCCGCTACGCCCGGCAGCGCGCCGAGCTCCTTCTTCACACGCGCCACGCATGCGACGCACGACATGCCTTCGATGGGAAGCACGATTTCGCGAGTGTTCGCAGCCTCTTTGCTTGCGAGCTGATCTCGCTGTGCCGTCGCGCCGGCGCTCACGACCGAGACGGTGCTGAGAACGAGAGCGAAGAGGAGCGCGGCGCCGTTTCGACCGCACCGGTGGGGGAGGGGTTTGCTTTTCATGAGTTGTTCTGAGCTTCGGTGACTCCGATAACGCTCAGGCAGCCGTGGCGATTCGAGCCTGGTAACCAGCCTTGCCGAGTCGCTCCACCACTGCGGTGGGCGCCAGCACGGCTGCATCGAAGAGAACTTCGACGCGCTGGTTGCGCGAGCGAGCATGAACCCTGTCCACGCCCGGCATGCCTTTGAGCATTGTCTCGATGCGCTCCTCGCAGCCATCGCAGACGATCTTTCGATCGCCGGTGATCTCGAATGTGACGGATTTCAACATGGGAGATGTCTCCTTACGATTGTGGCTTCGGCGAGAGCTGGGGCGCGCGGCCGACGGTTCTGATCGCCTCGAAGAAATAACTGCCCCGGCTCCAGAGCGAATTGATGAAAATCGAAGTCACGCTCGCCGCCATCGCAACCATGCCCCAGATGGGATAAACGAGGCCGGTCGCCGCGGCCGGTATGCCGATGCCGTTGAACGTGAATGCAAGGACGACGTTCTGGAGCATCTTGCGGTAGCTGTAGCGGCTGATCTCGTAGGCATCGAGCACGGCGGCGACGCGCTTGTTCAGGATGATCACGTCAGCGGATTCGATGGCGATGTCGGCTCCGCTACCGAACGCAATGCCGACTTCCGCCTGCATCAACGCCGGTGCGTCGTTGATGCCGTCGCCGACCATGGCGACGCGCGCACCCTCCTGGAGCTTGCGGATCATCGCCGCCTTCTCGGCCGGCAGCACGCGCGCGTGGACCTCCTCGATGCCGGCAAGGTGCGCGAAGTGGCGCGCGGCGCGCTCGTTGTCGCCGGTGATCAAACTCGTGCGAATCCCGAGCGCATGGAGACGGCGCACCGCCTCCGCGGCATCGGGCCGCAACGCATCGCCGAGCCCAAGCAAACCGCGAAGCTGGCCATCGCGCGCCGCCGCGATCACGGTGAGTCCTTCCGTTTCGAGCGCATG
The DNA here is from genome assembly GCA_011526045.1 of Nevskiales bacterium. GTDB lineage: Bacteria > Pseudomonadota > Gammaproteobacteria > Steroidobacterales > QUBU01. Next base: position 131,949 of record WYBE01000047.1, on the reverse strand, counting down.
AATGCGCGTCTCGTGCGTGGCGAGATTGACCCGTTCGCTCGCGAGAAACGCCGGGCTTCCGACCACGAGGTTTTGTCCGCCCACGCGTGCTCTGACACCGCGCCCCACCACGGCCTCGAAGCCTTCCACGTCGGCCAGCGAGAGCCCGCGCTCAAACGCCTCCTCCACGACGGCTCGCGCGAGCGGATGCTCTGAAGCGGCCTCGGCCGAGGCGGCGACAGCGAGCAATTCCTCTTCGGCGCAGCCCACCGGCACGATCGCGCGCAGCGCCGGGCGGCCCTCGGTGAGGGTGCCGGTCTTGTCGAACACGACGCGCTGCACGCGTCGCAGCGCCTGAAATGCCTCGCCGGTGCGCATGAGCACGCCGCGCTCCGCGCCTTCGCCGGCGCCTCGCACGATGGACAGCGGCGCGGAGATTCCGACCGCGCACGGATAGCCCATCACGAGCACGCTCAGGCCGGCAAACATCGCACGCTGCAGATCGAGTGGATGGCCCATCATCAGCGGCACGACTATCCAGAGCACGGCTGCACCCAGCGCGGTCAGGAGCACGAGCGGCGTGTAAACCTTCAACACGCGATCCACGAGGTGCAGCAAGCCGGGCTTCAGCGCGCGCGCGTCCTCCACGCTGCGGATCACCTGCCGCAGAAAACTCTCCTCGCCGACGACGCTCACGCGCACGAGCAACGTGCCGCGACCGTTCAATGAACCGCTCACCGTCCGGTCGCCCACGCGTTTCTCGACGGGCAACGGTTCGCCCGTCACGAGCGATTCATCGACGTCCGATTCGCCGGACTGCACCTCGCCGTCGACGGGCACCCGCGCTCCGGGACGGATGCGCACCAGGTCGCCGACGCGCACGTTTTCGAGCGGGACTTCGAGCTCCCGACCGTCTTTCACCACGAGCGCGAGATCCGGCTCGAGATCGAGCAGTTTCTTTACCGCCTGCGAACTGCGCGTCTTCACGATCAGCGACAGCCACTCGGAGAAAATGTGATACGTGAGCACCATCACCGCGACCGAGAAGAAAGCAGTCGTCGGGTAATCCGGCGGACTGAACACCAGTCCGATTATGCCGCCGACCACTCCGGCGAACGCGCCCGCTTCGACCAGCACGTGTTGATTGAGGATACCGCGGCGCAACGCCATCACCGCCATCCGCACGATGTGCCCGCCCACGCCGAAAATCAGCGCGACAGCCAACAAGCCTGCCAGCCACGGTGTCGCTGCACCGAATGCCCCGCGTAATTGGAGCGCGTAGATCGTCGCTCCAAGACCCGCCAGCAGAGTCGAGCCGGCGAAGGCCCAGCGCAGGCCGAAGCTGCGCAAGACCGCGAAGGAGAAAGCGACGAGGCTCGCGATGGAAAACACGCACAGCCAGAACCACCCGCTGCCGGAGGGATATCCGGCGAGACCCATGGCCGCGATGCTCATCGTGAGCCCCGTGAGGAATCGGCGGCGCTCATGCATCAGCGCCTGCTCCTCCTCCTCGAACGGACGCACCTTGCGCGGGTCGGAGACGGTGTAGCCGATGTTTTTGAGGGTTTGCAGCAGGTCCTCTGCGCGCGCAATTGCCGGATCGAATTCGATCAGTGCTTGTTCGTGCGTCAGGCTCACGGCGACCTTGTCTACACCAGGGCGCTTCCCGAGCGCCTTCTCAATTGTGCCCGTGCAGAGCGAGCAATGCAGCCCGCCAATATGGGCACGAATGCGGCGGCGGCCTGGCTGTGTCGCGGGTTCTTCGCTCCAAAAATGGGCGGGCGCGTCGATCGTGGTTGCAGCGTTCATGGTGCGACACGCTACACCTTTGAGCTAGGTCCAAGGTCAAGAGGCATGCTGCGTCCGGGCCACACCGTTCCAGTCGTGCGGCGTTGGCGAGCACGGCGATACAATAACTCTGGGCGCGGCCCCCGCAGAAAAGGCGGAGCCGACTTGAGGGATTTTTCTGCCGCGCGCGTTGAAGAGGACTGCGTTGGTGCAGGCGCGTATGGCGGACAAAGCGAAATTTCCCACGGCTCACGTTACGAATCCCGCACACGCCGGACGGCCACTTACGCTGCATGTTTTCACCCGCGAGCAGGTGGTGCTTGGAGATCCGGCGCCATTTGCGTCGGCGTTCTCGCCAGAAAAGCTGGCGTCCGAGGCGCTGCGCCAAGCCTATGATTCGCTCACGTGGGGCCTTGCCGATTTCGAGAAGGACACGCGCGCAGCCTATGAAATTCCCGAAGTGCGGGCTTTTTTCGGCGCGCTTCATCGCGCGTGGCCTTACGCGTTCTTTTTCTTCAATATCCCGGCCGCAGACCTGCGGACGTATCTATTTTGCCGGCTGACAACGCTCACCGTCGAGCGGCGAACGGGCATGACCGCGCCGGTCGTCAGTTATAGCCGCAACGAACTGTTCCAGTTAATTGGCCGCGACTTCGAGCCGCTGGAGCGCGCGTGCCGGCGGAGCGGTCTCAGTGCGGACGTGTTTCGCCACCGGGCACGGCAGATTCTGGTGATGTTTGGATTCCTGAAGCCATGATCCGCCGCCCGCGAAAGAGCTCGACTGCGACCAACACAGCCAAACGCGATCGCTTGCGTGATGAGAAGAAGGCGGAATTCGGGACGCTTGGCGTGCTCATCGGGTTGTTGGTCGGGCTGGCAGTCGGCTTGGTGGCGGAAGTGGTTCACGGCGGCGGCATGTTCGTGATGCAGTTGGGCGGGGCGGCCGGAGCGCTGCTCGGCGCTGCGGTCGAGGGCGTGCTATTCTGGTGGCGCAGGCGTTGGCGAATCCGGCCGCGTCGATCCCGGTTCTTTAGAAATGCACAGTTTTTCGCGGATATTGCGGAGAACGAAACGCGCTCGGTCTGCGATGCTGGAGTGTGATGAAACGAACCAGCAGTTTTCGCGGCGCACACGGAGTGACAGTGATGGCGGTTGCGTGTGTCGGTGGCGTGTTCGCGATCGGGTTTTTCGCCGGCTGCGCGGAACGTCGGATCGAGAGTTACGAGATCGCGAAAGAGCTTGTGTCCTCGGCAGGCGGGGCGGCGAACCATGCTGAACACGCTCACTCTGATGCTTCAGCCGGCGCTGCGGTCGAGGCTGCCGGTCCTTTGACTTGGGAGGCGCCGCTGCATTGGAAAACGAAACCCGCATCCGCCATGCGGCGCGCGAGCTTTGGCGTGCCGATGGCCGATGGCACGGAGGCTGACCTTTCGATTTCTGTGCTCGGCGGCTCGGCGGGTGGGTTGCCGGCGAATGTGAACCGCTGGCGGGCGCAGCTCGGCCTGCCGGAGCTCGGCGCGGAGGAAATTGCGCGCACGGCGGAGACGATTTCCGTCGTTGGAATTACCTTCGCGCTTTTCGATCTCGCCGGGAAACCGAATGGCGCGGAAGTGAGGATGCTCGCCGCCGTGGCGGAGTTCGAGGGGCAGAGCTGGTTCTTCAAACTCACGGGGCACGACCACTGCATCGGAGTCGAGAAGCCGGCGTTCGTTGCGTTTCTGCGTTCCGTGAAGACCCGCTGAGCCATGCGCCCGTTACTCTCTTCCGCCACCGCGCTCTTCACGTCGCTCCGCCTCACGGTCGTGCTGATCGTGTTGTCGATCATTCTCGTGATTGCGGCGACGCTCGATCAGGTGAACCTCGGGCTGCTCGCGGTGCAGGAGAAGTATCTGCGCACGTTCATCGTGTTTGGCCGGCTGCCGGGCACGAACATCGCGGTGCCGCTCTTCCCCGGCGGCTATCTCGTCGGCGGCTTGCTGCTGCTCAATCTGATCGCGGCGCACGTCTATCGCTTCCGCCTGACGTGGCGAAACGCCGGCCTGTTGCTTACGCACGCCGGACTGATTCTCCTGCTCGTCGGCGAATTGCTGACGGGCCTCTGGCAGCGGGAGAGTTTGTTGCAGCTCCGCGAGGGCGAGACGCGGCGCTACACAGAGGATTTTCATCGCAACGAACTCGTCTTCATCGACACGGGCGGCGAAAAGACCGATCGCGTCATCTCGATCCCCGAGGCGCTGGTTGCCGGGCGCGGTGCCATTCAGGATCCGGCTCTGCCGTTTCAAATCCGCGTCACGGACTATCTGATCAACGCCGAGCTGCAGACGCGCAGCCAATCGCCACACGCGCCGGCGGGTCCGGCCACGCAAGGCGTGGGGCCCCGAGTGGCGGTGCAGCGGCTGGCGCCGGCGTCGAAATCCGACGAGCGCAACGTGCCCGCCGCGTTTGTCGAGATCTCCGCCGCTGGCCGCTCGCTCGGCACGTGGCTTGTTTCACCGGGTCTCGCCGAGCCGCAGTCGTTCACGCACGAGGGTCGCACTTGGCGGATCGCGATGCGGGCGAAACGCCACTACGTGCCGTTCAGCGTCACGCTGCTGAAGGTAACGCACGACACTTACCCCGGCTCGGACATCCCGAAGAATTTCGCGAGCCGCGTGCGCGTGCGCAGCGACGACGGCCGCGATGATCGCGAAGTGACGATCTTCATGAACAACCCGCTGCGCTACCGCGGGCTCACGTATTACCAGCACCAGATGAACAAGGCCGAGGGCTTCACGGGCCTTCAGGTGGTGCGCAACCCGAGCTGGGTGTTGCCTTATGTCTCGTCGACCATGATGGGGCTCGGACTCGTGATTCAGTTTGCTTTTCACCTCATCGGTTTCGTTCGTCGCCGCCCAGCCGCGAGTCGCGCGGCGCTCGCCACATGAAAAAGTTTCTCCGATTCTCAGTCCTGCTGATCGCGGTGATCGGCGTCATTATCACGCTGCTCCCGCCGCGTGCGAAGTCCGACTTCGATGTCGCGTCGTTCGGCCGGCTGCCGGTGCTGCTCAACGGCCGGTTGAAGCCGTTCGACACGGTCGCGCGCACGTCGCTCCTGATGTTGCAGGGCCGCCAACGCGTCGCTTCGCCAGAGGGCCGCTCGCTGCAACCGATCGAGTGGCTGCTCGACGTGCTCTACGCGCCGGCCGCCGCCGACACCTATCGGCACTTCCTGGTCGAGAATCCCGAGGTGCTCGATCTGTTCAAACTGCGCACGGCCGACGGTGACGGTGGAAAACGTTTCTCCTACGCGCAGCTCGCAAACGGCACCTCTGAACTCGAGCGCCAGGCAAAACTCGCCGACGAGATCGAGCCGGCGCGCCGGACGCCGTTTCAGAGTCAGGTGCTTCAGTTGCGCAATCGTCTGATCCTTTACCTGCGGCTGAAATACACGATGCAGCCTGACGCCGTGCCCGGGTTCTTTACGGATCTCACGGCGCTCGAAACCGCACTCCCGACGAACCTCGCGGCGGTGCGCGCACGCCAGCGCGGCGAGCCACACGATGAAGCCACATTCAAGCGGATGGCGGAGTTCGTGCGGCAATTCGATTTCATGCAATCCGCCGGCTACCTGATTGCTATCCCGCCCGCCGGAGCAGATGCAGACTTGAACAAGTGGAAAACGCCCGGTCAGGCGCTCGTCGATTCGATTGAAGCCGGCAAAATCGATCCCGTGGCGCTCGCGTATGCGCGAGCGGGCAAAGCGTGGAGCGACAGCGGCCCGGCCGCGATGAGAGTGGCCGCGTTCAACCAAGCTGTCGCGACTCTGCACGAGCGCCTCGATGCGCCGTATGCGACCGCGCTCACCAAGGCCAAAGTGGAGACCCGCTTCAACTCCGCGCAGCCCTTCTACACGAGCATGGTGCTGTTCGTGCTGGCGGGACTTGCCGCGCTGGTTTCCTGGCTCGCCTGGCCCGATGTGCTGCGGCGAATCGCCTTTTGGCTCGTGGGACTCGCGTTCGTGCTCACCACCGCCGGCATCGTCACGCGGATGTGGATCGAGGGCCGGCCGCCGGTGACGAATCTCTACTCCTCGGCGCTCTTCGTTGGCTGGGTGGCGGTGGCGTTGTGCCTCGTCATCGAAGCGATCTACAAAAACGCGATCGCAAGCGTGGCGGCTTCGCTCGTCGGTTTCTGTGCGCTCGTGATTGCGCACCATCTCTCGATGGGCGGCGATACGATGGAAATGATGCGCGCCGTGCTCGACTCGAATTTCTGGCTCGCGACGCACGTGGTCACGATGGCAATGGGCTACGGCGCGGCGTTCCTGGCGGGATTCCTGGCGATCATCTACATCGTGCGCGGCGCGCTCACCAAATCGCTCGACCGCCGCACGGCCGATGGGCTGACGCGGATGGTTTATGGCATCGTGTGCTTCGCGACGCTGTTCAACCTCGCCGGCACGGTGCTCGGCGGCATCTGGGCCGATCAATCGTGGGGCCGCTTCTGGGGCTGGGATCCGAAAGAGAATGGCGCGCTCGTCATCGTGCTGTGGTATTCGTTGATCCTGCACGCGCGCTGGGGCGGCATGGTGCGCCAGCGCGGGCTGATGAACCTCGCGGTGTTCGGCAATGTCGTCACCGCGGCGAGCTGGTTTGGCGTGAACATGCTCGGTGTGGGCCTGCACAGCTACGGATTCACGGACTCGGCCGCGTTCTGGCTGATCGTTTTTGCCCTGAGCCAGGTTGCGGTGATGATGATCGCCGCGCTGCCGCTCGAGAAATGGCGCAGCGGCGCGGCGATTTTTGGTCCAGCATCACCGGCACGGAGGCGTGCACCGGTCGATCGCGATACTCCGGTTTTGGAAGAGGCCACGCGCTGATTTTTCACCTATGAAGAACCACTCCGTTTCCCGAGGATTCACCCGGGCGCTCACAGCGCTCGGCCTAATCGCCGCGCTGCTGTTTGCCGCGGGCTGCGAATCGATGCCGTCGTCCGGTCCGCGGTCTGCGCCCGCGCCGGCTCACCGCCACTAGGTTTCCTCGACGCACGATTGTCGGTAAACCTTGTTCCGCGAAGCAGCGTTCGCGGAGCAACGGCTTGTGCGTCCCGACATTTCATCATGGCGAAAATATTCAACGACATCACCGAGACCATCGGCAACACGCCGCTCGTCCGCCTCAACCGCACCGCTCTCGCGCACCACGCGCAGGCCGAGATCGCGCTCAAGCTCGAATTCTTCAACCCGCTCTCGAGTGTCAAGGACCGCATCGGCTACTCGATGATCGAGGATGGGCTGAAGTCCGGCCGGATCACGAAGGATACCGTCCTCATCGAGCCGACGAGCGGAAACACCGGCATCGCGCTGGCGTTCGTCGCTGCGGCCAAGGGCATCGAGCTCATCCTTACCATGCCCGAGACGATGTCCTACGAGCGCCGGAAAATGCTGAAGATTCTCGGCGCCCGTCTCGTGCTCACCGAAGGCGCGAAGGGCATGAAGGGTGCCATCGCGAAAGCGGAGGAGCTTGCAAGGAAGATTCCAAACGCGGTCATCCTCCAGCAATTCGCGAACCCCGCGAATCCCGCGATTCACCGCCAGACGACCGCGGAGGAAATCTGGCGCGATACGGACGGGAAGGTCGACATTATCGTCGCGGGCGTCGGCACTGGCGGCACGATCACGGGCGTGGGCGAGGTGCTCAAGGCGCGCAAGCGCAGCGTAAAGATGGTCGCGGTCGAACCCGATAGCTCGCCGGTGCTATCGGGTGGCCAGCCTGGACCGCACAAGCTGCAGGGCATCGGCGCCGGCTTTGTTCCGCAGGTGCTCAACCCGAAGATCTACGACGAAGTGATCCGGGTGAAGGAGTCGGACTCGGGTCCGATCAGCAAACAGATCAACCAGCTCGATGGCATACCGATTGGGATCTCGTCGGGTGCGGTTGCGTGGGCGGCATTGCAGCTCGCGCAGCGACCCGAGAACAGGGGCAAATTGATTGTCGCGATCATGCCGTCGTCGAGCGAGCGCTACCTCTCGTCGTGGCTCTTTGCGGACATCAACACGGAGAGCGATTCGATCGAAGATCTTCTCGCGGCTCCGGCGCGTTCGTAGCTGCCGGCGGATTTCAGGCGGCGCGACGCAACGCACTGGCAGGCCTGGCTGACGAGAAAGAAACCAGCCACCTGACACGCTCAGGTGGCTGCTAACCCTCGCGGAGCCCAATGAAAACTCCGCAGAAAGATCATCGTGGTGAAACCGCGCCTGGCACCCGCGCCTACTCTTTCCTGCGCGGGCCGCCGAAATTGATATCGACCTGCGTGGTGAACGTATCTTTCCCGCCGGTGTTCTTGTTGTTGTAGATGTCGTAGGCGAAGATCACGGACACGTTTTTCGCGAACGACCAGGCGAAGCCGAGATTCAGCGCGCCGTTGGCGCTTTTGCCGCTGGCGTAATCGACCGCGAGCCAAAGCTTGTCGGAGATCTCGGTCATGGCGCGATCCCACGTGAGAATCACGCCATCATTCGCGGGCCGGCCGCTTTCATCGACGAGCACGCGCCGGCTGCCGCGATAGTAGCCGACTGAAAAGCGGCCCAGCGTGGGCAGCGTTTTCGCCGCGAGCGCGTAGGCGATGTTCTGGTTCGTGAGTCCGGTCTTCGTGCCGAAGTTGTAGCCACCGATGGCGAGTGCGGGTGAACCGCCGCCGAGAGAATTCTCCGGCGTGCCGAGCTTGGCGTTGAAATAGAGTGGACTGCGATCGGCCGGCGAACTCGTGCCTGTCTCCATGTAGTCGAACCCGGTCTCGAGCTGGATCTTCTCGAACGGCAGCACGCCGACCGTGAGGCCGGCGTCGTAAACGTTGTTGGTAATCGCGCCGGATTTGTTCGTGCGCACGTAGGTATCGGACGTGAGGTGCCACACGGAGTAGGGCTGGATGTCGGTGGACGGACTCCAGATCTGAGTCGAGGGCGTCGCGAATGAGGTCGCCGCGATGGTGAGAGACGCGAGAAGGGCGAGTGAGGTGGCGTGATGCGGTTTCATGGCGCGCTCGATGAAGCGGCTCGCGCGCCATCCCGAGCCGCGGCAGTGCGAATCAGCAAATATGCGCAAAGATCTTAGAAAATGCGCAATGGCGTGAACGCGTTTCGTGGTTGAGCCGCCGCGCTGTCGTTCGGGTGGTGGCGCGCGGCATCGAAATCAATGCGGCGCGTGAGGAGTTCGGGCGGCGACGGCGTTAAAGGGTGCATGAAGTTCTGCACACTATTCCGGCGATGCTGCGGAGAATTGTCGCGGCGAAATCTGTGATACTGGCGGGGTCGAAGAAATCCTCTGTGCGATGAAACCGCGTCTTTCCCTCCCGCATGCCAGTCACGCGATGGCCAACGAAATCTCCGCGTGGCCGCATCCGGGATTCAGTCGCGATGGACGGCGAATCTTCGGAATTCGCAGCGATGACGACGGCGTGATGCCGCTGTTCTATCGGCAGCGACTGCGCGAGCGCGTCGAGCTGCAGCGGATCGTTGCGACGAACGTAAGGGGAGGCGATCGCTCGTGAGCGTGCCGGACAACAACTCTGTTTCACCGTGCGCGAGTTCCGGGTGCGGTTGCCCGACGGCGGTCGACGCGGCTCACGGTCGCCGCGATTTTCTTTTCAAGGCGCTCTTCGGCGTCGCCGGTGCCGCGGCCACGGCGCTTCCGCTCGCAGGCGCGGCTGAGGCGGTGAAGTCCGCACCCGCTCAAGCCACGCCGCCGCGCAAAGTCCCCCTGCTCGGCCCCGACGGCAAACTGCACGAGCTCGATGTCGCCGGCACCGATGTGCCGGATCATCCGCATCTGCCGCCCAACGATCCCTCCGTGCGCGTCGGCGTGCCCGGCCGTCGCTGGGTGATGGTGATCGATCTCGCGAAGTGCGACGGCTGCAAGAAGTGCACCGTCGCGTGCAATAAGGCGCACCACACGCCGCCCGATCGCGAATGGCTGAAGGTGTATGAAATGGAGGACGAGCACCACCGCACCTACTGGTTCCCGAAGCCTTGTTTCCAGTGCGACAACCCTCCGTGCACGAAAGTCTGCCCGGTGGACGCGACCTTCAAGCGCCAGGACGCCGTCGTGTTGATCGACAACGAGCGCTGCATCGGCTGCCGCTTCTGCATGGCGGCGTGCCCTTATTCTGCGCGCTTCTTCAATTGGGGACCGCCGCAGAAGAACGTCGCTGAAGAGGCTCACGCCTATTCGCCCGAGACAGGCCTGCCGCGAAAGATGGGCACGGTCGAAAAGTGCGACTTCTGTCCCGACCTGGCGGCGAAGGGCATCCTGCCCTCATGCGTCACGTCGTGCGCGATGGGCGCGATCTATTACGGCGACGAGAACGAGGATGCCGTGACGAACTCCAAGGGCGAGACCGAGCGGCTGCACAAGCTCCTCGAGGACCGCGCCGGCTATCGCTATATGGAAGAACTCGGCACCAAGCCGCGCGTGCATTATCTGCCGCCGCGCGGTCGCAGTTATCCTGGTCCGAAACGGAACGGAGGAAAAGACGAGCGGCTCGGCGCCGCGTGCGACAACGCGAATCACGGCGGAGCGGCGGCAGGACCGCTCGCTGCATCGCAGGAGGGAGCCAAAGATGAACGCGTCTGAGCCGCGCGCCTCCGCGACGCGCATTCCTCCGGAACTGCTCGCGACGCTCGAGCGCCGACCTAATCGGCTGCACGTCGCGATGCTTGCCGTGTTCGGCGCGGCAACGCTGGCGGGAGCGATTGCTTACGTGCACCAGTTGCGCGCAGGCCTCGCGGCGACGGCGATGAACGACTATTTTTCGTGGGGCATCTACATCATCAATTTCGTTTTCTTCATCGGCATCAGCATGGCCGGCTCGCTCATCTCCGCCGTGCTGCGGCTGACGGGCGTGGAGTGGCGGCATCCAATCACGCGGCTGGCTGAAACGGTGACGGTTGTCGCGCTCGTCGTGGCCGGCGCGATGATCATCGCGGACATGGGGCGGCCCGATCGGTTTTATTTCCTGTTCCTCTATGGCCGCTGGCAGTCGCCGATTCTCTGGGACGTTCTCTCGCTCACGACCTATCTGACCGGCAGCATCCTGTTTCTCTACGCCTCGTGCGTGCCGGATTTCGCGCTGCTGCGCGATCAGGGCGAGCGGTTCGCACCGTGGCGTCGGCGCTTGTATGCCGCGCTCGCGCTCGGCTGGCGCGGCACGGAGCGGCAGAGCGCACGTCTGCGCCAGGCCACGAAGATGATGGCGATTGTGATCATCCCGGTGGCGGTTTCGATTCACACGGTCACGGCCTGGCTGTTCGGCATGACGCTGCGGCCCGGCTGGCACTCGACAATCATCGGCCCCGATTTCGTTGCCGGTGCGCTCTACTCGGGCGTGGCCGCCGTGATCACGTTGATGTGGATCGTCCGGCAGACGTTCGGACTCGGGCAACACCTGGGCGCGGCGCATTTCCGGCGGCTCGGCTGGCTGCTCTTCGTGCTCAGCGCGACCTACGCGTATTTCATTTTGAATGAGCACATGGGCGGCGGCTACACGGGCGAGGCGAGCGAGGAAAAACTGCTCTTCTCGCTCTTTCACGGCGCCTATGCAGTGAAGTTTTGGACGATGATCGGCGTTGGCATCGTGCTGCCCGGCGCGCTGCTGCTGTTGCCGCCGACGCGGAATATCGGCGGCATCGTCGCTGCCTCGGTGCTCGTGAACATCGGCATGTGGCTCAAACGCTACATCATCGTGGTGCCCACGCTGTCGGCGCCACTGCTCCCCGTCGATCTCACGCCGTTGACGTTGAGCCCGCCCACCGCGCCCGCGCTCACGGTGCCGTCGCCGCTTGCGTCGGTCGCTCATGCGGCCGGCGACGGCGTGGCCTACGTGCCGACGATTACGGAATGGGCGATCACGGCCGGAGCGTTTGGGGCGTTTGCGCTGCTGTATTATGCGTTCGCGCGCGTCGTGCCGATCGTCGGGATCGACGAAGGTGAGGGGGCCGCGGCACACGGCGGCAGCGATGAAGGAGGTCGGGCGTGAAAACGAAACTCCATTGGTTGTTCGCTGTGCTGCTTGCCATCGGAGCGCTCGCGTTGAGTGCGAACGCATCCGAGGAACCCGCGATCGCGCTCCGCGTCGATACCGAAGACGGCAAGAAGGTGCTCGTCGCCACCGTGACGAAGGCAGGCAAGCCGGTGGAAAACGCGAAGGTGGTCTTCTTCGCGCGTCGCACGTTTGGCGCGCTGTCGCTCGGCGCCGAGGTGACGCTCGACGATGGCACCGCCGCGGTCCCGTTTCCCACTACGCTGCCCGGTGATGCGCGTGGCCGGTTGCAGCTCAGCGCCGAGTTGTCCAACCGGTCCAAGGACGCTCAGCCGGTGCGCGCCGAGGCGCAATTCGAGGGCGGCATACCGTTTCGCGCCGAGCCGCAGGCCCCGCCGCCGCGCGCGCTGTGGTCGTCGCGCGCGCCGCTCATCCTGCTCGTCAACATCACGCTCCTGGTCGGCCTCGTGTGGGGCGCGTTCGCCTACGTCGCGTTTCAGCTCTTCCGCATCCGCCGCGAATCCGGCGCGGAGGCCCGGCCTGCCTTTGTTCAACCGAAAAACGCATCATGAAACTCCACCGTCATACTCTGTTGATTTTCGCCGGGGCGCTCGCGGCCGCCACGCTGCTCGCGCATGCGGCCGACGACAAACGCGAGCCGTGGGAGGCACCCGCGCGCGCCGCCAAAAAGAAAAATCCCGTCGCTGCCAGCGAAGCCTCGCTCACCCGCGGGCGCGAGATCTGGGTCAAGGAATGCGCCTCGTGTCACGGCGACAAGGGCCGCGGCGACGGCCCTGGCGTGAAGGACCTCGAGGTCAAGCCCGGCGACTTGAACGATCCGCACAGCGTCGCGCACAGCGACGGCGACCTGTTCTGGAAAATCTCTGAAGGCCGCAAGCCGATGCCGGGCTTCGCCGAGAACTACTCGGAGGAGGATCGATGGCACGTGTTGAATTACCTCCGGAAAATCACCGCGCAGCCGGCGCCAAAATCCTGACCGGCGGCGCGAGGATGCTCGAAATTTGATCTCCAAAACCATGAACGCAAAATCACTCCACCTGCCGCTGGCTGCTTCGCTCGGTCTCGCGCTGCTCGCGCTGGCCGCGCCGGCACGGCTCTCCGCCCAAGCGGGCGACAACGTCACGCGCGCGGAATACGAAAAGCTGCTGCGCGAAGTCCAAGAGTTGAAAAGCCGGCTCGGCGTGACCGAGACGGCGCAAACCGAGCAAAAGAAAGAGGCCGACGTCAGCGCCGAAGAGTTCGAAAAACAACTGCGCGCCACCAAGTCGCTTCTCGCCAACGTGCAGCCCGGCACGTCGCGCTTCCTCGTCGCGGGCTACGGCTATGGCGCCTTCGAGAGCTTCAAGGGCGAGGACTCGACCTTCAAGTCGGCGCTCGCGCCGATTTTCCTCTGGCGGCTCAACAACAAGCTGCTCTTCGAGGCCGAGCCGGAGTTCGAGCTCGAGGGCCGCGAGACGGAAGTAAACCTCGAATACGCGAATCTCTCTTACATCCTCAACGACTACGTCACGCTGAAGGCTGGCAAGTTTCTCACGCCCTTCGGCATCTTCACCGAGCGGCTCCACGCGGCGTGGATTAACAAGCTGCCCGATGCGCCGCTCGTCTTCCGCGAGGAAGGCGGGCTCGTGCCGATTTCGAGCACCGGCTTTCAAGCCAGCGGAAACATTCCGCTCGGCGATTCGAATCTCGTTTATGCGCTCTACGTTTCCAACGGCCCGCGCGTAAACTTCGGCGCCGACGAGCCCGAGGAGGTCGGCCTGCTGCACTTCGACAACAACACCGACGGCAACAACAACAAGGCCATCGGCGGCCGTGTCGGCTGGCGCGCGTTTGGCGGATTCGAACTTGGTTATTCGCTGAAAAACTCCCGCGTCAATGTGCCGCTCGGCGGCACGCGCGACGCGCTCCTGCAGGCGGTCGATCTCACCTATGTGCGCGATTCGGATGCGCTGCGCGGCGTGATCGATCTGCGCGGCGAGTGGGTGTGGTCGCGCGTGAGCCGTGCGACTTACGATCCGACCGGCGCGGCCGGGTTTGGTCCACTCAGTTTCGACAATCGTCGCCGTGGCGGTTATCTCCAGGCGGCCTATCGGCCGTCGAAGCTCGGCGCCGAGTGGGTGAAGAATCTCGAGTTTGTCGGTCGCCGGGATCTGCTCCTGCAACCGGAGGGTCCGCCCGAATCCACCGACGAACGCCGCTGGACGCTCGGAGTGAACTACTGGCTCAGCTCCAGCACGGCGCTCAAGGCCGCCTACGACCTTGGCCGCCGCACCGAAAAGGGCGACCCGGCGGAAAGCTTCCGCGGCATCCGCCTCCAAGCCGTCATGGGATTCTAACCACCAACCAATCTCGCCATGAAAATCTCAAAAATCTTCTCCGTTGCCGGACTGAGTGTGCTTGGCCTGGGCGCTGTCGTGATGCTCGTCGCCGGCTGCCAGATGCCCGGCGGCCACACGCACGGCAACAGCGCCACGACGGTCGCGAGTGCCAGCAGATCCGGCAAAGGCGGCGCTCAGCTCTGGGCTGAAAACTGCCTCGCGTGCCACAACGTCCGCTCGCCCTCGCAATACAGCGACGCCGATTGGGATGTCGTGATGCACCACATGCGCGTGCGCGCGAATCTCTCCGCGGCCGACACGGAGACGGTCACAAAATTCCTGCGCTCGGCGAACTGAGACGGCTATAGCCCGCGTTTGTCCACAGCTCCGAAGCGGCGTCCGAGCGGATGCCGCTTTGTTTTTTGATCGGGTCCGCCGAATCGCACTGAGGGATGAGAAAGCCGTGGAGCGTTCAAGGGAGCATATGAACGCGAATCCTCCGACGGCGATGATTTGTCTGCGGCGCGCGGGCGCAGCCGCATTCGTGTTGGTCGGCATTTCGGCTCTCATGCCTGCACCATCGAGCGGCGCAGACGCGCCGTTGTCTGCGGCTCCTTCATCCGCGCAGGCAGCTTCGCCCACCGGATGCATGATCGATGGCGGCATAGAGCGAATTTTCGTCCGGCTGGAGTGCCACGAGTCCGCCACCTTGTCTGCGAAACTAAGTCCGCAGGCGATTCGCACCCCGGCGGAGCCCGCGCCGCGGCTGCAACTCAGTATTGCCGGATTGGATCTGCTGGCCAGCCGGCCCGGTGAATTTCAGACAACCACCCATCCGACGATGCCATTCGATTTTCCACCAGGTGCTCGTAACGTCGGCCCCCTGCGCTGGACGTGGGCTTCCGTCGCTTGGAAATTCTGAGTTTGTCTCCGCGATCTGAAAACCTGCGCAGTATTCCCGCAAAACTGCGGAGAAGTCCGAGGCCCGCTTCTGCGAGGATTGTCCAAATCTGCCAAGCCATGAAATCCACATTTCGATTCTTTCTCGTCATCGCCGCGCTCGCAGTCGGCTTCGTCCGACTCGCATCGGCCGCAGACATGCCGATGAAGTCCGAGCTGCTTTCCGCCTACGCGAAAATCGCCGACGCCCTGGCCTCCGACGATCTCGGCGGTGCGACAGCGGCGGCCGGTGCGCTCGCGGAGCATGCGGGCACGGCGGGGCAAAAGGAGATGGCCGAGCGAGCTGCGCGCATCTCCAATGCCTCGAACATTTCCGCCGCACGCGAACAATTCAAAGCCCTGAGCCTCTCGATCGAACCCCTCGCCGCCGGCGTTGACGGCTACACGGTGATGAGCTGCGCGTTGGCCCAGGCAGGATGGGTGCAAACGGGGGGCGACGTGAGGAATCCCTACTTTGGCAAATCGAATGCCGCGCGGTGGCGCAGCGAAAAAGGTGGAGGGTGCGTCAGCTCTTGGCTGTGGTGAAGGGGCTCCGAACCAAGACCACTCCGACCACGGCAAACGCGGCTGCGGCTGAGCGGTTATAGCTTCAGTAAAATTTCCGGTGGGTGACGAAGCTGGACACCCCATGCGGAATCCGGGCAACGACCCGGCATCCAGCCACCCGTGAGAACGCGGGTGGCTGGATCAGCCGGGTCGGATTGAGGTGACTTTCTCGTGGCGCGCTCGAGAAGGGTGAGGGATGACCGTGGCCGATGCGTTTAAGGGCATGTCATCAGAACGCCGGCCCGTCTCAGGCGATGGGCGGAATTCGAGAAAGTGCCATGAAAACATCAACCACGCGCCCGGCACCGCGGCTCGCGATTCTCTCGGTCATGCTCCTCGCCCTTGCGACCTCATGCGCGTCGGTGCCGACGCGCAGCAAGACGAGTTCCACTGATTCTCCGCCGCCGACGCACGACCGCGACGGACGAGCCCAGGGAGGTATCGCCGTGTGGAACACCACGTGGTGAGAAGCCCATCGAGGAGGCATCATGAAACACCGTAGCAGAAGTTATTTGCTCTCGTTGTGCGTTGCGCTCGGTGCGCTTCGCTCGGAGCCGGCGGCGAAACCGGAGGAGACAAAACCGGAACTGCCGAAAACCGGCGTGAATCTCGCGCGTCCCGCCAGCGGCTGGATTAATGTCGAGGTGGTGGGAAATCGTTTCGTCCTGAGTTTCTTCGACGCCGAGAAAAAGCCCGTGGCGGCCGATCGGCCGGGCGGCGTCGTGCGTTACGTTTACACCGCGAGAGAAAATAAACCGCCCGCGCCGCTCGCCCGCTCGGACGACGGACTGAAACTCGTCACGCCCGCAAGAGTCCGGCCTCCGCACGTCTTCCGCGTCTACATCGTGCTGCGGGGCGAGCGTCCCGAGGATGCGGACGAATCCTACAATTTCCGCTATCCGGGATGAAACTCCGAGTCTTGCGCTTTCCGACTTTCGGCGGACTTTTTCGTCGCAACAAAACAACCGGCAAGACATCAACGCCGGACGAGGAATCCCGCCATGAAGAACGAGTCCTTGATCACGCGCACAACGAACGAGCCGCTCGATGCGGTGTGCCAGCGACTGCCGGAAGTCGCGCAGAAACACAAATTCGGTGTGCTCGGCACCCACGATTTGAAAGAGAAGATGCAGAGCAAGGGCGTGCCGTTCGATCGCGAGTGCCGCGTGTTCGAGGTGTGCAATCCGCAGCAAGCCCAGGCGGTGCTCACGCAATCGATCGAAATTTCCACGGCGCTGCCGTGTCGGATTTCCGTTTACCAGGAGGGCGGCAAAACGGTGCTCGCCACAATCAAGCCGACCAAGCTGCTCGACATGTTCAGCGCGCCGGAGGCCGCCGCCACCGCGCGCGAAGTCGAGGAGACGATGATCCGGATCATGGATGAAACGGCGGGGGAGCTCTGAGCTTTCCCCGAGCTGGTCCGATAGTCGGCTTAAGGCGAAAGAAGTTTGAGCTTGGCGTCACCGCGCTTGACGCGCCTATTACACCGAACAGTGTAAGACGATGCCGTCTCATTCAAAAGCGATCGAACCAAAAGTGACCGGCTGCGGCGCAGGGTTGAACGCCTGTCCACCGAAGCCGCCTTTGACCGAACGGCCGTTGCTCGCGGCCAAGCCGGCACGTGAATTGGCTGGTGTGTTCAAAATCCTCGCGAACGACTCGCGCGTGCGGCTTTTGCATGCATTGGTGCGTGCACAGGAGTTGTCGGTGTGTGCGCTGGCGAACGCCGTGGGCATGACGCCGCAGGCGGTCTCGAACCAGCTTCAGCGGCTCGCGAAGCGCGGCATCGTGGGCGCCCGCCGCGATGGAACAACCATCTTCTATCGCATGGTCGATCCTTGCGTGACCGAGTTGCTCGATCGCGGGTTGTGTTTGACCGACGACGCGAAAGAAAGGGCGAGCCGCAGATGATGCGACGACGGCAATGGAATCTCGTGCGAGCCGCTTTCGTCGCGGTGAGCTGCCCGCTGCTGTCTTTGGCTGCGCCTGCGATCTCGGGCGGACTCGACGTGCGTGCATCGCGTCTTTCGGAGCCGCAAGATTCGAAAGCCGAGCTCGCGGGAGCGTTTCTCAACGTGCGGCAGGTATGGAGCGATGCGGCGGGCGATCGGTGGATCGGCGTCGCCCAGGTGGATGCGGACAACAACTTCGACGACATCCGGCCCTATCAGATCTATCTTCAATACAAGGGTCCGCTGGGAAAGTGGAACGTGCGGGCCGGTCATTACCTGCTTCCGTTCGGGCTGCTCGCGCATCACGACACGGAGCGGCTGTTGTTGCGGGGCATCGAGGAAACCAGTCTCGGAATCCGAAAAGACAGCGGAGCGCAGCTCCTGGGCCGCGTTGGCGATTGGGACTATGCCGCATCCGTGTCGACCGGCGCGGGCGACATTCGATTTGCGGACTCACGCACCAATCCCGTGGCGTGCGTTCGCGTGGCCTACGTTCGCGGAGACTGGCAGGTTGGATTTTCTGGTCTCGTGGGGCGGCCCTGGGCGCGATTTGCCTCGCTGATTGATGATGACGCGGAAGACGCGCGATTCACACGCGAGCGGCGCTTCGCCGTCGATCTGGTCAAGAATTGGGAACGGCTCACGGTGCGTGCGGAGGCCAGCGGCGGTTCCGATGACGGCGGGGACGTTTTGGGCGGCGTGGTGCTGGTCGATTATTCGCTGTTCCCGAAGCTCGAGCTCAATTCGCGCTATGCCATCTGGCGCCGCAATCGCTCCGCCCAGAGCGCCGGCCTGGGTCTGACTTACCCGGTGGCGCGCGGTTTGTCTCTCCGCCTCGCGGGTCATCGCGAATTCGGCGACCGCGACCGCGCTTTGTTCGTCGCTCAGGTGTATTACGAATTTAGCCGGCGGCTCTAGCCGTCACCGACATGAAACTGTTCCCACAACTTCTCGCCGCCCTGCTCTTCGTGGGGGTCGTGGCGCTTCCGGCGCGCGCGGATGTGTGCATCTGGCGCGATCCTGAACGCACGATGGGAAGACTTTTTCCGGCGGCGCGTGATTATCGCACGCGCACCATAAAGATGACGCCGGAGCGTATCGCGGCAATTGAACGGCAGCTCGGCGAAAAATTGGAAGAGAGCGAACGGCGGGAGTTCGATCTCTATGAAATCACTGGAGCCGGCTCAGCGAAAATCGGCGCGGTCCTCGCGCTTGCCGGCAAGGGTGAATACGGGGCTATCGAAGTCGTGATTGGAGTGGACAGCAGTGGCCAAATTGTCGGCGCTTATATTCAGCGCGTCAGGGAACGGAGCAGCAAGGCGCTGCAATCGCCGGCATTCCTCGGCCAATTTGCGGGTAAAACCAAGAGCGACGGATTCGACGTCAATCGAGACATCAAGCCCGCGACTCCCGATGCGCTTGCCGCGTCGCGTGTCGTCGCGTTCGTCGTCAGGAAAATGCTCGTCTTTCACGACGTGCTCACAAGCGGAGAAACCAAATGAAAACACTCGGGATCGTTATCGGAAGTTTGTGCGTCGCGGGGACCGCGGCTGCGGGTGTCTGCCCGTCGGAATGTGTCGATTGCAGTAGCGGAGGCAACGGCGCCGGTTCCGGCGGGGGCGCTTTCATTCTGGCGGTCGGCGCGCTCGGGATGCTGGGCTTGTTTCGCTGGAGCGCGCAAGCCGCGCGGCGCGGAGGCATGGCGCTCTTGCTGGCGCTGTTGCCGGCGGTTGTCAGCAACGTGTCCGCTGCTGCCGATAAGACGGCCGGGGCTCCGGCGAAAACGACCATCGCTGAAATTCTCAAGCAACCCGAGCACTACGCGGGAAAGGAGGTCGTCGTGACGGCGCGGCTCGCGGATGTGTGCACCGATGACGGCTGCCTGACGCTCAAGGACAAGTTCGACGTGATCGAGGGCGTGCCGCCCGACGGTGGATTCAAGACCGCGCCCAAGGTCGGGGCGACGCTCAACGTCACCGGCACAGTGAAAGTGAAGGGTGAAGGTGAGCGCCGGGTCGTGGTGCTCGCGGTCAGCCGTTTTGAGCAGGCGAAGAAATGAATCTCCTCACCCTCAGCCTGAAAGACCTCCGCCGCCGCCGAACACGCTCCGCGCTGACGGTCGCGGGGGTGGCGCTGGCCGCCGCGACGTTATTCAGCCTGCTTTCCTTCAACCGCGGCTACCGCCTGTCGCTGCAAAAGGAGATGAGCGATTCGGGCATTCACATGTTCGTCTCGACTGAGGGTTGCCCAATGGAGGCCGCGTCCCTTGCCCTCCACGGGGGCGAGATTCCAAAGTTCCTGCCGGAGGATCGCGTCGCGGCGATCCGCGCGGCGCCCAACGTTCGCACCGTGACGAGTGTTCTGATCTTTTCCGTGCCGGGGGAAGGTAATCGCGTGGATCTCTTTTACGGCGCCGACCACGAATTCCCGAAATTGAAGCCCCACTGGAAGCTCAACGGCACATGGTTCGCCGATGAGAAATCCATCGTGCTCGGCGCGGAGGCGGCACGCGTCGAGAAACGTGGCGTCGGCGACAAGGTGTTCTTTCCGGAGCTTGATGCCGAATTCACGGTGAGTGGCGTGTTGGAGCGCACCGGAAGCGAGGACGACGGCTGGTTTTTCATTCCGCTCAAGACGGCCCAGCGGATATTCAAGAAAGAGGGCAAGCTAACCGGTGTCGGCGTGAACCTCGAAAACGTGGAGCGGATCAAGGTCACGAAAGAGGTGCTCGAGACGATTCCTGACGCCTACGTCGTGACAGCGCAGCAGATGATGGAGCAAATCCTGAAGCTCATCGGCGCGAGCAAGACGCTCATGTTTGCCGTGCTCGGCATCGCGCTCGCGATCGCCACGCTCGGTGTGCTGAACACGGTGTTGATGTCGGTCATGGAGAAGCTCCGCGAGTTTGGTTACATGCGATGCGTCGGCGCATCGCCCTCCGACATTTTCAAAATCGTTCTCGCCGAAACGACGATCCTCTGCGGGCTCGGTGGGATTGTCGGCGTTATTGTGGGCGCGCTCGGCTCCTCGGTAGCCGATGGTTTGATCCGCTCCGTGTTGCCGTATGCGCCCGCGGGCAAGCTCGTCATCTTCGATGGCGCCATGCTCGCGCTCACGCTAATCGTGACGATCGGCATCGGCGCGCTTGCCGGCTTGTATCCAAGCTGGAAGGCGTCGCGGGCTTCGCCAATGGAGGCCATTCGCAATGACTGAAATCATCCGATTGGAGGCCGTGGCAAAGAGCTATCGGCGCGGTCGCGAAACGATCCACGCGGTGAACAACGTCACGTTGAGCATCGAGGCCGGTGATTTCGTGGCGATCGTCGGGCCGTCGGGCTCGGGCAAGACGACGCTGCTGAATCTCGTCGGTTGTGTGGAGAAGCCCGACACCGGACACCTGCGCATCGACGGCGAAGACGCGAGCGCCGCTACGGAAAAAGAGCTTACCAGAATCCGCGCGCGAAAGATCGGCTTCGTGTTCCAGCAATTCTTCCTTCTGCCGACGTTGACCGCGCGCGAGAACGTGCTGTTGCCTTCGGTCTTCCTTCGCGGGGATAGGCCGGCGGTTCGGGCGGACGAATTGCTCGAGCAGGTTGGCTTGCGTGATCGCGCCGATCACCTGCCGGTGCAACTCTCCGGCGGCGAGATGCAGCGTGTGGCGATCGCGCGCGCGTTGATCAATGGGCCGCGAATCCTTCTGGCCGACGAACCGACAGGAAATCTCGATTCCCAAAACGCTGCCGGTGTGCTCGAAATCTTCCGCGAGCTCAACCGTGGCGGCCTCACCATTGCGATGGTGACACACAATGCAGACCTCGCGCAGCAAGCGCGCAGAATCATCGCGCTTCACGATGGAAGGCTCCGGCAGAGTTGACATTCGTTCCGCCTGCGAGTCTCACTTGCGACGTATTCTCAATCGTGCGCCGTTTCCACTTACTCGTCGCCTCCTTCTTGGTGGCTCTTTGGCTGCCGGCGACGCTGCGTTGCGAGATTGAGGCGGTGCCTGGGCTCGAATTCCTCGGCTGCACGACTCCGTGCGACGGTCCGGACGGCGGCGATTGCGGCGATGGCTGCAATATTCTCGAGACCGGGTTGTTCAAAGTCTCGACCGACGATGGACGGCTCGCGCCGCCGACCCTGACACTCCTTTGCTCGTGTTTGATCTGTGAGCTGGCGCCGTTGGCAGAGCTGGTGATTGAGCCAATGCTCTCGCCGCCGCGTAAAGCTGAAAGTTGGGTTCGACAGCGAACGTGGCATTTTGTCCAGCGGGCGGCTCCGCCGTCTCGCGCTCCTTCACTGTAATCGCCTGACCGGTCCCTGCGTCGGATCGGCGCGATTCTGTCGCGGTTTGTCGCGCGTCGCCGTGCTTTCGCGTGCACGGGCATCGTCGTGTTCCGCCGTAGCCATTCACCCGCTCTCACCATCCTATGAAGTTTTCGTTTTCTCCACGTTCGAACTCCCTGCTCATTGCCGCCGCATTGGTCGTGGCGCCGCTGCTCATCCGTGCTGCCGACCAAGCTCCGCCAAACGTTCCGCCCGGCGCCTTGGTTAAAGAGATTCTCTCGATGAACCCCGAGCTCGCCTTTTACCAAGCTGAGATCGCGGCCGCCAAGGCGGGACGCCGCTCGGCGGGAGTGCTCAATGATCCCGAACTATCTTTCGATCTCGGGCGCAAGCGCTCCGTCGATCGAGCCGGCGTCCTCGAGGGGGAGGGCACCGCTTGGGCAGTCACGGTGACGCAGACGTTCGAATGGCCCGGGCGGCTCGCACTGCGCAAGGCGATCGCCAATCGCAGTGTCGAGCTGGCCGAGCTCGGCTTGGCGCGCTTTCAGAATGCGCTCACCGCTCGTGCGCGCACGCTGACGTTCAGCCTGCACGCTGCCAACGCCAAGGCTGCAGCGGTCCGTGAAGTCGCCGAGCGTTTCGCAGCTCTGAAGGAAACGTTCCTCGCGCGCGATCCTGCGGGCGTCACTCCGCTCCTCGAAACGCGCGTGATCGAAGCGAGCGAACTCGCACTCCAGCGGCGCGCCACCGAAGCCGAATTGGCGCTCCAAGCGGCGTTGCTCGAACTGAACCAGCTCCGCGGCGCACCCGTCGACTCGCCACTGCGCGTCGCCACGCCAGTGCTGAAGCTCAACGACGCACCGGCGCGAGAGACTCTCGTGGCTGCAGCGCGCGAGAATAATTTCGAGTTCAAGCTGCGTCGTGTGGAGCTGGAGCAACAAGGCCTTCTCGTGGCGCTCGCCCGAAATGAACGCTACCCGTCCGTGACGGTCAGCCCCTACTATTCGGACGAGACGGCCGGCAGCCACGAAATCAAAGCCGGCATCGGGCTGAGCGTGCCGCTTCCGATCACGAATCGCACGCGGAGCGCCGTCGACCTGGCCGGGGCACGTCGACGGCAAGCGGAGACCGCCATGCTGGTCGCGCAACGCGAGCTCGATCGGCAAGTGCTGACCGCCGAGCAGGCGTTTGCGACGAAGCTCGCGGAATCGCGGCGCTGGTCGCCTGACTCGGCCAAAAAATTCCGCGAGGCCGCCGAGCTTGCAGATCGCCACTACCGGCTCGGTGCGGTGCCAATCGCGACCTACGTCGAGCTGCAGAGCAGTTATCTCGAAGCGGTCGAATCGCTCCTCGACACGCAAAGCGAAGCCCTGGAGGCCGGGCTCAAGCTGCAACAACTCACAGGCCTCGAATTCAACGCCATCGAACTTCTGCCATGAAAACACTTCTTGTTTCCTTCCTGGCGGCGATCTCCGCCGTCTCCTTCACCGGTTGCGCGCGCTCGTCCGCCGAAACCGCCACCGTCAACGTCGAGGTGAAGCCGGCCGCGCACTACAAGGCGGGGCACGGCCTTCAACTCACACCGACCGCCAGCAAGTTCATCGGGCTCGCGACGGGCGAGGTCGCGTCTCGCGACGTGAGGCAGTCGAAAGGCGTCGCCGCGGTTCCTGCCGATGCCTTGCTCCGCACCGTCAAAGGCGATTTCGTGTATGTCGCCAACGGCGAATGGTTCCTCCGCACGCCGGTCAAAATCGGCGCGAGCGATGGCGCGTGGCATGAAGTGAAGGACGGACTTTACGAAGGCGACAGCATCGTCACGCGCGGCACCTACGCCCTGTGGCTGGCTGAACTGCAAGCGGTCAATGGGGGCGTCGGCTGCGCCGACGGACATTGATGCTGGAACGGATCATTGATTTCTCGCTGCGACGGCGCGGGCTCGTGGCCTTCGCGTCGCTCGTGCTCATTGCGGTCGGCGTGTGGTCGGCGTTTCGCGTCGCGATCGACGCGGTGCCGGACATCACGAGCCCGCAGGTGCAAATCAACACCTCGGTTCCCGCACTCGCGCCGGAGGAAATCGAGGTGCTGGTCACCGCTCCGATCGAGATGGAAATGGCCGGACTGCCCGGCATGATCGAACTGCGTTCGTTGTCGAAGTTCGGGCTTTCGCAGGTGACGATGACGTTCGCCGACGGCGCAAACATCTACCTGCTGCGCCAACTCGTGACGGAGCGGTTGTCGCGCGTGCGCGATCGGCTGCCGCGCGGCGTCTCGCCCGAGCTGGCACCGGTTGCGACCGGCCTGGGCGAGATTGTCTATTACACGGTGCGCTATCGCCCGGATGCTCCGGGCAAACCGGCCGATCCCCGCGAGCGGCTTCAACAGCTCCGACTCATTCATGACTACACGATCAAGCCGCTGCTGCGCACCACGCCCGGATTGGCCGAGGTCAACGCCATCGGCGGTTACGAGCGGCAGATCGTGATCGAACCCGATCCGAAAAAGCTCGGGGATGCGGCGATTAGCTTCGCACAGCTCGTTTCGGTCGTGCGCAACAGCACCGAGAACACGGGCGGCGGCGTGGTCGAAGTAGGCGCCGAAGCCGTAATTGTTCGCGCCGACACGCGGGCGCGCACGCTGGAAGACATCGCGAACCTGCCCGTGAAATTCCCCGGTGCCGCCCGGCCGTTGCTCATTCGCGACTTGGCGGAAGTGGGCATCGGCTCCGCCGTGCGGACAGGCGCGGCAACGGAAGATGGCTCGGAAACCATCGTCGGCGCCGCGATCATGCTGGCGGGAGAAAACAGCCGTTTGATCGCACACGCCGCGGTGGCGAAGTTGCGCAGCATTCAGGAAAAAGTGCCGCCGGGCATCGAGATTCGGACGGTCTATGATCGGTCCGATCTCGTGCAGGCGACGATTCGCACGGTGGAGAAAAACCTGCTCGAAGGCGCGGTGCTCGTCGCCGCGATCCTCTTTGCGATGCTCGGCAACTGGCGCGCGGCACTCATCGTCACGCTGGCGATTCCGCTCTCGTTTCTGTTCATGCTCACCGGCATGGCGCAGGCAAAACTAAGCGCCAATCTGATGAGCCTCGGTGCGATTGACTTCGGCCTCATCGTGGACGGCGCGGTCGTGATGGTGGAGAACGCGCTCCGCCACCTGGCGGAACGACAGCACAAGCTCGGGCGCGTGCTCACGCCGCAGGAGCGCGCGCACGAGGTGCAGTTTTCGGCGCGCGAGGTGGTGAAGCCGATGTTTTTCGGCGTGGTGATCATCACGATCGTTTACGTTCCGATTCTGGCGCTCACGGGCATTGAAGGGAAAATGTTCAAGCCGATGGCGCTCTCCGTCATGCTGGCGCTCGCCGGATCGTTGCTGCTGGCGCTCACGCTCATGCCGGCGCTCTCGTCGGCGTTCCTGGCCGGTCGCATTCAGGAGAAAGATGGCTGGCTCGTGCGCATCGCGAAGGCGGTCTATTCGCCCCTCCTCGCGTGGGCGTTGCGGCTCCGGCTCGTGGTAGTGCTCGCAGCCGTGCTGCTCTTCGGCGCTTCGGTATGGCTTTTCACGCGGCTCGGTGCGGAGTTCATCCCGCAGCTCGACGAGGGTTCCGTGACGATTCAGATGATCCGCGGCAACAGCGTCGGGCTCGTGCACTCGGTCGATCTGCAACGCCAGTCCGAGCGGCTGCTTTTGGAGAAGTTTCCGGAGATCAGCCATATTTTCGCCCGCATCGGGACCGCGGAAATCGCCACGGACCCGATGGGACCAAACGTGTCGGACACCAACGTGTTTTTCCGTCCCCGCGAGCAGTGGCGGAAGATCAACGGCCGCACGGCGACGAAACAAGATCTGATCGAGCTGATGCGCGCCGAGCTGGTCGCGACCGTTCCCGGACAAACCTACCTGTTCGCGCAGCCAATTCAGATGCGGTTCAACGAAATCATGGCCGGCGCGCGCGCGGACCTCTCGCTGAAAATCTACGGCGACGACTACGCGGAATTGGAGCGGCTGGCCGCCGAGGCACGCGATGTGTTGCGCTCGATCCCCGGCGGCGGCGACGTGGAATTCGAGGCGCTGGGCCGCGTGCCGATGCTGGAGGTGACGCCGAAGCGTGACGCGCTGCAGCGACTCAATCTGCACGCCGACGAAATCAACGATGTAGTCGGCACCGCGCTCGCAGGTGAAGAGGCCGGAGTCATCGTGGAAGGCAATCGACGATTCGAAGTCGTGGTGCGGTTGCCCGAAACTCGGCGGCTCGACCTGGCTGGATTGAACGACCTCCCCGTCACGACCGAGGAGCACCTGCAAGTGCCGCTCTCGCGTCTCGCCGAAGTCACCGTAGCGGATCGCGTGGGCACCATCAATCGCGAAAACACTCAACGGCGAGTCGCCATCCTGATCAACGTGCGCGGGCGCGATACCGAGGGCTTCGTGCATGAAGCGCAGGGAAAACTGCGCGAACGGCTGAAGCTGCCGGCCGGCTACTACTACGAATTCGGCGGGCAGTTCGAAAACCTGCAAGCGGCGCGGGCACGGCTGGCGATCGTCGTGCCATCGGCCCTGGCGCTGATCTTCGCTCTTATCTACGCGAGCTTCGGCAGTGCGCGGCAGGCGTTCATAGTTTACACGGGGATTCCGCTGGCAGTGACGGGCGGCGTGTTCGCGTTGTGGGCGCGCGGCATACCGTTCAGCATCTCGGCCGGTGTTGGCTTCATCGCGCTGTCGGGCGTCGCCGTGCTCAATGGCGTCGTGATGATCAGCTTTTTCAACCAGCTCCGCGAACAGGGGCGGTCCGTGCGACAGGCGGTGATTGAAGGTGCGCTTACCCGCCTCCGGCCGGTGCTGATGACAGCGCTCGTGGCCTCGCTCGGCTTCGTGCCGATGGCGCTGGCGACCGGTTCCGGCGCCGAGGTGCAGCGCCCGCTCGCCACGGTAGTGATTGGCGGCGTCCTCAGCGCCACGTTTTTGACCCTCGTCGTGCTACCGGCGCTCTACGATTGGGTCGAACGCGACCGCCCGTGGAACGGCGACAGTCCGGGAGGACTACCATGAAGAAGCCGGCCGCACTCCTCGCTTTCGGCGCGTTGACCCTCGCGGGTTGCGCGATGTTTCGGCGTCCTCCCGCCGACGTGGCCTATCTCGAACTGACAACCGAGGACTCGCCGGTCGTGAGGGTGACGAAAATCTGGCTCGAACGGAAAAAGGGGCCGCTGGTCGTCGCCGGCTATGTCGTCAAACAGATCGAAGTCAAAGATACGACCAACACTCATATCGACGTCACGCTCTTCGACCGCGACGGTCAGGTGTTGCGCCGAACCATCGAGCACTTCGAGCCGCGACAAATTCCGCGCCGCTGGCGAATGCCCGACTACGCCAGCTATCGCGTCGTGCTTGATCCGCTGCCGCCGGGCACTGCCGGAATCGAAGTGCGCGCGCACGAAGGAGAACACGACCGTCTATGAATTCACCCGCGGGCAATTTCGTTCCGCTCAACCCAAACTCGTTCCGAACCCAACCGTCATGAAACTAAAATCGTTCATCATCGCGGCCGTCGTCTTGTGCGGCGCCGCTTCTCTGTTTGCTGCCGACAAAATCGTCGGCGGCCCCAAAGGTGGCCGGCTGCTCGAAGCCGACGGCCAGAAGGCCGAGTTCTTCGTCACGAAGGACCGGAAAGTGGAAATCACGTTCTACGACGCAGCGCTCAAGCCCATCGCCCCCGGTGAGCAGGTCGTGGCCATAACAGCAGAACCGAAATCCGGTCGAGCGAAAATCGACCTCGAAAAGACCGCCACGGGCTACGTCTCGAAGACGCCCCTGCCCGAAGGCGATCCTTATCGTGTCGTCGTGCAAATGCGCGCGAAGGCTGACGCCAAGCCGCAAAATTTCCGGGTCGATTTCAACCTGGAGACGTGCGGCGAGTGCAAACGCGCCGAATATGCGTGCACGTGTAACGACTGAGTTCGTGCAGTGCCGCGCATGAGTTCCGGCCCGTTCATTGGGGCCGGTGTTAGTTGGGTCGGATGCGGCCGGGTAGAGGAGTCTCCCGGCCGCATCCTCACCAGAAGAGGAGCCGATGTCAGACGATACTAACAACGAGGCCGGTGACGATGGTCTCCCGAAGGATCTCAGGCATGTCACGCCCGCTTATCTTCGGGCGCTCTGGATTGTCGTCGCGCTCAACATCGGATATGCGATCGTAGAGATTGTCGCGAGCATTGTCGGCCGATCAGAGGCGCTAAAAGCCGACGCGCTCGATTTTTTCGGTGACGGATTGATTACCGGCATGGGCTTGGCGGCCGTAAAGTGGAGCACTGTCTGGCGTGCGCGGGCCGCGCTCGTGCAGGGCTGGTTTCTCGCCGCGCTTGGGTTCGGTGTGATCGGCACCGCCATTTATCGCGTGTTCGTTGAGAACGAACCGGCGGCGCAGACGATGGGATTGTTTGGCGGAATGGCGCTGGTCGTGAACGTCACTGCGGCTCTTGTGCTGATTCCGCATCGGACAGGTGACGCCAACGTTCGCGCGGTCTGGTTGTTTTCCCGCAACGACGCTATCGGCAATCTCATCGTGATAGTTGCGGCGGGGTTGGTCGCATGGAGTGGCACGCGCTGGCCCGACCTCGCGGCCGGATTGGTCATCGCCGGGCTCTTTTTGCATTCGGCCTGGTCGATCATCGGTGACGCGCGGAGGGATTTGAAAGCGTCGAGACGCAAATTCGAGGATGCGGCATGAAACGGGAGAACCTCTCAATCATCTTGGACGCGCGGCGCTCGCTCAGAGGCGACGCCGAGGTGATTGCGCAGCGACAACGTGCTCGTCTTGCTGAGATCGTGACGTTTGCGCGCACGCACTCGCCCTACTATCGCGAGCATTACCAGCGCCTCCCCGACCGAGTAGAAGAGCCCGCTTTGCTGCCGGTCACGGACAAGAAGCGGCTCATGGCCCGCTTCGATGAATGGTGCACCGACCGGGATGTAACCCTCGCGAAGGCGCGCGCGTTCGCGGAGAATCTCGATCTGATCGGCGAACGTTTTCTCGATCGTTACATCCTCGCCACCACGTCGGGCACCACGGGCACACCGGGCATCTTCATCATGGATGAGCGGAGCAGCGCCGTGACGAATGCGATGATGCTGCGGATGCTGGGCGCGTGGCTCGGATTCGGCGACGTGTGCAAGATCATCCTGCGCGGTGGACGCCTTGCGATGAACGCCGCGCTGACGAGCCATTCGGCGACTTCAGTTGCCGCCGCACGAATGCGGAAATCGCCGTCACGACGGAAGAGGCTGCGGACGTTTTCGGTGCAAACGGACCTCCGGGAAATGGTCGAGGAATTGAACCGGTTTCAACCCGCGGTGTTGGCACCGTATGCCAGTGTAGCGAAACTCCTGGGTGCGGAACGAGAAGCCGGGCGGCTGAATATCGCGCCGTCTCTGATCGTGTGCGCCGCCGAGGGATTGGCGCCTGACGACTACGGGCGCATCGCGCGCGCGTTCAACACGAAGGTGGGTAACAGCTATGCCGCGACCGAGTGCCCGTTTTTGAGTTATAGCTGTGAACATGGCTGGCTGCACGTGAACACAGATTGGGTCGTGCTCGAACCGGTGGACGCGGACTATCAGCCGGTTCCTCCTGGCGAGCAGTCGCACACAGTTCTGATTAGCAACCTTGCGAACCGTGTGCAGCCGGTCCTGCGCTACGATCTGGGTGACAGTATTGTCGTCCGGCTCGATCCATGTCCATGCGGCAATCCGTTGCCTGCGATTCGTGTGCAAGGTCGCGCCGCCGAGGTTTTGACATTTTCCACGAAGACCGGCCAGCGGATCGATATTCCGCCGTTAGCGCTCGAAGTGGACCACGTTCCGGGCGTCGAGCGATTCCAGATCGTGCAGCACAAACCGGAGGGCTTACGCGTGCGTTTGCAGGTTGCCACAGGCGCTGAATCGGAACGCGTCTGGCAGGCGGTGCGCTCCGAACTCGCCCACTTGCTCGCTGCCAAGCATCTCGATCACGTGAGTGTCGAACGCGCGGATGAACCGCCGCGGCAATCGCGTGGCGGCAAGTTCAGAACCGTGATCCCGCTGGGAGCCGTTACAGAGAATGAGTAGTCGCGATGGAATAGCCTCGGCTACCGTGAAAGTTCTCCGACACGCGGCCGGCGGACCGACTTTGATTCGGACGGTGGCACTCCGTTTTTGAAATGGCAGCGAATTTATTTTGACTAATCAAAAATGAATAGGCTTACCAAACAGCGCGATGGCGTTTCACCGAATTCTGGTTCTGAGCTTGGTTGCAGTCATTGCCGCACGAGCGATCCTGGCGGCGCACCCGAAGGATGCGTTCAATCTACTCAATCCGACTCCGGTCGAACTGCTGCGCGATTTCTCTACGGATCGCCCGGATCAAACGGAGAGCGCCTACACGGTCGATGCCGGCCATTTTCAAGTGGAGATGGATCTCGCCACGTTCACCTATGACAAGGACACAACCTCGGGGGCCGATCTGCGGACGCGCATCTGGAATGTTGCGCCCGTGAACCTGAAAGTTGGCCTGACAAACCGCATCGATGTGCAGCTTATGGTGGACAACCACGTGCGGTTCCGGGTGGAAGATCGCACGACGGGGTTGGCGGAAAGAGGATCGGGCTTCGGTGATGTAACCACGCGCGTGAAGTTGAACCTGTGGGGAAATGATGAAGGCAAGACAGCGTTGGCGGTCATGCCGTTCGTTAAATGGCCGCTCTCCGCCTCAAGCGTGCGTAATGGAAAGACCGAGGGCGGAATCATTCTTCCGCTCGCGGTCGAGTTGCCTCGCGGTTGGAGCATGGGAGCAATGACCGAAGTTGATTTTGTGAGCGACGGAGCAGGTGGTCGTGATACCGAGTTCGTCAATTCGATCACCTTCGGTCGCGACCTCACCTCGAAGCTCGGCGGGTATATTGAATTCTTCACCGTCGCCGGCAACGCGCCAGGGTTCAAATGGCAGGGCCAGCTCGACATTGGATTTACCTATGCGTTGAACGACACCACGCAGCTCGATTTCGGTTGCAACTTTGGCGTCACGAAGTCGGCGCCCGATTACAATCCGTTCATCGGCATCTCGCGCCGATTTTGATCCCAACGCCTGAGATGGACGCCAATGGCAGAGTTGACATTCGTTCTTGCCGCCGCTCGTTTGGCGCGGTGAGTCGATTCCGCAACAACCTCTTTGCCGTTGTGTGGGTGGCCCTTTGGCTGCTGGCGACGCAGCACTGCGGACTCGAAGCGGCGGGGATTTTCGAGCAACATACTGCGGTCGATCAAACGTGCTGCGCCGGGGGCGAACCTCACTGCTCGCACGACGGTTGCGACACCGTAGAGGGCGGCAGTTATCGGATCGACAATGACACACCGTCCGTTCCTGCGCCGCAGTTCGCCGAGTGTTTTTGTCTCATTTGCAGCGATCTTGCCGCTCCGCTGTTGGAAGTCTCCGCTGGTGATTTGCCGTGTGAGCTTGTCGAGCGCCCACTGAATTGGGTGCCGACGTGGCAGTTTGTGCAGCGCGCCGCGCTCTCGCCGCGCGCTCCTTCGTTGGGTCACGCCTGATCGGTCCCTGCGCGGACTGACGGGCACAGATTGATTCTGCGCTGACGCCTGCGCGTCGCGTTTCTCCGGGCTGCGCCATGCCCGCTTTCAATCGTTTCTCCCGCATTCCCAAATGAAGTCATTTTTCCGTTTCACGTTCCCTCGCTCCTTTGGGGCGATCCTACTCACCGCCGCGTCGCTGCGCGCCCAAACTCCGCCTGCTGAACCCCCGCCGGTTCAGCTCCCGGCGCTCGTGGCTGAAATCACGGCCAACAACCCCGAGCTGAAATTCTACGAGGCCGAAATCGCCGCTGCCAAAGCGGGGCGCCGCTCGGCCGCCGCCCTCAGTGATCCCGAATTGTCTCTCGACCTCGGTCGAAAACGAGCCGTCGATCGCACGGGCGTCTTGGAGGGCGAAGGCAAAGCGTGGGCGGTTTCCGTCACGCAGAAATTCGAGTGGCCCGGCCGACTCGGGCTGCGCAAGGCGATCGCCAACCGGCAGGTCGAGTTGGCTGAGCTTGGATTGGACCGCTTCCGCAACGCGCTCGTCGCCCGCGCCCGCACGCTCGCCTACAGCCTGCACGCCGCCAACGCGGAGGCGGCGGCGATTCGCGAAGTCGCGGATCGGTTCGCGGCACTCAAGGAGACGTTCCTCGCCCGCGATCCGGCAGGCGTGACGCCGCTGCTCGAAACGCGTGTGATCGAGGCGAGCGAACTCGCGCTTCAGCGCCGCGCTACTGAAGCGCAGCTCGCGGTGCAGGCGGCATTGATTGAGCTTAACCAGCTCCGCGGCGTAAGCGCGGGCACGCCATTGCGCGTGGCCAATCCCGCGCTGAAGCTCAACGACGCGCCGGCGACGGATGCGCTGCTCGCCGCCGCGCTCGAGAACAATTTCGATTTCAGGATTCGCCGCGTGGAGTTGGAACAGCAGGGATTCCTCGTGCGGCTCGCTCGCAACGAGCGTTATCCGTCGATCTCCGTCACGCCCTACTACTCCGACGAGACGGCCGGCAGTCATGAGAAGAAGATCGGCATCGGCCTGAGCGTGCCGCTTCCGCTGACCAATCGCACGCGTAGCGCCGTCGATGTCGCCGAGGCGCGCCGCCGGCAGGCGGAGGCCGCGGCGGTCGTCGCGCAACGCGAAGTCGAACGCGACGTGCTGACTGCCGCGCAGGCGTTCACGACGAAGCTCGCCGAATCCCGCCGCTGGGCGGCCGATTCGACAATGAAGTTCCGCGAAGCGGCGGAGCTGGCCGACCGGCACTATCGGCTCGGCGCGGTGCCGATCGCGACCTACGTCGAATTGCAGAACAGCTATCTCGACGCCGTGGAGGCGCTGTTCGACACGCAGCGCGAAGCGCTCGAAGCGGGGCTGAAACTGCAACAGCTCACCGGTCTCGACTTCAACCCGGTGGAGATCGCGCCATGAAGCGATACGCTCAATTGCTTGTTCTGGCTATGGCTGGTGCCGCGCTGCTCGGCAGCGGTTGCGGACGCAAATCCGCCGAGACCGCTGCGAAACCAGGAGAGCACGAAGAAGCCGAGGGTGCCGGTGGAGTTACCTTCAAGGCCGGTCGCGGTCTTTTGCTCAATCCCGAAGTGAGAAAGGCACTCGGCCTTAAAACGGCCGAGGCGGAAGAACGTCCGCTCGCTGACAACATCCGGTTGATCGCGCACGTCTTCGCGACGACTCCGCAGGTGCTCGCCAGCGTGACCGTCCCTGCCGGGCAGGTGGAGCATTTCAAGAAGCACACGTTCAAAGATGCGAAACTGGTGCGGATCGATCGCGGGGCCGCCTCGGCGACCCGGCTGGTCGATCTGGTCGTGGCGCTCGAACGCACGCCACCGCCGGCGATCGGCGAGTTCGTCGATCTCGAATTCGCGACCGAGCCGTCGCCCGTGCTGGCCGTGCCGCGCTCGGCACTGCTCGATGCCGCCACCGGCACTTTCATCTATGTCGTCAACGGCGAGCATTACCTGCGCACGCCGGTGAAGACCGAGGCGCGCTCCGCCGATTTTGTGGAAATCACCGACGGGCTCTACGCGGGCGACGTGGTCGTCATCGCGCCCGTCGAACAACTCTGGCTTGCAGAGCTGCGCCTCACCAAGGGCGGCGGCCACAGCCACTAATTTCATTCCCTTTCTGATCCCAACATGATCGACAAAATTCTCGAGTTCGCCCTGCGCCAGCGCGTGTTTGTGCTGCTTGGCGCCGTGGCGCTCATCGCCGTCGGCGCCTGGTCGGCCACGCAGCTTCCCATCGATGCCGTGCCCGACATCACGAACGTGCAGGTGCAAATCAACACCTCGGTGCCGGCGCTCGCGCCGGAGGAAATCGAAAAGCTCGTCACCTATCCCATCGAGGTGGAGATGGGTGGCATCGAAAAACTCCTGGAGGTGCGCTCCATTTCAAAATTCGGCCTCTCACAGGTGACGCTGATTTTCGAGGAGGACGCCGACATCTACCGGGCGCGCCAGCTCGCAGGTGAGCGGCTCCAGGCCGTGCTCGACGAGCTGCCGCCAGGCGTCACGCCGAAGCTCGCTCCGATCACCACGGGCCTCGGCGAAATCTATCACTACACGGTTCACTACCGAAAAGATTTCAAGGACGCGCCGGGCGATCCGGTCGAGCGCCTGCGTCAGCTCAAGCTCGCGCAGGATTATGTTGTGAAGCCGGCGCTCCGCACGGTCAAAGGCGTGACCGAGGTCAACACGTCCGGCGGTTACGAGCGGCAGATCGTGATTCTGCCCGATCCGGCCAAGCTCACGAGTGTCGGGCTCACCGTGGGCGAGGTGGCCGACGTGATCTCTGAAAACGTGGCGAACGCTGGCGGCTCTGTCGTCGAAAAGGGCGGCGAGGCCGTGACCGTGCGCGGGATCGGCCGTGTCCAGACCACCGAGGAGATCGCTAACCTCCCGCTCAAGTTCGCCGGCCGCCCGGCTGCGTTGCGCGTGAAGGACGTGGCGGAAGTCTCGATCGGCTCGGGCCAGCGCACCGGTTCGGCGACCCACGATGGTCAGGAAGCTGTGCTCGGCTCGGCGCTGATGCTCATCGGCGAGAACAGCCGGTTGGTTTCCAGCCGCGTGCATCAGAAAATCTCGGAACTCCAGGCGAAAATGCCGCCCGGCATGGTGATCGAGACGGTTTACAACCGCACCGATCTGGTGAACGCGACCATTCGCACCGTGGAAAAGAACCTCTTCGAGGGCGCGGTGCTGGTGATCGCAGTGCTCGTCGCGCTGCTCGGCAACGTGCGCGCGGCGTTGATCGTCGCGTCGGCGATTCCGCTTTCGATGCTCTTCGCGATGACGGGTATGGTGCGCTATGGCGTATCGGGCAATCTGATGAGCCTCGGCGCTGTCGATTTCGGTCTCATCGTTGATGGCGCGGTTGTGATGGCGGAAAACGTCGTCCGGCTGCTGGCACACCGGCAGCATCAGCTCAGTCGGCTGCTCAATCGCGAGGAGCGGCTGCACACGATTCTCGCGGCCTGCAAGCAGGTAGGCACGCCCACGGTGTTTGGCGTCGCGATCATCACGATCGTTTACCTGCCGATGTTCACGCTGACGGGCGTCGAGGGGAAGATGTTCAAGCCGATGGCGTTCACGGTCGTGTTCGCGCTCATCGGCGCGCTCATCCTCGCGCTGACGGTCGTGCCGGTCCTCTGCTCGTTTTTCATGACGAAAAAAGTGAGCGAGGAGGACAATTTCGTCATACGCTTCGCGAAGCGCGTTTATGCGCCGGTCCTTCGTTTCAGTCTGCGGATGCGCTGGCTCATGTCGGCGATCGCGGTGGGCGTCTTTGCCTTGTCTCTATGGGTCTTCCAGCAGCTCGGCGCGGAGTTCATTCCGCAGCTCGACGAAGGCTCGCTCGCCGCGCAGATGATTCGGACGACGAGCATCGGCCTTTCGCCCTCGTTGGAAATGCAGACGGCGGCGGAAAAGCTGATGCTGGAGAAATTCCCCGAGGTGACGCACACGTTTGCGCGCGTCGGGACGTCAGAGGTCGCGACCGATCCGATGGGCGTGAACGTAGGCGACAGCTACATCCTGCTCAAGGCGCCCGCCGAGTGGCGCAAGATCGATGGCCGCTCGATCACGAAGGACGAGCTCACGAACATGATGGCGGAGGAGCTGGGCGCGCGGTTTCCCGGCCAAAGCTATCTTTTCTCGCAGCCCATCGAGCTTCGCTTCAACGAACTGCTCTCCGGCAGTCGCGCCGACATTGCGATCAAGGTCTTCGGCGACGACTACGACACGTTGGAAAAAGCGGCGAGCGAGGTCCGCGAAATCGTCGATAAGATCCCCGGTGCTGCCGACGTGGAGTTCGATGCCGCAGGCAAGGCGCCCGTGCTTCAAATCGTGCTCAACCGGACCGCGATGGCGCGCTACAACGTGCATGCCGCCGAGGTGAACAAGGTGATCGAGACGGCGTTTGCCGGTCATGAGGCCGGCATGATCGTGGAGGGGAACCGTCGCTTCCCCATCATCACACGGCTGCCCGAACGCGCGCGACGTGATTTCGCCAACGTGGCGAACCTTCCCGTGCGCACCAGCGATGGCGGTTTCATCACGCTGGGGCAGGTGGCCGACGTGAGCGTGACCGAGAGCGTCAACACGATCAGCCGCGAAGCGTTTCAGCGCCGGATGGCGATTCAGGTGAATCTCCGCGGGCGCGACGTGCAGAGCTTCGTGCAGGAAGCGCAGGCGAAGATCGCCGCTGAGGTGAAGCTGCCGGAAGGCTACTTCGTCGAATACGGCGGCGCGTTCAAGAACCTGCAGGAGGCACGCGCGCGGCTCATGATCGTCGTGCCGATGGCGCTGGGACTGATCTTTCTGCTCATCTTCATGGCGTTCGGCAGCGTTCGGCAGGCGCTGATCGTTTACACTGGCATTCCGCTCGCCGTTACCGGTGGCATCTTTGCGCTTTGGCTGCGTGGCCTGCCGTTTTCGATCTCGGCAGCGGTGGGCTTCATCGCGCTCTCGGGCGTCGCGGTGCTCAACGGCGTGATGATGATCTCGTTCATCAATCAGCTTCGCGAAGAAGGCAAAACCGTGCGCGATTCTGTGATCGAAGGCGCGCTGACGCGCTTGCGGCCGGTGCTGATGACGGCGCTTGTCGCTTCGCTCGGCTTCGTGCCGATGGCGCTTGCGCACGGCTCGGGTGCGGAGGTGCAGCGACCGCTCGCGACCGTCGTCATCGGCGGAATCATCACGGCAACTTTTCTCACGCTCGTGTTGTTGCCCACGCTCTACTGCTGGGCGGAGCGCGACCGGGCCGATGCCACACCAGCGCCGAATTCAACCACACCTGGAGCACAAACATGAACTCCGCACGTTTAAGTGTTCTGTTCTGCGCGGCCGGCCTGTCCGGCTGCGCTTCCGTGCCGCTGCCACCGGAAGCGGCAGCGGTCACGCTTGACCGCATTCCGTCGAAATCGGTGGCGGTCTATCAACCCAAGCTTGTCGTGAAGGACGGGCGGCTACTGCTGGATGGCTGGGTTTATCGCCAATTCGGTGTCCAGACGACGGCGCAGACTCATATCGATGTCGCTTTTCTCGATGCAACAGGCCGCGAATTGCGCAGCGAAGTGACATATTTCACTCCTCGCGACATTCGCCGCGGCGGAGGGCATCGTATGGCGCCGCGGGGGCATTACACGCTGCCAATTCCGGCGATGCCGACCGGCACCGCCACAATCCAAGTGCGCGCGCACGACCGCGCGGAGCACCAACCTTGACGGATTTGTTCCCATGAAGACTACGCGATACATTGCCACTGCATTCATCGCGCTTGCGGCCACGGCTGCGGCGCTCGTTGCCAAGCCGATCCCCGGCCCCAAGGGCGGGCGGATCCTCACCACAGATGCCCCGCACGCCGAGTTCTTCGTCGAGAAGGATCGCACCGCGGTCGTCTCTTTCTACGACAAGGCACTCAAACCGATCCCTCTTTCGGGGCAGGTCGTGAGCGCGACAGCCGAGGCGAAGACCGGCAAGGTGAAGCTCGATTTTGTCGAGAAAAACGGCGCGTTGGTTTCGACCGCTCCGCTTCCCGAGGGCGACGACTATAACGTCGTCGTGCAAATTCGCGAAAGCGCCAACGCGCGGCCAAAGAACTATCGCGTGCTGTTCCACGATGAAGTCTGCGGCGAGTGCAAGCGTGCGGAATACGCCTGCGTGTGCGAGGACGCCGGAAAAGAGCACGCGCACGATCACGACAAAAAGAAAAAGGACTGATGCCGTGAAAACGATCGTCGCATTCATTCGCCCCTCGAAGGAAGAAGCGGTGCGCGACGCATTGCACAATGTGACCGGCTTGAGCGGCGCGTCGTTCAGCGACGTGCGGGGGTTTGGCCGCGGTGGACGCCACGGCCACTCCCCGGACGAGGAGGCGGAGTCCCTGCTCGGCATTGTGCGCAAGGTGCGCGTCGAGGTGATGGTGCCTGACGAGCGCGTAGTGGCGCTGACAAGGGCGATTGCCGCCGCCGCCCACACCGGAAACCGAGGCGATGGTAAAGTATATGTCATGCCGCTGGAATCCGCCCTGCGGGTGAGCAGCGGCGAAACGGGTGAGACGGCCGTGTAAACTCGAAAGCCTGCTCCGTGACTCGATCCGCCGCCATGTTTGATCGCATCATCGCTCCGTCGCTGCTCGCCGCGGATTTCTCACGGCTGCGTGAAGAGGTGCGGCGCGTCGAGCAGAGCGGCGCCGACTGGCTGCACCTCGACATCATGGACGGAAACTTCGTGCCGAACATCTCCTTCGGTCCAGCCGTGGTGAAGGCCGCCCGCCAGCACACGCGGCTGCCCTTCGATGTGCAACTGATGGTCGCGAGTCCTGGCGCGTATGTCGATGCATTCGCCGATGCGGGAGCGAATCGTATCACGATTCATGTCGAGACCGGCAACGCGCCGCCCGACGTGCCCCATCTCTTGCGCAGTATAAGGGAACGCGACTGCAAAGCGGGACTCGCGATCAATCCCGAGACGCCGCTGGCGCACGCCGAGCCGTTTCTCTCCGAGATCGATCTGCTGTTGGTCATGACCGTGCATCCCGGCTTCGGAGGTCAGACCTTCATTCCCGAGACGGTCGAGAAAATCGAAGCCGCTTATGTTCGCCGCGTGGCCCTGGGACTCGATTTTCGCATCGAAATCGATGGCAGTGTAACCCGAGACACTGCCGCGGCAGGATTGCTTGCCGGGGCGGATGTGCTGGTGGCCGGCACGTGGCTGTTCCGCGCGCCCGACATGGCGGCGGCGATTCGTGATCTGCGAGCGCTCCCCGCTCGCGAACAGACGCGGATGAAACGATGAGGGCATCTGCCAACGTGCGCCGAAAACCTACCAATGTCTCAAGAGAGAGGCGGCTGCGCCGGCCGCAGAAGCCCGAATTCGCGCTGGCGGGAATTCTGGTCGGGCTGTTTGCCGGCGAGGCAATCGCGGTGGTCGTCGAAGTCGCCCTGGCGCACCCGAGCCGGTGGATCATGCTGGGGGGTGGAATCGCGGGCGGCGCGCTTGGATCGATCGCCGAGATCGGGCGATACTGCTGGCGCAGACACAAGTGGCGTGCGGCGGCAAAATCGTAACGACCTCAACCGTGGAGCGACTATGAGCTATCGACCCATCACCCGAGCATTGCTCTGCGGCAGCGCGCTGCTGCTCGCCAGTTGTTCCGCAATCCCGACGCGGTTCGGCGGCACGTGGCCGCTGCCGGTCGAGCGCCGGTCCTCCGCGGTCATCGACCTCGCGCGGCCTATCGTCAAAAAGGCAGACGGCGGATACGTGATCGAGGGATATTTGACCCGCCAGTTTGGCGCGGCGACTACCGCGCACAGTCATGTCGATGTGCAGTTCCTCGGCGCGGATGGAGGCGTGTTGCGGGAGGATTCGGTGAGTTTCGAACCGCGCGAATTGCCGCCACGCGCCCGTCTGCAAGCGCCGAGTGCGCGGTATGAATTGCGCGTTCCCGAAGTGCCCGCCGGCACCACCCGGATAAGGATTGTCGCGGACGATCGCCCTCACCCGCGCTAATTGCCAACTACCATGAGCGACGATCACAAATCTTCCCGCGGCGGTGATCCTCACGAGCACGAGGATGCGCAAGACAAACACGAGTCGGAGTGCGAAGGCTGTGGGCACGGTGGCGGCCATGAAGGTCACGAACATGGGGCCAGTCGCGCCGAGTCGATCAGCTTGATCGTTTCCGGTGCGCTCGTGGGCGTCGGGTTGATTCTGCACTGGACCAAGATGCTGTCCGCCTCGGTCACAGCGGGTCTGTCGCTCGCCGCAATGATCGCGGGCGGCTGGTTCCTGCTGCCGAAAGCGTGGCGCGCCGCTCGTCGGCTGCGGCCCGACATCAATCTGCTGGTGGTCATCGCCGCCGTGGGAGCATCGATCATCGGAGAGTGGATTGAAGCTGCCACGGTGGTTTTCCTGTTCGGCGTCGCCGAGTGGCTTGAGGGATGGGCGGATCGTCGCGCGCGAAGAGCGGTGGAAGCGCTGCTCGAAATCGCGCCCAAGGTCGCAGCGGTGAATCGCGACGGCCATTTCGTCGAGGTGCCGGTGGAGGATGTGAAAGTCGGGGAGGTCGTCGCGGTGAAATCCAGCACGAGCATTCCCCTCGACGGTGAAATCACCGCAGGCGAGTCCGCGGTGAATCAGGCGCCAATCACCGGTGAATCCGTGCCGGTGGACAAGAAGAAGGGCGACACGGTGTTTGCCGGCACGATCAACGGCGAAGGTTCCCTTGAGGTGCGCGTCACGAAAGCAGCCGGCGATACGACGCTCGCGCGGATCATTCGGCTAGTGAAGGAAGCGCAGGAGCAGAAAGCGCCGACACAGCGGTTCGTCGATGTCTTTGCGCGCTATTACACGCCGATCGTCACGGGCATCGCTTTGCTCATTTTCCTGATTCCACCGCTTTTCTTCGGCGGTGACTGGTCGCAATGGCTTTATCGCGCGTGCGTGATGCTCATCATCGCGTGCCCGTGTGCGCTGGTGATTTCCACCCCCGTGAGCATCGTGGCGGGGCTCACCGCCATGGCGCGGCGCGGCGTGCTCGTGAAAGGTGGCGCGCACCTCGAATCCATCGCGAAACTAAACGCACTCGCGCTTGACAAGACCGGCACCATCACGGAAGGACGGCCGACGGTGCAGGGCATCGAGATAGTCGTTCAGATTGCGGAGCCGGAAATCTTGAGCATTGCGGCGGCGATCGACGCCCACTCCGCGCACCCGCTGGCAAAAGCAGTGGTCGAGCACGCTCAAAAACGCGGCATCACGTTTCCGCGCGCGCAGGATTACCAGAACCGCAGCGGACGCGGCGCGCAGGGATTTATCGACGGGCATGCTTATTTTGTCGGCAATCACCGTTTCACACACGAACTAGGCGTTTGCTCCGAGGACATCGAACGCCGGCTCGCGGCTATCGAGGGGCGGGGCCAGTCAGTCGTTGTCGTGGGGCACCGGCCGCATGACGACTGCGCCGGTGGTGTCCTCGGCATCATCGCGGTGGGCGATACGGTGCGAGAAACCGCGGCGCAGGCGATCCGCGCGCTGCACGAATCCGGCGTGCGGAAGGTAGTGATGTTGAGCGGCGACAACCAGCGCACGGCGGACTTCATCGCCAA
This sequence comes from Nevskiales bacterium, assembly GCA_011526045.1. Taxonomy (GTDB): domain Bacteria; phylum Pseudomonadota; class Gammaproteobacteria; order Steroidobacterales; genus QUBU01. The sequence continues at coordinate 90,897 of WYBE01000047.1, read as the reverse complement.
ACAGGTCGGCATCGACGAAGCCCGCGGCGATCTTCTGCCCGACGAAAAAGTGGCGGCGGTTAAATCGCTCCGTGCGCAACACGAAGTCGTCGGCATGGTCGGCGACGGAGTAAACGACGCGCCTGCGATGGCGACCGCCACAGTCGGGATCGCGATGGGCGCCGCCGGAACAGATGCGGCGATCGAAACTGCGGACATCGCGCTGATGAAGGACGATCTCGCGAAAATCGCCGAAACGGTCCGCCTCGGCCGCCGCACGCTGGCGATCATTCGCTTTAACGTCGCGTTTTCGTTGGGACTCAAACTGCTGTTTCTCGCGTTGGCGCTTGTTGGGTTCGCGAGTCTTTGGCTCGCAATTCTCGCCGATACCGGCGCAACGTTGCTCGTCGTTGCGAACGCGCTTCGTCTGCTGCGCGTGCCGTGAACCGGCCGTGGACCTAGGGAAGCGAAACAGGCTGGCTGAGCCTCACGAGCGACGCCAAGGTTTTCTGCGGTTGGGAATTTCAAAAGGCAGGCCGTGCGGATCGGACGCATCATCTCAGGCGGACAAACCGGCGCCGATCGCGCCGCGTTGGATGCGGCGCTGGCCAGAACTATCCCTTGCGGTGGCTGGGTTCCCAAGGGCCGGACGGCCGAAGACGGAATCATTCCAGATCGATATCTGAACCTACGTGAGTGCGACGAATCGGCGATCGAGAAACGCACCGAACTCAACGTCCTCGAAGCCGACGCCACGCTCATTCTCTCCCATGGTCCGCTGCACGGCGGTTCCGCGCTGACGAAGAAGCTCGCCGAACAGCATGGCAAGCCGGTGCTCCACGTCGATCTGAATGAGATGAACCCTGGCGCTGCCGTCAGTGTGATCGCTGCGTGGCTCACTCGAGTCGAAGGCTCGACGCTCAACGTCGCGGGGCCACGACTCTCCGATGATCCTGAAATTTATCGCGCCGCGCGTTTGGTGATCGACGGCGTCATTGCGACCGCTGGGTTGGTGAAAGGAAAGGGGAGTTGATGGAACGCGATCTCGAGACAGGTCGCCCCTCCAGGGTGCCGTCGAAGCAACTGCCACGCGGCGTATGGGCACTCGGGTTTGTCAGCCTGTTCATGGACATCTCGTCCGAGATGATTCACGGGCTGTTGCCGATCTTTCTCGTCGGCACGCTCGGCGTGAGCGCGGTGGCGCTGGGATTGATCGAGGGTATCGCCGAAAGCACCGCGGCCATCACGAAGCTGTTTTCCGGAGTGTGGTCCGACCGACTCGGCCGACGAAAGCCGCTCGCGGTGCTCGGCTATGGCATGGCTGCGCTCACCAAGCCATTGTTCCCGCTCGCGGACAGCGCTATGACGGTGTTCACGGCGCGTTTCATCGACCGGATTGGCAAAGGCATTCGCGGTGCGCCACGCGATGCTCTCGTGGCCGATTTGACCGCGCCTGAGCAGCGTGGCACGGCGTTTGGCTTGCGGCAGGCGCTGGATACCGTCGGCGCGTTCATCGGCCCGTTGCTCGCGATAGGGCTCATGTTGTGGATGGCGGGTCGCGTGCGCACGGTGTTTTGGATCGCTACGGTGCCCGCGATTATCGCGGTCGGGATTCTTGTTATCGCGGTGCATGAACCGCCGGCGACGCGAAAGGAAACGCGTGGCAATCCGCTTGCGGGTTTTCACTGGCGAAGTTTCCCGGCGGCATTCTGGCGGCTGACGGTCATCGTCGTCCTCTTCACACTGACGCGATTCTCGGAGGCGTTTCTCGTCTTGCGCGCGCAATCAACGGGACTGCGCGAAGCGTATGCGCCGCTGGCTCTCGTCGTGATGAATCTGGCCTACGTGCTGTCGGCCTATCCGGCGGGCGCGCTCTCGGATCGGATGCCGAGGCAACGCCTGCTCGTGCTCGGCTGCGTAATTATGATCATCGCCGACGCGTTACTCGCGTTCGGCAACAGCCCCATCACGATCTTCGCAGGGATTGCCGCCTGGGGGCTGCACATGGGCACAACGGAAGGACTGATCAGCGCGCTGACGGCAGATCATGCGCCGCCCGAGCTGCGCGGCACGGCCTTCGGCGTCATCAATCTTGTTCGTGGCGTCGTCCTTCTCTTGGCGAGCGCATTGGCCGGCGCGCTTTGGTCGAGCTTCGGGGCACAAGCCACGTTTGTGGCGGGAGCCATCCTCGCAGCGATAACGGCGTGCGCGGCCGCAAAGGGGCTTCATAGGACGAGCTAAACTTCGCCGACACGTTGCCGCCGCTACTCCGGTGTGATTTCAGGAATGCGACTGAGAAAATCGGCAACCTGCGGCGGCAACGTGTTCGGAAACGGGTTTGCGAATCCACCAGCCGGCTGAAGCCCGAGTTCGTTCTGTGGGTCCGACAATCTGGAAACGTCCATGTTCGACAGCATCCAACGTGCTTTCCCGCCAGATGAATCGTCAGGTGGGTAAATAATGCCGCGCAGGACGAAGTCGCGCTCGCGAAATTCTCCGAACTGCAACGTCCCCCCGACGCTGGGCACGTCTTTGCTGTCGATGAGCTGCTTGAACCAGCGCAGCATGTTGATGTGTATGGAGCCGTGGGTTTTCTCGTGACGCTCCACCAGTTGGCGGAATGCATTCTTGCCGCTGCCAATCGGCTCAAAGTCAAAATCGGCCGATGACATGAGCCGCTCAGAGATGATCGGCGTTGCTGTGTCGTTGCCTGGCGCCACGAGCTTAAAAACACGGATGCGCTTTTCGTGATCACACCATCCTCCCAGCAGGACGTCCGGAAGATCTTGGATATCGAATCCGACTCGGGCCTTTGTGCCCACGATCTCGTAAACTCGCGCAGCTAACTCGGCAATCTCGCGAAACGAGAGATTCGCACGATCATCAACCCGCTGTAGGCTGGCTCCAACATTCGCGAAAACGTCTTTGAACACGGCCGCGGCCGTCCCATTTTCAGCAGAATATCCAAGAGCAATCGTTCGCGCGTAGGCCTTCTTCGCCACACCGGTTTGAGCATCGATGGGTCCAACGACGACGATCGGAATGGCGAAAAGCTTTACTGCAACGTCGAACGTCTGACCGACAGTGGTTCCGACCATCGAATCAGCAGCGAACGACACTTTGTCCTGAAAGCGCCAAGCAACGCAGAGTGTCATGCGATCTGCGTCGGCGTTGCCGCCTGCGACGTCAACCCCGAAGCTCGGCGGTGATTGCCGGACGCGCCAGCCGACCGCGCTGGCGCTGAGGTGGTCAATTGAGCGACTTGCTCACCGCGTGGATCGCCTTCAGCCCTTCGCCGAAACGGGCGATGGCGTCGCGATTTTTCGAGAGCTCGCCGTAGGGCAGGAAACGCATCTGGAGATGGGCGATATGCCGAAACGCCGGCCGCAAGAGCTGCTCGCGCACTTCATCTTCGCGATCGTCGGGCGCGACGAGGAACAGTCCCTTCACAGCGTGCTCAGGCGCACCGATCGCGAGATCGAGGAGGCGCACGATCCCGGAGTAGATCGAGGTCGTGTGCTCCACCTCGAATGCGGCGACGACGTGGGCGGTTTCGCGATTGAGCCAAATGACATCGATCAGCCGGATGGCATCGCTGCCGGGTGCGGATGAGATCGAGGATGGCAGCGTCTCGATGCAGCCGTCACCGAGCCGGCCGGTCGGGAGAGCGCGATTCGAGTCGTTGGCGGCAACCCAGACATCGAAGCCAAGCGCACGCCCGAGGTCGCGCAGCCACGCCTGGATCTCCGTGTGCGAACGTTCCTCTTCTTCGCTGCGTCGTAGTTGCTTCGCCGCCGCCGCGCCGTCTTCGCGGACTTTTCGAAGGTCGGTTTCCCATGCGATGCGCGCGGCATCGTCGCCATCGCGAGGCGGTGCGGGATAACGGCCGCTGCCGACGTCGAACAAGAATCCGCCGATCGCGCCAAAATCGTTCGAAAGGAGATCGCGGTGCTCGGCATTGAGCCGCAGGATGCCTTCGCGCATCGCGAGGTATTCGGTCCACTTACCGAGCTTCACCTTCGCACCGATGAGCGCGTTGTAGCCGTTGACGATCGCGGTGTTGAACGGCGGCACGAATGTCGGGTGCAGGAAATAGAGCAGGTTGGCAGCGGCCGGACCGAGACCCTTGATCTGTCGGCTGTCGAGCTGGCGGATCGCGGCGAGCACGGCGTCTTCAGAGGAGCAGCACGCGCACGTGTCGAGGAAGCGACCGAACGCGATTTGGTTGTCGCGATTTTCGTAGATGTCGGGAATGCGCAGCTTCGGTTTCCAGAGAAACGCGTGGTCGGCGCCCTTGAACATCTGGCGCTGCTCGGCGATGGAGCCGACGACGGTCTCGAGCGACGAACCTTTGTAGACATTGCCGAAGGTGCCAGCCTCGATCTCCTGAACGACTTGCGCCAGGCCGCGGCGGATGGAGCGGAAATTTTTGAGACGCTCTTCCCAGAGGAACCAAGTGCGATACGTGCCGCCGGCGTCCTCGCGCCAGCGCTGGAGCAGGGTGGTGAACGGAGTGGACATGAGAGTGGATTGTCGAATGACCGCGCGGCACGCACGATCAACGTGCCGCTCGATTGGCTCGCCATTTTCCTGATTCGTCCTGGCGTAGTTCGAGCCAGTCTCCTTGGTTCAACTCGAAGGCGGCGAAAAAGCCCTTGGCAGAATCGATACGCAGCGTGGGACGCTCGTGATCGGGATCAACCACGGCAAGAAACGTCTGATATTTTCCGACGACGTCGAGGTGTTCGCCGTGCTCCAATGCTCCATCCACGTAACCGTCATCCAAATTCAGCGTGCCAGTCCTGAGCGCGTGAGGCGTCACCTGCACACGAATCATCCGCTCGATCTTGTCCGGAGTAGCCGCCTGCGGTTCGTGGTCGAAGAGATCTGTTTGTTGCGGTGTGTCCTCCTCTGCGCGCTGTGCGTTGCTAGTGAGCACGGGTCGAAGCAGGATGCTGAGATCCCGGGCGGTGTCGTTTCGCAGGCGCTCACCGCCGTAGGCTTCATAGACTCGGCGGACGATCTCCGAGTCCGTGGCGTCGGAGGTTTCCTGCAAAAACTTGGTTGCGAGCGCACGCAGCTCGGAACGTGGAACTTCATCCCATCGCCGCGCGCTGCCGGTTCGCACGATCACTGATGGAGTGCCGGGCAAGCGAACGGTCTTGTCTAACTGCCCGACGGAATCGTCCTGGTCCTGAGCGAATCGGCCAGAACGCACGGCACGCGCCATGCTCCGATTGAGTTGAGTTTTTATCTGAGCTCCGAGTCGCCCGATACCCGCGGCTTGGAGGTAGAGAGCATACACTCGCGAGCACAGCACGGGACCCTCGGCGCGCACGATTTCGGTGAACGCCTCGATGATTTGCTCCGGCGAGCACTGCCGTGGGTCGGGCAGCGGTCGGATTCTCCAAACGGATGCGGGTTCTTTTGGCGATGGCGACGGCGCGGTGATTTTCTCGTGCGGGGCGATCGTCGATGAGTTGCCGTTGGTGCGTGGGGAGATGGAGGAAGCCGAAATCGGGCCCGCTGTTTTCGTCGGCTCCGCAGGCGGCGGTGGAGGCGGTGAGGATTTGCCGCGCGGCTCAGGTTCCGGACCGCGCGCGGAATTTGTCGCGTCATCTCCGGGCGGTGCCTCGGTGCATGCGGCAACACCAAGCGCTCCCAATGTTCCCCACAGTGTCGCGAGCGCGCGCTCGCGGTCGCGGTAGAACTCACCACCGCGCACTCGCCAGAAACACCAGCCCGCGCGCTCGAGATCACGCTGGCGTCGCATGTCTGCCTCGAAGCGTTCAGGGCCGTGCCATTTGTCGCCGTCGCATTCGACGGCCAGGCGGCCTCGCATGCCTTCGACGACAAGGTCGATGCGATAGCGATGGGTGAGGGCATCGCCCACGGCGACCTGCGTGCGCACGGAGAAACCGCGCGCCACGATTCGCTCATACACGTGGCGCTCAAACTCGGAGTCGAAGCGCACGGTGCCGCTCGCGTCGTCCGTCATACGCCGCGGTGCCAGCATATAGTCGAGCAGGCGGTAGCGGACGCACGACGGGCTGATATCTTCGAGCGCCGCGCTGTGGAAGAGCCAGAGCTGATCGCGGGCCCGGCTGGCCGCGACGTTGAATCGCTGGTGGTCGGCCGTTTTGGCGAGAACTCCAATGCGCTCGTTGGGCGCCGCGACGAGCGAGAGGAAGATGATGTCTCGTTCGTCGCCTTGGAAATCGTAGGCATCGCCGCAGACCAAATCCCGCTCTTCCATTTCCACAGCTCCGATCGTGGAAACGAGCAGTTGGTGGATCTTCTGCGCTTGGGCGGCCCCTTGCAGCGAAATCACTCCCATGGATTTACCGGCATAACGTGGGTCGGCGATGCACGCTTGGACTTGTTCGACAAGGGTCTCCGCTTCGGCGAGATTGAGCGCGTTGCTGGCACCGCCTTCTCGAAATCCTTCCGGCACGAACGTCGTCACGACCGGCGGTAACCGCGACTCGGAATAGGTGCGCAGCGGATCGATAGGTGTTCCGTTCGGCGCATAGCAGAGGTCGTTTGAAAACTGGATGATCTCCGGCATGCACCGGAAGTGCTCACGCAACACAACCGCTGCCTGGAAACGGATCCGCGCGTTGTCGTAGAGGCTGCTGTTTACATCGAGGGCGACCTTGTGCCGGACATTTCGCAGATGAAGGTTCTGCAACGCGGCAATTCGTTCCGCCTCGATGAAGCCGACGTTGGGGCTGATCTGCTGGTCGTCGCCCACGACCACGATTTGCCGTGCGATGTGGAAAAGGAACAGCGAGTCGATGCCCGACTGGCTCGCCTCGTCGACGATCACGACGTCGAACTTTTCGGCGTCGGGTCGGATCATCTCCACGACTTTGTAGCGCGGCATGATCCACGCCGGCAGGGCTGACGAGGCCTGCGTGGCGTAACTGCGCGCTTCCTGCCGGAGACGCACCGCGCGCACGGATTTTCCGGTGCCTTTGCCGAGGCTGCGCACCGCATTCGTCCACGCCTGGAGGGCTGCGCTTTGAGCCGGAGAGAGCCGTTCCAGAAACGCCAGCCACGCTTTAGCCGACGCGACACGCGACATCGCCGTCTCCCATTGCTCAACCAGGCGCCGACGCTCGGCCTCGATATTAGCGATCAACCCCGGGGTCGTGCGCTCTTGAAGCCAGTGATCGGTTCGCGCCCAGGTCCATGCTGCGGGAAAATCCGGTGCTCTCGTTGTCCACACCTCTTCCGCGAATGCGCGCTGGAGCGCCCCGGCGAGCCGCGGTGCTGCCATTCGCAAGCGTTCCAAGAGTTCATCTCGATACTTCAGTCGGACGCGGATGTTGTGCAGTCGTGCGACTTCTTCGACCGCTGCCGCCCATTGCGACACGTCGCGCGCACGCAGCGCCGTGCGCAAGCACTCGATCACCGGGTGAACGCGCGGACCGACTATCCCCCGCAGGGCCTCGGCGCTGTCTTCCAGTTTCTGTTCTGCTTCGCGCAGCGACGCGGTGCGCTCCGCGGCGTCCAGCACGCGCAGAAGCTCGGTTTCATCGTCGTTGAGCCAGTTTGGAACTGATGCGTGGTGGCGAGAGAGAAACTGCGATGCCTCGGTGGCTGTGCGCGCGATCTCGAATACTGCATCCAGGGTGCGAGCGGCTTCTACCAACTCGGCGTAGCGCACCAGAGCGCCGCCGGCCGGCGGGCTCTCCACGCCCTCCCACAATGCCCACGCGCGCCGAAGTCGCAGCGTGGCGTCGAGGACGCGCTGCATTTTCTCGAGCACCGTGACGGTTGCGGCGGGAATGCCGTTGAGCCGGCATTCGCGTTTGAGGTGTAGAAACGGAGCAAGTGGCCCGAGTTTCAGGCCGAAGATGCCCCAACGCTTCCCGGCACGCAGCAGTTCCAAGGCGGCCTCGACGTCGTGCAGCAGGCGTTCGTCGGTATATCCGACGGGCGCCTCGATCTTGCTTGCGTCGAGATCTCCGAGCCGGGACTCGATTGAGCCGGCGAGGGTGGCAGTTTCTTTTCGAGTTCTTTCCCAGCGCAGGGCGCGACCCGAAAGAACGTCGCGCAACGCGGTGAGCCGCCAATCGTGAGGGCGCCGCGCGAGCTCAGTGCGCTTTTCTCGAACGGTGGCGAGAAGGGCTCGGAGTTCCTGCCGCCATTCCGTGCCGCTCCGCAGAAAGACTGGAAACGCCGGATGCGTGTGCAACGTTTCGACTTCGCGCGCTGCGCTATGGTGGCGATCAATTTCGCCCACGGCGACGGCGAACGCGTTCCGATCCGGAAGAACTTCCACGTTGGGCAACTCCATTGCCGCGTCATGAGCTGCTTCGACGGTGATCTCGCGCAGTGCTGAAACGAGCAGCCCAAATTCTACGGCCGACAGAGGTGGCGTGCCAGGACCGTCGCGCTCGAGCGCACACCAACTGAAACGCGACTCATGCTCCGCGACGTGTTGCGCAAGCGCCGACGGCGTGCCCGGAGAACCGCCGGTTGCAGTGACGTGTTCCTCGGTTTCGTGCCTCCTGAGATCATGCAGCTTGCGGTCCAGCACCGCGATTTTTCGCTGCACCTGATCGAGCTCGCTTTCCGCATCAGCGATCTCCGACTCGTAAGCACGCCGGTTCCAGCCGGCGTGTCGCCGAGTGATTCCGTTGACGCAGCTTTCCAGTTCGCGGAACGAATCCGCGTCGCCGCCGAGATTACTCACGCACAGTGGCTGAAGCTCCGGCGGAATTTTGTCTTTGAGCACGCGCAGCGCCCGGGGCGTCTCACTGGTGACCAGCACGCGTTTGCCTTCGGCGAGGAGGTGGCAAATAAGATTCGCGATGGTGTGGCTCTTGCCCGTGCCAGGAGGACCCTGAACGAGAATTCCGCGGTGTCGGCGCAATCGCGCAATGATCTCTCGCTGGTCGCGATTTGCAGGCTTGGGAAAATAGATGCGTCCATTTGCCGGCGAAAACGTGTTTTCGATCACGGCAGCATGATCGATTCCACCGTCGGACGCGCTTGCGTCGTCGATGTCTTCCACGAGCCGGGTCAAGCCGAAGCTCGGCTCGGCGTCCGGCGCTTTGAGCTGCGCGATCATCTCCTCGTAGAGCTTCACTGTCGATTGCGCGCCGCGTTTGCGAAGGATGATCGCGGGAGCGAGGTCGATTAACGGTGCGTCTCCCTCTCCTTCGCCGCGCTCCAAATGCAGCTCGCACCGAGCATCCGGGTGAAGGCTTCGGCCCCATTCCTTCAGGGCTCCGTCGGAACGCGCCGCCGACCACAGCTCATCCTCCCACTCGGACAAATGCGCCTGGAGCGCATCGTAGTGCTCGCGCGGCGGGCGGTCGGCGATCTCGATCATCTCGTCTTCGAGGCGCAGGCGAGCACCGCCCGCGGGACAAAGCAGGCGAATCTCGCCGCGCTCGCGATCGAAGCGCAGTTCCGCCGAGACGACGAAGCAGTGGCGGCGAATATCACCGGTCCGACGGCGCCACTGGAGGAGCCCGAGCCCGACAACCAGCTCATAGAGCTCTCCGAGCTTGGTCTGACGTTGATAGATTGAAAACAGGCGGGAGTAGATCCGCTGGATCGATTCGACGCGGCGACGTGCCACCCGCCACGCGCGCCACTTGGGCAGGTAGCGCTCCCAGGCTGCCGCGACTTCGGCGTGATCTGCGAGGCGATGCTCCTCGGGAGCCTCGCTGCCAGGCCGGTGCAGAAATGCCACCGCGCGCAATGCGGGCTCGTGATCGGGGTGCGTGTTCGTGAGCTGGTCCTCATCGATCCACGGCTCCACGCTTGCCGGGACCTCGGGCAACGGGGGCAGAATTTGCTGCCGCACGCATAGCCAGCTCGAGGAATCGTCCTCTTCGCCGCCGCCCCAGGCAGGCGACGTGCAGTCTCGATCATGGGGCATGTCGGAGAACCACAACACGTCCCCTTCATCGGCGTAGGATAAAACATCGCGCACCACCGCGCTCCTCAACGCGACGAAGTCGCGGAGGTAGTGCAGCAATTGGAGCACTTTCTCGCGAGTGGACGGAATTGTTGAAGGTTGGGGCAAGCTGGGATGGCGGACCTTGCTCAACAAGCTGGCGAAATGGTGTTTGGGCGTGAAGCCTTTCTTTCGGCCAGGGCGTGTCGAGGACCGACGCAAATGCGTAGAGGGATCGCGTCGGGTGCCGCGTTTAACTTGACCATGAAACCGCGCCTCCTGCTGGGTCTCGCTGCGCTCGGCCTTGCGGGTTGCGCTTTGACACCACTGCCGCCGGAGGCGGCGAATATCGTGCTGGTGGGAGTGCCGTCGGCGGCGATCGAGATTTGGCGACCGCGGCTGCGCATGAAAGACGGTGAGCTCTCGATCGAGGCCTACATCTTTCGGCAGCATGGCGCGGAAACAACCGCCGACAGTCACGTCGATCTTGTTTTCACCGACGCGCTCGGACGTGTGCTAATGGTGGACACAACGAGTTTTTATCCGCGAAGCCTGCCGCGCGCGTCACGCCTGCCACAGCCACACGGCTATTTTCGGGTGCCGATCGTGCGACTGCCAAACGCAACGCGGTCGATCGAGGTGCGCGGGCACGACGGGCCGCACGGCCCGTGATTTCGGCGAGAGCAAGAAATGCTCAGGATTTTTCAATCGGCGGTTGAGGGACGGGACTGCGGCGCCGCGTATAAGGAGCCAGTCATGTCCTCGGAATCTGGCCCGCCGCTGTGGTCTGTGCTCTCGGAGTCTGCGATGTTTCGCGACTATCAGGCGGCATTTGAGAAGGCGACGGGGTTGCCGTTGAGCTTGGAGCCGCCGGAGTCATCGCAGCCCAACGGCTCGATGGCGCGGCCGGCGGTCGGAAACACGTTTTGTGCGTTGATGGCGCGATCGAATCGTGTGTGCGAAGCGTGTTTCGCGTTGCAGAAACGGCTGGAGGAGGAAGCGAAGCTCGAGCCGAAAACGCTGAAGTGTTTCGCGGGGCTGTGCGAGACGGCGGTGCCCGTGCGCGTGGGCGATCGAGTAATCGCGTTTTTGCAGACGGGGCGGGTTCTGGTTGAATCGCCGAATCAGCGACAGTTCAGCAAAACGGCCCGCGAACTGTTGCGGCTGGGGACCGCAATCGACCTGAAGCAGGCGGAGGAGGCGTATTATGCGACTCGGGTGCTGGCACCGGATCAATACGAGTCGATGGTGCGGTTGCTCACCATCTTCGCTGGCCACCTCGCGGCGTGCGGCAACCAGATCGCGCTGCAACGGGCCGCGCCGGAGAACGGCGCGGTGGGCCGCGCGCGGCAGATTATCGACGAGGGGTTCCGCGAGGAGCTTTCGCTCGGTGAGGTGTCGAGGCGCGTGAATGTGAGCGCCGGATATTTCAGCATGATGTTCAAGCGGGCGACGGGCCTGAACTTCGTTGACTACGTGTCGCGGCTGCGCGTGGAGAAGGCGAAGGGTCTTCTGCAGAACCCGCAGTTTCGCATCAGCGAGGCGGCTTACGACGTGGGGTTTCAATCGCTCTCGCAGTTCAACCGCACCTTCCGGCGGATCGTGGGGGAGTCGCCGCGAGCCTGGCGCGCGGGAACCGGCGCGACCTGAAAAGATGCGCAGCGTTTCCGCCATTGTGCGGAGAATCGTGAACTGCGTTTCTGAGAGAATCGCGGCTGGAGCAAGCCGACATGAAGCGTCCGACCCGAGTCAATGGAAAGAGCCCCCCGGCCGCCGCGGCGAGTCTGCCGGAAATCGGGTTCTCGATTACGAATCAGCGCGGCGAGCACCATCGCTGCCGGGCGAAGGGCGTGAGTCTGCGCATCAAGCGCGGCGTGGTGCAACTGATCGAAGGCAGGCGCGGCTGCTTCGTGTGGTTCGACCGGTGTCGCGTGGAACTGCGCGACGGGCGCCGAAAAGTCCTCTATCGGCTCCTCGCGGGATCCGCGTCGAGCGACAGCTCCGGGCTGACGATCGTAGCCGAAGTCGTGGGCGACATCGGCGGCACGGTGAAAGCGGAAGGTGCTCGTGGTCGCGCGACGCGCGGGTCGGCATCAGACGGCGGAGCGAACGCCAAGCTGCCGCGCAATGCGGCGGATGTGAAGGCGGCGTAGCCGCGGTGGAATAGCTTCTGGCGCGATGCATACGGGCAACGAGTCCATGACGGCGCCCGCCGCTTCGGCGGCGAGGCACGAGCAGTTTGTCTCGCACCTGCGCGAATCGGAAGTCTTCCGCGACTTTCAGGATGCATTTGAGACAAGCACGGGTTTGCCGTTGGCCATGCGGGCTGCGGGTTCGTTTCAGCCGCCGCTGCACGGGTCGAAGCGCGTGAACGCGTTTTGCGCGCTGATGGCCGCGCGAAACAAGTCCTGCGCGGCGTGTTTGCAGGTGCAGCAACGCATCGAGGCAAGTGTGACCGGCGAGCCTAAGACGATCGAGTGCTTCGCCGGCTTGAACGACTCCGCCGTGCCGGTGCGCGTTGGCGAAAACGTGGTCGGCTATTTGCAGACGGGCCAGGTGATGTTGCGCGCGCCGTCGAAATCGCGGTTTCAGGACACGGTGCGGTTGTTGATCGCGTGGGGCGCGGCCGATGGCGACGTGGAGCGATGGGAGGCGGCCTATTTCCAGACGCCGGTGATCGCGAGACGTCGCTACGAGTCCGTGCTGCGGCTGCTCGAGATATTTGCGGACCACCTCGCGGTGTTGAGCAATCGACTCGTTATCCAGGCAACGGCCGGGGACTCGCCGGCAGTCGAGAAGGCGCGGCGGTTCATTGCGGAGAATCTGCAGGAAGAACTTTCGCTGGCGCGCGTGGCGCAGACGGCAGGCATGAGCGCGTCGTATTTCTGCAAGGTGTTTCGGCGCGAGACGGGCGTGAACTTCATGGAATACCTCGCACGTGAGCGCACGGAGCTCGTGAAACAGCAACTGGTGAACCCGCACGTGCGCGTGAGCGACGCGGCGTTCGCGGCTGGATTTCAATCGCTGTCTCAGTTCAACCGCGTCTTCCGGCGCATCGTCGGCGAGGCGCCGAGCGACTACCGCGAACGATTGCATGGCCCGGAGCGGAGTGCGGCAAAGGCGCCGCTGGTGTGTGCGGCTTAGCATGAAGCGCCAACACGAATTTTGTTTTCGCCGCTCTCCTGTCCGCGAGCCCATGAAAATCGTCGTTGCTCAGATCGATTTCGGCCAATCGCGAATCATCGATCCGCGCGCATTCAGGCTTCTCTACAGAATGCGCTTCAGCTTGCCGCTGTGGCTGGCCTGCAAGGTGTCGGCGTTCGCGGCAGAGATCCGCTACAATCCGTATCGATCGTAGAGTAATGCCGGGAGAGCGGGCAGGCAGTAGCGGGCGATCGACATCCTCGGGCGGATCGTGACGCTGGGTGCATCGAATAGACGCTGCGTTTTTGAGCAAAAATGCGGAGAATCGCGCCGGGCACTTGTGCGATAATCGCGACCAAAGCGGCCGCAGTGGCTGCGTTACCTCGTCATGAGATCTCAAATCCTCGCTTTTCCCGCTCTCGCATTGCTCGCCTTGGCGCCGCGCGTGGCGCTGGGGCAGCCGACCGTTTCGATCGTGGCCGCGGCGCCGTCGTCACCCGTCACGCCCGGCCAGTCGGTGACCATGAGCGTGGCTGCCACCGGCTCGTCGATGACATATCAATGGAAGCTCGACGGGGCGACTATTCCGGGAGCGACTGGCGCGTCCTACGTGCTGCCGATGGTCGGCGCGGACGACCGCGGTTCGTATCAGGTCGTCGTCACGGGCACGGGTGGCGCGACGGCCGTCGATATGGGCGCGCTCGCGGTCATGGCAAGTGACACGCGGCTGATGAACTTCTCCGGTCGCGCGATGGTTGGGAGCGGCAGCGACGTGATGATCGCGGGTTTCGTTTCCCGCGGTGACGCGAGCTCGACCAACAAGAACATCCTGTTCCGCGGCATGGGCCCGGCGCTGGGCGGGATGGGCATGTCGAGCAGCGGCGTTCTGGCGAATCCGGTGCTGGCGATTTACGACGGTCAATCGAGCCCGATGGGCGGCAACATGGGCTGGACAAACGCGCCTTCGCGCGCGGCCGGCGCCGGAGCGTCGCGCGTGCAGGCCGACATGCGCTCGGCCACGCAGGGGATGATGAATGCCGTCGGTGCGTTCACGACCGGGATGGGTTCGGCGGACTCGGCGGTGATGATGAACGGCCCGCACGGCGCCTACACCGCGATGATGTCCGGCGCCAACAACACGACCGGCATCGGGCTGGTCGAATGCTACGATGCCGACGCGACGCTCGGTAACGGCGCGAATACGGCGCGTCTCGTCAACATGTCGGTTCGCGCCAACGTCGGCACGGGAACCAACACGCTGATCGCCGGTTTCGTGATGAACGCCGGGCCATCGGGGATGCCGGGAACCGTGATGATTCGCGCGATGGGCCGGCGCTCGCCGCCTTGGGCGTGAACGGTGCGATGACCGGTCCTACCATGATGCTTTACGACGGCAACTCGCGGCCGATGGCGAGCAACAGCGGCTGGGGCAACGGTCCGATGATGGCGACGGGAAGCGGCGCTTCGACGACGCGCGCCGGCATGGTGCCCGCGATGATGAATGCAATGGCGCGCATGGGCGCATTCCCGCCGGCTCCTGGCTCGGCCGATTGCGCGATGGTCGCGACACTTCCGGCGGGCGCCTATACGGTCGTGGTTTCCGGACTGCCCGACAGCGCAGGACGGCCGATGACCGGCGTCGTGTTGTGCGAGATTTACGAGGTCCGGTAAAAGGTTTCTACGAAGTGAACGTCTGCGAACCCATGTTCGCGTGAGCGACTTGTTCGCGGCGTCTGCTTTCGCGGGAGCATGGTGGCGCCCGGCGGCGGTCCTGAGGTGATCCTGCTGCGGTCAGCGACTGGTTTCGTGCTCTACCTGTGGATCGTCAGTTCGGTCTGCGGTGACGTGTCGACTACACTCGCCGAGTGCGTCTTGGCCACAGCCCACCACAGCAGGCCTGCGGCGGCGGCGAGGATGATCAGCGCCAGCGGGAGCGGCACTTCCTTCGTTGCTGGCTTCAGGCCGACTTCCTCCCTGTAATCACGACGGATCATGCGGGACCTCCGTGCCACTCCCCCATCCGCAGGTTGATTATTTCGAACCGAATCGCTGTCCGTTTCATGGTGTGTCCGCTCCGCTTGTTTGCCGAACGAGTATCGGTGCACCTGGTTGAACGAAGGGCGCGTGAGCGTTCCCTCGTTTCCTGAACGGGAAAAGCTGCGCGTATTTTGACCTGCGTGAACGAAGGCGAATGGGCGCACATCCGCTATGCGAAGGTGCGATATCGCTTCTGAGCTCTTCGGTTGACGACTCGCCACGTCCCCAACGATTCAGTTACCCCAGCAAAATGCCGGCCGCGGACGAGTGGATGTCTGCGGCCGGCCCGCTTTTTTTGCGGTGACGCTTCACGCGCGCGGCCCGCAACGTTTTTTGGGGCGACCTTGCGGGATTTGGCGGTGGGCCGCGTTGAAGAAGGGTGATGGCACAAGCCGTATTGCCGCAGCCTGCCGCGCCGCCAACCGCGCGCTCGTGGAAATATCCGAGCCGCTCGCGTGCGCGAAACCGAGCAGCGCTGGCGCTCGTGGTTTCGGGCGGGCTGCATGTGCTGCTTCTCTTCGGATTTCGGCCCGGACCGAAGTCCATTCCGCGACGCGCGTCGGACGAGAACCTGATCGCTCTGACAATCGCCTTACCAGAGCTGAAAGAGCTTGATGAACCCGAGCCGCCGATCGGCGACGCTGCGGGCGAGCCGCCAGAGCTCGGGCCGCCGCCGCCCATGCAGGCCGACCTGCCGCAGCTTCCGCGGCCGGACGATTTCGTGCAACAAGTCGATTTCGCCTCGCTGCTGCCCCGGCCGGACTTTGGCGATGCGAAGGTGTTCACGATCCCCGAGCACGTCAGCCGCAGCGGGAAGAGAATCGCCGAGAGCATCGGCAATATTTTCAATCTCGCCGATCTCGATCGCGCGCCGGAGCCGCTCTTGCAGATGGCGCCGGCCTATCCGGTGAAGTTGAAGAAGAAGGGCGAGGAAGGAACGGTGCGCGTCGAGTTCGTTGTCGATGCGCGAGGCAACGTGGTCAGCGCGACGGTGGTCGAGAGCACGAACCCCGCCTTCGACGAAGTGACGCTGGCCACGGTGGCGAAGTGGCGGTTTCGTCCGGGCACCCGCGCCGGCCGCGCGGTGAACGTGCGCATGCGCGTGCCAATCGCGTTCTCGCTGCGCGACGGGTTGGACGCGGAGATTTGATCCGATGCGCCTTGGTTCCTCCACTGGAGGTTGCGTTCCGGCGGCGAACCCGGCGGCCGAAGCCCGCGTGCGGCGCGCGGTTCTCCGGGAATACGCGGATCTCGCTTCCAGTTATGAGAAGCGGTGGTCGTTTTACAGCAGGGCTACCATTCGCGAAACCATCGCACGATTGGCCATGTGTCCCGGCGACCGGCTGCTCGATGTCGGCTGTGGCACGGGTATGTTGCTCGGCGAGCTTGCCCGCAACGTCCCGCAAGCGCGGCTGGCCGGCGTCGATCCGGTCCCGGAGATGCTGGCGATCGCCCGACGGCGGCTGCCGCCGACAGTCGAGTTGGGCCGAAGTTGGGCCGAGGAGCTTCCGTTTGAGAGCGCGCGTTTCGACGCGGTGACGTGCTGCAGCGTGTTTCACTGCGTTACCGAGCCCATGGCGACGCTCCGCGAGATGCGTCGGGTGCTTCGGCCCGGCGGAAGACTCGTGCTGACGGATTGGTGTGCCGACTTCGTCGGTTGCCGAATCCTCGGCTGGTATTTGTGCCGGACGAAGCGCGACGTGTTCATGGTCTATCGAGCACGAGAATGCATACGCCTGCTTCGGGATAGCGGCTACGCACATCCGGTCGTGAGTCGATTTAAGATCGGCTGGTTCTGGGGTATGATGACCGCAGTGGCCATAGCGTCCGGAGACTGACGGATTAAAGGCGGGAATCTGAGCCCAGCTCACTCGACGAAAGCAGATATCGCGCAGGGATAAAATTTCTTGAGGGATAAGCTGCGCTTCCACGTATAATCAGGCCTACCCGTGATGTCCCTGATCCAAGGCCACCGCTTCCGTTCGCGGGTGCTGTTATGCGCAGCGGGGCTGTGGTTCGCCTATGTCGTGTTGTGTGCCGGCCGCGTGATTCCCGACGCGCGTGCGCACGAATCGGAGGCGGCGCACGTTGGGCAGGTGCATCATGATGAGAGCGAGCCTGCCGGGCACGATCAGCACGGTCCGTCAGGAAACTGCTGTGAGGACATCCGCTCGTTTCCGGCCAGCGAGTTTCAGAGTTTCGCCATCGGCGCGCCGCCATCGGCTGCGGTGCTTGATTTCCTTGCGTTGGATGAGCTAAGTGCGCGAGCCGCGGCTCAGCAGAATCACGCGGTCCGTCGCGCGCAGAACCGCGGGCCCCCGCGTGCGTCGGGTTTCGTGGAGATCCTTTTGCGGAAGTCGATTCCGGGTCGAGCACCGCCTGTGGCGGCCTGAAGGCTTCCCGTCGCCGCAAAAAGCCGGAGCGGGCAAGCGCACGTGCGCGCGTGATCGTGCGCACACAACGTGCCCGGCGTTTCGGTTTCATCCCGAACGGCCGGGCGGTCACCCGCATTGGTTTCTGTTCGAAATGAATTCCCCGCAAAACCGTTTTCTTCTGGTCGGCGCGCTTCTCTGGGCCGCCGCCGTTTTCGTCATCGACTGGTTCACGCCGCTGGGCGTGGCAATCTGGGCGCTGTATGTGCCGGTCATCCTGGTGGCCGCGCCGCTGGGCCGTCCCAAGCTGGTTCTGCTGCTCGCTGCACTGTGCACAGTGTTCACGGTCGCAGGCGTCTTCCTGTCACCGGCGGCCGGATCACTGGAATGGGGCGTAGGCAACCGTGCGATGGGCTTGCTCGCGTTGTGGCTGAGTGCGTGGACCGCATGGGGCATCGTCCATCGCTCGCAGCAGCTCGGCGACGCGCTCGCCGTTGTGCAAAAAGAGGTGCGCTCGCGCGAGGAGACTGAGGCGCAGTTGCGCGAGCTGACGTTCCAGCTCGAGCAGCGCGTGACGGAGCGCACGCGCGAGCTCGAGGAGAAGCAGCGCCGCGGCGAGGCGATTCTGGAGACCGCGGTCGAGGGCATCGTCACCATCGACGAGCGTGGCCGCATCGACTCGGTCAATCGCGCCGCCGAAAAGATGTTCGGCTATGCGGCGGCGGAAGTCCTCGGCCGCAACGTGAGCATGCTCATGCCGTCGCCCGACCACGAACGGCACGACACCTACATCGCCAATTATCTTCGCACCGGCGAGGCGAAGATCATCGGCATCGGCCGCGAAGTTGTCGCGCAGCGCAGGGACGGCACGCGTTTTCCAATGGATCTTTCGATCAGTGAGGTGCGGCTGGGCGACCGGCGCCTGTTTACCGCGCTGATGCGCGACATCTCCGAGCGGCGGAACCTCGAGCAGCAGGTCGCCGCCGCGGCCGAGCACGAGCGGGCGCGCATCGGGCGCGAGCTGCACGACGGCCTCGGGCAGCAGCTCGGCGGACTGCTTTTCCTGATGCAAGGCATGCAGAGCGATCTCAAGGAGGCGCAACCGCGGCTCGCGGAAACCGCACGGCAGCTTTGCGAAGAGCTGACCACCGCCATTCGCCAGGCGCGCGATCTCGCGCACGAGCTCTATGCCGTGCGCGCCGCGCCGGACGGACTGGCCCAGGCGCTCGAAAACCTGGCGGCGCGAGTGAGCGTCGCGCGCGGGGTGGCGTGTTCGTTTGCCGGCGATCGTGCGATGCGCGTCGAGAGCCAGGCCGCAGCGAGCCATCTTTACCGCATCGTGCAGGAAGCGGTGCACAACGCGCTCAAGCACGGCGGCGCCACGCGCATCGACGTCGCGCTCGGGCGTCGTGAGTCCGTCGTGATCTTGAGCGTCCGCGACAACGGCACGGGCCTGGCGAGCCAGGCCGCCGGCGGCGGAATCGGTCTTCGCACCATGGAGCAGCGCGCGCGCTTGCTCGGCGGCGAACTGGCGGTGCAGAGCAGGCCGGAAGGCGGGGTCGAGGTGAACTGCACGGTGCCTGCCGCCGTGGTCGCCGGCGTCGGAATCGCCGAGGGCATCTGAGGGGCGCCGGCCAGTCGCAGCGTTGAAGAAAGACAAACCGATGCCGCAGCCATCACACCCGTCGAAACGCCCGCCACCGAAGAAGCAGATTCTGCTGGTCGACGATCACCCGCTGATGCGGCGCGGCCAGGCCGATCTGCTCAATCGCGAACCGGATCTGCAGGTGTGTGGCGAGGCGGCCACGGCGAAGGCGGCGATGGAGGCCATCGAGCAGCTCGGACCGGATGTCGTCGTGGTGGACATGACCTTGCCGGACAAGGATGGCATCGAGCTGATCAAGGATATCCGCGCGCTGCATCCCGCACTGCCGGTGCTTGCGATGTCGATGCAGGAAGAGGCAATTTACGCGCCGCGTGTCCTGCGCGCCGGTGGGCGCGGCTACGTGATGAAGGGCGAGGGCTCGGCCGAGCAACTCGCTGCCGCGATCCGTGCGGTTTTGAGGGGCGAAGTGGCATTGAGTCCGCGCATGTCCGCCAGGGTGCTCCAGTCGATGGTCGGCGGCGAAAGCGGCACCGGCAACGGCCCCGAGGAAAAACTGACCGATCGAGAGCTGGAGGTTTTGCGCCTGTATGGCGAGGGCTGGAGCACCGAGGAAATCGGCGAGCGCCTGCACCTGAGTCCGAAGACCGTGGAAGTGCACCGCGCGAACATGAAACAGAAGCTCGGGTTCACGAGCACGCCGCAGTTTCAGCGCTTCGCCATTCAGTGGGTGCACTCGCAGGGGCGAAGCGGCCAATAAGGATTTCCCTTAGCGATCGGGCGCGCACCGGCGTAGGTGCGCGGACCTTTCCCGCCGATGGGCGGGAGCGCGCGCCTGGCCGATACTGCTGCGTGCATGATACGCAAACGTCCGCATCGCATCGGCGCCGCGACCCGTGGCCAGGACGCGCCACGCCGCGAAGGCATCCGCTCCGACCGGACCACGCACCATGAAAAGCAGAATCTTTGTCGTGGAGGATCATCCGCTGATGCGGAAAAGCATCGTGGCTGCGCTCGAGCGCGAGTCCGATCTGGCCGTCTGCGGCCAGGCCGAGGATGCGCGGGGTGCGTTTGCCGCGATCGTCTCGCTGCGGCCCGACTTGGTGCTGACCGATCTCGAGCTCAAATCCTCCAGCGGACTCGACCTGATCAAATCGCTGCGCGCCCGCACGTCGGAGCTGCCGATCATCGCCATCACGCTTTTCGATCTCGGCGAGAAGGCGCGCCTCGCCCGCGCGGCGGGAGCTTCGGCCTTCGTCCCCAAGCATCACGGACCGGAACGGCTGATCGCCATCACGCGAGCGCTGTTGAAGGCAGGCGATGCGCCGGGACCGCGCGGTGATGCGCCACACCTGAAAAACTAACTTACCCACCACTATGGACAACGTTCGCTTCGATGTCGGTTGCGACGATCGCGACCAGGACTTGCCCCTGATTCAGGCCATCGCCGCCGGCGATGACTCGGCGCTCGACACGTTGATGCAGCGCCACCACGCCGCGCTGTTTGCATTTACTTACCGCTATCTCGGCAACGAGACCGAGGCGCGCGACGCCGTGCAAGAGACGTTTGTGCGGGTGTATTTCAAGGCCGGCACCTATCGGCCGTGCTGCAAGGCGAAGACGTGGATTTACAGCATCGCGCTCAACCAGTGCCGCGATGTGGCGCGCCGGCGAGGCCGCACGCCGGTGATGATCCGGCTCGATCAGCCGGTGGGAGAAAACGGCGCGCCGCGCCAGATTGCCGATCCCGGCGCGATTCCCGATGCCAGCGCCAGCCGTGCCGAGCGCTTCCGCCGGCTGCGCGAGGCAATCGATCGGCTGCCCGAGCGTGCGAAGGCCGCGCTCGTGCTCTGCGCGATCGAGGAGCGCTCGCACAAGGAGGCGGCCGAGATCCTCGGCATCGCGCCGAAGACGGTGGAGAACTTGGTCTATCGCGCGAAGGCAAAGCTGCGAGAGTGGTTGTCGCTCGAAGAGGAGCCGGATTCGCAGGGGGCTTCGTGCGAAGCGTCCGCGGCTTGACCGCTTGTGGGTCAACCAACCTTACCGCGCGCATTTCTCGACGAAGCCGCGCTTCACTCCCCGAGCTTGTGCCGGGCCTCTTCGGGCAGCTCGAAACGCGTCGCTCCCACATTCGTGATCACAGTCTCGGAGGTCTGCCGCACCAGAATCCGTTTTTTTCCGATCAGGAGGATTCCTTCGAGGCGCAGGCGATAACGTCTCACCAGCCCGTCGCGAATGATCAGCTCGAACATTCCTTCCGCCGCCAGGGGTTCGATGTGATCCTGGCCGGCGTGCACGAGCAGCAATTGGGCGCCGATGTCGGACAACGAGCCGCTCACGCGATCTCCCTCGACTTTCATTTCGGTGTGGCTGCTCACGATGATAGCGAGCTCCTCGTGGGGGCGACTCAGGGCGAACTGTGCGTTGCTGTAGCCGCGCTCGGTCTCGCCGGCAGGCACGCGGTGCAGAAGCGAGGCCCACATGCCGGTGTCGTCGAATGGGTCGCGAGGACTCCCCAAGCCACTTGGCGATCCACCCGAAGTGCCCGGCAGATTGAGCATCCAAACGTCGGAGTCGCCGAAGTCGGGATGGCGCCGCGGAAGCTCGGGCAGCGTTTTCCAGCCTTCAGGCGTATGAATCACAAAAGCATCGCTGCGCTTGAAGATGGCTTCGATGTCGGTGCCGGCATCGCGCCCCAGGCGCTCGGCAATCGATTTCACCATCGGTAGTCGCAACCATGTGCCCGCGCCGCGAATGGTCTTGCCGGCGACGTCGTAGGTGCGCACGTCGTCCGCGATCGTCGCGCTCCAGCTATAGTTGGGTTGCTCGGACAGTTTCATGGCCGCAACGATGGCTTCGTCTGTCGAGGCGCCGCGACAAACGAGGGTGGCGAAAAAAGCTACTGCGGCACGAAGGAGGGTTTTCATGGGGCGGAGGATTTTGATTCCCGGTGAGGCAGAAAAAGGGGGCAGCACGCGGAGGGTTCCCCGCGCGAGCCGTTAAACGCTCCAGCCCTGTCCCATCCCCCTGCGCACATCATCGCCAATACTGCGCATCCTTGCGCGCTCGGCCATCGATGCCTCCGCGGGCCTCGAAGGCACCTGAAAAACTGCGCGCTGTGGCTGGCGAAGTGCGGCGAGTGGCGACCATCGAATTTGCGACGCCGCGAACTGAACCGTCATCCTTCGAGCTTCTGTCGGACTTCTTCCGGCACTTCGAAGCTCGTCGCTCCAACTTCCTTGATCACGGTGTCAGAAGACTGTCGCACGATGATTCGTTTTCGCCCGACCAACAGAATCCCTTCGAGGCGGAGCCGATACCGCGTGACGATTCCTCCACGGAGGATCAGCTCAAACTCTCCTGCGGCCGTTATCGGCTCGATGTCATCCTGTCCCGCGTGCACGAGCAGCAATTGCGCGCCGAGATCGGACAACGTGCCCGTCACGCGTTCGCCCTCGACTTTCATCTCGGTGTGGCTGCTCACGATCACCGCGAGTTCCTCGTGGGGGCGACTCAACGCAAATTGCGCGTTGCTGTAGCCGCGCCGGCTCGCGGGTCCGCTGAGCGGGATCATGATTCCGGTGCCGGGAGTGAACGGCGCGTGAGCGTTGCCTGAAGTTCCTCCACGTCCGCCCGCCGGTCTTGGAGGGAGCACCCGCGGAACCTCGGTCAGCGTTTTCCAACCTTCCGAGGTTTGAATGACAAATGCATCGCTGCCCCTGAAGATCGCCTCGGTTTCGGTGCCGGCATCGCGGCCCATGCGTTCGGCGATCGCCTTGACCATCGGCAGGCGCAGCCAGGTCCAATCACCACGCGTGGTTTTGCCATCGATGGTGTAGGCGCGGACGTCATCCGTCACGCTCGTGGTCCAGCTATAGTTCGGTTGGTCGGCCAACTTCATGGCCGCGATGATCGCATTGTCAGACGGGGAACTGGCAAAGGCTGTGGCGGCGAAGGCACCGGCACCGACGGCGAGGAGAGCTTTCATGGTGCGCAGGATGAGCGTCGCGGTTGACGCGAGATATGGGGTTTGTTGCGAACGAGCTTTCCTGGCGTCCGATCGCAGGGATAGCTCTTGTTAAACGCGCCGCGCGCTTCGATCCCTCATGCGTTGCGAAAAAAAAGACTATGTGATCGAACCTGGCGAAGCGGGCGTTCTCGAGCAGGCGCGCTCCGGGGAAACCTGAAAAACTGCACAGTGTTTCGATCGAAGTGCGGAGAAAGCGGGCTGCAATTCTGCGAGAATGTGCGCACGACGCCTAAGCATTTTCCTTAGTCGCGTGCAGCCTGACCTCCTATGTTTCGCGCTCATCGCGCCCGCTAATCTCGACGGCGCCCCACTCGATGTCGCACCCCGTCGCACGCAGCCACGATTCAACCATGAACACGATTTCTTCACCCGCCGCACCGCTGGAAGGCGCGGCAGCACCTCCCGTTGCCTCGACCGATCTGAACGTGTTTCTTGCCTACGAAAATCTGGCGGCAGCGCTGCGCGCGGCCGAGTCGCTTGCAGTGCTGAGCCGAAAAGATCCCGACGGCTTGGTGGTGAAATTGTCGCCGTGGAGTTTTGCCACACTCGCAGAGTCGCAGTGGCGCTCGCAGGCTGCGGCTCATGTCGCGCGCGCGCATTTGCTCGTCATTGCGGCATGCAGCGCGGCGCCGAAATTGTCGGTGACGATCGAGGCATGGTTGCGCTCGTGCCTCGCGCAACCGCGTGAGGAGCGCTTGGGCGTCGCCGCGCTCTTCCACCACAGCGGAGGCTCCGACGACGCGAACTCTCCACGGCTGCGCTGCGTGCAGCGCATCGCTCAGGAGGCGGGGTGCGCTTTTTTCGCGCCAGGTGTGAGGGATGATCTCGCGAATCTCGTTTAAGGATCGGCTATGCAATCGCCGGATGACATTCCAACGACGCCCAACGCGCACGATCCCTGCGGTAGTTTGCAGCTTTACATGCGGGAAATCAGCCGAACGCCGCTGCTCACGATCGCCGAGGAAGTCGCGCTGGCCGACCGCATCCGCCGCGGCGATCAGGCCGCACGCGATCACATGATCCGGGCCAATCTGCGGCTCGTCGTGAAGATCGCGATGGACTACAGGGAGTGCGGCCTGCCGCTGCTCGACCTCATCAGTGAAGGCAACATCGGTCTCGTCAAAGCCGTGGAGCGTTTCGATCCGCGCAAGGGCGGGAAGCTCTCGACCTACGCGGGCTGGTGGATCAGGCAGTCGGTGAAACGCGCGCTCGCCACGCAGGGCAAAACCATCCGGTTGCCCGTTCATCTGGTGGACAAGATTGCCGGGTTGCGGCGCACCGCCATGGCGCTGATGGAGCGGCTCGGTCGCGAGCCGAGCGACGAGGAACTGGCGGCCGAGTTGCAAATTCCGACGGCGAGGGTCGCGCTATGGAACTCGGTGAGCACGCGGCCCGCATCGCTCGATGCGCAGATGGGCAACGACGAGGACGCGTGGACGTTCGGAGAGATCGTCCGCGACGAGCACGCGCCGAATCCTTACGACTGCCTGCGCGAAAAGAATTCCACGCGTGATCTCCACACGATGATCGCTGCGCTCGAGCCGCGCGAAGCCAAAATCATCCGGCTTCGCTTTGGCCTCGACGGCGACGAGGAGCTGACGCTCGAACAGGTCGCCCAACAATTCGGCATCACTCGCGAGCGCATTCGCCAGCTCGAAGCGCTCGCGCTCAAGAAACTGCGCCGTGCGATGGCGCGACAGGAGAAGGTGCGCACGCGTGATGAGATCGACCTCGAGGCTCGCCAGCGCGAGCGTATGGCCGTGATCAAGGAATTCATCGAGAGCCAGGCGAACAAGTCTTCGCCCAAGCCGAATCGCATCCTGTGCTGGCGCCGCCGCAGGCGGGCTGGTGCTGCGCGTGTTTCCATGAATCGGGCGGCGTAGGGTTGTCCTATCCAGCGTCCCATGCCCGAAGTTGGCGGCACAGTCTCGACAGCTCCCCTCCTGACCTCATTCAGGTTTTCGTCCACGGATGCGAGAAAGGTCTCTCTCGCGCTGTTTTTCAGCGAGGCGCGGCGGGTTCAAGGTCTGCCGATGAACGCCTTCAGCGATGATCGCCTGGACAAATGCCCTTCCATGGTGCGGGCATTGGTGCCACTCGTGCAGGTAATGCCGGGCCACTGGCGGTGCGAGACGCTGCTTGCGCCCGGCCGCCATGAATATCTCTTCCTGGTCGACGGCGAGTGGATGCTCGATCCGGCGGCAGACGAGCTGTGCAGCGATGGTGATGGAGCACACAACTGCGTGCGAATCGTCGAGTGTGTCGTGATGCCGGAGCGTGTCGCGTCCAACCCTCGTTTCGAAATCAGTCGTCAAAGGAATCGCCCTGCTTCGCGCCGGGTGGCGGCGTAGATCAGCGCGGATTCTTCTGAGGGATTTGCTCGTGCCGCTCGTTCAACCACTCGTGGACAACAACAGCCCGCAGGACGTTGCCATTTCAGGCACGCACATCGAGCTTACGCCCGCGCTGACATCGTTCGTGCGCCAACAAACCGATCGGCTGTTCCGTCACGGGCGCAGCGTGTCGCGCGTGAGCGTGGAAGTCGAATGCGATGAGCGTCGCGGCTGTGGACCCTGGTTCGTGGCGCGAGGCCACGTGCGCACGAGCGAGCGCGAGATATTTGCCAGCGCCAATGCAGAGGAGTGCCTGAAATCAGTGGCGGTGCTCGTCGAGAATCTCGAGCGCATTGTCGCGCGCTGAGGTGCGCGAACAGTTGAGGGATATCTCCGCGTGACTCCGTATAAACACCGGAGCGCGCGCGATACTGCGACGCTCGCGAATGCAGAGAAACAAATCCGGGGAATCGGAATTATGAACCAAAACAATCCGCCCGAGGTAATCGTTTCGGGCCTCCACTTCGAACTCACGCCGTCGCTACAGACCTTTGTGCGTCAGAAGACGGCACGGCTCTTTCGCCACGAGGAGCGCATCATCCGCGCCCGCGTGGAACTGGACTGCGAGCAAAAGCGTCCCGGCTACCGCTGGTTTGTGGCGAAGGGCCACCTTACCAGCTACGGGCCCGAGATGAACGCCAGCGTCAGCAGCGACAACTGCCACCAGGCGGTCTCGCTGTTGATCGACAAGCTGGATCGAATGCTCCAGCGCCGCGCGATCTTCAGGAAGGAGAAGCGGAATCACCCGCATTCGATCGATCTCGGCGCAGCTTTTCCGAAAGCCGTCTAGGCCAGCGCGCCGGCCGGTTTACGCAGCGTGCAGCCAGGGTGCTGGCGCCGCGCGTGCGACGCAGGCGTCGCGAACGGAGCTCGCGAGAATGGCGCGGAACCGCTCCGACTCGTCGAGGTGCGGCCAGTGGCCGGAGCGCTCGAACGTGGTGAACGTCTTGCCGCGCGGCGCCTCCAACATGTCGAAATAGCGCCGCGCGAGAAAATAGGTGCCCACCGCGTCGTGCCGGCCGACGAGGAAGTAAGCCGGCATCTCGAGCCGCGGCACCTGGCGGAACAGATCGACGTCGCGGACGAGTTCATCCCAGAAGCAGCGCTCGGAGCAGCGGACGCCGAGTGGGATTTTGATCAGGTCGAGCCACGAATACACCGGCGAGGAAAGCGCGAGCCGAAAAAATCGCGCATCCGCGAGCGGGCGGTGGCAGTCGCCGGCGAGGCGGCAGGCCCAGCGTTCGAGGAAATCGGATTGCCGAGGTGTGCGATACGGTGGTGGACCGAGGCGTGTGAGCGCGTCAAGGGCAGTGTTGTTGTCGCTCTCGCGAGCGAGTTCGAGTGCGAGTTGGAATCGCACGTGCTCGGCCGCCCGTAGATTCGTGACTTGGCCGAGGCCGACGTAGGCTGAAACGAGCCGCGGGTAGCGCGCCGCGACGAGCGCGCCCAGCACGGAGCCCCACGAATGCCCGACGAGGATTACGCGCGGCTGCTTGAAGCGCTCGCACAACCAGCGAATCAGCTCGTGCGCATCGGAAACGAACTGCTCGATCGAAAAGTGGGCCGCGTGCAAGGCCGGCGAGTAGGATTTGCCGGCACCGCGCTGGTCCCAATGCACGACCACGAATCGTTGCGCGAGATCCCCATTAACGTGCGCGAAGGGCATGTGCGGCAGGCCAGGTCCGCCATGAAGGAAGAGCAATACAGGCGCAGTGGCATCGTTTCCGTGCGCGTAGATCGTCTGATCGACCCCGCCGAGCGTGAGCGTGTGCAGGAACTCGACTCTTTCGCGCTCCTGTCGGTCTTGTGGCGGTGTCGCTCGTGGCATGGCGGGTAGATCCGGGATCTCCAGGACGGCACGCGTCGGACGCGTCTTTAGAGGCGGCGCGCATTTCGAAAAATCTGCGGATGAATTTTCAGACTGCGCAAAAAATGTGGTCGGGGAGCGGTGGTGTTTCACGTTGCTGCAGGGGCGCGGCACAAAAAGAAGCCGCCGCCCCGGATTTTTGGGGCGGCGGCTCGGGTCGACTCAATCAACTCAACTCACTCGACTCATGATTACGCCCATCCCAAAGGTGCGGGTGATTCGAGAGCCGGGACACTACACGGCTGGCTCTGGATGGACGTATGGCGATGCCCGCCGGGTGAGTCGCAACCCGAAAGAAGTGCGAAACCGAGGACAGCTCCGAGCACGAGAATGCCGCGGACGATATTGGTTTTCATGGCGAGGGATGCACGAGTCAGTTCTTGATGCTGCCGCAGGTGGACATCTGCCGGCCGAGGTAGGGATTGCTGATCTTGGTCGTGGTTTGCAGCCAGTCGCTTCCTGCCATCGGGCAGTTGGCGACGTAGTAGCCTTCGTGGCCCTTCGCGAGTTGGAGGGCTTCCGCACTGAGCTTTTTGAACGCGACGCGGGCCGCGTTGAGCGACGATGCCTTGCTCAATTGCCTGGCAGCCTCGGAGTCGGCGATGTTGGCCGCGGATCGTTTCGCTGCGTCGAGATCGTCGGCAGCGAGCGCTGCGCGGACGCCTTCGTAATTCGCTAGGAACTTCGTCTGTGCCTTGGTGAGCTCGGCGGCTTGGGCGCCGTGACTGCCGTGACCGTGATCGGCGGCATGAAGGGCGGTGGACGAAAGCGCCAGCGGCGCGAGTGAAGCGAAGAATAGGACGCGAACGAATTTCATGATGTTCGATTGTTTCGGGAGAGCGTGGTCGCGCCCGCCTGAACGAGCGGACGGACGCGGCTGAACGATTCAACGCAGCACCGTGCTCGATCCCTCACGACTTGCTCGAGAAAAGCTGCGCAGATTTTGCCCTCGCCACTGCGAGGCCAGGCGAATCGATGTCTCACCTTTTAAAGCCAACGGTGTGGAGCAAGTAGTCCCTGCGCCACGCGATGTCCTCGGCCGTTTCCACGCCATGCGGAATCGAGCCGTCGATTACGCCGATGATTCCGCGGCCCTGTTCTGTCGCGGCTAACACGACCTCGGTTGGATTCGGGGTGGCGCAAAAAATCCTGCTGACGCCCGGGAGCGACTTGATCGTTGCGATCGCCTCGCGCGCGTCGCTCACGTGTTCAAATAAGACAATGAACATATCGCCGGCGCCGATCGCCGTAGCATTCTTTTTGGCCAGCTCGAGCAGCGTGTCGTCACTTCCCACGCAGCGCACGAGGCGGCTGCCCGCGCCCTCGCAGAATGCGATGCCGAACACGATCCCAGGCGCTGCGTTTAGCAGCCCTTCGTGCATGTTCTCGATCGTCTTTACGTCGTGCGCCTGACCGAGGACCACGTGAACGGGGTCCGGTTTTTCGATCCGGATTGTTGTCAGTTCCATAGTGCCTCCAATCCAGTAGTGTGCGTGAGCAGTTGTCGCCGCTGAGTGCGGTCGCTTTACCGTTATACGTTCCGCGCGTAGCGGAGCCCTTGCTTCTTCTTGAAGAAAAAACCGCGCATGCATTGGCACGCGATGAAGCGCGGTGAATGACCAGGAGGCGTTCCGCTCGTGGGAGATTTTGTGGCACCCATTGCAGAGCAATTTCCGCGGAGCCGTTGCCAAGATTTGCGTAAGGGGCGAGACCGCGCCGCGGCGTATAAGCGTGCGTAGGACAAACAACTCACGTCCAGCGCTCATCAAAACCTAAACTCATGAAAACATCACGTATCATCAACACTCTCGGGTCGGGCGCAGCCCTGGCCCTTCTCCTCGCTTTAGCAAGTCCGCGGGCTCTGGCCGGCCCCGGTCCGCAATACTGGCAGTCACTCGGAAAGGCAAATGTCGAGGCGGCAACTCCGGTCGCACAGACTTCCGGCCCCGTCTGCACGGACGCCAAGGTCGTGGCCGACACGGTGACGAAAAACGCCTGGGCCAATGGTCGCGGACCGCTCGTGACGACCACCTCCGGCACCAAAACGGAGTGCACTGCGTGCGGCACGTTCACGGTGATGAAGCCGTCGTGGCCCAATGGCCGCGGGCCGATGCAAGCCGTGCAGGTCGCGGGCCGGCACGACTGCACCGTCGCGTGCGTGAAGCCGGCGCCTGCACCAACGACGACATGATGACTCTGACGGTTCTCCGCACTCGCGACTCGCGAGCGCGGAAGCCGGCGGAAATGCACAGTAGTTCGGAAGGAATGCGGAGAATCCCTATCGCGCGGGCTGGCAGACTTCACCGGTGACCCTCACAACCATGAAGCGCGCATTCTTTGTTCTCATCGGGCTGCTGTTCTTCACGAACATTGCGAGTGCGTTGCCGCCACGGCAGCACCTCGCGAAAGGCACAGTGGCCGCAATCGGACCCGACGCGATCGTGCTCACAGTGGAACCGGCTGCAGCAAAGGACGCGCCGACGAGCTTCGCGATCAAGGCGGGGCGAACCCGCCTTCGTGAAGATGGGAGGAAGGCGGAGATGGAGCGGCTTAAAGTCGGGCAGCCCGTGCGCGTTTACTATCGAAAGGAAATGGGAGTGTGGGTCGCAACCGAGGTGTCGTGGAAACTTGCGCCGTGATAGCGGCGTTCCGCCGTTTGCGAGCGTTGGCCTCAACCCACATCTCGCATCCCCCTTCATGAACTCCACTCCGCGCATCGCTTATTTTTCCATGGAGGTGGCACTCCAACCCGAGATGCCGACCTACAGCGGCGGACTCGGGATGCTCGCCGGCGATCACCTGCGTTCGGCGGCCGATCTGGAGGTGCCGCTCATCGGGATCACGCTGCTGCACCGGCAGGGGTATTTCCACCAGCGCATTGATGCGCAGGGCCGACAGCGCGAGGAATCGTGCCCGTGGAACGTTGGCCGTTACGCGCGCGAGTTGCCGGCGCGCACGGTGATTCACATCGAGGGACGCCGCGTGGCCCTGCGCGCATGGCAATACGATGTGCACGGCCCGGCGAGCTTCGTCGTTCCGGTCTTGTTGCTCGACACTGACCTGCCGGAAAACTCCGAGTGGGATCGGCATCTCACCGATCGGCTCTATGGCGGCGACACCTACTACCGCTTCTGCCAGGAGGTCGTGCTCGGCATCGGCGGCGTGCGGATGCTGCGCGCGCTCGGGTTCAACGCCGTGCAGCGCTATCACATGAACGAGGGCCACGCGGCGTTGCTCGCCCTCGAGTTGCTCGACACGAATGCCGCCGCGGCCGGCCGGCCGCGATTCACGCGCGAGGATGTCGAGCAGGTGCGCGCGCAATGCGTGTTCACGACGCACACGCCCGTGCCCGCGGGCCATGACAAGTTTCCGCTCGATCTGGCGGCGCGCGTGCTCGGGCGCGCCGATTTTCACGAGCACCACGACGTCTTTTGCTGCGAGGGCGTGCTCAATCTGACCTACCTCGCGCTCAATCTCAGCCACTATCACAACGGCGTCGCGCGCTCGCACGGCGAGGTGTCGCAACTGATGTTCCCGCGCTACGTGATCGACGCGATCACCAATGGCGTGCACGCCGCCACGTGGACGAGCGAGCCGTTTCAGCAGCTCTTCGATCGCTACGCGCGCGACTGGCGGCGCGACTGCTTCGCCTTGCGCAACGCGCTCTGCATTCCGCGTGCTGAAGTGCGTGCCGCGCACCGCCAGGCCAAGGAGCGCCTTCTCGCGCACATCAAACAGACCTGCGGCCGCGACCTCAGCATCGCGGTGCTGACGCTCGGCTTCGGTCGCCGCGCCGCGACCTACAAGCGCGCCGATCTGCTCTTTCAAGACATCGCGCGCCTCAAAGCGATCGGCAAGTTTGCCGGCGGCCTGCAGGTGATCTACGCCGGCAAAGCGCACCCGGCGGATCAGCCCGGCAAGGATTTGATCGCGCGCATCGTCGGCTTGCAGCGCGCGCTGCGGCCAGAAGTAGAGCTGGTTTATCTGGAGAACTACGACATGGCGCTCGGGCGCCTGCTCACGTCGGGCGTCGATGTGTGGCTCAACACTCCGGCTCCTCCGCTCGAGGCCTCCGGCACCAGCGGCATGAAGGCTGCACTCAACGGCGTGCCGAGCCTCAGCGTGCTCGACGGCTGGTGGGTCGAGGGTCACATCGAAGGCGTGACCGGCTGGGCGATTGGCAAGGCGTGGTCGGCTTCGCCCAACGGCGATGCGCAGAACGGCAGTCACGACGCGGCGTCGCTCTACGAGAAATTGGAGCAGCAAGTGGTGCCGTGGTTTTGCCGGCGGCATAATGCCTTCACGGATGTCATGCGCCACGCGATCGCACTGAACGGTTCGTTTTTCAACACGCACCGCATGGTCGAGCAATACGTGCGCAAGGCCTACTTCAATTGAGCGGCGCGACGGCAGCCCTTCGGTGAGATGAAAGCGAAATCCATTCTCGATTGGATCGGACGAAGCCTCGCGCACACGTCACCGGTGCGTCTGCTGCTTCTCATCTGCGTCACGATTCTGGTCACGCACTCCATCGCGATGCTCGCGATTCACCGGCACGCCGACGTGCCACCGTGGATTCAATCGCTTGGCGAGTCGGTGCTGCTGGTGGTCGTGTTGTTTCCCGCGCTCTACTTCTTCTCGTTCCGGCCGCTGATCACGCAGAGCGCCGAGCGGCGAGAGGCCGAGGAAAACATGCGCGAATCGGAGCACAAATACCGGCAGCTCTTCGAAAATCTAGGCGATGCCGCGTTTCTTCTCGATGTGGAAACCGGCCGCATCATCGATACGAATCAGCAGGCGGAGAAAATGCTCGGGCGCGAGCGCGCGGAGATTCTCGGCCGGAACCATGCCAGTTTCTTTCCGCCGGATAAAGCGGAGGACTACCGACAACGCGCGGCGGCGTGCGGCACGGAGGCGGCGAGCGATTTCGAGGCGGAAGTGCAGACGAGCGATGGGCGACGCGTGCCGGTGCACGTCAACGCGGCACCGCTCACGTTGTTCGGCCGGAATCTTGTCGTCAGCCTCTTCCGCGACGTCACGGATTTCAAGATGCTGCACGAGGAGCTGCTTCGTGCACAGCGGCTGGAGAGCGTCGGCGCTCTGGCGAGCGGGATCGCGCACGACGTCAACAATGCGCTCACGCCGATCCTCTTCGCCGCCGAGATGCTGCCCACGCAGCGCGGAGGACCCGGCGAACAGCATTTGCTCGAAACGGTGAGCAAGAGCGCCACGCGCGCGGCGCAGATCGTGCGGCAGTTGCTGACGTTCGTCCGCGGTGGCGCCAACCAAACCGCGGACTTGCAGCTCCGCCATCTCGTGCGCGAGGCCGCGGAGATGGCCCGCGTGGCATTTCCGAAGTCGATCCGGGTGCAGCTTCAGTTGCCCAACGATTTCTGGCCGGTGCGAGCCGATGCGGCGCAGCTTTCGCAGGTAATCATGAATCTCGCGGTGAACGCGCGAGACGCGATGCCCGAGGGCGGCGAGCTGCGGTTCGCAGGCGAGAATGTCGTCGTAGGCGGCGAAGCGCCCGGGGGCGTGGTTGAGCTCGCTCCGGGAAACTACGCCGTGTTGCGCGTTAGCGACACCGGCTGTGGCATCGCCGCGGAGCACCTGCCAAAGATCTTCAACCCGTTCTTCACGACCAAACCGGTGGGCAAAGGAACCGGTCTCGGCCTCGCGATCGTGCGCGACATCGTCCGCAGTCACGGCGGGGCAATTCGGGTGGAGAGCAGCCCTTTAGATGGAACGACATTCAGCATTTTTCTGCCGGCGGTTTCGGCCGCCGTGGCCGAAGCGGCGAAATCGCGCACCGACGCGGTGCCAAAAGGCAAAGGCGAACTCGTGCTCGTGGCTGATGACGAGGCCCTGTTGTTGGAGATGGCGCGGCTCGCATTGGACTCCGCCGGCTACCGCGTGCTGCAGGCAGGCGACGGCACGGAGGCGTTCGCGCTGGCGATCGAGCACAAGAGCGAGCTCAAGCTCGCCGTGCTCGACAAGGAGATGCCGTATCTCAGCGGACCGGCCACCATTCGCGCGCTGCACAAGGCGATTCCCTCGCTGAAGATCGTCGAGATCAGCGGCAGCGTGGCATCGGAGGAGGGCGATGCCGCTGCGCGCACGCGCGAGAACGCGTTCCTGCAAAAGCCATTTTCGGCCGAGCAATTGTTGGAAGCGGTGCACGAGGCATTGAATACATGAGCGTCTCCGCTCGCTCGAACGACGAGACAGGAATCCTCCTCGGCTCACGAGTGCGTCGAGAAGCAGCGCTCATCGTTGATGGCAAAATTCGCGGATGTCTTTGCAATAATTGCGTGAGGGAAAACGGCGAGGGGGGAGTATAAGCTAGTGTAAGCAAAAACGACCATGCGCGTTCCGCGTCCGATTTCCCGCAAACTTCTCACTGCCCGCCCACGGACGTGGCATCGCGCACATCGCGGGTTCTCGCGCGTTTCCTCCCGCGATCTTCCACCGAGCGCGCGATTCACAACCTCAAAGTCTGGTTTCAATACCATGAAGAATTCACGCGTAACCAAAGGCATTCTCGGGTTGGGCTCCGTCCTGGCCCTCGCGATCGGTCTTGGCAGCTCGGCGTTTGCCGGTCCCGGTCCGCAATACTGGCAGCAGATGGAAAAGAACCGCGCCGAGAACGCGGCGAAGAAAACGGCGGCAGCGCAGACGCACCAACACGTCGCTGCGTCCGCGATGGCATGCCCTTCGTGCAAGACGAAGATTCACGAGGAGCGCGGCCTGCCTAATCCGGCCGACAAGACTCGGCCCGCTCCGACCAAAGTCGGCGTGCGTCATTATTGCGACGCCTGCAAAGGCACGATCACCCGCATCTCCGGCGGCGTGAGTGACGAGATGCAGCGCAATCATGCGGCGTGCGCTACGACGTCCTGCTGCACGGTCACCTGACCCACACCGGCGAAGGAAGACCCATCCCGAAAGTCTCATCCAATCAATCCTCAAGCTCACCCGTTATGAATCTCTCACGACTCACCCGGAGCACGCTTGGAATCGGCACTGTGCTGACCCTTGCCATCGGCATTGGCACGTCGGCGGTCGCCGGCCCCAGCCCGCAATACTGGCAGATGATGGAAAAGTCTCGCGCCGAAAACGCGGTGAGAAAGGTGGCAAGCGTAGAGAAGGCCAAGCCGGCGGCGATGGCTTGCGAGAAGTGCAAGACCAGCGTGGTCACGGAATTCTCACCGACAAACGTGAGCGGAAAGTGGGCGCCGCATTACACGCCCGTTGGGTCGAAACACGAGTGCTCCGCATGTGGCGGCGCAAGACTACGAACGACATGAAGGCGAACTGCCCGACGTGCGCCAAAACCGTTCCCACGTGCTGCACGCTCTCCTGAGCCCGACTCGCTCTCGCAGAACATGAAGACCTCACGTCGAATCAAGAACGCGCTCGGGCTCGGCCTTGTGCTCACCCTGGTGTCTGTTCTTGGTTCGCCGGCGAGCGCCCAAACCAAGACACAACCTGCACGCAAGCCGGATACGGCCACGCGAAAGAGCGTGGACTCGCCGCCCGCGGTATGCGAAAAATGCAAGACCGAGCCGCACGAAGAATTCTCGGTCAGCAAAGTAGGCGAGGAGTTTGTTACCCGCACGACGGCGGTCGGCACGAAGCACACCTGCGATGCGTGCGGTGGCAGGATCACGAAGGTCCGCGGCGAGACGCGCGATGCGATGATGGATTATTGCCCGGTCTGCGCGAAGACGCGTCGCACCTGCTGCACGACCGAAGCCAGTCATCACGTCGCCAAGAAGTGACCGAAGCGACCACGTTCCCATTTTTCACCTTCCGTTAGTCCAGCTCGTCCATTGTCGGCCAACCGCATCTCACACGTCACCCATCACCTCGGTCAAACGAACCCCGCACGCCGGATTCCGGCGCGTGTCGGTGGATTACTCATGAAACTCAACTCGTCCTCAATTGCCGTCCGCTTCAGCCTCGCGCTCGCGTTGGGCGCATCGCTCGCTGGCTGCACGATCGCGCCATCGTCTGCGGAGAAGACCGCGCGCGATCACGTCGCGCAGATCGGCGGCACCCTGCGGCCCGCGGCGCAGAAACCCGTGCTGCCGGAACTGCGCGCGGATTCGCCGCTCGGGGAGTTCGTGCGCTTCGCCGTGCTGAACCATCCGCAGGTCGAAGCGGCGTATCACGACTGGCGCGCCTCGGTCTCGGCGATCGCGCCGACGCGCGCGCTGCCCGATCCGCAGTTCACGTTCGAGGCGGATGTTTCCGACATGCTCATGACATTCATGCCGGGCCTGATGTTCGACATCATGACGCCGGGGAAACGCCGCGCCATGGCCGCGGAGATGACGGCCACGAGCGTCGTCGCCTATCGCACCTATGTATCGACAGTATTGCGCGTGGCCTCCGAAGCGCGCAAGGCGTGGATCGAGCTCGCGTTCATCGACGAGGCGATCCGGCTCCGCGAAAGTTCAGTCGGCGCGCTCGAGCAGTCGCTCGAGATTGCGAACACCGATTACACCACGGGCAAGGGTATGGGCACGCTCGCGAACCAGGTGCGCGTGACGAACGACATCGCCAAAGTCCGCACCGACCTCGCCATTCTTGCCGACCGCCGCACGGCGGCTCGCACTCGTTTCAAGTCCACGCTGGGTTTGACGCGCACGGATCGCGATCCGGCCTGGCCACAGGCGTCGCTCGCGCCGACGGCGCTTCCCAGCGAGGACGAACTTTGGCTGCGCGCCTCGAACGCTAATCCCGAGCTCGGCCGGATGCGCGCGATGGTCGATATGGCGATCGCCAGCATCGAGGTCGCGCGCAAGGCGCGCACGCCCGATTTCACGATCGGCGGCATGCCCGATCTGAAGGCCGATCCGCTGATGATTCGGCCGACCGCGACCGTCACGCTGCCGATCTGGCGCGAGAAGATCGCGGCCAACATCGCCGCGGCCGAAGCGCGGCGCGATGCCAGCGTGGCGCGCGTCACCGCCGAGCAGCTCAACATCGCCGCGGAGCTGGCGCAGATGCTCTTCATGGTCCGCGAAGCCGATCGCATGATTGCCTATATCGAGCAGACGGCGCTGCCGAATTTCGAGCGCGCCATCGATACCATCGCCGCTGGTTACCTGTCGGGCATGACGAGCCCCGGCATGATTCCCGAAACACGGCTTATGGCGCTCGTCATGCGCCTGGAGCGCGCGCAAGCGCTGCGCGACCGCGAGACCGCCGTCACCGATCTTTTCCTGCTCACTGCCGACATCGCGCCCGCTGGCGCGCCGCTCGTCGCAGGCAACTTCCCGCAACCCTGATCGATTCAACTCATGAAAGCCGTCCGTTATCTCGCCTACATCTTCATTCCGCTCCTGCTCGGCGCTGGGTTGGCCGCCGCCGAGCAGCTCTGGACCTGCGGTATGCATCCGCAGATCATCAAGAAGGAGCCGGGGAACTGCCCGATCTGCGGCATGAAGCTCACGCCGATCCGCCCCAACGCTGCCAAGGCCGGCGCCGGTGCAGCCGCGAGCGGCGAGCGGAAGATCAAATACTACAAGTCCACGATGATTCCCGGCGTGATTAGCGAGAAGCCGGGCAAGGATGCCCACGGCATGGACATGGTGCCGGTTTACGAGGGCGAAGACATGTCGGGTGAAAACAACATCCAGATCGACGCCGCGACGGTCCAGCGGATGAACCTTAAAACCGCGCTGGTCGAGAAAGGCGCGGTGCGCCGCGAAGTGCGCACGGTAGGCATCGTTGCCTACAACGAGCGCGGCCTGCGCGACATCACCACAAAATACGAAGGGTGGATCGAGAAACTCCACGTCAACGCCACGTGGACGACGGTGAAAGCCGGAGATCCACTCTTCGAGATCTATTCGCCCGATCTCTATAACGCGCAGCTCAATTACGTGCTCGCGATTCGCGCCGAAGGCGAGCAAGGCGGTCCGCTGACTCGCGCTGCGCTGGCCCGGCTGCAGCTCTTCGATGTGCCCGCGGATTTCATCGGCGAACTCAAGCGCTCTGGCGAGGCGAAGCGCACGCTCGTATTTCGAGCCCCGGCCGATGGCGTAGTCATCGAAAAAATGGCGATCGAGGGGCAGATGATGAAGCCTGGTGAGCGGATATATCGGCTTGCGGATTTATCTACGGTGTGGGTGGAGGCGCAGATCTACGAAAAGGATCTCCCGTATCTGCGCAACGAACAGGCCGCGACCATTCGCACGAGCTACGGACCCGAGCGCAAATTCGAGGGCACCGTGCAGTTGCTGCTTCCGCAAGTCGAAGCTCAGACGCGAACCGCGACCGCGCGCATCGTCCTGCCGAATCCGGACCTGTTTCTTCGGCCTGGCATGTTCGTCGAGGTGAGCTTCGCGTCGCAACTCGCCGACGACGCGGTGCTCGTGCCGGATATGGCCGTGCTCCGCAGCGGCGAGCGCAACACGGTGTTCGTCGCGCTCGATGGCGGTTTCTTTGAGCCGCGCGAAGTGAAGCTCGGATCGCGCAGTGAAGGCGGATTCTATCAAGTGCTCGCAGGGCTGAAAGTCGGCGAGCGCGTCGTGACGTCCGGGCAGTTCATGCTCGATTCCGAAAGCCAGCTCCGCGAGGCGATCCAGAAGATGCTGAAGAGCGCTGGGGGCGCTCAGCCAGCGGCAAGCGTTCCAGCAGGTGGTCACGATCACGGGTCAAAGAAAGCAGATGGCGACCCTTCCGCGACGCCGGCCAAAAAGGACACCGCAGCAGTGGTTCCAGCGGCGGCACTGCCCGAAAACGCTGTGGCGCTGCTGAAGCCGCTCGCGCTCGCCGCCGCCGATGCGGCTGCAGCGCTCGCGGCCGACGACCTCGCAGGCTACAAGAAGCAACTGCCCGCACTGCGCGCTGGGTTGGCAGATTTCTTCAAGGGCTACGAGCATGCGGCGCACGGCCCGCTCGCGAAATACAAGGATCGCCTTGCCGATCCCACCGATCTCGATACGGCGCGCAAGGATTTCGAGTCGTTCAGCACGGCCGTCGCTGATCTCGCGCGCGAGAATCATCTCCATCACACCGACAAGCTGCACGTGTTCGAATGCCCGATGGCGCCCGCCACCGGCAAGGGTCGTTGGCTCCAGCGCGAGGGCGGCACCAAGAATCCTTTCTTCGGTTCCAAGATGCCGCGCTGCGGCGAAGAGATCGCCGGCCCCGAGGCTACGCCAAAAGCGCGTGGAGGTGGCGGCGGCGGGGGCGGCATGTCGATGGTGCTGCCTCCCGGGCATCCGCCGATCGATCAAGTTTCGGTCGCCTCGTATTTGCGCGCGCAGGGAACTCCGCCGGCCGCGGCCGGCAAGCCCGCTGGCGATGGTGCTTGCGGCAGTTGCGGGATGAGCCAGGCCGCGATGGCTGCCGGCGAGCCCTGCGAACACAACAAGAAGTAATCCACGACAATCCCTCCCCGCATCACGATTTGGAGGCGATGAGCCTCCGCCTGACTTCCGCCGATCATGCTCAAGGCCATCATCGAATTTTCGCTCAAGAACAAATTCCTCGTCCTCGCTGCGACCGCGGCGCTGATCTTCGGCGGCATCTATTCGCTGCGGAAAATCCCGCTCGACGCGATCCCCGACCTCTCGGACACGCAGGTCATCATCTACACGGAATGGGCAGGCCAGGCGCCGCAGATCGTGCAGGATCAGGTGACGTATCCGATCACGACGAAGATGCTGTCGGTGCCGAAGGCGACCGTCGTGCGCGGCTACTCGTTCTACGGGTTTTCATTCGTCTATGTGATTTTCGAGGACGGCACCGATCCTTATTGGGCGCGGAGCCGCGTGCTCGAATACCTGAACGGCCTGCAGGGCAGTCTTCCGACGAACGTGTCGCCACGGCTTGGGCCTGACGCGACCGGCGTTGGCTGGGCGTTCATGTATTCGCTCAACTCGCAGAAGCACGATCTGGCGCAACTGCGTTCGATGCAGGACTGGTTCCTGCGCTACCAGCTATCGAGTGTCGAGGGCGTGGCGGAGGTCGCGTCGGTCGGCGGATTCGTGAAGCAATACCAGATCACGGTCGATCCGCACCGGTTGCACGCTTACAATCTCTCGATCAGCGAAGTCGCGATGGCCGTGGAAAAGAGCAACGGCGAGGTCGGTGGGAGATCTGTGGAGTGGGCGGAGAAGGAGTTCATCCTGCGCGTGCGCGGCTACGTCACCGACGTGGAGATGTTGAAGAAAGTGGCGGTGGGCCGAGGTCCGGGCGGGACGCCTATTCTCCTCGGCGAAGTCGCCAATGTTCAACTCGGTCCCGACATGCGCCGCGGCATCGCCGAGCTCAATGGTGAGGGTGAAACGGTGGGTGGCATCGTCGTGGTGCGCTACGGTGTCGACACGCGACAGGTGATCAAGGCGGTGCAGGAACGGCTCGACAAGGCGATGAAGAGTCTGCCCGAGGGCATCACTTACACGATCGCCTACGATCGCACGGCACTCATCGATCGCTCCGTCCGCACGCTCAAGGAAAAGCTAATCGAAGAATGCATCGTCGTGGCGCTCGTGTGCCTTGTGTTCCTGATGCATCTCCGCAGCTCGTTCGTGGCGATCGTGATCCTGCCCATCGCGGTGCTCGCCTCGATCTCGATCATGTTCGGACAGGGGCTCAGTGCGAACATCATGTCGCTCGGCGGCATCGCGATCGCGATCGGTGCGATGGTGGACGCAGCGATCATCATGATCGAGAACGCGCACAAGCA
Organism: Nevskiales bacterium; assembly: GCA_011526045.1. Classification (GTDB taxonomy): domain Bacteria; phylum Pseudomonadota; class Gammaproteobacteria; order Steroidobacterales; genus QUBU01. Next base: position 50,847 of record WYBE01000047.1, on the reverse strand, counting down.
CATGGAGCATGACGGCGGAAAAAAGCCGCATTGGGACATCATCCGCGACGCCTCTATCGAGGTAGGCCCGACGCTGTTCTATTCGCTGCTGGTGATCACGGTGTCGTTCCTGCCTGTGTTTACGCTGCAAGCCCAGGAAGGCCGAATGTTCAAGCCGCTCGCTTATACCAAGACCTACTCCATGGCGGCGGCGGCGCTGCTTTCGATCACGCTCGCGCCCGTGCTCATGGGTTTCTTCATTCGCGGCAAAATACCGGCGGAGGAGAAGAACCCGGTGAACCGCTTCCTCATCTGGCTCTATCACCCGTTGCTCGATCTCATGATCAGATTCCGCTGGGCAGTAATCATCACGGCGGCGGTGATCATCGGGTGGGTGTTTTTCCCATGGAACGCAGTCGTTGCGCGCGTGTTGCCGGATGGACCGGTCAAGGAGACCGCACTCAAGTTGGGGAAAGCATTTCCTTATCAAAACCTCGGCTCCGAGTTCATGCCGCCACTCTACGAGGGCGATCTGCTCTACATGCCGACCACGTTTCCGGGCATCTCGCCGACCAAGGCGCGCGAGATCATCCAGCAAACGGACCAAATAATAAAGTCGTTTGGAGAAGTGCACCACGTATTTGGGAAGATCGGACGCGCCGAGTCCGCTACCGATCCCGCCCCGATGGATATGATCGAGACCACGATCATGCTGAAGCCGGAAGAGGAATGGCCGGAGGTGGACATCAAGGACATGGATGGAAAGGTCGTCGCTCACCGCCGCAGGACAATCGAGGAATTAACCACGGCTTTGAATAACGCGGTTCAGATCCCCGGACTCACCAACGCGTGGACGATGCCGATCAAAACGCGCATCGACATGCTCGCGACAGGCATCAAGACACCGGTTGGCATCAAGGTCGCTGGGCCGGATCTGAAAGAGCTGGAACGGATCGCGAGCCAGATCGAAGGAGTTATTCGGCGGGCTCCGGGCACGAGCAGCGTCTTTGCCGAGCGGGTGATGGGCGGCAACTACGTCGAGTTCGATATCGATCGCGATGCTATTGCACGCTACGGGCTGACCGTCGGTGAAGTGCAGGAGGTGCTGCAGGTTGCACTAGGCGGCATGCCGCTCACGACGACAGTCGAGGGCCTTGAGCGCTACGGCGTGATTCTTCGCTACGATCGCGATTATCGCGAGAACCTCGAGGCGCTGCGCGACATCCTGATTCCGGTGAAGTCGATGGGCAGTGGCGCTGGGATGGGTTCGAGCAGCATGGTTGGCAACGGCAATGGCGGTGGCGCCAGTGGTCTCACCGCGCAAGTGCCGCTCAGTCAGCTCGCGAATGTCCGCGTGGTCGCCGCGCCGATGGGCATCAAGAGCGAGGCCGCGATTCCGAATGCATGGATCTACGTCGACGTGCAGGGGGTTGATATTGGCAACTACGTCCGTGGTGCGCAAAAGACGGTCAGCGATGCAATCCAGAGCGGTGAGATCAAGGTGCCGAGCGGTTACACCATCTTCTGGAGCGGGCAGTTCGAGTATATGCAGCGTGCTAAGGCACGGCTAATGATCGTCGTTCCTCTCACATTACTGATCATCATCTTCATCATCTACCTGAACACGCAGTCGTGGATTAAGACTGCCATCGTGCTGCTGGCGGTGCCCTTCTCGCTCGTGGGAGCCTTCTGGGCACTGCACCTCTTTGACTACAACATGAGCGTGGCAGTATGGGTCGGTATTATTGCGCTCGCCGGGCTCGATGCGGAGACGGGCGTTGTGATGCTGCTCTATCTCGACCTCGCGTATGACGAGTGGAAGAAGAAAGGACGACTCAACACGACCGCCGATCTGCGCGACGCAATTTATCACGGTGCGGTGAAGCGCGTGCGGCCGAAGGCCATGACGGCGGCCGTGATCATCGCCGGGCTGTTGCCGATTCTCTGGAGCCACGGGACCGGAGCAGATACGATGAAGCGCATCGCCATGCCGATGGTCGGCGGCGTCGTGACATCCACACTCATGGAGCTGCTCGTCTATCCGGCGATCTTCTTCCTCTGGCGGCGCCGCGGTCTGCAGCCTCCGCCCGCCGAACCGACCGCACCGGCACCACAGCCTGTTCTCGCGCCATGAAAAAGAAATCACCGAAAAAGTCCGCGTCCGTGCTGACGCGTGTTCCGCTGAAATTCCAATTCCCGAATGCAGCCTCCGTGCGCGTGTCCGGATCGTTCAACAATTGGGATCAGACCGGCCTCGCGCTGAATAGGACATCCGACGGCGCCTGGGCGCTCGACCTCGAGCTCGCGCCCGGGCGTCATGAGTATCGCCTGATTGTCGACGACGAGTGGATCGATGTGCCCGGCGCGGCCGAGACCGTCGAAAATCCGTTTGGCGGTCGCAACGCCGTGCTCGTCGTCGGGCCACCGAGTTGAGTTCGCCTTGCCGTTTGCCCGCGAGCGCGACGCGGCCGCCCGCATGCCTGGAAGCGCAGTTCACAATCAACCCCAAACTCCGATGAACGCCTCCGATTCCACGCGATCGGCCGACACGTGTGCCGTGTGCGGCAAAGACACCACGGGCGGACGCGGCTTCATGACGCTCCACGTCGAGGGCCGTCCCGTGCCGTTGTGCTGTCCGATGTGCTACAAAGTCTATCAGGAGGATCCCACACGCTATGTCGCCGCGCAGAAGGTTCGCGATGTCATGCGAGATTCTGGTGCGGAATCGCGCTGGTGAGAGCTCCTTTCCTTCCATGAAAACGTATAGAGCGATTGTTTTGGTCGGCGTGCTCGCGGGCACGCTGTTTCTCTCCGGCTGCATGGCCGCGATGATGCCAGCGATGATGCTCGGCCACGCCGCGCGCAAAAAAGACGGCGCTGCACACGACCAGGCCGTGAAGTCGTGCGACTGCGAGAAGCCGGCCGCATCGAAGGCCGATGCGCCGGCAGCGCCCGCCGCCGAATCGCCGCCGCCGCAAGACCCAGCGCACAAGCACTGATTGTGGAGCTCGTGCGTAGCCCCGATCGGTCGGCTGGGCGAAGTCGCGCACGAAAATCAATCAGATCGGATGAGGGATTTTGCTCGGTGGCGTGTATAACAAGAGTGAGCGCAGAACGCTCAGAAACCATGCAAGATTCTCTCCGCAGTTTGCTGCACGAGTGGGAGGTCAAGCCGGCTCCCGATCCGAACTTCCGGGCCGCGGTGTGGCGGCGGATCGCCGCGCGGAAGCAGCGCCTCTCTTACCGCATCTGGAGCACCACGGAAGAATTCGTGGGGCAACCTGTTTGGGCGGCGGCCCTCGTGGCCGTGCTCTTGTTTGCGGGCGCTGTATCGGGCAACGTCTGGCAGAAATACGAAGCAAGGCACGAGCGCGTGGCCGGGCTCAGCGCTTACGTGCTTGCCGTAAACCCGGTCGCCCACGCGGCCAGTCACCGGCGATGAAACTGAAAGCCACCGTCGTGTTGCTTGTGGCCTTGGTCGGCGGGGCCGGGGCGTTCACCTGGCGCGCGCTCCGATCGGGTGACGAGATGGCCGTGCAGGAACCGGAGTTGCGCTGGTTGCAACGCGAGTTCGCGTTGAACGACGATGTCGTGCTGCGGATCGCGGAATTGCACCGGCGCTACACGGCGGAGTGCGAGCCGATGTGCGAGGCGCTCCGCGCGAGCGATGCCGAGATCACGCGATTGATCGCGTCTGAAAAGCGGGTGACGCCTCGAGTAACCACGGCTCTGAATCGCTCGAATCAGATCGTTGTCGAGTGCCAGCACCGGATGCTCGAGCACTTCTACGCGGTCGCAGGCGAGATGCCGCCGTCCGCGGGCAAACGTTACCTCGCGTTGATGACTCCCATCGCCGCTCACCCGGAGCAAGGCTGGATGAAGATGACGCCGTGAAGAATTGATCTGCACGGAGAGAAGGGGAGGACCGTAGTCGTCTTGGTCCGAGCGCGAATGCGGCGAAGGGAACGACGTGCCGCTCGACGCACTTCTACAGGCAAGAACTGCACAAGTCTTCACAATCCGTGCACAGTGTCTGTCGGAGGGGATTCGATCTCGTGATCGCGTGACTTTCCCGTCAGTCGCCAACCCGCTCATGAAAACCAAATCGATTCGTTCATTGCTCGCGACCGCCGCTCTGGGCGTGCTCGCTTCGCTCGCGTATGCCGGCCCGGGTCTGCAATACTGGCAGACGCTTCGCAAGCCGGAAGAGTTCAAACAGCTCAAGGCCGGCGACAAGATCGCCTATGTGTGCCACCAGTGTCAGACGGTCTCGGAAGTGACCGTGGATTCACCAGCGCACGCGATGGAACACTGCAAGGAAGGCGCGGAGGTGACGTGCCCTCAGTGCAAGAAAAAGGTGAAGGTCGTCACGAAAGGCCCGCCGAAATTTCCTCAAACGGTCGAACGCCAGGTCACCTACGTGAACGAGAAGGGCGAACCGTGCCTGTTTGTCGCGAAGGTGCCGGAGAAGAAATAGCGCGACGATACTTCGATCTTAGATCGTCTATCGAAAGGCCGTAAGCTCCGCGCGAGCGACGGCCTTTTTAGTTTAGGTTTGATCGACTGCTTCGTGAGAGGGGCCGATCAATGCGCGGAGCCGCTCGTGCGCCGCTTTCTCGAAAGCGCGCCATTCCCGCCAGATTGCCGCCGGCACACCCGAGGTGTGCAGCACCTTTGTCGCAAAGGCGATGTGCCGCGCGAGGCGGCGCCGATATTCATCGTCGGTCGCCGAGCCGCGCTCGAGATCTGCGGCTGGCGGCATCAGTCCGAAGTTTTTCGGATCGGAAAGATTCGTGCCCGTCGGGAGAACCGGCTCTACAGAGCGTGACGGAGGCCGCTGATCGGGTGCGGCGGAGGAGACCGGCGGCGCAGCCGCGACCTGCAGAGGCGGAGCGGCAGGAGAAATGCTCGGCGCAACGGCCAGCTTTGTTCCCGACGGGGACTTTCGCTTTGGCGCTTTTCGATGCCGCGGTTTCGGTGTGGTGAGGCTCCTCGATGTCAGAGCGGCTTCGAGTGAGGCCAGCCGCGCATTGATGTCGGCGAGCTCACGGTCGAACCACGCTTCGGCCGATTGTGGCACTGAGATTTTCCGGCCGCGTTTGTGCACGTTTCGTTTCCGCATCGATGTGTGAACGGTGAGTAGTGTTGGACGGAAGATGCGCAAAGAAAAACGGAGCGCCGGCTCGCAAGCGACGTGATGTCCGGAGTCCAACCGCGTGTAAGCTCAGGATTTGGCCGGTCGGTTCGTCGGGCAGGTCTCTCATGGCGGCATCCGTCGCGCGATGCTATGTTGCCCAATGAAACGGGTGCTCCGATTTCTCGGGATTATGGCGCTTGGAGCTGCGGCACTGGTCGCGGTGGCGGCGGTGGTATTTTATTCCGGCGCGTATAATGTCAGTGCGACGAGCGGGCATACGAAATTGGTCGAGCGGACGTTGAACAATCTCATGATCCGCTCGGTGCGCGCGCATGCGCGTGACATCGTCTCACCGGTCGGCATGGATTTTCGCGATCCCAAGCTGTTGGAGATATCGGCCGGGATGTATGAGGGGATGTGCCGCACGTGCCACGGCGCGCCAGGAAAGAAACCCGATCCGTGGCTGCTTTATCCGCCCGCGCCTGATCTTGCGGACGCTTTGCGCGAGAAGCGTTGGAGCGACGCGGAGGTTTTCTGGATCATCAAACACGGCATCAAGGACACAGCGATGGGCGCTTTCGGCGGAACGCACCCGGGCGCACATAGCGACGAGGAGATCTGGGGCATGACCGCGTTGATTCGACAATTCCCGTCGTTGTCTGCCGCGCAGTATACCGCCATGAGCGAGCTCGGCCGCATCCAGCAGGAGTCCGAGGGAAGTGGCCACGGTGCGGAGCGGCAGCACCAACAGGCTCCGCAGCAACAACAGGCATCGCCGCAACCGCAGCAGCAAAAGACGGAAGGACAGAAGTCAGGCGAGCCTCACAAACATTAGCACCGACACCATCAAGTGCTCGCATGGCGTCCGGTCAAAGGCGCTCGATCACGATGCCCGGTTGCTTCTCCTTTGCCGGACCTTGTTCGTAGGCGAGCACGACGCCCTTGTCTTGCGGCAGAGTGAGTGCGCTTGCGAATCGGGCGTCCACAGCGAGCTGCTGCGCCTGGGCACCCGGTTTGCGGACCGAAACCAAGTTCGCGTCCTGCTGCCAAACGATCAGCGTTTCGCTGGCGCGAGTGGCTGCGACCGCCTGGCGGCCTTTGCCGAGCAAGATTTCCGCGCCCTCGGGCGGGGTGAAAAACACTTCGCCCGCGCGCATCCACACCGCGCCGAACTTCCCGCCGCCGAGCGCGACGATGCGGCCACCATCCATGGGGCACGCGTTCAGTTTCCACGTGCCTTCGCCGAGCTTTCGGGCCGTGGAAAACGACCTCGCGCTCTTCGCGCGCGTCGTCATCCAGAGGTCGCGCGAACCCTCGATTGAGTTGCGCCACATCACCGCGAGGTTGCCTTCCGCATCGAAGAGCGCGCTCGGGTGGCAGCACTCGCAGATCGATTTGTCCGGCGAACGATAGACCTGCTCGTTCTTACCCCATGTCTTGCCGCCGTCGCGCGACTCCGCGCCCCACAGCTCCATCTTCCCGTTGCGCAGATCGAGCCAGGTGGCGAAGAGCGCCCCGTCCGGCGCTGCCGCCAAATCGTGCAATCCCTCGCGCGCGCTCGTCGAAACTTCGTTGATCGTCACGGGGCCGCTCCACGTCCGGCCCGCATCGGTCGAGCGAAACGCCACCAGCTCTGCGCCGATGGCGGTGACCGTCAGCGTGTCGCCGTGCGCCGCGATGCGCGGACCCCGACGCATGCCGAGCATGAAGCTGGGCACCGTGGCGACTTTTACTGCGGGAGCGAACGTTGCGCCGTCATCATCCGAACACGCGACGAAAATATCGCCATCCGGCCGTGGCTGGCCGCTGCCCTTGCCATGTCCGACGTGTCCGGTGCCACCGCCGTGGCCGGCGCCGCCACCTTGACTGCCGTCGTGGGAACGCTCGGTTGCCACAGGCGCGGCGCGAGTTTGACCGTAGGCAAGCCACACCCGGCCGTCGGCCGAAGCTGCGAGCTGCGGTTGAGCGGCAGCCGGAATATGTGTGCGCGCGAACGAGAAGGTTGGCGCGAGCCACATGGAAGCGATTAACGCGGTAAGCGCCGCGAGGCGAACGAAACGACAAAGCGACAGGTGCATGGGGAACAAAAATGACGATGTAGCACGGGAGCAGTCGCGCAAGGCGCCAGTGTCGCGTCAGTGTCCGTGATGTCCGAGGCCACCTCCGGCGAGATGCAGGAGGATAAACGCCACGATGGCCAGTCCGATGGCCACGAGCAGAATCATAAGGCTGAGCGGCATCGTTGAGGTGGAACCGCTGGGACCGCCCGCCGCAGCCGTCGAACTCTCGAGCTGTTTGCGTCGCCCGTAGGGTGTGAGGCCCCAGGGCTTGAACACCGCTATGGCCGTGATGGCGAGCAGCACCAGCACGGCGGCCGCGGCATCGCCCACGAGTTGAGTTCCCCAGCGCCCGACATCGGGCATCATTCCGGGCGGTGTCGACGCCACACGCTTCGCCGCGCCGGCGACGGCGGTGAATTGATGCAGCAGCAGAAGCAACGTGGCCCCGATCGTAAGCACGAGTTTCGCCACAATCCAATAGTGTCGAAACAGGCCCCACGACGTGCCGATGGACTGCACGATGCCCGTTGCCAGCGCGGCAATGCTCAGCGGCACGATCGCATACCGGCCGATGAGATCCATGGCCAGATAGGCGCTGCGCACGATATCCACTTCGTCGCTCGTCAGCCCCGCGAGGCTCAGCACGAGAAAGCTCGCGACCGCGCCGAGCCAGCCGATGGAGGTGCTTACGTGGGCGGTAAGCGCTAGTTTGCGGAGGGCGGGTGTCATGCGCATGGCGATTGCGCGCGAGTGTCCGCGCACCAGTATCACCGTCAATGAACTCTCCCGCGCGAGTGTCCGATAATGGACAAACCGCGGTCGAGTGTTCAGCAATCCCTCCCACCTTCCCAACGTGAGCCGCACCAAACCCGACCGTCGCATCACGCGCACGCAGCACTCGCTGCACGTCGCACTCAACCACCTGATTTTGGAAAAGGGCTACGATCGGAGCACCATCACCGACATCACCCGTCGTGCGAACGTTGGCCGTTCCACTTTTTACGCCCATCACGGCAGCAAGGAAGGGTTGCTCCTCGCCGGGCTCCAGCATTTACGGGCAGCGTTGATCGCCGCGCAGCGTGAAGCTGGAGCGGCAGGTCGCGCCGCAGCGCATCCTCTCGGGTTTAGCCGCGAGTTTTTCGAGCATGTGCATGAATATCGAAACATCTACCGTGCGCTTGTGTGGAGCGAAAGCGCGCCGGCCGTCACCGCGGCGTTGAAACGGATTGTCGCCGATATTGTGTCGGCCGAGCTGCGCACCACGGGAAACGTCCGCGATGCCCAGATACCGCGCGATGCATTGGTGCGGTTCGTGGTCGACGTGTTCTTTTCGGTTCTCGACTGGTGGTTCGAACGAAGCCCGACGCTCGCACCCGCCGAAGTGGACACAATCTTCCGCCGACTCGTGGTGCCGGCGCTTGCAGCCGTTGAAGGCAGAATCGCGGCTAAGCCACGGTCAAGCCGATGATGCGCTAGCCGGTTTGACCGTGGAATACCGGAGTCGCGCTACCCTCATACGTGAACGTCAACGGTCGCGGTCCGCGCATGTAGCCGGTCGAAAGTCGTGCGATATGAAAGCCCGCGTTTGAGATAAGCGCGCTTATTTCACGATCAAGATGACAACCGCCAAACAGGCATCCCCAGATCGGGGTGAGCCGATGCTGCCACCTGCGGACGCCGGGCTCTGGAGCGAGGCCGTGTTCGACGAAGAGCAATCGTCCGTCTGGCCGAAGCACGCGATGTAGCTCTCGCAGCACTGCGTTGGGATCGGAAACCGAGCACAGAGTCCAGGTCAGCACCACCGTATCAATGCTGTGGGCATCAAGTGGAATCGCTTCCGCGGATGTCTCCATCACGGTGACCGGCGGAGACGCTCGTCGCGCCGCAGTCCGAGCCATCGCGGCCAACCGCGCAGCGGGCTCGACACCGATCACTTCCAAAACGTCCGCTCCAAACCGAGAGAGATTCTCCCCGGCGCCGATGCCAACTTCGAGCACGCGGCCACGCGCGGCGGCGGCCACACGCTCGCGATAAGGCGTAAGCTGACGATTACGCATCGCGAGCTTGATCACGTGCGGCAGGATGCGTTCGCCGTAAAAACTCATGGGGTGTTCAAATTCGAAACTCTTGTGATTGCCTACCCAGAGTGAAAAACCGCGAAGCAAGCGAGCCCGGGACTGACGTTTTTTCGAGACAAGAAATCCCGTTCGCCCGGCCATGGCGATTAGGACGCGCAGCAGAAGACCAAAATTTCCTCGAGCGGGATGAGGGATTGCTGGTTCCGTCAGCGTTTCAGTTGGCATGAGCCGGGCTCTCGCTCCCTGCCGTGCAGAGTGTTTGTCGAAAACGACGCGTTGTCGGCTGCTCGCACTGGCCGCTTCGGCTTTTGTCGGTGTTGCCGTGGCGGGAACTCAGCCGCGCCAAGCATTGCCGGATCCGCTCGATCTGGAAACCGCGCTTTCGATCGCACTCGAAAGCAATCTCGCGATTCGGCAGGCACGCGAGCGCGTGCGCACGCAGTATGGCGTGGTCACCACTGTGTCGGCGGCTGGGCTCCCGACGGTGTCGGCTGCTGGCACACTGCTGCGAAGCGATACGCCGACCATTTTGAATGTTAACTCGGCCTCGCTCAGCACCGGCGCAAACCTGAATCCCAATTCGATCATCTTTGCTCCCGCCGGCCGCTTCTGGCGACTGACTCTCACCGGCACGCAGACGCTCTATGCGGGAGGCGGCATTCGGACTGCCGTTCGCAGCGCCGGGCTGGCGCGCGACGCGGCGGTGCTCGATCTCCAGGCTGCGATCAATGAGTCGTTGCTCGAGGTGCGGGTTCGCTTCTACGACGTGCTGCACACGCGCGAGCAAATCCGGGTGCAGGAGCAGAATCTCGAGGTGCTCGAGACGCAGCGACGATATGCGGAGGCGCGGGTGGAGGCCGGCACGGCGCCGGAGTTTGAGCGAGTGCGCGCGGAGGTCGCGGTCGCCAACGCCAAGCCTCCACTGATTCGCGTTCGCAACGACTTTCGCCTCGCATTCGAGGAACTGCGCCGCGTCTTGGGCGTAACGACGAACGAGCCGGAGGCACTGCGCAGGATCCCGGAATTCACGGGTGCGCTTGAATTCAAACACGAGGAACTCGATCTTGAGGCGGCCTTCGCGGCAGCGCAAATAAACCGGCCTGATCTGCGGCGACTCGCAAAGTTGACCGCAGCGCGCAGCGAGGATGTCGGTGTCGCCCGCGCGGGATACCTGCCGAGCGTCTCGATCTTCGGCGCGGGCGAGCTGCGCAAGGGGCCGACCGATCGTTTCAGCGACTCGGTCGATGGCGTCCGTGGCGGCCTGCAGTCGCGGTGGGAGATCGGCAGCCGGACAACGGCGGGTGCCGTCGCGCAGGCTGGTTCATTGCTGGAGCAGGCGAGGCTCGCAGAAGCCGAGGCACGGCTCGCGGCCGAGGTCGAGGTGCGGCGGGCGTTTTCCGCGATTGAGCAGGCGAACGAGCTCGCCATGGCGACGCGGCAAGGCGTCGCGCAAGCGGAGGAGGCCGCGCGTTTGGCCCAGGCGCGGTTCGAAGCCGGCACGACGACGCAGCTCGATCTGCTACAGGCTCAGGCGGAATTGACGAGCGCACGGACGAGCCTGCTGCGGTCCAATCACGGTTACAACGTGGCGCTCGCTCAACTGCGCAAAGCCGTGGGCACGGCCGAACTCGAGTATCACGATTCGACGTTGGCGGCGAGAGCGCCGCCGTGAGTCGCATCAGGCATTCGTGATCGCTGTGGAACGGGCGACGAGCCGCACGCGACAAACAGGAAGCGCGAAGATTATTTGCCCCGGTTTGGGGTTTGCGCGGTCGGGGTTTTCATTTTGATGGGGCGCCATGATCTTTCGCGAAAGCGGAATGCCGGAGCAGGAATATTGGGAGACACTCTTCGATGTCCCGCTGATTCTGGACCGCTTCGGCTTTGGCCGAAGCACTCGTGATGTTGCTGAGCTCGGTTGCGGCTATGGCACCTTCACGATTCCGCTCGCGCAGCGGATCGCTGGGCGCGTGTTCGCGATCGATCTCGATCCGGTCATGGTCGAAATCACGCAGCGGCGCGTGATCAAGACGGGGTTGCGCAATGTCCACCTGTCGACTCGCGATGTTGTGTCCGATGGCTTCGGTGTGGCACCGAGCTCGTGTGATGCCGTGCTTCTCTTCAACATCCTGCACTGCGAGGAACCGTTCGTCGTGTTGTCTGCCGCGGCGGAGGTGGTTCGTCCCGGTGGCGTCGTCGCGGTAATTCACTGGCGCACAGATATTGCGACGCCACGCGGGCCGAGCGCAGCGATTCGACCCGAGCCCGAGCGGATTCTCGATTGGGCGGACGCCGTGGGAGGACTGGCGGTCGCGGAGCCGCCGTTCATGCTGCCGCCGTGGCATTATGGTATGGCTTTGCGGAGGACGTCGCTCGCTCCTTGAAGGAGCCGCTGGGTCATTTCCCCGGTAACATGCTCTTCAACCCGTCGACCAGCCGCTCGGCGAACGTCGCGGTGAGCGACCACGGGCTCGGCTGACGCAGGATGTGAAGGGGGCCACGATGTTCGAGGACGTGGTAGTCGTTCGCGCCATTTTCTTTCCTGAAGAATCGGATCGTCGCCGTCGCTTCGCCGAGGCGTAGATCGCGCAGCGTGATCTCCGGCAGCCACGCGGGCAGGTGCGGATCGAGAAGCAGCATATGGAGCGGCGCGTAAGGGTAGAGGCCCAGCATCGATTGGAGCAGCAGAAACGCCGCCGACGCCGACCACGCCTGCGGAGCGTTGGCGCCGGGATAGTGCGAAGGAAACGGATGGTAGGCATCGCGCGCGTGCCCGCTGAACAGCTCCGGCAACCGATACGCGTCGAAGAGCGACGCCGCCTCGAATTGAGCGCGGCAGATCTTTTCCACGTGCTCGTGCAGCCCGTAGCGCATGAAGCCGATCGCGAACGTTGCTTGTTCGACCGGCCAGACCGAGCCGCGATGATAGCTGTAGGGATTGAACGCCGGATGCTGAGCCGAGAGCGTGCGGACGCCCCAGCCGCTGAATAGGTCCGCTGCGAGCAGACGATCGGCGGTGCGCTGCACGCATTCCTTCTCTGCAATTGCGCTCGCGAGGCAGTGACCGGGATTCGAGCCGATCGACGTGATCTTTCGCTGGTGGGAATCGAGCCCCATCGCGCAGAACCCGACGTCTTCCATCCAGAACGCATCGTTGAACCGCTTTTTCAGTTCCGACGCCTCGTGATACAGACGCTTCGCGTTTTCCTTGTCGTCGAGCCACCACAACACCTCGGAGAGGTGCAACTTCGCGAGGTAAACAAACCCCTGTTCCTCGCACGTGGCGATTGGCGGTTCCACGTCCGAGCCGTCGGCATAGACGATGGCGTCACTCGAATCCTTCCACGCCTGGTGACGCGTTCCCAGCGGCGAGCGTGTTTGATACGCGTAGAAACCTTTCCCGAGCGCGACCGCGTAGGTGTCGAGCCATTGCAGCGCTTTCAGCGCAGGCTCGATAAACGGCCGCACCAGCTCCTTGTCGCCTGTCCAGTGCCAGAGCTCGGAAACGACAACCGGGTAGAATCCCGACGTCGTGATCGAGCCGTAGTAGCGCGCGAGCGGATTGAAACCGAGCGTCGCAAGCGGGCCCGTGTCGGCCTGGTGAAGCATCTTGCCCGGCTGCTCGTCGCGCCAGTCGTCAACGATTGTGCCCTGCCGCCGTGCCAGCTCGGGAAGCGTGCCGCGCATGAGATCGGTGCTCACCATGCCCGCCTGCCACGCCGCGGTGAGCGTGTCGCGGCCGAATACCGCGAGATAGATCGGCAGGCCGGCCGCCGTGATCCAAGCGTCTTCACTTTGATCCACATCGTAGAGCCGAAGGGCAGCCAGATCGCGGCGGGCCTGCTCGAGTGTGGCGGTTACGATCGGCGCGAGCGATTCGCTCTCGGCGGTGCGGAATTGCGTCGATCGCTCGAGGAACAGCAAGCGCCGGCGATCGTGTTCGTTGTAGGTGCCGGTAAACGCTCCGCATCGGTAGAGTGGCGGTAGCGAGTGTCCGTCGATCTCCGCCGTGCAGTGCACGCACGTGTGCCACGTGCCGCCGGGCGTGAGCTCGACCGGAAACGAAACCACGCTCTCTTGTTCGTTGAACGTCGGGACGCTCGCTGTGCGCTCGAAACGCACCGTAATGCTGCGGGCAATTTGAGCGACGCCGTTCGGGTGGTGCTCGCTGTGGCGATTCGCATGGTAGCGATAGATCAATTCCCAAGCGCCGTCGGCGGCTTCGCGCCATTCACGGGTGCGATCACCGAATTGGCGGCGCGGCTCCTTTGTTTCGTCCTTATCGGCAAAGTCCGCATCGATCTCGAGGTGGAGCATGAATTTCACCGGCCGCTGGGTGAAGTTCGTGATGTCCGCGTCCTCGTGCAGCCCGTCGCCGACGAACCGCGACAGCCGCAACTCGATCGGCTGCTGCGCCAGCACGCCGCCCGGGCCGAGGATCGTGAACTTGGGGTCCGGCTCGGCATTTGGGGAGAGCGCGATGTAGTAACCCATCCACGAGTGCTGCTCGACGTTCGACAACGCGAGCGGCGTCCACGGCTTGCCGTCGATGAGGTAGCGATACCGCGAGAGCAGCCGTGTCTGATGCACGAAGAGCCCGCGCTCGGGTCCGCCATCGATGAAGCCGTCGAGATCGGTCGCGAGTGCGGTGCGATTCTGCGTGACGTAGAGCGTGTCGTCGCGCGGGCGCAGGCGAATGCGATGATTCTGCCGGTGCATCGTTCAGATGGATCTTGCCGATAAGGGATCGATCTCGGCACGGGCCTTCCGTGCGGCGAACAGCCCATACGTCATCGCGCCGTTGGCATACGCCTCTCGGATTTTGGGAAACGCCTCCGCGAATCTGCGCGTGTTTCCGTCTGCCAAGCCCACAAGGATGGCCACCTCGGGTCGGCACAGAACTTCCAATGCTCGATCCCAAGTCTTTTCGACGCGGCGAGTGTCGTCTTCCGCGCGAATTGATTCAAAGCCGGTGGTTCGCAGCCAGGTGAGATGGTCGGTCATGCTGCCGAATGATGGGCAGAGCATCGCTTGCCGAACGCCGTTGACCAACTCGACCTCCGCCGGCGACCGCGGCTCAGCGAGCCAGTTGCACACGGCAAGTCGGCCGCCCGGCCGCAACAGACGAAAGCAGTTTTGGAAAAAACGAGGCTTATCAAACAGGTGTTCCGTGCATTCGACCGACCAGATGGCGTCAAAGCGCTCGGTCACTGCCTCGAGCCGATTCGCATCGCGGACCTCGAAGCGCACGCGGTCGGCAACGCCGGCCTCTGCTGCCCGCTGCGTCGCGATCGCGACTTGGACGCTGCTAATGGTGATGCCGAGCACGCTGCAGCCAAGCTCGCGCGCCAGCCATAGCGCCGAGCCTCCGATGCCGCACCCCACGTCGAACACGTGCGCGCCGGCCGGGATCGCGGCGAACGTTGCGAGTCTCGCGATAAGCTTGGATTGTGCTTCGGGAAGCGATTCGCCGTTCTCCCAATAACCATGGTGAATGTGTTCGCCCCAGAAACGGTGGTAGAACGGTGACAACACGTCGTAGTGTTCGCGGATGGCATCGAGCGTGATGGTGCTGCAGGGAGAGACAGTCATGCGTTCATCTCCTGGAACTGCGTTGTCATTCGCGCGAGCGCCTGTCGGTTGCACCAGGTCACATAGCGATTCGTGAAGACGTGCGCGAGCGATCGGCTTAACCACAATGCCGGCACAGCAGCGGTGCGGATCACGGCGTCGATTCCACGTTCGACATGGGCAAACGAAAACGCATTCGTGCCGGTTTCTGGGTGCTCGCGCAATGTGCCGTAGCTGAATCCCGCATGTTGGGCGGTGCGCTCGACGCGCAGCACACGCACGCCGAACACGAGATGGATTCCGCGTGCCGGCGGAATCTGCGCCTGCTGCACGATGGTGTCGCCGACCCGCATTTCGCGATCCTCGAGCTGCCATTCGCCGAAAAACTTGAGGATCGCCGGAGGAAATACGTCGTAGCAAAAAAGGAATCCCAAATCGCACTCGCGCAGATCGTGGTGCGTGGCCGACGCGCGACCGCGAAGGGCGGTTTCCGGAAACTTTGCGCGCGGAGCGAAAGACAATTGCTCGGCACGGAACTCAGGGAGTCGTGCAGCCAGCGATGCCGATTGGTCGCGCCAATGCCAGTTCATGACGGCTTACCTCCGCCGCTGCCGTCGCCATGCTTCTCGTGCAGCGGATGTCCACCGAAGCCATGTCGAAGCAGAGCGACGGACTTCCCGGCAACGCTGTCGGGATCCCGGTAGCGATAAAATGCCAGCTCCGACTGCGCGATGATCGGTATCCACGCCTCCTTCTCGAGCGCGTATTCCACGACCCACTTCACCTCGCGAGTGTCGTCGACATGTCCCGAGAGATCGTCGAGTCGGTGTTCGCGCAGCCCGCGCTCCATCAGCTCGACCAGCCAGCCGCGAATCACCGAGCCGTGGTTCCAATTGTTGAATAGCGCGGGCAGATCGAGCCGATAATCGGAACGCGCCAGCAGATCGACGCCCTCGGCGATCGCCTGAACCATGCCGAACTCGATTGCGTTATGAATCAGCTTAACGAAATGTCCGGCGCCCGCTGGCCCGGCATGGATCACGCCTTCGTCGACGGCCAAGTCTCTTAACAGCGGCGCCACGTGCTCGAACGCGTCGCGATCGCCGCCTGCCATGAAACACGCTCCCCGACGCGCGCCCTCGACACCGCCGCTCGTCCCGATGTCGAGAAACCGGATCCCGGCGGCTTTCAGCTCGTCGTAGTGGCGGACGGAATCCTTCCAGTGTGAATTCCCGCCGTCGGCCACGATATCACCTTCGCCGAGCCGGGATTTTAGCTCGCCCACCATTTCATCGGTCGGCTTGCCATGCGGGACATAGATGACGACGAAGCGGGGCGGCTCGAGCTTTTGCGCGAGCTCATCGAACGAGAACGCCGGCTCCAAACCTTCCTTGGCCAATTCGAGCGTGCGCTCGCGCGTGCGATTGTAGCCAACGACGCGGTGTGATTTCTCCATCGCATGCCGCGCGATGTCTCGCCCCATGCGGCCAAGTCCGACGATTCCGAATTTCATGGTTCGAGATCACCTCGATCACAGGTAGGGGCAGTGGATTCCCGCCGCCGGCCAGAGGGTGTGCGGCAGCGGAACGAGAATGGCCGCGAGAATGAGAAACGTGACGTAGCCGAGAATTCTCCTTTTGCCTGAAATTGGAGTGAGGTCGTTGAGCGGCGGCGTGCCGGTGCCGGAGAGGAAGAATGCGATGAGCGCCCACATCATCAACCCCGGCCATACAAACAGCGCCAGCAGGAACAACGACCACACCGCGACGCTGCTAATCGTGCCGCCGATCCGGCTGCCCCAAATCGCGCGCGCGGCGTGCCCGCCGTCGAGCGTGCCGATCGGCAGCAGGTTGAGTCCCGTGATGAAAATCCCGAGCCATCCGGCGAACGCGAGCGGACTCAGGCGCACGACGTGGCCGAATTCGAGCGCGTCGCCAAACGAAAGTTTGGCCAGCAATGCAAAGAGGAGCGACGAACCAGCCGACGTGCCGCCTGCGAACCCGGGCGCTGCGGTGACGTCTCCCGGCAGGATCGTTGACGTGCGGAGTCCGATCAGCAGCGCGGGGATTGCGATGATGAGTCCGGCGAGCGGACCCGCCACTGCGATGTCGAAAAGCGAGCGACGGTTTTCGCTCGGCGAACGCATCTGGATGAACGCGCCGAACGTTCCGAGCGCAAAGGGGACAGGAATGAAAAAGGGTGGTGTGACTTTCATCCCGTGGCGGCGCGCCATGAAGTAGTGCCCGAGTTCGTGCACGCCTAGAATTGCCATGATCCCAAGCGCGTAGGGCAGGCCGGCCGCGAAGCGCGCGGGTTCGCGCAACAGGTTGACGCCTTGGTGCGCGGCGCCCGCCCATGTCGTGGTTAAGAACGTCGCGCCGAACAACAGCCAGTGTAGCCATGGGCGCACGGGCTTTTCGAGTTTCTCCTGCTCGACGGGCTTCGGCAGCAGCAGAATCGCCGCGCCGAGCTTCGGGTCCTCCTGCAAGAGCGGCACGCGATCCGGCATGAAGGTTCGCTTGAGCTTCTGGAAAGCCGCGTCGGCGGATTCGCGCAGCTGCCCGCGGAAAACCTGCACGCCGTGCTCAGCCGTGGCCATGCGGACCTTCATCACGTCGCGAACCGCGTCCGGTTGCTCCGGCTCAGGCAGCATGCGCAACTCGTGTTCCTCCTCGATTTGCTGCACCGCCTCGCGCGGCGTGCCAAGGATCGACCAGATGAGCAGCCAGCAAATCAGCAGCACCACCCAAAACCAGATTCCGCCTTGAAGATATCCTCCGCCCGGCAGCAGAAACAGAAACACCAGCGGCAGCAGCAGGACGAGCATCACGAGCAGACGCCACCACGTATCGGTTTTGATTTCGTTTTTCATCGTTTGTGGCTCGCGCGGCGGGTTGGCGGGACTCGCGCAGGTCTCAGTGTTGGTGGGTTAGCCGCCGGTAGTAGCCGCCGACCGTCATTCGCCAATCGTGCCAGTGCGGGAGAAACATCGGGACGCGCTCCTGATACCTGTGATATTCTTCGCCGAATTGCTCCAGCATCTGTCGCTCCTCTCTGCGCGCGAGCAGCACGTAGGCGACGACGATGATCGGGAATGCCGTCAGGGAAAAAACGGTCGGCCAGTGGACGACGCCTTCGCCGAAGATCACCAGGAAAATTCCGGTGTATTGCGGATGCCGGACGTGCGCATACGCCCCCGTGGTCGCAAGGCGTCCTTCCCGACGCGCCCGATAGATCTCCCGCCAGCCGGCGCCGACAAGAAACAGTCCGCCAATCGCGATGGCATAACCGATGATCATCGAGACCTGCATCGCCACCTCCGTGCCGGTGAGATAGACCCACAGATTCTCGTCCCACAGCGGGCCGGACACATCCAGATTGAAGAGCCGCGTCAGCAGATAGAGCGTGACCGGGAAGCCATACATCTCGGCGTAAAACGCGATCACGAAAGCCTGCACGATTCCCGCACGCATCCACTCGCGCCAACTCTTCGGCGCCAGGTAGCGGTAAAAGAGCCACGACACGATCACAATGGTGACGATCGCGGCGCCCCAGAGGGTCTCGTTGTTCACGTGCGCGTTCATACAATCAGCCGATCCCACGTGGCGTAACGTTCGCGGACGGCCCCGCGCGGCAGGCTCAAGGCGATCACCAGCAGGCCGGTGACGACATCGTTCCACTTCGCGCCCATGGTCGCGCCCGAGAGGAACCAAGGCGCGGCAACAATCCAGCCGCCGAGCAGCACGTTGAGGTAGCGGCCCGCGCGAATCACTTCCGCCATCACGATGACTGCCACCGTCGTGATCAACGCGCCGACGAGATGGTCGCTGTCGGCTGCGCGCTCGGTCGCGCCAAACACTGCGGGCGCAAACATCAGCCAGATGCCGAGCGCGGCGCTCGCGATGAGCGGCCACGGCGCCGTGACGCCCCATGCCATCGCCGGCATCGTTTGCGCAGGCGCGCCGTAGGCCGGCGTGCGTTTGTCCTCATGCTCTTCATCGAGCGTTCCGCCGACCCAGAACGTGCGCCAGAACGATTTTCCTTCGCGCACACTGCGACGGAGGAATTGGCCCATCGCCACCACTTCATCGACAGTGAACGGAATCATCACGAGCATGATGATGGCCGTCGCGAGGCAGATCGTGCACCAGTGACCCACCGCCACGGGCTGCAAGATGACGAGCACGATGCTCGTGATGCCGAGCGGCACGACGAGGATGAAGAAGAACGTCACCATCCACGGCATCGTGCGCCAGCGCGTCTTTCCGCCCATCCACGCCATGAGCATTTCAAACGTATACGCCGCCGCGCCCAGACCCGCATCGGAAATCGGCCACATCTTCGAAATCTCCGAGGTGAGGACGGTTTCCGTGCTCGGGCCGAAGAACGGGTCCCATGCGCGATCGATGTAGCCCAATTGAAACGCCGCCAGATAGCGCGACAGAATCCAACCGAGAAACGCCGCGATGATCATCGGTGCGCGCTGATGCCACGACGAGGGATTGTAGGTCCAGCCTGGCGGGATGACCGGACCGGGTTTCATCATTTCCATGTGATGCGCCATGCCCGGCATCATCGGCACCAGCACCGACAGCGTGATCGCGAGCGCGCCAATCAACGTATCGTTCACAAACTCGACTGGCAGCTTCGCCCAGAACACGAGCGGCGCGAATTGCAGCCAGGTGCCGACGAACGCCGCGCCCCAACGCCCGATGAAATCGAAGCGCGGAGCAAACGCGGCCGTGGCGAAGATCGCGAGCAAAGCGCCGCTGATGATGTCGCTCCACATCATGCGTGCATCGCTGAATCCAAATGTGAACGGGCTGCTCACCAGCCACAGGCCGAGCATGATCAATGTCGAGTTGGTCCAAAGCCACTGCCGCCGCATGTCCCGCGTCATCTCCGGCATCGCGCCGTGCTCCTCGTGCTCCGGCTTTTCGTGATGCTCGTGCTCGGCGTGCTCCTCCGGCGGCTGGCGCCGCTTTCGAGTGCCGGGCCCGCGATCGCTGCGGGTTTTCGGCACGAGGTTCATGCCGCATTTCGGGCACTTGCCCGGCCGGTCCTGCTGCACCTCGGGGTGCATCGGGCACGTATAAACGGTGGTTGTTGTCGATGTATTTTCGGAGCTCATGCGGACTCCTTCGCTGCGGGTTCATGTTCGCGCCGTGTGGCGCGGGCCGGCGGCTCTCCGAGTTTGTTGTCACGATAAAATTTCGTTGGGTCCGCCTTCAGCGCCTGGACCATTTTCGGCAACGTCTCGCGCAGGCTTCGCTTCGGCTCCCAGCCGAGGGCTTTTCGCGCCCGGGAAATATCCAGCGCGTAATGATCGTCGGCCAAGTCGATCATCCACGGCTTGATGAACGGATCCTGGCCCGGCACGGCGTCCTGAACGGCCGCGCCGGTTTTCGCGAGCGACTTTGCAATGTGCTTCGTCTCCCAATCCTCGTTGTGAATCAGACGGCCGAACTCGCGCTGCAGCTCGCCATAGCTGAGTGTTTCCGGCTCGCCCAACAGGAAGGTCGATTCGGGCCCGAGCGCGCGGCGTCTCTCGACGACGCGATCGATGGCGTCGATCAAATCATCCAGGTGAATGAATGCCTGGCCGCGGTCCAGATCACCGGGATAGAGGTGGCTCGTGATTTGCCGCTCGTAGATGCGCTGGATTTGATTGGCGATCGGAATGGAGTGTCCTCCGTCGTCATAGACACCCGCGATCCGAAGCAACACGGCAGGAATACGGCCGCGTTGCGCGCGAATAAGCTTTTCGGTCTCAACTTTGGATTTCGGATAATCCCACTTCGGCTCCAGCGGCCAGTCTTCGTTGATGCGCTCGCCCGGCTCGCACGGCGCGTGAACGAGCATCGTGCTGGAGAAAACGAACTGCTCGACCTTGAATGCCTGCAACGCGCGCAGCAGCCGCTCGGTGCCGCGCACGGTCACAGTTTCGTATTTCTCACTCGGTGCTCCCGAGAAGTCGTAATACGCTGCGAGATGAATCACCGAGGCGATCCGCTCACCGTAGCCGACGCGCACGCGCGCGAATGCCTCATCGACGCTTTCGTCCGACGTCAAATCGACGCACACGCACTCGGCGGCAGGCGGCGGATGTGGCGGACCATAGCGATCGAAGCCCACCACGTTGAACCGCCTGCCAAAGCGATTGCACACGGCAGCTCCGATCAGACCGCTGCTTCCGGTGACGAGAACGGTTGGTTTTTGAGCATCGGGCATGAATCGGCTCCTTTCGGCGGCAGACCTACCGTTGCTGGTTCGGAGTTTGTTTGTTCGGCTCGTTCGAATTCCGGCCGGTGGGCATCATCATGCCGCCGTGCATGCGGCCCATCATATCCATCATTTCCATGCAGGCTTTGCGGTTCTCTTCGGTGCACTGGCTCATCATGCCCTTCATCTGCTCGCACATCTTAAGGACTTCATCGATGGCGCTGCGCATTTTCGCTGCGTCGTTGCTGTCGCGCGCTTCGCGGAGCCGGCTGATCGCGACATCGCACTGCTGCATCGTGCCGTCGCACTGTTTCGCGCATTGATCCATCATGCTCTGCATCGACGGCGTCGATTCGCGCGGTGGCGTCGTAGCTTGCTCCTGTGATTTTGGCGCTTGGGCTTGCAGCATTAGAGCGAGGGCAAAGGCGAGGACGGCCAGCAGCGTGAGTTTCGGAGCGGTTTTCATTTTGATCCTTTCAGTTGTGGTTGTGTTGCGGCGCGGCGATCCGGGCGGACGCCGTTGCCAAAGCTGCGATACTTCGAAATCCACCACTGCACGCTCCTGCGTTTCGCGCGTGAATCGAACGCGCCGTGCGCGCCGTGATCACCAGGGAGCGGTTGCCACAAATTGTTCAGCCGATTCGGATCCTCGGGCGCGTCGGTCTGCTGCGAGTCGTAGCCTTGGCGCGCGAGCACGCGGTCGGCGACGCCGGGCACGAGCTTGTTGCCGAAGATCGCTTTCCACGCCGGCCAGCCGACGACGTATTCGCGGCGCGGGTGGTGCGACGCCCACACGATCGCTTCGGCGGCAAGCTCGGGTTGAAAGATCGGCGGCACGGGCTGCGCCTTGCGCGGCAGCCGGCTCTTCACCCAGCCGAACTGCGGTGTGTTGAAGGCCGCGAGTTGCACCATCGTCACGCGGACACGGCTGCGATCGTGCAGCAGCTCGCAGCGGAGCGAGTCGCAAAATCCCTCGATTGCGTGCTTGGCCGCGCAATAGGCCGCCTGCAAAGGAATGCCGCGATACGCCAGCGCGCTGCCGACCTGCACGATCACACCGCGGTCGCGCGGAAGCATCCGCCGCAGCGCCGAGAGCGTGCCGTGCACGTAGCCGAGATAGGTGACCTCGGTCACGCGGCGAAATTCCTCGGCCGTTGTGTCCTTGATCGGCGAGAACACCGACACCATCGCGTTGTTCACCCACACGTCGATGGGGCCGAGCTTCTCTTCGGCCTCCGCAGCCGCCGCCTCCACACGTGCAGCATCGGCTACATCTAACGGCAGCACCAATCCCACACCGCCCAGCTCTTGGACTTCGCGCCGCGCCGCCTCCAGTCCATCGCGCCCGCGCGCGATCAATCCGATATTCGCGCCTTCACGCGCAAATGCCCGCGCTGCCGCGCGTCCGATGCCGGCGGAGGCTCCGGTGACGATAACGGTTCGTCTGGGGCTGGCGGCATTCATCATAGACACTGTAATCCCTTGTTCGCTTGTGTTCGTTGCATCCCCCGAATCCGCGGCCGTCCACGTTCCGTCCAACTCATGATACGCATGCTCTTCAGCCGTCCCTTGAGCGAAGTGGTAGCCGGTTCGCCGATTCATCCATGGGAGCAACAACGATGTGGTCTATCGGCGATGCATTGGACGCGGTCTTGGATTCTTCGGTGGCGCGCCCGAAAACATACGTGGCCGGAAGGAGGATTCCGGCCACGTTCGTTTCGCAGACTGGCGAGAGAATTGCCGGTGTTTTAGGTGCGGTCGTTGCGGTCGGGATCGTTGATCCCATACCACTGCATTAGCCACAGGCGGAGCTGCACGATTTCGTCGCCTTGCATGGCAACCATCTCGGCGCACATGTTCAGCAGTTCCGGGTGATATGCCTCATTGAGGCATTCGGTGCCCATCTTGAGCGCCATGGTGTGGTGCTCGATCAGGGTGATCATGTAATCTTTTTCGAACTCCGCCCCCGTCTTGCGGGAGAGTCGCTCCACGTCGCGGCGGGCGCTGCCGGTCAACGACGGTTCTTCATCCTCGCCATACCAACTCCGTAGCCATCCTCGCATTTTCACGATTTCGGCCGACTGCATCGCAATTACGTTGTCGCACATCGCCTGAAGCTCGGCATGCACCGTGCGGCCTCTACAGAGTTCCGACATCCTGATCGCGCCATAATGGTGATCGATCATCGATTTCAGGAAATCGATTTCGAAGCGTCGCTGATCTCGCTCCGGCGCAGGGCCGGCGGCGAAAGCAGCGGAGGTGAAGGCGAGCATGGCTGCGCACAGGCTCACGAAGGAGCGTCGAGTGATGAACATGGAGTTTTTCATGGGTGATGTTGTTGGTTTACGGGGTCGGGGTAAGTGCGCGTCTCCTGACTATCGCGCGTTGAAACGAAACCCGGATTAACCAGGAAGGCGGCTTTGGTTCTTTGCTGGCTGCGTGCGACTTCACGGAGTATCGCAGGTCAAAAGGCCGATGATCCCGAAAAAGGCAGCGGCGTCCAAAAAGCGATTGGGCAAGAAACCTGCCACAGCGCGAAACGCGCCCCGACGCCGACGCGCAGTCAGGCACAAGGGCGAAACCTATATGGAGGAGCGCGTGCCGCAGTCCCGTTACGCGGGCTAGCAAAGGTCGGGGGCTGTCAGCACGTGGATTCATAGCCCGCTGTCGGCAATCGGCATCATCGCGAGTGTCGCAATGCGGCCCTTGTGAGGCTGCTCGCGCGAATGGCTGGCTGGCGCGCGAGCAGACAGACGATTTCTCAGTGACGCATACCGGCACCGGCCATTTCACGGCAGGCCTCGGCGCACTTGCGGCATGCCTTGGCACAGCTCCGGCAGTGGTCCATGTCGTGCTTTTCACACTCGTCGCCGCACGCATCGCAGATCTCAGCGCAGAGCTGGCAAACGCGATCGGCAAACTCGGAGCCGCGCGCCATCTCGTTAGCCGCAAACGCACACACATACGCGCAGCTCCGGTCGAGCTCGATGCAGCGGACGAGTGATTTTACGTCATCCTCTTTCAGGCAGGCACTCGAGCAGTGCTCGCATTCAGTGATACACTCCTGGCACGCATCGATACAGTGTTGGTATTTGTCGTGGAACATGATTTTCTCCGCCAGTTTATTAGGTTGCGATTGATGCAGCGTGGCTGCTTCCGCGAGCGGGCCGCTCGCGGCCCAGCGACTGAACGCTGCGGTTTCGGTGGGTTCCTTACACTTGAAGGGCGCGTGAGATGCACCAGCGCGCGGAAAAAGCGACTCCGGTTGAGGGATTTGCGCCGCATCTGCGTTAAACCCCCGTGTGGAGTCTGCCGAAAACCCCTCTCGCCGTTCTCGTCGCCGCTCGGCTCGCCGCCGGAATCAAATCACCCTCGAGACGGCTGCCGTCAGGGCGTTGACCAACGAGCATGCGCGTTTCCTGCGCTTTGTTCGCAGTCGTATCGGCGCCGATGGCGAGGCGGAAGACCTGCTGCAAAACAGCCTTCTGCGCGCGCTGCAACGCGGTTACGAATTGAAACGGGGCGAGCGCGTCGTTGCGTGGTTTTACCGCATTCTTCGTAATGCGATTTCCGATCACTACCGGGAAAAGAAATCCGAACATGCGGCCGTGGAGCAGTTCGGCGCGGAAATCGATTCCTGGCAGGGAAACAACGGCAGTGCTCCGCCCGCCGATTGGGAAGCGATCGTGTGCGCGTGCTTCCGCGGGCTGTTACCCACGCTCAAGCCACGTTATGCCGAGGTGTTGCGCCGGATCGATTTGCAGGGCGAACCGAAAGACAGAGTCGCCCGAGCGCTGAAAATCCGCGTGGCGACGATGGACGTGGTGCTGCACCGCGCACGGCGGGCACTGCGCAAGCGCCTGGAAATCTTTTGTGGAGCGTGCAGTCGTGAACAATGTTTGGCCTGCGCCTGCGCGCTTCGCGGGAGCGGGCGAAAAGAAAAACTGTAAGGAAAGCGCCGCGTCTACGTCAGCCGAGGTATGGACCACCATCAGCACAACCACGGGCCGGAGGCGAAAACGCACGAACCGAAATCGGATCACGCCTGCTGCCATGGCAAGCGGGCACCGGAGCACTCGGGTGAACACGAAGCCTGTGAACACCACGGGCACGCTCACCTGTCGGTGAAACCGACGGCGCAGGCGGCATATTACTGCCCGATGTGTCCCGGTGTGGAGTCAGACAAGCCGGGCGAGTGCCCGAAGTGCGGCATGGCTCTCGAGCGCAATCCAGCCGCGGCGCCTGCACCCGGAAAAACGATCTGGACGTGCCCGATGCACCCGCAGGTCGAGCAGGATCATCCGGGCGATTGCCCGATCTGCGGGATGGCGCTCGAACCAAAAACGGTCACTTCGGCGGAGCACGAGGAAGGAAACTCCGAGCTGCGCGACATGACGCGGCGATTCTGGGTTGGCGCGGTGCTTTCGCTACCGGTGCTCGTGCTCGCGATGGCGCACCTCGTTCCTGCTTGGGCTCACGTTGCCAACGGCACGCTGAGCCGCTGGGTGCAATTCGTCCTGGCGACGCCGGTGGTGTGGTGGGCGGGCTGGCCGTTCTTCGTCCGTGGTGCGCGATCGATACGTAATCGCCACTGGAATATGTTCACGTTGATCGCGCTGGGCGTCGGCGCGGCGTGGATCTACAGCGCGGTTGCGTTCTTCTTCCCGACGCTGTTGCCCGAAACCATGCGCCCGCACGGCGTGGTGGACGTGTATTTCGAGGCCGCCGCGGTGATCGTCGTGCTGGTGCTGCTTGGGCAGGTGCTCGAATTGCGCGCGCGTGCTCGCACTTCGAGCGCCATCAAGGCGCTGCTCAATCTCGCGCCACCCACGGCGATTCGCGTGGCCGAGCACGGCGAAACGGAAGTGCCGCTCGCCGACGTAAAGCCCGGTGATCGTCTGCGCGTGCGGCCGGGCGCCAAGGTGCCGGTCGATGGCGTAATTGAGGAAGGCACATCCTCCGTCGATGAATCCATGCTCACTGGCGAATCGATGCCGGTGGAGAAGAAGCCCGGTGATCGCGTGACGGGCGGCACCGTGAACACCACAGGTGGATTCGTCTTTCGCGCGGAAAAGGTCGGTTCCGAGACGATGCTCGCGCGCATCGTCCAAATGGTCGCCGAAGCGCAGCGTAGCCGGGCTCCGATTCAGGGACTCGCCGACAAAGTGGCCGGCATCTTCGTGCCTGCGGTGGCGGGCATCGCCGCGCTCACGTTTGTCGCCTGGTATTTCTTCGGCCCGGAGCCGCGGCTCGCCCATGCGATCGTGAATGCCGTCGCCGTGCTCATTATCGCGTGCCCGTGTGCGCTCGGCCTCGCCACGCCAATGTCGATTATGGTCGGCGTCGGTCGCGGCGCACAAGCGGGGGTGCTGGTGAAGAACGCCGAAGCGCTGGAGCTCCTCGGAAAAGTGGAGTGGCTCGTCGTGGACAAGACGGGCACGCTGACCGAAGGCCGGCCGGAATTGACCGATGTCGTAGCGTTCGCCGGCACCGATGAGAAGACGCTCGTCCAACTCGCTGCTTCGCTGGAGCGCGCGTCAGAGCACCCGCTCGCCGCCGCGGTCGTGCGCGGCGCGGAAGCGCGAAGGATCGCGCTGCGGAAAGTGGATTCGTTCCGCTCGGTCACCGCGGGCGGCGTCGCCGGTAACGTGGACGGGCGCAGCGTGCTCGTCGGGAAGGGCAGTTTTCTCGAGTCCGAAGGCACGCATATTGAGCGTTCAGTTTTGGAGGGCGCCACCGTCCTGCAGGCTGAAGGAAAGACGGTGCTGTTCGTGGCGATCGATGGTCGTGTCGCCGGCCTGCTCGCCGTCGCCGATCCGATCAAGCAGACGACACGTGCGGCCATTGCCGATCTTCACCGCCTCGGCATCAAGATCGTGATGGCGACGGGCGACAATCGCCACACGGCCGAATCCGTTGCAAAGCAGCTCGGGATTGACCGCTTCGAAGCGGAAGTGGAGCCGGCGCGGAAAATCCAGCTCGTCGAGGAGCTGAAGAAAAGCGGCGCGCGCGTCGCGATGGCTGGCGATGGCATCAACGATGCGCCCGCGCTCGCGGCAGCCGATGTCGGCATAGCGATGGGCACCGGCACCGATGTCGCGATGGAAAGCGCCGGCGTTACGCTCGTTAAAGGCGACCTGCGCGGCATCGCCAAAGCGATTCACCTCTCGCGCGTAAGCATGCGAAACATCCGGCAGAATCTCTTCTTCGCGTTCATCTACAATTCCCTCGGCGTGCCGATCGCGGCGGGTGTGCTCTATCCGTTTTTCGGGCTGCTCCTCAGCCCGATTATCGCCGGCGCGGCGATGTCGCTTTCGTCAGTCTCCGTCATCACGAATGCGCTTCGTCTGCGAAGCGTGCGATTGTAGGGGCAGTTGGTCGCGGAGAATGTCGGGCGCGAGCTCGCTGCACGCTCGATCGAGGCCGGCCAATTGTTCCTCCAATGGCGAGGCACGAAACCTTCCGACAGCTCGAACAATACGGCCTGCACCGCAAGCCACCGGGAATTCGCACGGACGTCGTCTATCGTCTCCTTCGAGTGATTCAGCAGCAGAATACTGTTCGCGCCGACTTTGATTAGCGCATCGTGTTTGACGCCGTCACCCTCCGGCGTGAATGCGAGATCGCCTTCGTGCAGCTCGCGGCCATAAACCGCCGTTCGGAGCGGTTCCATGTCAGCCGGAAAAACTTCGCGGAAGGATTCCGGGCGCGGTCCGGCATCGGCGAGGACTCCTTTCTTCGAGCCTCCGCTGATGATCGCTCATTCGTGCCGGCATACAAATACCTGCCGTGGCTGGAGACCTGCACATGGGCTGGAATTGGGCGGCAACATCCAGCTACGGATGAAACTGTTATGTGGCGAACCGAGCTATGTGGAGTGACCGACCATTGGTCGGAGGCGCCTAACTCGGCGCGGCAGCGTAATCGCTACACATGGCTCGGGAGACTATCCGGCGCGGCTGGCGCATTCGGCGAGGGCCACTTTGACAGCGACCTTGACGTTGCCGAGGCAGCAGGAGCCCTGCGGATTGCGAATCTCGCAGGCGCAAAAACCGGCCTTCATCTCCGCCGCGATGCGCTCGATCACGGTGGTTTTTCCTGTGGCGGCAAGTTCGTCACGAATCATCGCAGGCGTGAAACCGAAACAATAACAGACCGGTGCATGCGCGGGGTCTTTTTGCGTGACCGGGCGGCGAACGTCGTCCGTGGTGAGAACGGAGCCGCCATCGCTGAAATAAACGACTGGGCAATCGGGCGTGGGACAGAAGTGAAATCCCCCTTCGTTTACGGCCGGAAAAAACTGCGGCCTAACCTGGTGTTTGAGCGTGAGCGTCGAGACCGGGCGAGCGGCGCGCCCGCAGCGCGGGCAGGAAGGCCTGGCGGCCGACTCCTTCACGGACGAGCCCTCGTTACCTTTCGTTGAGCAACAATCGGACACGGGGATCAGTTTACCGGCTCCGCCTTGAAGCCGGTGGCGTCGATTTTGGCGATCACCGTCGTCGCGGTAATCACCGTGGGATCGTAAACGATCTCGGCCTCTTTCGTTGCGTAGCGGACGGCTGCCGAACGGATGCCTGGAACCCGCTGGAGCGTGCCGGCAATGCCGACGGCGCAGGCGGCGCAATCCATTGAGGGAATGCGCACGCGCAGCACCCGGCCATCCGCCGGCGCGGAGCTTGCGACCGAGGAGCGGCCGAGGGCGGTTTGCGCAAGCTGCGGAAACAGGGCGACCGCACCGACTATCCCCGTGCTGAAGATCAGAACGCCCAAGGTCCAACGACTCGCTCGTGGCGTCGCACAGGTGCCGTCCGCGCAAGCGATGCGTCGGGCACGCAAAGTCAGCACCCAGGCAAGCGCGATGAGTGCGACGGTTACGCCGAGGAAAACCGGCCGCCAGCGCTCGAACCAGCCGGCGGCGACAAAACTTCCCGCTCCCGCGACGGCCGCCACCAGCGGTCCGATGCAGCAAAGCGAGGCGGCCAAGGCGGAAAAAAATCCCCCTGCCAGAATCCACGATTGCTTCAACGGCTTCATCGGCACAGCTTACACCCTGTAGTATGGTATAAGGTCAACCGCCATGTCATGACTATCGGAGAACTCGCCAAGGCCGCCGGGGTAAACGTCCAGACCGTCCGCTACTACGAGCGAATGGAACTTCTGCCGGTGCCCCACCGCTGGCCGGGTTCGGGCTACCGGGACTTTGACGATGATGCCCTGTGCCGGCTGCGGTTCGTCCGCTCGGCGAAGGACCTTGGGTTCACGCTGCGTGAGATTAAGGAGTTGATGGAAATGCAATTATTGCCGGGTGAATCTTGCACCGAGGTGAAGCGGCTCCTGGAGATCAAGCAGCAGGAGCTTGATCGACGTATGCAGGAGATGCGTCGGTTGCACCGCGCCCTGGGGAAACTCATCACGGCATGCCGGCGGCGTTCCGCAAAGACGACGTGTCCAGCCCTCTGGGCGATCGCGTTCAAGGCGCGCCGTTAGAGACTGGAAAGGGACGCAATCACGTCCTTGTTGGAGCGCCAAGCCGATGACGGGCGTTTCGGTTTGGGAAGGATGTGTTCGGTGGCGGCGAGAGTCTTGCGCTTCATGATCCGGCGGACCTCGTCGTTTGGCGATGTCTTCTGTTTTCATGGGTCTGAGTCCGCATTCTACCTCGCTTGGATGACAACGCTATGTCAGCAGGTGCCGCGTAGCGCCAGAATGGCGGCAGAAACGACAACGAGAGACTCGGACTCCGCCAGAAGAGGGGACACGCTTCATCCCTGGTGGGGCCGGGCAGAAGATGAGCGCAACGCCATCGCTGCTTGTGCTTGCAGGTCGTCGAGCACCTGAACTTCGAGGTCGCCGAGATAGTCTTCGACTGCATCCACCAGCGAGCCGATCCGCCGGGCGTAGGAGAGCATCACGCGCTGGTAGGACGGCACTGCCTTCCGCATCAGGTCGCGCGCGTAGGCGCCGATCTCGGTGTCTTCTAGCGCGTGGTTGGGCCCGGGTGTGGGGGTCGCGATCAGATTGTCGAAACCGCGGCTGCTGTCGCGGTCCCCGTTTTCGTCCTGAACAAAAGTATCGAGCGAGACGATCACGGGCTGCTGCAGATACCAGTAATAGGCCTCAGCACTGATCTTCAGATCGCTGCAGATCTCGAGTTCGGTTGGTTCTGGCAGATCGCTTTCGCGGCGCTCCGCGAGATAGCGCTTAATCTTCCGCACGATTCGCTGTTGGTTGATCGAGAGCGGCACGATGGCGCCGTTTTTCTGGCCGTAGCGCGACACGTGATAGCGAATCCAGAAATTCGCGAAGTAGGCGAAACGCGAGGTCGTCTCGCCTTCGGGCACGTAACGATCGATTGCCGCCAAAAGCCCGCACGAGGCTGCGCTCAACAGTTCGTCGAAATTCTTTTTTCCACGCACGGCAGACTTCGCCAGGCCGTAGTTGGCGGCGAATAGATCGTTTCGCTGCTCTGCAAGTCTGTGATAAATTTCATCCGCCGTTGGGTCCAATGCACGAAGGCTTGGACGCGCCGCGTCGGCGATCGCGAAATACGTTTCGACCGGCAGCGACTTCAGCATGAATAGCGCAAGCTGCTCCCATGCACCGGGAGTCTTCTCGGTATCTGCGATCAAGGTCGACAGCTCTCGGCGTCGGGCGCCGCTGAGCCGGGCTGTCCGCCACGACTTCGACGCGGATGGCGCGTCGCCCGTCCCCTCCTCGCGCGGCGGGAGCGATTCCAACCATGTGCGGACCAGCGCGGGCAAGTGCGCCAGGCAACTCGTGAATGCTTTCTGGGCCGCGTAGAATTCCGTGAAGCGCGCCTGATTGTGCTCGTAGTCGCGGTGCGCTGCCAGAGCGGCGGTGGCAGGCGTTATCGTGGTGGGGCACTCGGCTGGAATCATGGTTGGTCCGCGCAGAGCCCCAGCCAGCGGGCGACGATGATCATCGGGGCCGCCCGCAGCGTCCCGTGATGCCCGCCATGCGATGGAGAACGACTCACCCGCATGATGCCTTCGGACAAACACGCCCGCCGATCGGTGCTATGTTTCTCGTTCAAAAAGGATTCAATTGACGCAGCGAATTTGCGAACGGCGCGGGATTGGAAACTTTTCCGCGATGCGCAAGAGCCGGAGGCACATCCTCTTGGTTGAAGATAATCGCGACATTCACCTCGCGTTCATCGCACTCTTTACCGCGGCTCACGATTATTCGGTGCACGCGGTCACGAGCACGAAGGAGGCGCTGGGATTAACCGGCCGGCAGAATGTTGATGCCGCTGTAGTGGACCTGGCTTATGGCGCAGAAATCTCCGCGCGGCTGAAAATGATCCAGCTCTGGCGCGAGCGTGGCGAGGGATTTCCCGTGATCACGACTTCCGCCAGCGACTACGATGGCTTGAGCATCGAGGCTCTCGCGGCCGGCGCGGACGATTTCGTGCGCAAGCCATTTCATTTCGCCGAGCTCGCGGCGCGAATCGATCGCCAGATAAAGCGCAGCCCCGATTTTTCCGCGAGGCAACCGAAGCTGGACGGCTTCAAGCTTCCGAACGCGGCGTTCACGTTCGCGGGCGCGCTCGTCCATCCCGATCTGCGGATCACATTTCCCGATGGACGGGCAGAGCAATTGACGCCGAAGCAGGTTGGAATCCTCCACGAATTTGCGCGCCACAGCGGCGGGCTCGTGTGCCGGAACGAGCTGATCCACGCGCTCTGGGGCGCCGACGCGAACACCAA
Source organism: Nevskiales bacterium (assembly GCA_011526045.1). Classification (GTDB taxonomy): domain Bacteria; phylum Pseudomonadota; class Gammaproteobacteria; order Steroidobacterales; genus QUBU01. Next base: position 19,070 of record WYBE01000047.1, on the reverse strand, counting down.
CAGCAAGTCGCTCGATCAATACGTGCACCTGTTGCGAAAAATGTTTCGCGCGTCCGGTGTGGACCTCTCGGACTACATCACACCGGCGCAGCGAGTGGGCTGGCGGATCACTGCGGGCGCGGCCGTCCCGTCTGATGCGAGCACGTCGTCATGAACAGCGAGCCTCTGATTTTGGTGCTCGAAGATGAACGTCCGCAACTCGTGACGTTGCGGGCAACTCTGGAACCAATCGGTCGCGTGACTGATTTTTCGGACCCGGAGCGTGCGTTGGCGTTTATTCGCGGACAGCAAGTCGACGCGGCGATTGTGGATGTGCACATGCCGAAGATGCCGATCAACGGAATCGAGTTCGTTCGCGCCTTGCGGGAATTCGACAAGGATCTGTCCGTAATCATTAGAACGGGCGACGCGTCGGCCGAGCTCGCGGACGAGGCGATCGAGGTGCAGGCCTATCGCCGGGCGGTGAAAAGCAAAACCTCGGTGCGGGAGTTGCGGGAATTGACACGCGCCGCCATCGCCGAAACGCGAACCAAGCGTAAGCTGACGCGAGACGCTGGCAGCACTGCGGAGATTTCGCAGCAGCTTGAAAAGACGTTGGGATCGATTGAGGACGAGCTCTCCGTCGCGGAGAGCTACCGTGGACTGCTATTCTCCCTGCGCAATCAGCTCACCGCCGTCGCCGGATTCGGAGAGGTTTGGTCGACCCTTGCCACGCAAGCCGACAATCGGGCACTTCTGGAAGCCGCCGCCGAGCACAAGCGCGTGGTCGATCGAATGCTCGCCGATATGGCGGCATTTTTGGACGGTCCGTTTGCAGAGCTGCAGACCGCGACGCTGCGCAACGCTCGCGCCGACGTGAACACCACGCTCGATGCCTTGAAGCGAAAGTTTGCCGCAACGCCTGGCTGGGCCGCCGAAAGAAAGTCCGTCGAGATCGCTCCGTTGAAACAATCGCTGGTCGTCGCAGCGCCTCCACTGAAACTGCTCACGGCGTTGCGGCACGCGGCTGAATATTGCCTCAAGATCTCCGAACCGGCGACGCCTGTGACGCTGGAACCCCATTACGTCCAGGAGCTGGAGCAATACCTCGACAAAATTGGAGAGCCGAACTTGGTATTCAACCGGCCCGCGCGCAGGCACTCCGTCGGCTACGTCTCGTTCGCGATGAAAACGAATGCGCCGAAAATCGATCTCGCTGAGGTTCGCCAGGATTTTCATCGCTACCCTGACGATCCGAGGGTCGGCAACCTCCACATGTTGAGCCTCACGCTCGGCGAAGATCGGTGCATGGTTGTCGTGAATCTCGATCAGGCTGGCGTGCTGGCCCTGCACCTCTGCATCCCGGTGGGAGGGTAGCCTATCCCTCAAAGAGCTAAATGTCCTCAAAGAAAATGGTCCTGGTCATAGATGATGCCGACGGTGCGCGACGAGTGCTGAAAGCAATGCTCGAGCCTACGTTCACCGTCGTTCCGGTTGAAGACGGCCCGAGCGCGTTCACTCACGCGCGCAGCGGAGAGATCTGCGCCGCGTTTGTGGATTACGCGATGCCGGTGATGGATGGCGGCACAGTATGCAGCGAGCTGAAGGCGATCGATCCCACGATCAGCTTGATCGGCATCTCAGCACACGCGGACGTGGACTTCGGTCAGCCGCTCTTCGCTTTCATTCACAAGGATCGGGCCTCCAAAAACGAAATCGTTGAAGTAGCGGCGCGGGCCGTGGCTGCATCGGAGCAGCGGAAGAAAGGAGGCTGCGCGACCTGAGTCATTTGTTCCAACCGAGCGCGTTATACAGCCGCATCCGCGCAATTCCGACGTATTGATGGCACGCGATGTCTGTGATCGCGAAATTGTAGGCGGCCGGAAACAGGGTGATTTCAGCCGTCACGTAGTCTGACGGAATCGCCTGCGGATGCAGGCCGACATTTTCGAAATAGAGCAGCGCGCGCCTCATGTGCAGCCCAGACGTTACCAGGAACAGCGCGTCGAAGTCACCGATGGTCTGCAGCCTCTCCTTTGTATGCTCCGCCTGCCGATACGTGTTTTCTCCTCGAGTCTCCAGTATGATGTTGCGCTCGACGACACCGAGGGAGACCAGGTTCGTCACATAGGCCGATGGCGTCCGCTTTCCGACGCTGTCATCCCCAGTCACCACGAGCGTGCACATGCCACCGCCTGCGTGTGCGGCCAGATACAACTGCGCCGCCTTTGTAATTCGGGAGTGCGCAAGCCACCCGGGAACCAACTCGCCCGATTCGGGGTTACTCACCGTGCCATCCCCTAGCAAAATGATGATCGTGCGCTTGCCGCGGAAATCCGGCGCCGCAGACGGAGCGGTCCGTTGCAGCGATCTTGTCAGCCATCGCGGAATCAGGCCGCAGCCGACGAGGAAAAACGCGCCGAGCCATGCAAGCGCTGCGAGAGTCGCGATGCGATTCGCGCCGAAGGCAAACAACAACACAACCGCGACGAACGCGACCGCGAAGAGATTGGCGACCGAACCGAACGTGTTGCGCGAGCGACTCGCTGTGAGGTTGGGGACCGTCGGCTTCACGGATTGGCCCATGAGAAAGAATCCATCGCGGTAACCGGTCAAAGACGTTCTTCAACCGGAAGCCGCAACGGACCGCGAACTGCCACCTATGTTTTTCCCCTTTGTCACCGCCCTCGTGATGCTGGGATTCGGCGTTGGCGTTTTGTGGCTCAACGCCCGGCGGCCCACCAATCAGGCGTTGGCGGCGATCTGCTTTCTCAGCGTGCTGGTATTCACCGCGCAGCTTGTCGCGAAGCATCTCGGCGCGCAGTATCTGATCGACCGCTCCACGAACCCATTGCCGTGGATCAGACCTTCCACGAAGCTGCGCTCCGCGCGTTGTGGACCGAGAAGGGCGGCTCGTCACTCGTGCGCGAGGCGCTGCTGCTCACCATGCGATCCGGGACAAAGAACCCGCGACCGCGGCTTTGCTTCGGAGAATCCTCAAACAGGATCCACGGATGTTCGATCACCACGTTCACAAACGCATATCGAATTTGAAAACGAGCGAACCGCTTCACCAGTTCCGCTACAACCTCAGCCTCCGTTTCGCGGATCGGCTTGAAGATGTGAAACACGATGCGAACAGTGCTGCCATCCTTCCATGCGTAGTCATGCGCGAGTTCCTGGAGGCAGGCTTCGAGCGAGGTCAGCAGTTCATTGAAGTAGCCGTCGTAGTCCACAGCGCGGCATGTGCGCGCCATCAGGTAGGAACCGTCGCTGGAGAAAAACGTCGTCAACCCGACCACCCGTCGACTTTGCGCGCCCGCGAACTCCGACGAACGCTCCAAGTAGTGACCGATGCCGACGACGATTTCGTGATCGACATCGACGCTCGCCTGAAGAACCCATGGCGTGCCGCCGAGCTTCGCATACATCTGCAGCGCGAGCGGACCGAGAATGTTACCCAACTCCGCTTTGCTCATCCGGGTGCGATAAGGCTGGAGTGCTTGGACAGGAATTCCCGCGCCCATCAGCAGAGCTTTAGCGCGATAGTAGGGGCTGGTCGTAACCTCGGCAGTCCGGTCGGCCTCGTCACCTTCGACCACCGCGAGCGAAAACACGTCGCCACCGGCAGAAGTGAGCTTCGATTCAACCGCGGCTGCGAGCGCATCCGCATTGGAGGTGTCAGCTTCGAGGATTTGCCACTCGATGCCACTCAACCGAAAGAAATCGCGCAGGCCTTTCTGGAAATACTGGCTCTCCGGAATGCCGTTTTCCAATTGTGCCATCGTCGTTGTGAAGCCCGCGCGCGAACCAGGTCGGCAAACCACCAGAATGCGTGGCTTCTTCGGGCTGAAACGACGCGAGTCGTAGGGCCCAAACTTCGCGAGACCCGAAAACGGGCGGGTGCTGGCGGCACCTGGACTGATGTCGAACCGGAACGTGGTCGGCTGGAGAGAGAGCGAAACATCGGCGGCGCGCGGTTTGCACGAAATGCGAAAGGAGAATCCTGCCGGACACGTGAAGTCCCACTGCGCGAGGTAATCCGCAATTTCGCCGATCTCGCGATGATAGTCGTGGGCGTTGGCTGCAAGCGCGCCAGTGCGGAAAATCTGTTCGAAGATTTCGGACGCCTTCGCGCCGCCAAGCCGGTGCGCAAGATACGTCCGGATTTCGGCTGCGCTCTTGCGAAGGAACATTTCGCTGGCGGGAAATGACTGCCGTCCCTGACTGGTGTCCACCTCGACTCGGCCATTCTTGATGGCCAGGGCGCGTCCGACGGACGTTTCCGTTGGGGCCAAAACATCGTTCAAGCCAGGCAGCGGCACCGCATGCACAATCGCGCATCCAGTCGCGTCGAAACCCTCAGCCGTCAGTTCCTCCACGGTGCGTGTGAGATTCCAGTGGCGTTCGATGTTGATGAGCACGCCGATCTGCGACTTGTCATCTGGACTGATCTTGCGGGTCTGGATTTCGTTCAGTCGCGTGTAAGTGAGGACACCCTGCAAATCCTTCGGCAAATGCTCGCGAGCGGCATCGTGTTCCACTTTTCGCGAAAGAAAGCGCAACGGATAGAAATCGAGGGGTTTCAGGCCTGGCAGCTTGCGGACGAACGTGCGAAAAAGGAGGTGACGCACGACGCCGGCCGTCACTTCGGGAGCTTCTGCCGGCCGAACCAGAACTGATTCGCCCAACGTAAGCGCAACGCCTTCCATGTGCACCGCGTAGATAAACTCGCCGACTCGAAAGAACGAGTAGGTTCGATTGTGGGCCTGGCGCAGTTCGTCCAGTTTTTCCTCTGAATATGGGAGGCACTGAAGAGTGAACTCCGTCGTGGAGGATTCGATGGGATAAAAATTGGTGATCATCTGGACGCGATCACCCAACCCTACGTGACAAAAGCCAACCGGCTCAATGTCGATCTGTCGAGTGCCCCCGGGGCTTCGCACGGGCGATCACGCGAAGCAGACGTGTGACCTTGCATCGCAGCTCAGCCCGGTTCGGGCGCCAGCGCATCGGGGCGCACATCGGGGTTTGGCCGCGCTTTCGGGGGTCGTTGCTGCTGCAAAGGCGCCGAGCCAGTCTCGAACGTCGGTCCAAGTTTCGCCGTAGTCGCCTCGCTCGGTGCTGAGCTTTCCGGCGGAACATTTGCTGCGAGAGTCTTGCCAGCGTCGTGCCACCACATCTTCGCGTCCTCCCATCGGCTGGGCGCTCGCTCGGCACCTTCGCCGAAGCCAACGGCTACGATGCGCAGCCCTTTTTCCCCGCGGCTGCAACGCAGATACGTCAATCGCTCAGCAAGGGGTCGCGACGTGCTTGCCGCCGCGTGCAGTGCGCGAAGCACGCGCTCCGACGCAATCAGCACCTCCGGTTTGTCGCTGTCCTCGGCCGGTGACACCAGTGCGCGACTCGGATGGTCAGCCGATGGCGGGTGCAACCGCATCACGATCTCAGAGGGCACTGCATCAGTTGTGACGCCGGCTGCCAGGCTGGCGGGACCGGCCTTCGTGTGCTCCGGCACAGGATTCGTTTCCACAGAGTGCGCCGTTGTTGGTGGAGTGACAGGCGTAGTCTGACTCTGCTTCGTGCTCGCCGTCCGTAACGCCGATGGCGAGACGCCCGCGAGCAGTTCAATGCCGTTCACTTTGTAGCCGAGATGCGAAAGGGCTTCGAAGCAGCGACGGAGTCGATGCGCGAGTTCTGAATCCAGCCGGGACGTGAATTGGGTCGCTGATTGCGCTGCGGCTGAGTCCGCGGAACTTCGGGAATGGGTTTGGGTTTCCTGCCAAACGGCATGGACACCGTTTTCATCTGCAAACAAACTCTGTAGGTGCGGCTTGGTCGATTCGTTGCTCTCGAATGGTTGAGGCGAAGTAGCGGCATAGTTCGAAACGCTCGGGGAGGAGATCGTGGCTCGATTTCGCCGAAACGATCCCAGCCACGACCCGATCCGCGTAAGGATGCCGCGCCGCTGTGCTGCTATGGCTCGGTGAGTCTCGTAGTCAGCGAGCGCGTGTTCGTGAAGCTCTTTGAGGGCGGCAAATGCCGGCGAACGGCTGTCGCCCGAAATGCAAACGCGGTGGCCATCCAACATAAATTCGGCCCGGTCGCGCTCGATCGTCAGATTTTCCAGCAACGAGGTCTTCATGCGTGCCCCTTCGAGATTAAGGCAAGGGTGCTGATCGAACCTGAAGATCAACCGCGTTGAAGGATCCACCGCCTACGCCCGAGACGCCTGCTACCATTGGCAGAGAGGCCGCCCGCATTCTCCGACCTCAACGATAGGGGCCGCCCGCGAATTCGGATTTCGAGCAAAAGATGAACACCGCTCCCACAGTTGAAACAGACCCGCGTGCGACCGATCCCGAAGAGAACCCTTCCTCTCTCACGGTCAGCATTTCGGAAGCTTCTGCGTTGCTCGGAGTCTCGGTCGCAACGATTCGTCGCCTGATTCACCGCCGGATGCTCAAGGTTCTTCCGGGCTTACGCCACAAGCGCGTCGTCCGAAAAAGTCTCTACGATTTTGCGAGCGGCGAACACGAGGAATAGCTCGCCCCCAGAGTAGGGAAGAGTGAGGCGCCGAACTGCGGGCGTTCAGGGGAGTCGGCCGTCTTCGCGTGCGCTGGGAGCCGGAGGCCGGGTGAATGGGCGTTTCCCGGAGCAAATGAGGCTTCGTGCTTCACGGCTGTGGTTTTTCCCGCAAAGCTGTCCCGCCAAGCATGTCTGCTCACCTTCAAAACCGACAAAACACCCGCCCGATGGCGGGGGAGGGGCGGTCCCGTTTTTCTTCGTTTTATTCCACCTTTTTTATTCCACCCCCCACGGAAATTGGGCCCAAAAGAGCGCATTTGGGACTGGCGTGGAAAAATTTGAGAGCGGTTTTTCAGAGGAGAAAGCAGGTGGGCTGAATTCGGTTGACTATGCGAATCTACTTCATGGGCATCTGCGGGACGGCAATGGGCAACGCGGCCCTGCTGGCGCGGGCGGCGGGTCATGACGTGCTGGGGGCCGACAGCGGGGTGTATCCGCCGATGAGCACGGTGCTGAAGGACGCGGGCGTGGCGCTGCACGAGGGTTACGACCCGGTGCGGCTCGAGCAGTTGGCGCCGGAACTGGTGGTGGTTGGCAATGCCCTGTCGCGGGGAAACCCGGAGATCGAGTGGCTGCTGGAATCGCGCACGATCCGGTTCACGTCGCTGCCCGCGATGCTGCACGACCTCGTGTTGAAGGATCGGCGGAACCTCGTGATCGCGGGCACCCATGGCAAGACGACCACCACGGCGCTCACGGCCTTCCTGCTGCGGGCCACGGGCCGCGATCCGGGCTTCCTGATTGGCGGCGTGCCGCTCGACCCGCCCGTGGGCAGCCATCTGGGGGCGGAGCGGTTGTTCGTAATCGAAGGCGACGAGTACGACAGCGCGTTTTTCGACAAGCGCAGCAAGTTCATCCATTACGCGCCCCATATCGCCGTCCTGAACAACCTCGAATTCGATCATGCGGACATCTTTCGGGACTTGGCGGACGTGCAGCGGACATTCCTGCATCTCGTCCGGATTGTCCCACGCAATGGCTGCGTGATTGTGAATGGCGACGACACGAATCTCCAGGCGCTGGGCCCGATGCCCTGGACGCGGGTGGTGCGGGTGGGGGTCGGGGAGAGGAATGATCTGCGGGTGGTCGATTTCACGGAGGACGGCTCCGGCGCGAGCTTCGGGCTGGCATGGCGTGGCGAGCCGTGGGCGCGGGTGACGTGGGGGCTTTCGGGACTGTATAATGCGCGCAACGCCGCGATGGCGGCGGCGGCGGCCGGGCTGGCGCTGAACGCGGCGAACCCGATGGCGCTGTGCGTGGATGCGCTGGCGCAGTTCCGCGGGGTAAAGCGCCGGCAGGAGGTCCTGCTCCAGACGCCGGCGCTGACGGTGCTCGAGGATTTCGGGCATCACCCGACGGCGCTGGCGGAGACGATGGCGGCCTTTCGCGCCCGTTTCCCGAAGGCCCTGCTCACGGCGGTGTTCGAACCGCGCAGCAACACCGCGCGGACGCGGACCCTGCAGGCGGGTTTCATGCGTGCGTTGGCCCAGGCAGACGAGGTTTTTCTCGGGGCGGTGAACCGGGCGGAGGCGTTGAGCGCCGAGCAGCGGTTCGATGTCGAGGCGGTGGCCGAGCATCTGGAGACGCACGGCGTCGAGGCGCATTTTGCACCGACGAACACGGCACTCCTCGAGCAGTTGGAGGCGTCCACGATCGGTGCGGCTGCGGCTGGCGACCGGCCGCGAGTCGTCGTGTTTTTCACGAACGGGAGCTTCGACGGGATTATTGGGAAGTACGTCGCGGCGGCGCAGCGCTAATCCTTGGACACGGAGGGCACAGAGATCCGAGCCGAAGGCACTGAGACAACGGGTAAGTGAAACTGAGCTTGCTCCGCGATCCCGATTACGCCCGTGACATCGGCGCCGTGTGCCAGAAATCGTTGCATTGCGTTGCGGCGACAGCCGCGCCAGGACGTTGGCTAAGAAAGAATCCGATGGAACTCGCTGCATTCATTTCGACTGAGACTGGAACAGATTTGATCGTCTCGTTCGCTGTTTGCGAACCTGACGATCCGACCCAGGTCGAGAGCCTCACTATCATGCGGACGCCAAAGTACGAAGGGATCCTTTACGAATGGGAGCGCGGCGCGACGGTGTCGTTCGAACGAGAGGAGGACGAGGAGGACGGCGACGAAAGAGCCCTGCTGCGGGAGTTCCGATACGATCCTGAAAGGAAGGTCGTCACCTTTCGTTCCGATCGCCGCACCTACGAGGTCGACGTGCGAAAGGTCGACGCCAAAGATTTGAAAGAGATGCGCCGCGTGCTCCGGAAGATGAACTTCGATGCCAGCATCAAATTCGAAGGTGTGTGATGAAAGAAAGGCCTATTTCGCTCCCAATCCTGCGACACGGAGGGCACGGAGATCGGAGGAGAGGTCACGGAGACAAACCGGCAAACCGGTGGTCGGTGACTCGGTCGTCGGTGAAGCCCTGAATTAATTATCACCGTTGCACGGCCTCACCATCCACCGTTTGACCATGCAATGTCGCCGCGTCTCCGACCGGCGAAGAAGTTTTAGCCCCCTGAATGAGTGGCTTCGTCTTCCGCGAAATCCGCGATCGAGCGGATTGGGTTCGTGGATTGATCCATCCGGCAAATCGTTCAACCGCGAATCCACGCCAATGGCCGCGAATTCGAGGCTCGGGGCTCCGGAAAAACCTCCGCTTGCCACGGGAACGGCCGGCCGCAACCCTCGCGCGTTCGCATGAGCACATCCGTCAAAATCTATGACACGACCCTGCGTGACGGCACGCAGGGTGAGGGCATCAGTTTCTCGGTGACGGACAAGCTGCTGATTGCCGAGAAGCTCGATCATTTCGGCATGGATTACATCGAGGGCGGGTTCCCGGGATCCAATCCGCGCGACATCACGTTTTTCCAGGAGGCGGGGAAGCTGCGGTTGAAGCACGCGCGGCTGGCCGCCTTCGGAGCCACCCGGCGTGCCGGCGTGAAGCCGGAGGAGGATGCCCAGCTCCGGACGCTGCTCGACAGCGGGATGCCAGTCCTGACCATCGTGGGCAAGACCTGGAACCTGCACGTGACCGAGATCCTGCGGACCACGCTGGAGGAGAACCTGGCCATGATCGAGGACTCGACGCGGTACCTCGTGGCGCAGGGCCGGGAGGTCATCTACGATGCCGAGCACTTTTTCGACGGCTACAAGGCCGACCCGGATTATGCCTTGAGGACGCTGGCCGCGGCGCAGCGAGGCGGCGCGAGCAATCTCACGCTTTGCGACACCAACGGCGGCACGCTCGTTGACGATTTCAAGGCGATCGTCGCGCGCGCCGTGAAGGAATTTGGCGGAGCGCAGGTGGGCGTGCATTGCCACAACGACAGCGGGCTGGGCGTGGCCCTCACGCTGGCTGGGGTGGCGGCGGGCGCCTCGCTCGTGCAGGGCACGATCAACGGCTATGGCGAGCGGGTCGGCAACGCGGACATGGTGACCGTCCTGCCCAACCTGATCCTGAAGATGGGCCGGATGACGCACTGCCAGCCCAATCTCGCGCAGCTGCGGGATCTGTCGCTGTTCTTCGACGAGCTGGCCAACCTGCGGCCAAATGCCAAGGCGCCGTTCGTGGGCCGTTCGGCCTTCACGCACAAGGGGGGGCTGCACGCGAACGCCGCCAACAAGGTGGCCCGGAGCTACGAGCACATCGACCCGGCTTGCGTGGGCAACCGGACGCGCGTGCTGGTCTCCGACATGGCGGGCCGGACGAGCCTTTCGCTCAAGGCGAAGGAACTCGGGATCGAACTCGACGAGAAGCGGCCGGAAATGAAGGGGCTAATCGACGAGCTCAAGGAGCGCGAGTTTCGCGGCTACGAATACGAGGCGGCCGACGCGTCTTTCCGGCTGCTGGTTGCCCAGCACCTGGGCCAGCAGCGGACCTTCTTCGAGGTCGAGAACTACCGGGTGATCATCGAGCGGCACGGCGGCGAGCTGTGGGCCGAGGCGACTGTGAAGCTCCGGGTCAACGGCGAGCCGATGCACACCGTGGCGGAGGAGGTCGGCCCGATCGGCGCGCTCGACAAGGCGCTCCGGCTGGCGCTCGAGAAGAGTTACCCGCAGCTGCGGGACATGAAGCTGCGCGACTACAAGGTGCGGATTCTCGAGGGCAACAGCGGCGCGCGCTCGCGGACGCGGGTGCTGATCGAGAGCGGCGACGGCGAAGCCATCTGGGGCACCGTGGGCGTGAGCGACAACATCATCGACGCCAGCTGGGAGGCGTTGCGCGATTCCGTCCAGTACAAGCTGTCGATGGGCTGACGCCGCCGGGAGCCGGGACGGCCCCGGCGGAGGCCGGCGGCTTTCAACGGCCGGATCCGGCCCGGTCGATGCCGAGATCACGGACAACCTCGGCGTGGGTCTCTTGCATCGCGTCCGTGAGCCCGTGGTAGAGCTCAGGATGTCCGGGACAGCATCGTTCCGGCCAGCTGGCTGAGGAAACTGTTCTCGTCGCCGAGCCGGGCGAGCGCCTCGCGGGCGGCCGCAGTCTGCTCCGCCGCGAGCTGGCGCGACGCGTCGATGCCGTGCAGCCGCACGTAGGTGACCTTGCCCGCCTTCGCGTCCTTGCCGGGGGTTTTCCCGAGCGTGGCGCGATCAGCGGTCGCATCGAGAACGTCGTCCACGATTTGAAAGGCGAGCCCGAGGTGCCGGCCGGCCCGGCGCAGGAGATCCACGGAGCCATCGCCGGCACCGCCGATCCGGCCGCCCATCACCAGCGCCGCCTCGATCATGGCCGCGGTCTTGTTGAGGTGGATGAATTCCAGGTCCTCCCGGCTGGCATCGACCGATCGCTCCGCGAGCAGATCCTCCATCTGGCCACCGATCAAGCGGCGGCTGCCGGCGGCATCGGCCAGCTCCCGGACCAGGGCGCAGGCAAGCTCCGGCCGGTCGCCGTACGCCGAGCCCAGGAGGGCAAAGGCATGGGTCAGCAGGGCGTCGCCGGCGAGCAGTGCGGTCGCCTCGTCGAATGCCCGGTGGGCGGTCGGCCGCCCGCGCCGGAGATCGTCGTTGTCCATGCAGGGCAGGTCGTCGTGGACCAGCGAATACGTGTGCACGCACTCGAGGGCGACGGCGGCGGGCAGCGCGGCGTCGCCGGTGGCGCCGCAGCTCTCGGCGGCGGCAAGGAGCAGGACGGGGCGGAGCCGTTTGCCGCCCGCCTCGAGGCTGTAGCGCATCGCCGCATGCAGCCGGGCGGGACGCGTGTCGGCGCGCGGCAGGTGCAGGTCGATGCCCCGTTCGACACGCGCCACCTGGTGCCTGAGTTCAGCCGGAAAGTCCATGGAAGCGGACTGGCATGGGCGAAAAACCGGCCGGGCGCAATGTTCGGGCGCAAGGCGGACGAGCAGGTGACCCCGGCGTTTTGCCGAGGCGATGTATTCCGGGATGGCTTCAAGCGGCGAGAGGCCGAATCTCTACACATCTTGCCGGGTCTCGCCAGAGCGGGGCGCAGCGGGCATTCGACGGGGTAAGGAGAATGCAATTCGAATTGAGTTTCGCCGGTCGGAGACGCGGCGCTACGGCGGGTCGGCCCTCTGGTGCGCTCGGAGAGCATTGGTGCGTGCGGCTGCCTGGGGTAGCGCCGGTTTTAACCGGCGAAATGCGTTCCGAATCACATTTTCAGCAAGCTATGCAGTGAGGTTTGGCGAGGCGCCGCTGGCACGTTGATGCTAGGCACAATCAGTCCGGCTCAATTTTTCCTCGCAATGTTCGATGCGGTTCGAACGCACCGTCTCGTAACAGCGCTGGATGAAGGCGACTCGCAGCGGCGCGACCTCCTGCCAGAGCTGCCAGGCGATGCCATAATCGTCGGGGTCATCGACCCCGGAGTCACCGATCCGGCAGATGCGGCCGATCATGCGGTGGTCGCGGGAGAAGGTGACGTTCCCGGTTTCATCGAAGGCGGCTTCGTCGAAGCGGAGCCGCCGGACGTCGCCGGGAGAGTCGCCGAAGGCAGGAAAAAGGAGCAGTTCGCGGTCGTCGATCCACTGGAGGTCTCCAATCAGGAGGGGTACGCCATCGATCCGCGCGATCGCGCCGGTGGCGGCCAGAAGCACGACCGCCGACTCGATGTTTTCGGGGTAGCTAAGCGGATCGAGGACGGACGCGGCGTCGGAGGCGCTCGAGAATTTTGGGGGAGACATGGGAGGGGAATCAGGTGTGGGTCCGGAAAGGCGGACGGCTTCCCCGCAGTCAGCGTGCCAGTTCGCGCTCGAATGCTAACGGTTCAGACGGCAGGCATTTGGAAGACCCGTAAGGGGCCGCCATGCTTTTGGCTTGGGATGTTACACCAAAAGGCCCCGTTGCTTCCTGGGCGCCAGCACCCAACGGTGGGACTTTTCTGGACGAAGCGGGGCGAATGCCAAGAGAGCTACTTGGTCTCGGGGACCGGCGTGGAGCGGGGCAGGGCGGCGCGGGCCGGTGAACTCTTTGTGAGAAACTTTCGATCGCCGGCCAGCCGGGGAAACAGCCATTAATCCCGCATGGGTGGATATTTCGGCGTGGTTTCCAAAGCGGACTGTGTCGCGGATCTGTTCTACGGGACAGACTACCATTCGCACCTCGGCACGCATCGGGGCGGGCTGGCGGTCCATGACGGCACGGCCTGCGTCCGTTTCATTCACGATATCAGCAACGCCCAGTTCCGGACGAAGTTTGAGCAGGATGTCCTCCGACTGAAGGGGCGGATGGGCATCGGCGTGATCAGCGACACGGGGGACCAGCCGCTGATGATCGGTTCGCATCTCGGCAACTATGCCCTCGTCACGGTCGGCCGGATCGCGAACGCCGCGGCGTTGATCAAACAGGCTTACGGGATTCGTTCGGCGCACTTTTCCGAAATGAGCGGCGGCGAGGTGAATCCGACGGAGCTGGTCGCACTCTACATCAACCAGGGGGCTTCGTTTGCGGAAGGCATCGAGATTGCCCAGAATGCGATCGAGGGTTCCTGCTCGATGCTGCTGCTGACCGACGAGGGGGTGTATGCCGCCCGCGACAAGCTGGGGCGGACTCCCGTGATTCTCGGGCAAAAGGACGGGGCGCTGGCCGCGACGCTGGAAACCTGCGCCTTTCCCAACCTCGGCTACACGCCGCTGCGGGACCTGGGTCCCGGGGAGATTGTCCGGCTGTCGCCGGAGGGGGTGGAGGTCGTCGCGCTGCCGGGGCATCGCTGCCGGACCTGTGCCTTCCTCTGGGTCTACTACGGGTATCCGGCGTCGACCTACGAGGGCATCAACACGGAGGCGGCGCGCTACCGCAGCGGGGCGGCGCTGGCGCGGCGCGACGCGACCCCGGTGGACGTCGTCGCGGGCATCCCGGATTCCGGCACCGGCCATGCGATGGGGTATGCCTGCGCGAAGGGCGTGCCATTCCGCCGGCCCTTCATCAAGTACACCCCCACCTGGTCGCGCAGCTTCATGCCGCCCGAGCAGGCCACGCGCGAACTGGTGGCCCGGATGAAGATTATCCCGGTGCGTGAACTGATTCAAGGGGAGCGGCTGCTGTTTTGCGAAGACTCGATTGTGCGCGGGACACAGCTTCGAGACACCGTACAGCGGCTCTTTGACTATGGCGCGCGCGAGGTGCACATGCGACCTGCCTGCCCGCCGCTGATCTTTGGCTGCAAGTTCCTCAACTTTTCCCGTTCCAAGTCGGATCTCGATCTGGCGGGCCGGCGCGCGATCAAGGAACTGGAAGGCAAGGAGGGCCCGCCGCCGCCGGCCTACGCCCGGCCCGAAACCCCCGAGTGCCAGGCGATGGTGGAGCGGATCCGGCAGCGGCTGGGTTTGACCACGCTCCAGTATCAGCAGCTAGGCGACTTGGTGGATGCCATCGGGCTGCCCAAGGAGAAGCTCTGCACCTACTGCTGGGATGGCGAGGAATAGCAGCCTGTCGGACTAACGGCGGTTCGACTTAAAGGCACCGAAAGCGAGAGCGAATCATCCGACAGGCTCAGATGTACTCCACCGTCGCGGGCGGCTTGGGCGTCAGATCGTAGAGGCAGCGGTTCACCCCCGGGATGGCCGTGATCCGCCGGGTGATCCGATGCAGGACGGGCCATGGCAGCTCCCGGATGGTGGCCTTGCGGGCATCCACGGGGAGGAAAAAGCAGCTGCGCGCCGACGCGAAGGGGACTTGCCGGGCCTGCGGCCAAGGCTGAGAGTCGGGGCAAACCTCCACCCGACATGAACCACTCGATCGATCCGACCGGACAGCAGGAACAAGGAGCGCGGACAAAGCGGGCCCGTGCGTGCGATGATGGGATTCAATCCGCATTCGCAACATGGGCCGCAGCGCCGGTGAGGGCAGCGGATGCGAATGACGGGCGGTGGCGGATGGCGCTTGCCTGCGCCGTGCTGCTGCTGGTCCTGGCGACCGGCCAGGCAGAGGAGCCCAGGATTCCGGTGCCGCTGCCGGCAAGTGTTCACATGGCGAACGGAATCAAGATTGGCGAGGTGAGCTCGGACGCCGCGATTATCTGGACACGGCTGACGCGCCAGCCGGAGCGGAACATCGACGGCCACGCGTTCCCCCTGCTGGACAAACCCGTATCGCCGGAGGCCGAACAATTGGGCGGGTTCAAGCTGGAGGAGATGGAAGGGGCAGTGCCGGGGGCGGACGGCGAGGTTCGGATTGTATATTGGCCCGACGGGGCGGCAGTGGAGGCGGGAGGTGCCACCGGCTGGACGGCAGTGGCGGCGGCCACCAACCATGCGACGCAATTCCGGCTCTCCAGCCTGAAGCCCGGCACCCGGTATCGGGTTCGGGCGGAGGCCCGCGCAATTGGTGGCGAACGGGTGGAGTCCGTCACGCACGGCACTTTTGGCACCGCTCCCGATCCAGGCACGCCGGCGCGGGTCACGTTCACGGTCGTCACGGGACAGGATTACCGGCGGCGTGACGATCCGTACAACGGGCACAAGACCTACCTGCTCATGCGGCAGCTCCGGCCGGACTTTTTCGTGCACACGGGCGACATCGAATATTACGACCAGGGGACGCCCCGTTCCACAACCCCCCGGCTGGCGCGGTTCAAGTGGGATCGCATGTATGCGCTGCCCTTCCAGCGCACCTTCCACAACGAGGTGGCCAGTTACTTCATCAAGGACGACCACGACACGCTCAAGGACGATGCCTGGCCGGGGCAGACGTACGGGGATCTGACGTGGGAGGACGGGCTGGCGATCTTTCGCGAGCAGGTGCCGATGGGCGACAAGACCTTCCGGCGCTTTCGCTGGGGCCGCGACCTGGAGGTCTGGCTGGTCGAGGGCCGGGATTTTCGTAGTCCGAACACGATGCCGGACGGCCCGGAAAAGACCATCTGGGGGGAGGCGCAGAAGCGCTGGTTCTTCGACACGGTGCGGCAATCCGACGCCACGTTTCGTATCCTGATCAGTCCGACGCCGATTGTCGGGCCGGATCGGAGCAGCAAGCGCGACAACCATTCCAACCAGGCCTTCGCGCATGAGGGCCGGGAATTGCGGGAGTTCATCGGGTCGCAAAAGAACATGATGGTCGTCTGCGGCGACCGGCACTGGCAGTATGTCTCGGTGGATCCGGCGACCGGTGTGCGCGAATACTCCTGCGGCCCGACCGCCGACCTCCATGCCGCCGGCTTCCGCGAGTCGGACCGGACTGAGGCCCATCGCTACCTGAAGATCAAGGGCGGGTTCCTCGCGGTCGCCATCGAGCGGGTGGAAGGACGGCCGCGGGCGGTGTTCCGCCACTACGGTGTCGACGGGCAGCGGTACAACGAGGATGTAGTGGAAGCGCGGTGACTCATGAGGGGACGGCCGCGGCCGATTGCGAGGGGGCGGATGCTGGCTGGGCGTTTGCGTGCCGGCGAACGCATCCTATGATGGGTGGTCGAATCCATGCCGCGCCTGCGTCTCGTCACCTTCAACATCGCCCATGGCCGCGGGCTCGCCCCCATCCAGGGACTGACCTCCCAGCGGAAGCTGCGCTCCAACCTGCGCCGGATTGCGGCGCTGCTCGATCGGCTCGCGCCCGACGTCGTCGCCCTGCAGGAGATTGACGAGCGTTCGCGCTGGGCGGGAAATTTCGACCATCTCGACTACCTGCGGGTGCACACGCGCTTTCCGCACACGGTCTTTGGGATCAACAACCGGCGGACGGGCCTGCTGAACCTCAGCTATGGCAATGCAGTCCTGTCGCGCCATCCCATCCGGGCCGCGGAAACGGTGGTCTTCGGCCAGCGCAAGCTCGGGGAAAAGGGTTTTCTCTATGTCGAACTCGAGGTCGACGGCCGCTGCCTGCCCATCGTCAACCTCCACCTGCATTTCGGCTCCCGCGCGCAGCGGCTCCGCCAGCTCGACCTGCTGATCGACTGGCTGCGGGAAAAACACCGGCTGCACGGTCCCAGCTGGGCCGTGCCCCCGATCATCTGCGGCGACTTCAACAATCCCGGCACGCGGGATGACGCCACCGCGTCGCTGCTCAAGCACGTCTCGGCCTACGGCAGCTACCGGCTGTATCCGGCGTTCGGATGGACCTTCCCGTCGCCGCTGCCGCAGCGGGCCCTCGACTTCATTTTCCTGCCGGCGGGCTGCGTCGACGCCCGCTGCGAGATCATCCGCTCGATGCTGTCCGATCATCTGCCGGTCGCAGTCGAGTTCGAATTTTGAGCCCGGCGTGCGACCGTGCTTGAACGTCAACCAGGGACGATCGGGCCCACTGGCCTGGACCTTAAACTTCATCCCTTAAACTTAAACTCCGCGAGGCGGACGGCGGCGACGCGGATTTGACGTGCCATCCGCGGGCAGTTTCCGCCAAGTTCGCCCGCTTCCATGTCGCGCCTTCACGATCTCTTTGCCCGCACCCGAGCCGGGAACCGCGCCGCCTTTGTGGCCTACGTCTGCGCGGGCGACCCCGACTTCGAGACATCCGTGGAGGTTTGCCGCCAGTTGCTGGGCAACGGAGTCGATCTGCTCGAGCTGGGCGTGCCGTTTTCGGATCCGCTGGCGGACGGGCTGACGAACCAGCTGGCGGCCCAGCGGGCGTTGGAGCAGGGGATGACGGCCGCGCGGGTCTTCGACCTCGTCCGCCGAATTCGCGAATTCAGCGCAGCGCCCATCGTCCTCTATACCTACTACAACCTCGTGTTCGCGAACGGCGTCGATGCGTACTGCCGGCAGGCAAATGCGGCCGGGGTGGACGGGATTCTCACGCTCGATCTGCCGCCGGAGGAGGCCGGGGAGCTGGCGGCCGCCGGGAGGAAGCACGGCGTCGCGACGGTCTTCATCATTGCCCCGACCACGCCGGATGAGCGGATCGGCCGGATTGCCGGGATGGCGACCGGATTTCTGTATTACGTCTCCCGCGAGGGGGTGACGGGCGTGCGCGAGGAGGCGGCGGCGAACATTCCCGCGGCGATGGAGCGGATCCGGGCGCGGACGTCGCTGCCGGTCGTGGTCGGCTTCGGTATCGGTTCCCGGGCGCAGGTGGCGGAGGTGGCGGCGCATGCGGATGGTGTGGTGGTGGGCAGTGCGCTGGTGAATTGCATCCGCGAAAACCTGGGGGAGCGTGGCCGGATCCCGGGGGCGGTGGGTGCGCGGGCCGCCGATCTGGCGGCCGGCGTGGTGCGCGGCGGTCGGGGCGACAAACTCTGAGGGAAAGATTTCTTAACGCGGCACAAGTTTCCGGGCGAGCCGCGTGTCGGACCCAGGCGCCAGGACTCCAGCACTGGCGCTTCCTCCGCTGGAACTCGCAGCGTTTCCGCTTGCTGCCCAGGGGCGGCGCGCCTGCCCTAGTGTGACATGCCGCGCAAAATCCTGCTGATCGATGATGACCGGCTGCAGTTCCGGCTCACGCAGGCGCATTTCAACAATTTCCAGGCGGAGCGCTACGGGCTTGATTGGGCGGAAACGTATGCCGATGGCCTGGAGAAACTGATGTCGGGAGACTATGCCGCCTGCCTGCTCGACTACCAGCTGGGCGAGCGCGACGGGCTGCAGTTGATCCGGGAGGCGATGGCGGCCGGTTGCCGGACACCGATCGTCTTTCTCACTGCCGAGACCGCGCACCGGGTCGATATCGAGGCGATGAATGCCGGGGCGCTGGATTACCTTGTCAAGGGCGAGATCAACGTGCGGATGCTCGAGCGCTCCCTGCGCTACGCGCTCAAGCTGGGCGAGACACTGGAAGCGCTTCATCGCCTTGCCACGCGCGATGAGCTGACGGGATTGCTGAACCGGCGCGAGTTTGACCGGATTTTGCACGAGGAGCGGGAGCGTGCCCTGCGCTTCGGACACCCGCTCGGGCTGGTGATGATCGACATCGATCATTTCAAGCGGATCAACGACACGCACGGTCACCCCGTGGGAGACGGGGTCTTGCAGGAGGTGGCGCGCCGGCTCCTGCAGCAGGTGCGGAATGTCGATCGCGTGGCGCGGTTTGGCGGCGAGGAATTCGCGCTGATCCTGTTGCAGACCGATGCGGCGGCGGCGCTCGAGGTCGCGCGACGGGTGGGCGCATCGATCGC
>WYBE01000046.1 GCA_011526045.1 Nevskiales bacterium | reverse complement strand
TTTGCCGACCAGCGGCCGGCGCCGCCGATGTCACCGTTTCGTCGATTCGCTTTGCTCATCCGGAACACTCCTTCGGGCAGCTATCCTGCCCCAATCAAGTGTCCAGAGAAATCCTAGACCAATGGAGCCGCACGCAGCGCGCTGTGCGGGGCGAAGACCCCGTGATACCTCGTCAGGTGCACCCGGGGTTTGGGCACCAGTGCTGCCAGTCTGGCGATAAAGTCCAGCGGCTCGAAGATGACGTGCGTGGTGCCGTCGCGGTATGTTGTCGGATATCGCGGATCGCGTTCATAGGGACGCCTATGCAGGAGGAATAAAGGACCTGCAGGAAGAAGTTCGAGGTTTGGGCGACCAACTCGCGCAGGTCTCGTATTACTAGCTGAATCGACTTGGGCCAGGAATGTCGGAGCAATTGCGGGGAATTGGCATGAGGATGCGGCAGATCGCAGCGATGCGAATTTTCATGGATGGGGGAGTTTCCGCGAGAAACGTAGCTTCTGAGGTTCACGATTGTGCTACTGTGCTCGCGACAATTGCTGGCGCCGAAGCCGTTCGATGATCGGGCGCCGGTATTTGTGCCCATCCGTTGCGAGTGCCGCACCATGACTCCGGTGCGCCAGCGGGTCCCTCATAAGGACCGAAACTTACTGAACGGCTGCCGGTTTGATGGCAGCGCCACCGCTCGCTACCCCGAACATTACCCCCAGCAAGCGACAAGTGGGGAAGCCACCATCACCCAGATGGGTGAACTGGCCGGATCTTCACGATTCCCGGTCGACCGACGGCTGTGACTGCCGGGTGGCAGCATCCAACAAGCTTGTCGGAGTGCTTTTCACATCACCTTTTCTTGGTCTCGGACTCGCTTCATTTACGGCGTGACTCCTGAGGGACCTGGCGCCTTGCCGAACAGAGATCGGAATCTCGCGAGATCGGTAAAATTGACGATACCACCGCTGCTGTCCAGATCCGCATTGGGATTGCTCGTGCCGAACGCCGACCGGAACAATGCGAGATCAGAGAAATTGACAATGCCACCGCTGTTGTTGAGATCGGCATCGCAGAGGTTGCCGTAACCGTCCCCATCGGTGTCTCGCTGGTCGAGGTTGGCGACCAGCGTGCAGTTGTCCTGCACATCCGCGGTGCCATCCGCATCCGTGTCCGTGATCACTGCAGGGATCGCAACCGAAAGCAGCGCAGCTTCATACCCATCGAGTATCAATAGATTATTGCCGGCGATGGCGAGTGCGACTGGATAGTTGAGCCGTGGGTTAGAACCGGGGCGCACGATCTTTTCCCCGAGAACTCCAACGAATGTGCTGAGCACGCCTGTGGGCGAAATATGCTGAACCGTGCCACTGAACTGGTCCGCCACGAATATGTTGCGGTCCTGGTCCACGACAAGGCCTGCAGCACTCGCAAGCGGAGTGCGGTAGGGGCCCTCTGCCAAATACGTCGCGAAATCGACACTCGCGACAGTGCTGACCACACCTGTCGTGTCGATCTTGCGAATGCGGATAGGCTCCGCCACATAGATATCGCCCGTTTCCCTATGGACAGCCACACCCGTTGGGCTGGTGAACTTGGCTACAGCGACTGGTCCGTCGAGATAGCCCTCTCCGGCCGTTCCGGCAACGGTCGTCACGATGCCACCGGGCGTAACTTTGCGAATGGCATCGTTATGGGTGTCCGCCACGAGCAGCGATCCTGAACCGTCGACGGCAATTCCGCCCGCAATCCTGAAACTCGCGGCGGTACCGGTGCCATCAGCGGACCCGGGGCTGCCTGAGCCCGCGAGCACCGTCCCGACACCCTCCGGCGTCACGGACCAGATGCGGTTCGCAGCGGCAGTGTACATCTGATTACCATCATCGATCGCGATGCCGTATCCACCAACACCAACCATGCCTAGATCGCCGAAGCTATCAACGACGCCGAACGGGCTGACTTGGGCGAAATTCGACCCCTTGCCCGAGAGGAACACCGTGCCCTGTGTGTTGACGGCCAGACCATTGCGGCCGGCGACCAGTCCGGGAGACCCGGTTCCTGCGGTCAAACCCGAAACCGGCTGCAGGCCAGCCAGAGTCGTGACCAGACCGGCCTGGGACATCTTCCGAATGACGACCGAGTCGGCGATGAAGATGACATCGCCCGGGCCGCGGGCGAGTCCATAGGGCGTCCCCCCAAAACCGGCAGCTGCGCCGGTTCCATCCACCCAGAAAGGGCTGCCCCCGGCGACAGTCGAGACGACGCCGGCAGGGGTCACTTTTCGAATCTTGCCGTCGCTGACGTATATGTTATCTGTTGAGTCGACGCCGATCCCCTTGAGTCCGTAGAACCGTGCGCTGGCACCGGTGCCGTCCACCCACCCATATTGACCCACTGCACCCGCAAGCGTGGATACGACACCGGCCGGCGTGATCTTCCGCAGCGTGTTGTTATTTGAATCCGCCACGTACAGATTGCCTTGCGAGTCGGAATCAATTCCCCATGGTGTAAAGAAACTTGCTGCTTCGCCGATTCCGTCGTTGCTCCCTATGAACTTGCCCGCGATGACGCTACGCGTACCGTCCGAGGTGACCTTGTGCACCGTATGTTTGGTGTAGTCAGTCACATAGATGTTTTTATCTCCATCGATGGTTATCCCTTGTATCGATTGGAACGGATTGGTGTTAGTCACCACGAGACTGACCGTCGCCGTCCCTGCCGTTTGGCCATCGCTGAATTGATAAATAAACTGGGCTGGTCCCGAGTAGTTCGTGGGCGGCTTGTAGGTGATGTAGACCTGTCCCTTCGCGCCGGGTGAACCGACGACGCTCACCGTTCCGTGAACGGGGCCGACCTGGATCGTGACGGTGACCGGGTCGACAGCGGAAACCGGATCGTTGGCAAGAACGTTCAGCAGATTGCTCGAACTGTTTCTGAGAATGTCGAATAGATCATCTGGGGCGGTCGACGGATATCGGCTGATGGGCAACGTAAATACGTCACCCGCAGCCGTGACCTTTCGAATCGCGGTCACATCAGCAAGGTACAGGTTTCCGTTACCATCTCCAGTGATGCCCCACGGGCCCTGAAAAAGGGCGGCGGACCCTGTTCCATCAGCGGTACCGCTCAATCCCGAACGCCCGGCAATCGTGGTCACTTTGCCGCTCGGGGATACTTTGCGAACTACGTGGGTGGATAAGGGCTCGGCTACATATGAATCTCCACTTGGACTGACCCAAACATCCGTTGCCGACTCGAATCGAGCGGCCGAGCCCGTGCCGTCCATGACGCCGCTCCCGCCCAGCCGGCCGGCGAGAAACTGGAGATCAGCCGCGGTTACTGTCGTCGCAGCCAACAGCAATACAGAGACAGCCCTGCGATGCAATGCTGAAGGTCTGTATTGGTTCTTCTTCATTCAGTCGCCCCAGTAATTCAGGATTCAGTCGGACGTCACAGTCGCTTCGCAGTTTAGCAGGGCGCGCCGATCGGATGCCTCACCCAAATGAGTGAACCTGCTGTCGGCTACGTATGAACTGCAGTTCGTGGCCCCTCATCTGTGGGGTGCCCGAAGCCTGTCCGCCGTGATAACTTGATGGGTCTACAAGGGCGGTCATCCACGGACGACTGCTCGCGAATGACAACACTAGGCCATTGACTCGATCCGGCAAGTGCTTTCGCGCATGGCACTGCCAAGAGGAAACGGGGACATTCCTCATTTCCCCTTCACACCTCGCGATTGAGAATCGCCAGGTATTTTTGATACTCGAATACGCGATTGCGCCGACGTCCCGTCACCTCGCGAACAATGCCGAGTTCCTGGAGGACGTTCAGCGCCGTCAGGATGGTCGGCACGGACCTCTTCGTCGCGCGCTGAAGCCCTGCCACGTTCTGGAGCGGCCTGGCCTGCATGGCTGCGTGAATCTGCAGCGCCGCCCCGGCGCTTACTTCCGCCCCGCCGCCGTCGAGCTGCGCAAGGCCTGGCGCAACAGGTCCAGCACCGCGCGGTCCTTCTCGCGACCGGCCTCCTCCTTGGTCCGGATCAGCGCCGCGAGACCGAGTACGTGGACAGTGAGGCCGCCCAGATCGACGGCGGCCGCCTCGGGGAGCAAGTCCTCGTAACTGCGGCCGCGGCCGATGGCGCCAAGAAGATCCACCGGGCCGCAGCGCGTGAGGAGAAGGTGATGGCCGGTGCCGGCAAGAGCAGCTGTTTCCGGTCGCAGCAGCCGACCTGCCGGATCACGGTAACGCGCTTCGAGTTCATCAAGTGCCGCCTGCAGGCGCGCGAGGTTCGCAGCATTGCGTGCCTCGCGAAGACCTCAAGGGCGTCTTTGAATCGCGGTGGGCTGCTCACGACGCAACTCGCTGAGGCTGTCGACGAATCCCTGCAGTACCCGCAGCCGCTCGGCGGGGCTGAGACTCAGCATCCAGCCAATGAGCGAGTCGTCCTCGTCTGGTTCGTGGAAGTCGATAGCGGCATCGGGATGTTCCATTGGCAGAGTATAAGCCGACCGCCGCGGCGGGAATCAGGCGCCGGCACCATACGCCAATAAGCCAAACCCGGCACCGATTAGACCGATTAGATTACAGCGCGTCAGCGGCCCGCCAATTCGGCCTGCAGTCTTGCCACCAGACCTTCCGCTGCTTCTTCCACCATGTCGAGCACGCGCTCGAAACCGATCGGACCGCCGTAGTACGGGTCCGGGACGATGCGGCCGGTGTCGCCGACCGCGTACTCGAGAAACAGGTGGATCTTGCCGTGGTAGCGCTCGTTGGCGGCCCCTTGCAGCACCTCGATATTCTCGTCGTCCATCGCCAGGAGCAGGTCGAATGCCTCGAAATCGGCCGCCCGAACGGCACGCGCCCGCAGGTCTGAGATGTCGATGCCGCGACGGGATGCCGCGGCCTGGGCCCGCTCATCGGGCGGCGCGCCTTCGTGGTAGCCATGCGTGCCGGCCGAGTCCAGTTCGACGGCCGCTGCCAACCCGGCCTCGCGCAGCCGCTGGCGCACGACGCCGTGCGCCAGCGGCGAACGGCAGATGTTTCCCATGCAAACGAGCAATACCCGCATCACCTGTTCCTCATCCCGCACTCACGCCGCGGTCGTTCCGGCCGCTGCGATGATTTTCTCCACCGCGGCAACATCCTCCGGCGCATCCACGTCCGGCCCCGGGATCCGCGGCGCAATACCGATGCGAATCTCCATGCCGAGCCACAGCGCCCGCAACTGCTCGAGCCGCTCGGTCTCCTCGAGCGCACAGGGCGGCGCCCGGCTCAGTCGCGACAGATCCGCGGCCCGGTAGGCATACAGCCCCAGATGACGCCAGGCGGCAGGCAGCCCCGTCGCGCCGTGCGCTGCACTCGGAATCGACGCCCGGCTGAAGTACAGCGCGCGTCCCGATTGATCCATGACGACCTTCACGATGTTGCGGCTCGTGTACTCATGGATCGAGGTGATCGGCGTGCACAGCGTGGCGATCGATGCGGCCGGATGCTGCGCGAGGAGTTCCGCCACCGCGCCAATATTCTCCGGCGCAACCAGGGGCGAGTCGCCCTGCACGTTGACCACCAGCGCGTCGCGCGCCCAGCCGCGATGCACCGCGACCTCGGCAACCCGCTCGGTGCCGGAGACATGGTCCGTGCGGGTCATGACGACCGCCGCGCCAAAGCCCCGCGCAACCTCGGCAATACGCTTGTCATCGGTGGCAAGAATGACCTCTGCCGCCCCGCTCGCGCAGGCGCGTTCGAATACGTGCCGGATCATCGGGCGGCCTGCAATCTGCGCCAGGGGCTTGCCCGGGAAGCGCGTCGAAGCGAAGCGCGCCGGAATGACCACGAAGAACTCAGGCACCGCCGTCACCGTTGCCCTGTGCCGGCACAGCAGCCGGCAGCGCGCCGCGCACCCGGTGCATGATCGCCTCCTCCACGGCTTGCGGCATCTCGACCTCCACCGGCAGATACCAGGCCGCGACGTCACGATAGCCCGAGTATTTCACGGCGTCCTTTTCCGTCATCAGTATGGGCCAGTCCGCCTGCTCACGCAGTCGGGTCAGATCCACCCGCCCATGGTCGGGCACCGCGACCGGCACGGGAACGATGCCACAGGCCCGCAGTTGCGCATAGAACCGCTCCGGGTTGCCGATGCCGGCCACTGCCCACGCCTTCTCGCCGGAGAAGACCTGCAAGGCCCGCCGCTCCCGCCGATTGAGCGCCAGGGCATCGCCTGCCTTCAGGCGGAACACCAGTTCATGGTCGCCGCAGGCACGGACTCCCGCGTTCAGCACCACCAGCGGCGCGCCCTGCAGACGCCGCGCTGATTCGCGCAGCGGGCCGGCCGGCAGTAAATGACCATTGCCGAGCCGCCGATCTCCGTCCACGACGATGACTTCGAGATCGCGCGCGAGCGCATAGTGCTGCAAGCCGTCGTCGGCGATGATGACATCGACGCCCGCGGCAACCAGCATCCGCGCCGCGCGGACCCGCTCGGGACACACGACGACCGGGACACGCGTGCGCCTGGCGAGCAGCACGGGCTCGTCGCCGACGTCCTCGGCGCGGCTGTCGGCCGCTACGACCACCGGCTCGCGCTGCCCGGCGCCCCCATAGCCACGACTGACGATGCCGGGCCGCCGGCCGTCCGCCAGCAGCCGGCCCGCGAGCCAGGCCACCAGTGGCGTCTTGCCCGCGCCACCCACCGTGATGTTGCCGACCACGATCACGGGCACGCCGACCCGCGTCGAGTGCAGCCAGCCACGGCTGTAGAACGCGCGACGCAGGCCCGCCGCCACCGCGAACAGCGCCGCGAATGGCAGCAGCAGCAGCGCCAGCGCCGAATCGCTGTACCAGAGTCGCTCGAGGCGACGCGCGAGCGCTCCGCTACTCATCCCGGAACTGCAGGCGATAGAGCGTCGCATAGCGGCCATTGGCCGCCAGCAACTCGCGGTGCGTGCCACTTTCGACGATCCGGCCCTCGGCCATGACGATGATCGAGTCGGCGTGTTCGACCGTCGACAGCCGGTGCGCGATGACGAAGGTGGTGCGATTAGCCATCAGGTCCTCGAGCGCCGCCTGGATATGGCGCTCGGACTCCGAATCGAGGGCGGAGGTCGCCTCGTCGAGGATCAGGACCGGCGCATCCTTGAGCAGTGCGCGGGCGATCGCCACGCGCTGGCGCTGGCCGCCGGACAGCAGCACGCCGCGGTCACCGACCACGGTGTCCAGTCCTTGCGGGAGCTGTGCCAGCACGTCGGTGAGGTGTGCCGCGCGCGCGGCGCGCTCGATCTCGGCGCGCGGTGCGCCGTTGAGCGCGCCGTAGGCGATGTTGTTTGCGACCGTGTCGTCGAACAGCACGATTTCCTGGCTGACCAGGCTGATCTGGCTGCGCAGCGCCGCGAGTGAATAATCGGTGAGCGGCCGGTCGTCGAGCAGGATGCTGCCGGCGTCCACGTCGTAGAAGCGCGGCAGCAGGTTGACGAGGGTGGTCTTGCCACTGCCCGAGCGGCCGACGATCGCGAGTTTGCGACCGGCCGGCACCACGAGGTCGATGTCGCGCAGGATGACGCCCTTGGCGCTGTCGTAGGTGAAGCTGACCCCGCGAAACTCGACCTTGCCCCGCGCGCGGGCAGGCGCGTGACTGCCGCTGTCGCGCTCGTCCGGCTCGTCCAGCAGGCCGAACACGCTCTCGCCCGCCGCCAGCCCCTTCTGGATCACGGCGTTGACGCCGGTCAACTGCCGCAACGGGCGCATCAGCAGCAGCATCGCTGTGATGAACCCGCCGAAATCACCGAGGTCCATCGCCTCGCGCACCGTGTCGGAGGTCGCCACTGCGGTGACGCCCGCCAGGCCCGCGGCAGCCACGAATGCCGTGAGGGCATCACCGGTCGCACGCGTGACCACCAGTCGCATGTGCACGCGGCGATTCTTCTCGTTGGCCGCGGCAAAACGCTGGTTCTCGTAGTCCCGGGCATTGAAGATGCGCACCACGCGCTGGCTCTGCAACGCCTCCTGGGCGACCTTGGTCACGTCGCCCATGGACTGCTGAATGCGCTCGCTGTAGCGGCGGAACAGCCGGCCGAGGACGCGTGTAAGGACCACGACCAGCGGCAGCGCGATAAAAATGAAGGCAGCCAGCGGCGGGCTCAGGTACAGCATGTAGCCGATGAGGCCGATGGCGGTCAGCAGCTCGCGCACCATCACGGTGACCACGCTGGAGGTCGACTCGGCGATCTGCTCGATATTGAACGTCAGGCGCGAGAGCAACTGCGCCGACGAGGCCTGATCGAAAAAACGCGTCGGCAGGCGCATGAACTTGTCGAACACCTGCTCGCGCAGCCGGCAGATGACCTGCCGGCCCACCCAGCCGAGCCCGTAGGTCGAGGCGAACTCCCCCACGCCGCGCAGCACGAACAGGGCGAGGATGGCGAAGGGAATCCAGTTCCGGATGGCTTCCTGCCGCTCGGACAGCGCACCGGGGCTGACCGCCTTCAGCAGGTTTTTCACCAGCCAGGCGAACGCCGTGTCGGTCGCTGCGAACAGCACCATTCCCACGGCGGCAAGCAGGAACATGCGCCAGTGTGGCAGCGACAGCCCGATGAGTCGCCGGAATAGCCGCGCCGAACTGCCCGCAGGCGCCTCCAACCGCAGCCCTACTCCGGCCTCGGCCGGATGGTCGAAATCTGCACCTCGGTGATGCCGAGGCGCCCGACGACATCCATGGCCGTCACCACGTCCTGGTGCGCGGCGCGCGCGTCGGCGCTGATCACTGCCTCGCCTGCGGTCTCGACATCCGCCTGCACCCGACGGATTGCAGCGGCCAGCGTCTCGGGCCGGTTATCGACCAGTGCCCGACCGTTGACGAAGAACTCCCCGCGTGCCGTGACGGTGATCTCGAGCGGCGGCCGCTCCGGGACCGCGGCCTGCTCGGTGGCGCTCGCCTCCGGCAGGCGGACCGCGAGCTGCGACTGGCGGACGAAGCTGCTGGTCAGCATGAAGAAGATAAGGAGCAGCAGAACCACGTCCACGAGGGAGATGAGGTTCACTTCGGGTTCTTCGCGCGCGTTACGCTGCCGCAGATTCATCCGGACGTCCGAAGCTGTTGAGGTACTGGCGCCGGTGCAGGGCCTCCACCAGGGTGATGGCTTCCTTTTCCATGGCGATCACCAGTCCGTCGACGCGGTCGCGCAGGTAGCGGTAGGCGACCAGCGAGGGAATCGCCACCGCCAGGCCGCCGACGGTCGTGATCAGCGCCTCGGAAATGCCGCCGGCAAGCACGGAGGGGTCGCCGACCGCGCCACTGGCGCTGATCGCAGCGAAGATCTTCACCATGCCGGTCACCGTGCCGAGCAGGCCGAGCAGCGGCGACACGGCGGCAATCGTGCCGAGCAGGTTGAGGTAACGCTCCAGGTCATGCACGACGTGCCGCCCGGTATCCTCGATGCATTCCTTCATGATCTGGCGGTCGCGGTTGCGGTTCACGAGCCCGGCGGCGAGGATGCGCCCGAGAGGCGAACCCTCCTGCAGCGCCTGAATATGCCGGTGATGCAGTTCGTTGCGACTCACCCACTCCCATACCTGGCGCGTCAGATCGTCGGGCAGCACGCGACGGCGCTGCAGGGTCCAGGCACGCTCGAGCACGATCGCGAACGCCATGATCGAGCAGCCGATGATCGGCACCATGAGCCAGCCGCCCGACTTGATGATTTCCAGCATGACCCCGCGGTCCCGAAACGCCTTCCGATTGCAACTATAACCCGCTCACGCGACGCCAGTTTAACTTACCCGGGCTGGCGAATTACGTTCCAGGCACGGCCGCACAGGGCGGCCGGTCGCCCGCTCCCACGGTCCAGAGGTGCGCGGCATCGATGCGTTCGCGCCGGCGCAGCCGTGGCGCTCCGCCGTCGCCGGAAGCGATGCGGATTGCGCCATCGCCTGCGGTATCGAGCAGGCAGGCGCCCGTTGCCGCCCAGCGCTCACGGACCTGCGTCGCGGGAAACCCCCAGCGATTGCGATAGCCGGTGGAAAAGACCACGAAGCGGGGCCGGGTCGCCGCCACCAGCGCCGGTCCCGACGAACTGCGGCTCCCGTGATGCGGCGCCACGACGACATCGGCGGTCTCGATCAGGCCGGCGTAGGCCAGTGCGTCCTCCTGGCGCCGCTCGATGTCACCTGGCAGCAGCACGCTGAACCCGGGCACCATGACATGCAGGACACAGGAGCGATCGTTGTCGGAGATCGTCGTTGCGCGTGGATCGGGCGCGACTATCCGGAACAACACGCCGTCCCACCGCCACGCCAGGCCGGCGGTACAGTGCTGCCGGCGGCGCGCCCGGAGACGCGAACCCTCCGGGGTGAGCAGCAGCGCCTGCGGAAAGCGCCGCAGCACGCTGCCGGCGCCGCCGGCGTGATCCTGGTCGTCGTGCGAAATCACGACTGCATCGAGCTGGCCGACACCGGAGCTGCGCAACGCGGGCAGCACGACCGACTCGCCTGCGTCGCGCAGCCGAAAGGCGGGGCCTGCGTCGTAGAGCAGCGCATGTCGCGGCGTCTGGACGATGACCGCAAGGCCCTGCCCCACATCGAGCGCCGTCACCTGCAACTGTGGTCGCTCGCGGCTGCCGCCGAGCAGGGCCGGCAGCAGCAGCGCCACGGCGCAGGCGCGCAGTGGCAGAGGTGCCCACCAGCACAACCATGCGGCTGCAACCGTCGCCATCAGGAGACCGGAGGTACCGGCCGGCAGCGGTTCCCAAACCGTCAGCGGCGCGTCGGCTGCAATACGCAGCAGCGTGAGCAGGCCACCCGTCACGTCGGCGGCGAGCCGCAGCACCGCGGCGCCGAACTCGGGCGCAGGCACCACCAGCACGCCGCCCAGCAATGCGAGCGGCATCACCAGCACACTGAACACCGGCACCGCGACGAGGTTCGTCAGGGGCGCCACGACCGAGACCTGCTGAAACCAGGCCAGGGTGACCGGGGCGAGCCCGAGACCGAGCACCGCCTGGGCGCGCAGCAGGTCGCCTCCGGCCCGGCGCAGCTGCGACGTCGCACGCAGGACGACAGACGAACTGCTCCGTTCAGCCACCCGCCCTGCGCTGCGGGATGCGGCGACCAGCAGCCAGCCCGCCGCCAGGAACGACAGCCAGAAGCTCACCGACACGACTCCCGGCGGATCGAGCACCAGCAGGGCCATGGCCGCGGTGCCCAGCACATCGAGCGCCTCGATGCGACGCCGGCAGGTCAGCAGCAGTGCCGCTGCCATCAGCATGACGAGGGCTCTTACGGTGCTCACCTCGAACCCGGACAGCGCGGAGTACGCCGTGGCTGCCAGCACCGCCGGCGCGAGCCCGGCATTGGCCTGCCCGGCGAACCCGCTCCAGATCCGGCTGAGCCAGGGCCCGGCCAGCAGGAACGGTGCCGCCACCATGGCGATGTTGAGCCCCGAGATGGCAAGCAGGTGCGTCGTGCCGGTCCGCCGCAGCAGCTCCCAGTCGTCATCGGTCAAGCGGTGAGTGGCACCGACCGCCACCCCGAGCACATGGCCCGCGGCCGGGTGCGTGCCGAGTGCCGCGGCGATGCGCTCGGCCAGGAACCCGCGTGCAGCACCCAGTGCACACGCCGGCCCGGCATCGTCGAGCGGCCGGTTCAGGCGGGATTCGCGTACATAGCCCGATGCGCCGATGCCGCGCACGTACAGCCACCGCTCGAAATCGAATCCACCCGGATTGCGCAACCCCCGCGGCGGGCGCAACCGCACCCGTAGTTGCCAGCGCTCACCGGGCCGGATCGGCGGTGCGCGATCGAACCAGCTGAGATACACGCGCGACGGTAACGCTGCGGACTGCCGCCCGGCGTCCAGCGCCAGCACGAAGCGCACCGCCTGCGGATCGCTGCGCGGGAAATCGCATACGACCCCGCGAACCAGTACGTCCTGGCCCGCCAGGGCCTCCGGCAGCTGCGCATCGAGCAGCCAGCCGGCGCGCACCAGGGTCCAGCCGCAGGCGAGCAGCACCAGTGCCACGCGCGCGCCCGCCAGCCACCAGGCGCACAACCCGGCGAGGGCCCAGCACGCGGCCGGCAGCGCCAGGAGCTGCGGTGCATGCGCCTGCTGCAGGAACCAGGCGCCGGCGAGCGCCGGCAATGCGACCCGGAACATGTGCCCCGCGCCCCCGGATAACGGATAATCCGCGCTGCTCCCGGTATCGAACCCCCGGTCGCGGATTTCAACGACGTGTTACTGACGGCAGTCTAGGCAATGCCGCGCCGCTATCTGCGCCGCATATCGAGGCAATATCGCCGGAATGAGGCGGCATGGTACCTGCGCCCCTTCCGGGCGATGCTGCGCCATCCGATGTATTTCGCGGTCAATCGGCGCAGCGTGACCGGCGCCCTCGCCATCGGCGTATTCATCTCGATGCTGCCGGTGCCGGGCCACACTCCGATCGCGGTACTCCTCGCACTGCTCGTGCGCGTCAATCTCGCCGTTGCGGCGGCGGCGGCATGGGCGAACACACCCTTCACCCTGATCCCCGTCTTCTATTTCGAGTACCGGCTTGGGGCATGGCTGCTCGGCACGCCCACCGCGCCGTGGCCGGAGCAGTTCACCTGGGAATGGCTGCAGACGCAAACCGGCCTGCTGTGGCAGCCCCTGTTGCTGGGATCTTTGCTGACGGCCATGGTGACCGGAGCACTGGTCTACTTCGGTGCCAACGTCGCCTGGAGTTGGTCCTCCGTGCGCCGCCTGCGCCGTCGGCGCGTGCCACGTGCTCCCGTAGAGTGAACGCCGGTGACGGCGTCAGCCGGCCGGAGGCCGCCGGTGCGCGAACCGCTTGGCGACGATGGCCAGCCAGCGCGTGCTCTCGATGCGGGCAGCGCGCAAACCGCGACGCAGACGCCGGTAGCCGGTCGCGGCCTGGCCGACGAGACGCAGGGCCGGCTCGTCGTGCGCGGGCGTGGACAACGAATAGCCAAACCGGCGCAGCGCATCGCCGGCCATGAACTCATAGAGGCGAACCTCGCGCTCACCGAGCGTCGAGCGCCATTTCCCGCGATTGTCGACCAGGACGCCCCGCGCCAGGTTGGCGTGCTGATCGAGCAGCGTCGCGTTGCGCCGGGCGAACTCCCCGCTCGGGAACTCCAGCATCGCGGGATCGAACGACAGGTCGAGAAACCCGCAGAGGCGCGCGAGGCTGCCCGCGGGATCGCCGATCAGCTCCTCGTAGTGCAGCCGATGATATCGCCCGGGGTGGCGGGCGCCGAAGGCGGCAATGGCGGTATTGTTACGCGGCCATAGTCGCGCGAGCTCGTACACGTTGCGCTGATTGATGCCCCGGCGCGCGCGCTGTGACGATGCCGCACAGTCACGCCCGTCGCGGACGAGATGGACTACACGCATTGCCGGGAACAGTTGCTCGATCAGCGGCAGCTGCGGTGTATGGTTCGGCGTCTTGTCACCCAGCAGCGGTTTGCCCGCGTCCACCCGCAGCGTCTCGTAGAAACATGCGACGACGGCGGCAAGCCCGGTTCCGGACCGCTCCAGCCGCCCGATGAAGCCCTCGACGTCGAAGCGGACGCCGAACTCGGCGAGTTGCCCGAGGTACGACAGGTCACGCGCCAGCAGGCGCCGGTTGTAGTCGCGGCGCAGATC
Organism: Nevskiales bacterium; assembly: GCA_011526045.1. Taxonomy (GTDB): domain Bacteria; phylum Pseudomonadota; class Gammaproteobacteria; order Steroidobacterales; genus QUBU01. Next base: position 119,001 of record WYBE01000046.1, on the reverse strand, counting down.
ACCGTACCAGGCGAGCGCACGCGGCAGGGCGGAATACAGCCCGAAGAGCTCGACCGGCACATGCACCTGCGGATGCATGTTCAGCATCGAGGCAAGCAAGGTGCTGCCCGAACGGCCGGAACTCAGGATGAAAAACGCCGGACCCATGCGCGGGGAGTCGCGGCGACCGCTCAGGGCAGGCTCCCGTCGGTGACGTCGCGCAGGCTTCCGTCCTCCATGTGCAGCACCCGGTCCATGCGCCGTGCCCGGGCGTTGTCATGCGTGACCACCACCAGGCTGGCACCGGTCTCCGCGTTCAGTTCGAGCATCAGTTCGAACACGAGGTCGCCCGTCCGATGATCCAGGTTGCCGGTCGGCTCGTCGGCGAGCACGACGGCCGGTTCCGTCACCAGCGCCCTGGCCACAGCCACGCGCTGGCGTTCACCACCCGACAGTTCACCCGGCTTGTGCTCGACGCGCTCAGCCAGCCCGACCCGTTCCAGCACGCGCCGGGCGCGCGTCTCCACTTCGCCGAGCGACAGCCGCCGCAGCAGCAGCGGCATGGCGACGTTCTCGAGCGCCGTGAACTCCGGCAGCAGGTGATGGAACTGGTACACGAACCCGATCGACTGATTGCGCACCCGGCCGCGTTCGGCCTGGCCGAGCGTCGCGAGGTCACGCCCCAGCACGGTCACCGAGCCCCGTGTCGGGGTATCGAGGCCGCCGAGCAACTGCAACAAGGTCGTCTTGCCGGCACCCGACGCCCCGATGATGGCGACACGCTCGCCGCGCGCCACGCTGAGATTCACCCCACGCAGCACCCGCACCACTGTCGGGCCCTCGGTGAACTCCTTTTCGAGCCCCACGCAGGCGAGCGGCGTGTTCGCCGGCGCGGGAACCGGGTCCGTCGCTGTCTCTCGCGTCATCCGCTGAACCCCTGGAGTCCTCAGTAATGTCGCAATGCTTCGGCGGGCGGCATCGCTGCACCCCGCCAGGCCGGATACAGCGTCGAACTCAACGCCAGTCCCAGCGCTATGCCGGCGATGGCGCCGACATCACGCCAGCGAAGCTGCGTCGGAAAGTCGCTGATGAAATAGATATCCGGCGCCAGGAACTTGATGTCGAGCGCGCGCTCCACGAGCCCGACCAGCACGTCGAGGTTGCTCGCTATCGCCACGCCGCCGATAACGCCAAGCGCCGTGCCAGCGAGGCCGATGAGGGTGCCCTGCGCCATGAACGTGCTGACGATGGATGCGGGCGCGGCACCGAGCGTGCGCAGGATCGCGATCTCCCCGCGCTTCTCCCGCACCACCATCACGAGGGTGGAGACGATGTTGAACGCGGCGACCGCCACGACCATCAGCAGGATCACGAACATGATCGACCTGGTCATCTGGATCGAGCGGAAAAAATTCCGGTGCTCACGCGTCCAGTCGCTGACGAAGACGCCGCCGCCGTACTCCCGCGCAACGCTGAGCACGCCGTCGGGCGCAAGCTGCGGGTCCGTGAACGCGAGCCGGATGCCGCTGACCGCGTCGCCGAGACGGAACAGGCGCGCCGCGTCCACGCGGTGCATGAAGACGAGGCCGCGGTCGTACTCGTACATGCCGGCGTAGAAGATCCCCGTCACGTGGAAACGGCGCATGCGTGGCGCGACTCCGGCCGGGGTCGCGATCCCCTCGGGCACCAGCAGTACGACGCTGTCGCCGGGCCCGACTTCCAGCAACTCGGCGAGCGCAGCACCGATGACGATACCGTAGCCGCCCGGCGTCAGCGCACGGAAGTCCCCCTCCCGCAACAAAGCGCCCAGGGTGACCGTGCGCAGTTCCTCCTCCGGGTCGATACCGCGAACCTCCACGCCCTTGACCGCCGCCTTGCCGGCCACCATCGCCTCGCCCCTGACGAACGGTGCGGTGGCCAACACGCCCGGCTGCGCGGCGGCGATCTGCTGCAGTCGCCGCCAGTCTGACAGTGCGCCATCCGCCCCCGTGATGGTGGCATGGCCGAGCACACCGAGAATGCGGTTGCGCACCTCGTGTTCGAAGCCGTTCATCGCCGAGAGGACCGTGATCAGCACCGCGACCGCAAGCCCGATACCCGCCACCGAGACCAGCGATATGAACGACACGAAGCGGTTCTTGTTCCGCGAACGCAGGTAGCGTGTCGCAATCGCCAGCTCCACGGGTCGCAGCATGCGTCACTTCCTCACTCGTAGCGCAGGACTTCGGCCGGCGCGACCGCGGCGGCCCGCATCGCCGGGTAGACCGTCGCCACTGCCGTCATCGCCAGCGCAATTACGCCCACGCCGAGCACGTCGCCCCAGTGCAACTCCGCCGGCAGTGCGGTCAGGTAGTACACGTCGGCCGGCATGAACTGAAAACCGAACAGGCTTTCCAGGCGCGGCGCCACGACGCCGACGTTCCCCGCGAGCGCCACCCCGAGCGCGACCCCGCCGAGCGCGCCGATCCAGCCGATCGCCAGCCCCTGCACGGCGAAGATACGCACGATATCGGCCCGCGAGCAGCCGAGCGTGCGCAGGATCGCGATGCTTCCCCGCTTGTCGGTCACGACCATCACCAGGGTCGCGATGATGTTGAAGGCCGCAACTCCGACGATCAACGACAGCAGGACCATCATCATGATCTTTTCGAGGCGGACCGCGCGGAAGTACGTTGCGTGATCCTGCGTCCAGTCGCGCACCTCGAAATCCCCGGTGTGTGCGGCGGCCCAGCCCCGGATCAGCGCAGGAGCCGCAAAAATATCGGCGGTGGTGACCCGCAGCCCGGCGACGCGATCGCCATAGCCGCCGATGGCCGCCGCCTCCGCGAGGCTGATCAGTGCCCGGGTACCGTCGTGGTCCTTGACGCCGAGCTCGAAGATGCCGCGCACCGTGAACTGGCGCAGCCGCGACTGCAGGCCACGCACCGCGTCCCTGGTCGGCACCAGGATGGTGACCGCATCGCCGACCGAGGCACCGATCCGGGCGGCAAGGGCATCGCCGAGGATGATCGCCCGGCCGTCCGCCGCCAGATCGTCGAGTGCGCCCCTGCGCATGCCGGCGCGAAGCGGCGAGTCTGCGGGCTCCAGCGCCGGATCGGTGCCCGTCAGCACCACGCCGGCGAGATCCGAGCCGTGAGCAATGACCGCCTCGAGCTCGATGACCGGCACGACTCCGGTCACTCCCGGGTAGCGCTGCAGCTGCGCCAGCAGCGCGGGCCAGTTCTCCAGCCCCTGGCGACCGCCCACCCAGGCGTGCCCGGTGACGCTCGTCAGCCGCTGCCGCAATTCACTCTCGAAGCCGTTCATGACCGACAGCACGACGATCAGCGCCGCAACGCCGAGCGCAACGCCGAGCGCGGACGCCAGAGTGACGAAGGAGGCGAACTGGTTCGCGCGTTGGCTGCGCAGGTAGCGCAGCCCGATCCAGCCGGATACCGGCCGTCTCACGACTGCACGCGATCACCGCGAACTCGCGGTACCACTGGAACTGGCGGCTGGTTCACGATGTATGTAAAGCGACGGGGGCCCGGACCGCGTGACAGTATGACGGCGCTCCGCCGGATCCCCAAGCCCGTCGCCCTGCGCGACGCGTTCATCGGCCGGCGCGACGCACCGGCCGATGTGCCGGACAAATGTGAACGGGGTTCACAAAACCGGCGGTTTTTTTGCGTTTTGCCGCGGTGTTATAGTGCAATCGAGATTGCCCCAGCGAGGTCAATAGCATGTGGCGCACATCTGTTCTGCTCCTGTCTCTCGTCGTGACCGCTCCGGTCGTCGGTCTGGCGGACACCCTGCTGGTCGACGGCCTCGATCAGGCCCGGCCGAGCGCAGCCGAGCGGCCCACGCGTGGCATGACCATGGAGCGGGTCAGCGCCGGCTGGGGCGCACCAGTCAGCAAGGATGCGGCCGTCGGGCAGCCCCCCATTACGCGCTGGGTATACCCGAACTTCGTGGTGTTCTTCGAGTACAACCACGTCATCCACGCGGTCGCGACGCACAGCCAGACGTCCTAGTCCAGCCGACCACGCGCTCCTCTGCGGAGCCTGGGTCTCGGCAAGCAGTGTGGCGCCCGCAGCGCGCTAACGAAGCTGGGCAGCGAGAAACGCGTCCAGCTCCTGGAAGTACTGCAGACGGGTTTCGCGGTGCGTCAGCCAGTGTTCCTCGTCCTGCAACTCCACGTACCGATAGGTCTTGCTGGCATTTTCGAGCGCGTCGCGCATCTTCCGGCTCTGTTCGACCGGCACCACGCGGTCGTCGGTGCCGTGAAGAATGAGGACGGGCACCCGGATGTCGGCGGCTCTCCGTGCCGGAGAATTTCGCTCCAGCTTCTCCGAATCACGCCAGATTTCGCCGATGCGCCGCGTTGTCGCATTCCGCCCCCCGACGAACTTCGCCCGGTGATTCAGCAGATCCGGAAGGTCGGTCACGCCGTTGATGCTCACTGCACAGCGATAGAGCTGCGGTTCCCTGACCACGCCCATCAAGGCCGCATAGCCGCCATATGACCCGCCCACGATGCAGATCCGGGCGGGATCGGCAATCTTCGAGTCGATCAGCCAGCGCGTGCCATCCGTGACATCATCCTGCATGGCCTCGCCCCACTCCCGGCGTCCGGCCTGCTCGAATTCGGCGCCGTAGCCGCTCGAGCCGCGAAAATTCATCTGCAGCACGGCATAACCGTGGTTCGCGAGCATCTGCACAGCGGGATCGAATTCCCCATAGTCGCGCGCCTCCGGGCCGCCGTGAGGCATTACGACCGCGGGGAGTGGCGCTTGCGGAGGATGGCGAACGCCCGGCGGCAGCGTGAGGTAGGCCGGAATCTCCAGACCGTCGCGGGCCCGATAGCTCACCGGCACGACACGCGACAAATCGTGCTCGTCGAGCTGCGGAAACGTCGGCGCAAACAGTTGCAACTTCTTTGCGGCACGCTCGTAGATGTAGTAACGGGATGAATGGTCCGCTGCGGAGGCGTACACAATTACGCGTGAATCGTCGAATGCCCGACTGACCGGTTTGATGGACCAGCCCGGCAGCTGGGACCGGATTTCACGATAGATCGACGCCAGGTCCGCGGAAAACCACTCGAAGTGTCTCGTGTCGGTCACGTAACTGACCGCCTCGACCACCAGGCCTTGTGGGTCGAGAATGATTTCATCGATATCCATCTCGGGATGAAGGAACAGCTTCTCGACGAATTCCTGGCTGCTGAGGCGGTAGCGGTACAGACCGTGCCGTCCGTTCTCGTGATCGCTGCTGACATAGAGAATGTCCGGATCGGATCGGTCGAAGACCACTGGTGAGAATTCGGCGTTCTTCTGTCCCTCGTCCCAGATTTCCGTCCAGTCGTCTTTTTCGGTAGCGCGGTAGTAGGTCTTGAGATTCGCGTTGTTGACGGAATAGTTGCGTCCCTGCGCCAGCCGCACACGTCCCTTGGAATCCAGCATCCACCGCTGGATCGTATCGCCCCCCGGCGCCACCTGCGCTCGCCGGTCGGTCCGGATATCGACCTGGTAAAGGCGAGGCCGTCGCGGGTCTTCGGGATTGAACGCCATCAGGATATGACGGGGATCATCGGGCAAAAAATCGATGACCGCATCGGCGACCTGCACCACGGCTTGCGATCCCTCGAGCCAGCTACCCTTTGAGCCGCCCTTCGGCTGCACGAGCCGCTTCAGATCCGAACCGTCGGCATTGAGGGACCAGAGTCGTGTTTCGATCACCCCAACTTCATTCCGGTGGAACGCCTGGCGAACGCTGACCAGCAACCGGTTGTCCACCTTCCAGTGAATCCAGTTGACATCCCAGTCGCCTGTCGGGGCTCGAAACGGCGGCTTCTGCCCGATCTGCTGGAGATCGAAGATCACCAGGCTGTACCTGGCGCCGTCGAGCATTGCCGCCGCGACGTAACGGCCGTCTGGCGAAATCCGCGCCTGACCCATCAACGGCAGGGTCCCGAATGCATCCACGGGCAGCTTCGGCGCCACTGCAGCCCAGCTGGAGCCCGCCGCGGCCAGCACCAGGAAGCTCCAGCACACCCGCAGCCTGAGTGATACACGTGACTGGTCGGGCACGACACCACCTCCCGGCTGGATTGTGCAGCGTAATGTAACAAAGAGATGTCCTGGCCGCCGCGACATAGACGACGGGGATCCGGAGGGCGGCCTGGGGGGGTGCTCACGTCGGTGCCGATACTCGATCGCGATCGCCGGAACTCCAAAGAGTCAGATACTTCGGCACCGTTCGCGTACCATGCGCCGCACGATGTTCCAACCACTACCAATCCGAACGAGCGCCGCTTGCGCGCTGCTCCTGGCGCTCGGCTGCGGCGCCGACGATGTACACGCACGGGCGGACAACCCGGGCACCGCGGGTCCGGTGCTCGCTGGTCCCGAGTACCGCCAACCGGGCGCCGACGTCGTCGCGCTCCTGACCGCACCGCCTCCGCCCGAGTCTCTGCTCCACGCGCGCTCGGGTCAGGTCGCACTTCTGTTCCGCGAGCCCGTGATCTCACTCGATCGGCTGGCGCGGCAGCGCCTGGGGCTGGCCGGCTTCCGCTTCGATCCGGTGACGCGCACCTCGGGGGTCGGTCCGCTGCTGACACGGGTGGAGGTCGTCTCCGCCGCAGCGCCGGGTGGCGAGCCCACGGTATGGCAGCCCGCCGACGGCACGCTGCTCGACCACGTCCGATTCGCACCGGATGGACGCCACCTTTCCGCGCTGGCCATCGTCGCCGACGGTCCTGCACGGCTCGCTGTCTTCGATATCGCGAGCGGGCGTGCACGCACCCTGTCGACCCCGGTGAATGCGGCCTGGGGCGAGCCGTGCCGCTGGATCTCCCCCGACGCACTCCTCTGCCGGCTAACTCCCGCCGATCTCGGTCCGGCGCCGCCGACGCAGATCGTGCCGACTACCGTGGAGCACACCGGCGCCCCGACACCGACGCGCACTTACGCGAACCTGCTCGAGAACGACCACGACGACGCGCTCTTCGAGCACTGGTTCGACGTCGAGATCGCGCGCGTCAGCCTGGATGGCCGCGCCGAGCGCGTGCCGGGCATGCGCGGCCTGTTCGCGAGCGTGGCGCCCTCGCCCGACGGCGCCTTCGCCGTAGTCGACCGTCTCGTGCGCCCCTACCCCCGTCTCGTCCCGGCGCGCCGCTTCCCGAGCGCCATCGAGGTCTGGGACCTGGCGCGGGGTGAGCGCCGCCACACCTCGCGCGTGGCCGGTTTCGGCGTCGAGCAGGACGAGGACGAATCCTTCGACCCGCGCGATTTCGCCTGGAAGCCCGGCACCCCGACGACGCTCGGGTGGATTGCGCGTGACACCGGCCCGGACGGCAGCCCGCTGCCCGACCGCTGGATGGCGCTCTCGGTGACCGATCTCGCGACTCCGGTCGAGATCGCGCGCAGCGACCGCCCCATCCGCCAGTTCGGCTGGACTGCGGGCGGCACACCCTTCTTCTCGAACCGCAGCGAGGACCGCGCCAGCGTACGCGTCTACGCCGTGTTCGAGGACGGCCCCCAACTGGTCTTCGAGCGCAGCGCGGCGGACCGTGCGGGCGAGGCCGGACGCGTGCTCTCGGTCAACGGCAGTGACGGCCCGGTGCTCGAACTGGATGGATCCATCTTCCTGGCGGGCGAGGGGCAGGGCCGCGACGGCCCGCAGCCTTTCCTCGACTCCCTGCAGTTGCGCAGTCGCAAGTCCGAGCGCCTCTTCACGGCAGAGCGCGGCGTGTTCGAGCAGGTGCTCGGCGTTCTCGGCACCAACCCGCCCGTGTGGGTCACCTCGCGCGAGTCCGAAAGCGCACCGCCGAACCTGTACGTCGTGCGCAACGGCAAACACGCCGCGCTGCGCCCGTTCGCGACGCCCTATCCGCAGCTTGCGAACGTCAACCGGCGCCTGCTCACCTACCAGCGCGCCGACGGTGTCGCACTCTCCGCGACGCTCTACCTGCCGGCCGGCTACCGCGAAGGCACGCGCCTGCCGACGCTCGTCTGGATCTATCCCCGCGAGTTTTCGGAGCGCGAGCAGGCCGAACTCCTCGACGTGCGTTCCTTCCGCTTCCATCGCGTAAGGGGGCCATCGCCGCTCGCGGCCGTGCTCGAGGGCTACGCGGTGCTGCTGAACCCTACGGTGCCGATCCTGCACGAGCAGGGCGCCGTCAACGACGATTACCTGCCCCAGCTCGTCGCGAGCACTGAAGCGGCCGTGGACCATGTCGTTGCGATCGGCGTCACCGATCCCGCGCGCGTCGCCGTCGGCGGGCGCAGCTACGGTGCGTTCTCATCCGCCAATCTCCTCGTCCACTCGCAGCGCTTCGCCACGGCCATCGCCATGAGCGGCGCCTACAACCGCACGTTGACACCGTTCGGCTTCCAGCGCGAACGGCGCTCGTTCTGGGAGGCGACAGAACTCTACACGAGCATCTCCCCGTTCTTCTTCGCCGACCGCATCCGGCAGCCTCTCCTGCTGGTGCACGGCGCTGCCGACGAGAACGCCGGTACGCCCGCAATGCAGACGCGGCGCTTCTTCCATGCGCTCGCCGGGGCCGGCGCGACGGCGCGCTACGTCGAACTCCCCTACGAGGGCCACAACTACTGGGCCCGCGAGAGCGTGCTGCACGCTACCGCCGAGATGCTCGACTGGCTCGACCGGACGATCGGCAAGCGCCGCGACTGACCGGCAGCCGCGGCACGAGTCGGCACGAGCCAAAAGCGCCGGCACCGTGGGATAATTCCGCGCCTCGCGATGGCTTCCAGCTCTACTCACCGCAACCTGCTCGCGCGCCTCGATGAGCTTCCCGCTCCGGGCGAGGCCCGCTGCTGGACGGGCCTGCACGGCTGTGCCCCGGCGCTGGCCATTGCCGAGCTGGCCGCCGCGTCGACTGCACCGCTGGTGGTCATCGCCGCCACCGTCGCGCAGGCGGAGGCGCTGGATGCGCAGCTGCGTTTCTTTCTCGGCCCGGCGGCGTCCATGGCGTTGTTTCCCGACCTCGAGGTGCTGCCCTACGACAGCTTCAGCCCACACCAGGACCTGGTGTCTGCCCGTCTGCGCACCCTGCGGGACCTGCATCTCGGCGAGGTGCGGTTGCTGATCACCGCGGCGCCCACGCTGCTGCCACGCCTGGCTCCGGTCGAGTACCTGCAACGCAGTGCCCTGCGGGTGCGGGCCGGCGAAACGCTCGCACTGGAGGCGTTCCAGGCCACGCTGGATCGCGCGACGTACCGGCGCTGCACGCAGGTGGTGGTACACGGGGACTACGCCGTGCGCGGCTCGCTCATCGATTTCTTCCCGATAGGCTACGAACTGCCTGCGCGGGTGGATTTCCTCGATGACCGTGTCGAGTCGATCCGCAGTTTTGACCCCGACACGCAGATCTCGATCGGCCCCTTGTCCCAGGTCGACACGATGCCGGCGCGTGAAACGCCCACGGACCCGGAGGCCGTAACGCAGTTCCGGCAGCGATACCGACGCCGCTTCGAAGGCAACCCCGCCCTGTCGACGGTGTACCGCGACGTATCGGAGCGTCGCCTCCCTGGCGGCGTAGAGAATTATCTGCCCCTGTTCTTCGAGACCACATCCACCCTCTGGGACTACCTGCCGCGCGCCGGTCTCGTGGTCACGCTCGGCGCGGTCGATGCCGCATTCGAGCAGGCCTGGCGCCAGGCCGGGGAGCGGTTCGAGCAACTCGGCTCCGATGTCACGCGACCGCTGCTGCGTCCCGAGGAACTCTATTGCCGCCCCGACGAACAGCAGCGTCGGCTCGCGGCCAACGCGCTGCTGCGTCTGGAATTGGGCACGGCACCCGTTGTCGATGAGGTGGGCGACGCGCTCAACCTCGAAGCCGCAGCAGCGCCGCTCCTCGCCATCAGCCCGCGCGAGGACGAACCCGGGCGGCGCCTGGCCGACTTCCTGACCAACCGGCCCGGGCGCGTGCTGTTCGCCCTTGAATCCCCGGGCCGGCGCGAATGGCTCATCGAAGCGCTCGGACGCTTCGGTCAAACGGTCACCACCATCGGCAGCTGGGCGGAATTCCTCGCGGGTGAGCAGCGTTGTGCCGTGACGGTGACCCCGATCGAGCAGGGTCTCGTCCTGCCGGGGGCCGGCATCACGCTGTTGTCCGAGCAGGAACTCTTCGGGCTGTCGCCGCGCCGGCGTCCGCGCCGGCGACGTGGGCGCGATCCGGACGCCATCATCGGTGACCTGACCGACCTGACGCCCGGCGCGCCGGTGGTACATATCGACCATGGCGTCGGTCGTTACGTCGGCCTGACGCGGATGGAGATCGACGGCATCAGTGCCGAGTTCGTCACGCTGGAGTACGCCGGCGGCGACCGCCTGCACGTGCCGGTCGGTTCGCTGCACCTCATTTCCCGCTACACCGGTGCGGCCGCGGACCAGGCCCCACTGCACCGGCTGGGAACCGACCAATGGCAGAAGGCACGCCGGCGCGCCGCCGAACGCATTCGCGATGTCGCCGCGGAGTTGCTCGAACTGTATTCGCGCCGCGCCGCCCGCCCCGGCCGCAGCGCGACCGCCGACCCGCAGGGCTACGAGTCCTTCGCGGCGGGATTCCAGTTTACGCTGACCGAGGACCAGGCGAGCGCGATCGACGCCGTGCTGGCCGATCTCGCCAGCCCGACCCCGATGGACCGGCTGGTCTGCGGCGACGTCGGCTTCGGCAAGACCGAGGTCGCACTGCGCGCGGCTTTCGCCGCCGTCACCAGCGGCCGGCAGGTCGCCGTCCTCGTGCCGACCACGCTCCTCGCGCAGCAGCACTTCGAAACCTTCGCCGACCGGTTCGCCGACTGGCCGGTCGCAGTCGAGGTACTGTCCCGTTTCCGCAGCGCGCAGGAACACCAGCAGATCCTGCAGCGGCTCGCCTCCGGGCGGGTGGACATCGTCATCGGCACGCACCGGCTGCTGCAGAAGGACGTGCGGTTTCGCGACCTCGGCCTGGTCATCGTCGATGAAGAGCACCGCTTCGGGGTCCGGCACAAGGAGCGCCTGAAGAGCCTGCGCACGGAGGTGGACATCCTGACGCTGACCGCGACCCCCATTCCGCGCACGCTCAACATGGCGCTCGGCGGCCTGCGCGAGCTGTCGCTGATCACGACACCGCCGGAGTCGCGCCTCGCGATCAAGACCTTCATCGGCACCTGGAGCGTCCAGCTGATCCGTGAGGCCTGCCTGCGTGAACTGAAACGCGGCGGCCAGATTTATTTCGTGCACAACCGCATCCAGGACATCGAATCGATCGCCACGCAGCTCGCCGGCATCGTTCCCGAAGCGCGGATACAGGTTGCGCATGGCCAGATGAACGAGCGCGACCTGGAACGGGTGATGCTCGATTTCTATCATCGTCGTTTCGAGATGCTGGTGTGCACGGCCATCATCGAGAGCGGTCTCGACGTGCCCACCGCCAACACGATCATCATCGATCACGCCGATCACTTCGGGCTGGCGCAGCTGCACCAGTTGCGCGGCCGGGTCGGGCGCTCCCATCACCAGGCGTTCGCCTACCTGATCGCCCCGCCGCGCGATGCGATCCAGGGCGACGCACGCAAGCGCCTGGAAGCCCTCGAAGCGCTCGAGGATCTCGGCGCCGGATTCGTCCTGGCGACGCATGACCTGGAGATCCGCGGGGCCGGCGAGTTGCTGGGCGAAGACCAGAGCGGCCAGATCCAGGAGATCGGATTCACGCTCTACAACGAAATGCTTTCACGCACCATCCGCCTGTTGCAGGACGGGCGGGATCCCGCCTCCGACAGCGGCCCGGAACGGGCGCCGGATGTCGAGCTGCACGTGCCGGCCCTGTTGCCCGAGCCCTATCTGCCCGACATTCACCTGCGCCTCGTGCTGTACAAGCGCATTGCGGGAGCGAGTTCCGCTGCCGATCTCGAGCGGCTGGCCGGTGAACTCGCCGACCGCTTCGGCGGATTGCCGCCCCCGACCCGCAACCTGCTGCGCATTACGGCCTTCCGCCTGAGGGCACGCGAGGCGGGCATCGCGCGATTGCAGGCCGGCGCCGGCGGTGGCAGCGTCGAATTCAGCGCCGACACGCGGATCGATCCCTTGCGGCTGGTCAAGCTCATCGAGAGCGACCCGCGCCAGTTCCGGCTCGATCCGCGCCAGCGATTGATGTTTCGCCTCGACTTGTCGGATCCGGCCGCCCGCCTCGACTACGTGGAGCGGCTGCTCGAACGGCTGATCAGCATGCGTCGTGTGGACGCTCCCACCGGCGCAGCCCCGAAGGAACTGGCATCATGACGCTCATGACGGTAGTCAATGCAGCGAGATCCTGCGCCGTACGCTGGCGCCACCGCGGTCATCGTGGTGCCGCGGTAACCGCCTTGGCCCTTGTGTTCCTGGCGGCAGGGTTGCTGACGGGCGCAACGGCCCTGGCGCAGGAACCGCCGGCGGCAATCGACGGCGCGCCGCTCTACCAGGTCGAGCTTGTGGTCTTTCGTGCGATCGGCCCGCGTGCCGCGACCCGTGAGACCCTGCCCCCGGCCGACCTGCCCGCTCCGGCAATGGGTACCGACGCCGACGCGACCGTCGGTGAACCGCTGGCCGGGCCACCGAGCGTCCCGGCCGCCCCCGCCCTGGCGACGGCGGATCTGCGCCTGGCCGGCATCGCCGCGCGCCTGCGCCAGTCGCCGGATTATCAACTGGTGTACCACGGCGGCTGGCTGCAGCCGGTGCAGCCCAGGCAACGCGCAACCGCAATCCTGCTCGCAGCGCAAGCGGCTGCCCCGGGCCTGGGGGGATCGATTACCGTCTACCGCGAACGTTTCCTGCACGCACTGCTCGACGTGACGCTCGGGACGGGCACCACCCAGGCACGGCTGCAGCAGAGCCGGCGCCTGCGCGATGCGACGCCGCAGTACTTCGATCACCCGGTGTTTGGCGTGATTCTGTCCGTGCGCCCGTCCGCTGCGGTCACGGCACCGGCGCCTGGCGGCGCAGCCGACGAAGAGTCAGCGGGCGAACGCTGAACCCACGGGGCGGAGCGTGCCGCGCCGCCCGGGGCTGCGATTCAGCCCACCTCCAGGTGATCGGCGACATCGCATGGCGGAGCGGAGATGTCCGCTTCGGCCTTCTGCAGCAGGTCGTGATCCTTGGCGCCCCATTCGGGCACTTCGCTGGCGACACTGATCGAGACGCTGACATAGCGGCCCGAACTCGACCGGGGGTGGTGTATCGCAAGATCGCGCACCTTGCGCACGATCTGCGTGGCGAACTCCCGCACCTGCTCCAGTTCGCCGCTGCCGACCAGGGCCGCGAAGCGATTGTCCGCGATCCGGGCGGCGACATCGCCGGTGCGCCGCAGTGAGCCGCTGATGGCATGCGCCACCTTGCGCACACAGGAGTCGGCCGCATGCTTGCCATAGAGATCGCGATAGCGGTCGAGCGCATCGACCTGGAATACGATCAGGCTCACGCGCCGCTTCTCGCGGCTGGCGACCGCCCAGTCCCGCTGCAGCACCTCGATGAACGCCTGTCGATTGGCAAGTCCGGTCACCGCATCGCTGCGGTCGATCTGCCGCAGCCGCAGCTGGGCGTCGCGCAGCGCCGTGCGCAGGGTCTGGTCCCCTTCGGTGTCGGCGGTTTCCGTCTCCAGAGTGATCAGCCAGTACGCCGGCTGCCCCGGACGCAGAAACAAGGGCGACACCTGCAGCGCCATGTCCACCGGTTCGCCGGAGCGCGACTGCCAGCGTTGCCGCAGTTGCCGTACCACCAGGGCCGGCGCGCCGAGCAATCGCTCCCGTTGGGGCGTGAGTTCCTCCGGGTCCACCAGCAGCCCGCGCCAGGGACAACCGATGAGGGTGTTGAAATCGAGGCCAGTCAATTGCCCGACGATTGCGTTCATGTACACGACGGGCCAGTGGTCCTGGCGCGCATCGACGATCATGGTGCCGATCGGTAGCTGGTCCAGCGCCTGGATGAGGATTGTTTTATCTAAATCCTTCATTAAGTTAAAGGCCTTAATCAAGCCGATTTCTACCGCCTCGTCGGGCAGTGCCTGATCCGGCCGGGCACGACATAAGCGAGCACCCGGCATCTTAGGTGAGGGCGTCGTGGAGGTCTGTGAAACGTGTCACCGCAACGGCAGCGCCGCGCCGGCGGTTCACCACATTTCGAACCATGCCCGCAGGGCACGCCCGGCGTGGCCGAGCGCCACGTCGAGAAACTGCCCCATGTCGCCGTGGATGGTCGCGCCGGGTGCCAGGCGCCCGGCGGCGCGGTTGACGACGACTGCGCAGACGGCGTAGCGCAGGCCTGCTTCACGGGCAAGCGCCGCCTCCGGCATGGCCGTCATGCCGACGATGTCGCAGCCGTCAGCGGCAAGCCGGTCGATTTCCGCCGCCGTCTCCAGCCGCGGACCCTGCGTCACGCCGTAGGTAGCGGTCGCCAGAACGTCCACTCCGGCCGCAAGGGCCGCTTGCGCCAGCGCACTTCGCAGCGCTTCGTCGAAGGGCGGATCGAACTCGACGTGTTGCAGACCCGCGTTGGCGCCGTCGCTGAACGTGTGCTCACGTCCCCAGGTGTAGTCGATCAGCTGATCGGGCAGCACCAGCCGCCCGGGCCAGGCCGGCGGCGTGATGCCGCCAACGGCATTGATGCCGATCACGGCAGCGGGCGCGAGCGCACGCAGGCATTCGATGTTGGCACGGTAGTTGACCTTGTGCGGCGGTATGGCGCCCGCCTCGCCGTGTCGGGGCAGGAAGACCACCTCGAGATCTCCGTGCTCCCAGACGCGCGTAGCGGCGGACGCCCTGCCCCAGCGGGTCTGCGTCACCGCACGGCTGTGGGCCGTTTCCGGGACGATGCGTCCGGCGCCCGTTCCGCCAATCAGTGCTACCCGCTTCACCGGGGCTGCGCCGGCGCATTCGGCAGCGCATAGATCGCGTCGAGATGACGCCAACGCCCGCGGTAATCCATGCCGCAGCCGAACAGGTACTCGTCGCCCGCTTCCACGCCAACGAGGTCGGGTTCGAGATCCGCAACAGCGCGCGGATGACGTTTGCGCACCAGCACCGCGACCACGACCTGCGCCGCTCCGGCTCCGGTGCAGTAACGTCGCAACTCAGCCAGCGTGTGCCCCTCGTCGAAGACGTCATCGACCAGCACGACGGTCTTGCCGTGCAATGACTGCTGCGGCCGTTGCACCCACTCGATCGTGCCGCCGCGCAGGCCACCGCGGTAGCGCGTCAGGTGGCAGTAATCGAGCAGGAAATCGCCGCGCAGGCGCACGGCAATGTTGACCAGCGGCACCACTCCCCCGAGCAATACCCCGATCAGCACGCAGGGACCCCGGTCCACGTAGCCTTGCACGCCGGCAGCCAGCCGCGCCCAGGCCTCGTGCACGGCCGCGGACGGAACCACCAGCCGGGCGCCGGGAACCGGCTCGTCAGCCATGCAACTCCAGTGGCGGCCGTTGCCGGGCAGCGGCAAGCTCCGCGATGGCCTGTTGCCACTGTGGCAGCGCGTGCAGCGCCGGGGCCGGGTCACGCACCGGATGGCCCCGCATGGCGACCAACCGCCCGTGGGCCGCAGGGTTCGCAAAACCAGCCAGCGCCTCGATCGACTGGCTCGCGGCGTCCGGGTTGTTGCAGACCAGTGCCATGTCGGCACCTGCGCCGAGTGCGGCTCGAACCCGCTCCGGCACGTCGCCGGCGACGGCGGCACCCGCCATGTTCAGGTCATCGGAGAACACCGCCCCCGCGAAGCCGAGCGTGCCGCGCAGTTCGCGCCCGATCCAGACCGGGGAGAGGCTCGCGATACGGGTGTCGATCTGCGGATAGCGCACATGCGCGACCATGATGCCCGGCAAGCCGTAATCGATCAGCCGGCGATACGGCGCCAGGTCGTCCTGCATCTCGAAGTAGCTGCGGCGGTCTTCCGGCAACTCCAGGTGCGAATCTGCCCGCACCGCACCATGTCCAGGGAAGTGCTTTGCGACGGCGGGCATACCGGCGGCGCGCATGCCCTGGATGTAGGACAGCGCCAGCGACGCCACTACATCCGGCTCGCCGTGCAGGGCACGGTCGCCGATGACCTCGCTCATTCCCCAGTCGAGATCCACGCACGGGGCGAAGCTGAAATCGACCCCGACATCGAGCAGCTCGCTCGCCATGATCCAGCCACAGGTGAACGCCAGGTGCCGCGCCCGATCCGGATCGAGGTCATATTCGTGTCCAAGCCAGCGCAGCGCGGGAAGCGCGGTGAACCCCTCGCGGAAACGCTGCACCCGTCCGCCCTCCTGGTCCACCGCGATCAGCAGCCCCGGCTGGCGTACCGCACGGATCTCCGCGGTCAGCATCCGCAGCTGCTCGCGGTCGGCAAAATTACGCGAGAACAGGATCACCCCGCCGACCTGCGGGCTGCGCAGACAGCCGGCCTCCTGTGGCGTGAGCCGCACTCCCTGCACATCGATCATCAGCGGACCGAGGGTCATGGCACGATGTCGACGGGCGTACCCGCTGCAACCATTTTGAACAGGCGGATCACGTCGTCGTTCCGCATCCTGATGCAGCCATGTGAGAAAGGCACACCCATGGGTTCGCTGTCCGGTGTGCCGTGGATATAGATGAATCGGCGCATGCTGTCCACTTCGCCGAGCCGGTTGCGGCCCGGTTCGCACCCGGACAGCCACAGGATGCGGCTGAGGATCCAGTCGGCGCCCGGCCGGCTCTGGGCGAGCGCCGGGCTCCAGACCTCGCCGGTCGGACGGCGACCCCGCAGCACCGCACCCGCCGGCAAGCCGTCTCCGATCATGGCCCGGATGACGTGCCGGCCGCGCGGCGTGCAGCCGCTGCCTTCCCTCTCGCCCGGTCCGTAGCGCGACGTCGATACCGCAAATCGCAGGACGGGCCGCTCCTCATCGAGCACCTCCAGGTACTGGCCGGTCAGGCTGATGCGTAGCCGCCTCACGCCGGTACCCTCAATCCCGCTCCAGCAACGCGACCGACTCGCTGTGACTGGTATGCGGAAACATGTCGAGCACGCCCGCCGCGCTCAGCCGATAGCCGAGGTTCGTGATCAACGCTCCGCAATCACGCGCGAGCGTCGCCGGATGACAGGACACATACAGGATGCGCCGGACCCCGCTCGCGGCCAAAAACGGCAGCACCGCCGCCGCCCCGGCCCGTGGCGGATCGATGAGCGCTGCGTCGAAACCGGGCGCGGCTGCGAGCATCGCGCCACACGCGTCCGGCGCGCCAAGGTCGGCCACGCGGAACTCCGCCTGCTCGATACCGTTGAGCTGGGCATTGTGGCGGGCGCGCGCCGTCATGGCCGGATCGCCCTCCAGCCCGAGCACGTACGCCCCTCGCTGCGCCAGCGGCAGGGAGAAATTGCCGATGCCGCAGTAGAGGTCCAGCACCCGTGATGCAGGGTTCGGCTGCAGCAACTCGAGCGCCAGTGCGACCAACCGCTCGTTGATGGCGGCGTTGACCTGGATGAAATCCGTCGGCCCGAAGCACATCCGCAGCGGCGGGTCTCCGATCGTGTACCACAGCTCCCGGTCGTCCACCCCTGCGTCGAGCGGCGTGACGCAGCCCGGGCCACCCGACTGCAGCAACACCTGCACGCGGCAGCGGTCGCGAAACGCCCGGAGCATAGCCAGATCGGCTTCGCCTGGCTGGACGAGCACCCGGAACACCAGCGCAATGGCGTTGTCGCCGACGGCGACCTCGACCTGGGGGATGCGATCATGCAATGCGAGGCCGCCGATCAACGCGGCGAGTTCACCCGGCAACTGCGCGACAGCCGGATGCAGCGTTTCGCAACGACTCATCTCGGCAATCCTGGAGCTGGCCCGCTCGGAGAAGCCGACCAGCACCCGCCCTTTTCCCGCCACGTGACGCACGGCGAGGCGAGCCCGGCGCCGATATGCCCATGAAGGCCCGGCCACGGCCGGCAGCACGCGCGCCGGCGCGACGCCACCGATACGACGCAGCGCTTCGAGCAACGCGCGTTCCTTGAGCCGTAGCTGGGCCGCCGCGGTGAGGTGTTGCAATGCGCAGCCGCCGCAACGCCCGAACGCCTCGCAGCGTGGCTCGGTGCGTTCGGCGGACGCCGCGTTGATCGCCAGCAGCTGCGCCTCGTCGTAATTGCGCCGACTCGACACCCGGCGCAGGCTGACCGTCTCGCCACGCAACGCCCCGGCGATGAACACCCGTTTGCCGTCGATACTGGCGATGCCGTGGCCTTCCGGCGTGTCGTCGAGCACCTCGGCCGTCTCCGGCGTCGCGTCGCGGAGCCGGCGGATCGCCCTGCGGCCGCTCACGCCCGGGCGCCCGTGGCAGCAGTTTCCCAGGCGTCGAGAAACTCGCGCAGATGCGCCTGCCCGGAGTCGGCCAGCATCCCGCGCACCCGCTCGAGTTCGCGCCCGAGACCCTGCTCGTCGAGTTCGCCCCGGATGAGTTCGAACCGCAGGTACACCAGGTACGTGTTCAGCGCGTCGGTCTCGCAGTAATTGCGGATCGCGACGATCTCACCCGCCAGGTACGCGTCCCAGACTTTGCTGCCATCGAACCCCAGCTTGCCGGGGAAACCGAGCATCACGGCCGTATCGTTGAGCCCGGCGCGCCCGCGGTTCTGAAAACCCGAGATCACGTCCATCAGGTCGATATGCCGCCAGTGAAACCGGCCGAGGTAATTGTTGTAGCGGAACTCGCGGTCCTCGTCGCCGACGTCCCAGTAACGGCGCGAGGCGACCTGGTGCAGCAGCGCGCGATAATGCAGCACGGGCAGATCGAAGCCGCCACCGTTCCACGACACCAGCACCGGCGTGTACCGGTCGATGCCGTCGAAGAAACGTCGCACGAGCTCGCGCTCGTCGCTGTCCGGCGCGCCAAGACTCCAGACTTTGATCTCATCCTGGCGTCGCATGACCACGGAGATCGCGACGATGCGCTGCTGGTACAGCGGCAGGAACTCGCTGCCGGTCGCCTGCATCTGCCGGAAGCTCATCGCCTTGGCCACGTCCTCGTCCCCGATCCCGTCCAGGCCGTACAGCCGCCGCCCGAGCGCCACGTCCGGCACGGTCTCGATGTCGAATGCCAGCGTGGTCATCGCCGCCCTCCCTGCTCCTTCAGCATGAGCACCGCGACCGCCACGATCAGCCCGGCTTCATCCGACAGGGTCAGGTGCCCCTCGCCGATCCCCATCTCGTCGCACACGCGCCGGCCACGCTCGGAAAAAATGATCTGCGGTCTGCCGCGGCGATCCGGCCGCACGCCGGCGTCGCGAATCCACATCCCGTGCGCGAACCCCGTACCCATCGCCTTGACGATCGCCTCCTTGGCCGCAAACCGCATGGCCAGGAACCGGACCGGATCGCGCGCCACGGCGAACATTGCCAGTTCCTCCGGCATCAGCAGTCGCTGCGCAAAACGCGCTCCGAAGCGCTGATAGGTGTCCTCGATCCGACGCCGCTCGAGAATGTCGGTACCGATACCGAAAATCATGGTCTTGCGTCGCGCGCAGCGAGCATCAGCCGCTTCATGCCGGCCACTGCCGCGGCCATGCCGTCGAACAGTGCGCGGGCGACGATCGCATGACCGATGTTCAGCTCGGCGATCTCGGGGATCGCCGCTATGGGCTGTACGTTGTGATAGTTCAGGCCGTGACCCGCATGCACGCCGATGCCGAGCCCGTGCGCATATGCCGCCGCCTGCCGCACGCGCGCCAGTTCGTCGGCGCGCATGCGTTCGTCGCGTGCATCCGCGTATCGGCCCGTGTGCAGTTCCACCACCCGGGCACCAGCCTCGAGGCAGGCGTCGATCTGCCGCGCTTCCGGGTCGATGAACGGAGCCACCCGAATGCCGGCACGCGCCAGCCGGGCGACGGCTTCGGCGACCCGGGACGCATCCGCCGCGACATCGAGCCCGCCCTCCGTGGTCAGCTCGGCCCGGCGCTCCGGCACGAGGCAGGCGTCGGCCGGGCGCAGGGTCTCGGCCAGCCGCAACACCGACTCCGCCACCGCGAGCTCGAGGTTCATCCGCGTCTGCAGTGTGCGCGAGAGCACCTCCAGGTCCCGCTCCTGGATGTGGCGCCGGTCCTCGCGCAGGTGCACCGTAATGCTGTCCGCGCCCGACTGCTCCGCCACCCACGCCGCCATGACCGGGTCGGGGTAACGCGTACCACGGGCCTGTCGCAGCGTTGCGACATGGTCGACGTTGACGCCAAGAAGGATGGGCGAAACGAGGCTCATGGCGGACATTGTGACCGAAATGGCCGTTGCGCGGCGACGGCGCCACCGGTCTGCCGTGCACACCGGCAACTCTGCAACCGGCTGGCTCAGCGCCTCATGGCCACGTAGACCTCGCGCGTCCGCAGTGGCTGGCCGTCCAGGTGATGATCCAGCACGGCGCGCAACAGCCGCCGCGCCGCCGACAGGCTCGGCAGATCGGGAAACACGCCCTGGCCGATTGCCAGCAGTTCGGCACCCGAGAATTCGAGGCCGGCCGGCATCCCGACGGATGCGGGCACCGGTCCGCGTTCGAGGACGTAGACATACGAGCCGCCGGGTCGCAGCCGCTCGCCGCTGCTGGCATCGTGATCGAGGTTCAAGCCATAGCCGGTTTCCGCGAGCAGGAGCAACTCAAAGCGGCGCAGGCCCGCCTCCGGGGCAGTACCGTCGGCCAGCGCACCGAGCGTCCGCGCGTAGGCCTCGAACAGTCGCGGATGCGGGTCGGAGCGCTGCAGGAATCGCAGCAGCAGCTCGTTCAGGTAGAAACCGGCCATCAGGGACTTGCCGCGCAGCGGGGCTGCCGGCCCATCCGGTTCCGCGGCACGCAGCGTCATCAGCCCACCCGCCCGCCCCGACCAGGACAGCGACAGCGGCTGGAAGGCCTGCAGGATCGCCCGCAGCCCGGACCTCGGGCGGCGCAATCCCCGCGCCAGCAGGCTGACCCGGCCGTGCTCGCAGGTGATCACGTCGAGCAGCTCGCTGGTCTCCCGCCAGCGGCGCGCGTGCAGCACGAAGGCGCTGGCGAGATCGACACGCTCGATCAGGCTCATTTGCCGACCTCGTGGCCGAGCTGGCGCAGGGCCCGGGCATCATCCGCCCAGTTACGACGCACCCGGACATGCGTGCGCAGGAATACCTTGCGCCCGAGCAGCTGCTCCAGGTCGATGCGTGCAGCCTGGCCGATGGCTTTCAGCGTCTGCCCGCCCCGCCCGACCACAATCGGCCTCTGCGATGCCTTTGAAACGATGATGTACGCATCGACCCGCACGAGGCTCTCGCTCTCCACGACCGCATCGATTTCCACGGCGAGCCCGTAGGGCACTTCCCGGTCCAGCGCCGCCATGAGCTTCTCCCGCAGCACCTCCGCAATGCGAAAGTCGCGTCCCCGGTCGGTGAACAGGTCTTGCGGATAATAGCGCTCGCCCTCGGGCAAATGACCCTCGACGAGTTCGACCAGGCGGTCGAGGTTCTCGCCGCTTTCGGCCGAGACCGGGACAATGGCGGCAAACTCGCGCCGCGCGCGGCATGCATCCAGCATCGGCAGCAGCCTGGCCCGCTGCCTGGTCAGGTCCACCTTGTTGACGACCAGCAGCACCGGCCTGGTGACATGCTCGAGACGCTTCAGCACATGCCCGTCGCCGCTTCGCCAGCCCTGCGCCTCGACCACGAACAGGACGACGTCGGCATCCGCGAGCGAACCCGTGGCCGCGCGGTTCATCACCCGGTTGATGAGCTTGCGCGCATGCGCGTGGAGCCCGGGGGTGTCGACGAAGATCACCTGGCTTTCCGGCCGGTTGCGAATGCCGATGACGCGATGCCGCGTCGTCTGCGGCTTGGCGGTCACGATACTCACCTTCTCGCCGACCAGTGCATTGACGAGCGTCGACTTGCCGACGTTCGGCCTGCCGACGACCGCAACGAAGCCCACGCGACAAGCGCCCATGCCTCAACCTCCGTCGGGGACGGTCAGCCGTTCGAAGGCGCGCGCGGCCGCGTCCTGTTCCGCGAGGCGCCGGCTTGCGCCGTGCCCGGCCACCGCAAGTCCCGATCCCTCGATGGTGCACAGTACCTCGAAGGTCTGCGCATGGGCCTGCCCGGCGACGTCGTTGACCCGGTATGCGGGAGGCGGCTGACCGCGCGCCTGCAACCACTCCTGGAGCCGCGTCTTGGGATCAATCAGGTCGTGCGCGGCCGGCAGGTGCTCGAGCCGGGCGGCGAACAGGCCGAGGACCACGCGCTCGGCTGCGTCCATGCCACCGTCGAGATACACCGCTCCCAGCAACGCCTCGAGCGCATTGGACAAGGTCGAGGAGCGTTGCCCCCCGCCGGTCCGTCGCTCGCCGGCCCCGAGGAGGATCAGGGGGCCGAGCTCGATTTCGCGGGCAATTTCCGCCAGGGTCTCGCCGCGCACGAGGCGGGAACGGATACGGCTCAACATACCTTCGCCCTCGTTCGGGCGCCGTCGAAACAACGCATCGGCCATGATCGCGCCGAGTATCGCGTCACCGAGAAATTCGAGCCTCTCGTTATTGCGCGCCGATGCGCTGCGGTGAGTCAGCGCCAGCTCAAGGAGTTCGTCGCTGCGAAACCGGTAGCCGAGCCTGCGCTCCGCCCAGAGCGCCTGCGCGGTCACAGCCGGATCTCGACCTCGTCGTCGAACTTCACCAGGAGCCACACGTTGGCGACGAACGGCACGTCTTTCTCGTATGCAGCAACCACACGAAAGCCGCTGTCGACCTTCTGGATCTCGAACTCGTTCGCCTTCAGGTGATTGACCATCTCAATGTTGATCCGCTTGTCGATGGCGCGACGGATCAACTGCGGCGTTGGCTGCTGGCCGTCGAACTCCGATTTCACGTCGGCAAGGATACGCTTGATCTTCATGTTCTCCAGGTAGATCGGCGTGAGCCGGAGCGCACCAAGCCCCAGCATGCCGATCAACACCGCCAGCAACACGAAACCGATGAGGGTGATGCCTGTCTGCCGTGAACGCATATACGGATTCTCCCTGACCGAAGACCTTTCGCCACCCGGCGGAATCAGAACGCCGTGCCGCTCCGGCACACACCGAACCGCGCGTCGGCAAAAAAACATGCCCCGCGGAATTTGTCAACGTACTGCAGCACGGAATCCCGCGCCTGTCGCCGTCTCAGCGCACCGCCATGCCGATGCGCGCCCAATTCGGCAGACCCGGAAAGTCCCAGCTCATCCAGATCCGCACCGCCCGCCCCACCAGGTTGGCCTCCGGCACGAAGCCGACTCCATCGTAGCGGCTGTCGCGGCTGTTGTCGCGGTTGTCTCCCATCATGAAAAAGTGCCCCGGCGGAACGACGAACGTGCCTTCCAGGCCGTGCTGGCCCGGCAACAGCAGGATCTGATGCTCGACGGCGCCGAG
Source organism: Nevskiales bacterium (assembly GCA_011526045.1). GTDB lineage: Bacteria > Pseudomonadota > Gammaproteobacteria > Steroidobacterales > QUBU01. Next base: position 95,644 of record WYBE01000046.1, on the reverse strand, counting down.
TCGCTCCTGCAGCAGCAGGGAGCCGGGCTGGTCATCGCCTTCGTAGATGCCTTCTGCGACCGTCTCAATCGGCTGATCGTTGACGAAAATCTTCTTGTTCGCGTAACGGATCGTGTCGCCCGGCAGGCCGACCAGCCGCTTGATGTAGTTCGTGCTCGGGTCGGAAGGCAGGCGAAATACGATGACGTCGCCGCGCTCGGGCTGGCCTATCTCGAGAATCTTCGTATTGAGCACCGGCAGGCGCAGCCCGTAGTCAAACTTGTTGACGAAGATGAAATCACCGACCAGCAGCGTCGGCATCATCGAGCTCGAGGGTATCCGGAACGGCTCGAAGAGAAAGGACCGCACCAGCAACACGAGCAGCAGGATCGGGAAAAAGGAACGCGCGTACTCCACGACCACGGGCTCGGGAGCCATCTCCCCGCGGCGGCGTTTCCACCAGACTGCATCGACAGCCCAGATCAGGCCGGCCACGGCCGTCGCAATCACCAGAATCAGCGCGAAATCCACGCCCGCATCCGTCCCGTCACCCGACCGGGGCGCACTGTATCACGGCCCCGACTCATGATTCCGCGGAATCGCGGCCCGTATGGAGAATGGCCAGGAACGCCTCCTGCGGAATCTCCACGGAACCGAACTGCTTCATGCGCTTCTTGCCGGCCTTCTGCTTCTCGAGGAGTTTCCGCTTCCGGCTGACGTCGCCCCCGTAGCATTTCGCAAGCACGTTCTTGCGCATCGCCTTCACCGTCGATCGCGCGATGATCTGCGAGCCGATTGCCGCCTGCAACGCGACTTCGAACATCTGCCGCGGAATGACCTCCCGCAGGCGTTCGACAATCTCCCGTCCGCGCCGCTGCGCGAAGTCGCGGTGCACGATCAGCGACAGCGCATCGACCCGCTCCTTGTTGATCAGGATGTCGAGTTTCACGAGATCCCCGGGCACGAACCGCGAAAACTGGTAATCGAACGAGGCATAACCGCGGCTGATCGACTTCAACCGGTCGAAGAAATCAAATACCACCTCGGCCATCGGTATGTCGAACTCCATCGCCACCTGATTGGCGAGGTACTCGATCCGCTTCTGCACGCCGCGCTTGCCGACACATAACTGCATCACCGGACCCACGAACTCGTGTGGCACGAGGATGCTGGCGGTGATATACGGCTCGCGCACCTCGGCGATTTCATTCGGGGGCGGCAGCGAGGCCGGGTTCTCGATCATGCGGGTCTCGCCGGCCGTAGTTACGATCTCGAACACGACGGTTGGCGCGGTCGAAATCAGGTTCAGGCCGTACTCGCGTTCCAGCCGTTCCTGCACGATCTCCATGTGCAGCAGGCCCAGGAAGCCGCAGCGGAACCCGAACCCGAGCGCCGCCGACGACTCGACCTCGAAGCGCAACGCCGCGTCGTTCAGACTGAGCTTGTCGAGTGCCACGCGCAGGGCTTCGAAATCGTCCGCCTGGACGGGAAACAGCCCCGCGAACACCCGCGGCTTGATCTGCCGGAAACCAGGCAGCGCCGCCTCGCAAAGACGCGACTCCAGAGTCATGGTGTCGCCGACCGGGGCGCCGTGCACGTCCTTGATGCCCGCAATCACATAACCGACCTCGCCCGCCTGCAGGGCAGGACGTGGCGTGGCCTTCGGGGTGAATGCGCCGACCTCCGAAACGGGATAGGTGCGTCCGGTCGACCACATGCGCAGCTTTCCGCTCTTCGGCAACACGCCGTTGACCACGCGCACAAGCGATACGACGCCGACATAATTGTCGAACCAGGAGTCGATGATCAGCGCCTGCAGCGCTGCCTCGCGATCGCCCTTCGGAGCCGGGATACGCCTGATCAGCAGTTCCATCAGTTCGCGAACACCGACTCCGGTTTTTGCGCTGACCAGGGCGCAGTCATCGGTGTCGATGCCGATGATCTCCTCGATCTCGAGCTTCACCTTCGGTGGATCGGCGCTGGGCAGGTCGATCTTGTTGATGACGGGGACGACCTCCAGACCTGCCTCGACGGCCGCATAGCAATTCGCAACGCTTTGCGCTTCCACACCCTGTGCCGCGTCGACCAGCAACAGCGCACCCTCGCAGGCGGCCAGTGAGCGCGACACCTCGTACGAGAAATCGACGTGCCCCGGGGTGTCGATCAGGTTCAGCTGATAGACCTCACCATTCGCCGCCCGGTACGACAGGCATACGGTCTGCGCCTTGATCGTGATGCCGCGCTCGCGCTCGAGATCCATCGAATCGAGGACCTGGTTGGCCATCTCGCGGGCTTCCAGCCCGCCACACAGCTCGATGAAACGATCCGCCAGGGTCGATTTGCCATGGTCGATATGGGCGATGATGGCAAAGTTCCGGATCTGGCTGAGGCGCTCGTTCATGTCCGCGTCGGGCCGTGAAAAAAACGGGTGATTATACCCGGATCAGCCGGCCGGACGTCGCGCCCCGAGCCAACGACGAACGCGCCCCTCGTCGAGCGGCCAGGCAGAGATCTCGTTCTCGCCATCACACACGACAGGCACCCGCAGGCCGTAGCGGTCCTTCCAGGATTGCTGCCCATCCACATCGAGAATGTTCAGCCGGACGCCTGCGGACTCGCACATCGGCGCGAGGTCCTCGATCAGCAATTCACACAGGTGACAGCCGGAACGGCTGTAGACGGTCAGCTCCCGCATCAACGCGAGGTGACCGGGCCCGACCCCGGGCGGTCGTTCTGCGCCGCGGGGAGCGGCCGGGCCGATAGTGCAATGAGCTCCACGGTGCGTGCCGGAACCTCACCCACGGCAGTAATCATGTGGCCGTCGCGTACTGCCGTAAAGGCGTTGGCAGCCCCGATCTGCGAGAGTCCCTCCGCCTGCCCGGCGGCCGCGACCACCGGCTCGATGAACAGCGAGACCGTGGCGAGACCGTCGGAGTACACCAGGTGCCGTAAACCGCGTTTGCTGTCCGGCGCTGTGCGCGCCTGCCGGACGGCAAGGCTGAAGCCGGCGGGCAGTTCGACGGCACCCCAGTCCGTCTCCTGCTGCATGCGGGATTGTCCGGGAGCGGCTTGCGATCGGCGCACCGCAAAGGTATCGATGGCGATCGACGGCCGTACCGCTGCCTCCGGTATTTCGCCGGCGAGATCTATGTCGCTGAACAGGATCTGTTCCAGTAACTGGCCGGTTTCGTCGACCAGTTGAGTCTTGAGTGGCATCGCAGTCTGGCGATCAACCGAGATCCGGTAGCCGTACCGGAACCCGTCCTTCGGGCGTATCGTGATGATCCTGGCGTCGCGACCCGCAATGCGTTCCGCGCCGGCAAAGGCGACGTGATAGTACGCTTCGTGAATCTCCGCGTTGCCGGGCAGTCTGCCCCGCAACGGACTCTGCTCCCGGTCCAGATCGTCACGCCGCTCCACCAGGACGACCTTCTGATCCTGGAAAATGCAGGTCACCTCGTCGTTGTTGCGGATGATTTCGCGGCCCGCATCGCGAGACGTGATCTTCTCGGACACGCGACCGTCCTCGACGCGGTGCGCGATGTCCAACACACTCGTCTCGGCCCCGTTGAAGTGCACCAGGGTGCCGGAATAGTTCAGCAGCTCGACCGCCCCGGTCATCCGCTCGAGCCACGCGCGCGGACTATCCGCCGCCATCACGACGATGGCGGGGAAAACCGCCGACACAACCAGAATGATCGCGCCCGAAACGATGCGGCGCGATCTAGCGGACATCAGCGGGACCCTGCGCCTGCCGCCACGCCGCCCGCTCGGCGCGTGCCGTGACCAGGTGGGAATCGAGGGTATTACGCGAAAACTGGTTGGCGTACTCGCCATGTGCAACCAGGTAGCCCGTCAGACGGGCCGCAGAACGGGGATCGAGGCGGCGAGCCAGGGCGGAACTCACGGTGCTGATTTCCTCGACCCGGCCTGCCGTTTGCGCCGGCCCGCGCCCGGCGAGCTGCGCTTCACCAGCGCCCTGCCACGCGCCGGGCTGCGCAACCAGCAGAGCGGCGGTGGCTGCTGCCGCCGCGGCCCCGGCCAGTTTGAGCCAGGGCCATGAAGGGCCGGAGGCGCGTACACCGCTCCAGCCCTCTTCCACCGGCGCTTCTGCCAGTTGTGCCCGCACGCGCTCGGCAAGCTGCAGCGCCGCCGGTTGCGCGCTCCCTGTCCGGAGGCATTCGCCGATCAGGGCGTAGCGCCCCAGCCGCGCCCGATGCGTCGCGTCACGATCGAGCCGTGTAAGCACCAGGTCCAGTTCTTCCGGAGGCAGTTCGCCATCCAGGAAAGCCGATAGTTGTTCGTCGAGGATCTCGCTCATTGTCATCTTCCCTGTTGCGATCTGCTAGCGGTCGACCATCTCGTCGATGCTGCGATCGATCGCTTCGCGGGCGCGGAAAATCCGCGACCGCACCGTTCCGACCGGGCAATCCATCGCGCTGGCGATGTCCTCGTAACTCAAGCCGTCGATTTCGCGCAACATGATCGCGGTCCGCAACTCGGCTGGCAATGATGCAATCGTGCGTTCGACCGTTCGGCGGAGCTGCTCCTGCATCGCCAGCCCCTCGGGTGTCTCCTCGTCGCGCAGCCGGGGATTAAGTTCATAATGGTCCGGCTCATGGGCATCGAGCTCGTAGTCGACAGGCTTGCGTTGCAGGGCCGCAAGGTGGTTTTTCGCCGTATTGATCGCGATGCGATACAACCAGGTGTAAAAGGCGCTGTCACCGCGGAAGGCTGGCAAGGCCCTGTAGGCCTTGATAAACGCCTCCTGGGCCACATCCTGGGCTTCGGCCGGGTCGTGCAGGTACCGCATGATCAGCTTGACGATTCTCTGCTGGTAACGCAGGACCAGCGCATCGAACGCCCGACGGTCGCCCTGCTGGACGCGCCTGACGAGCAGCTGATCACTGATCTTTTCTGCCATGCCATCCCGCTATCGCCATGCGCGATACGAGACCGCATCGCCCGGATAGACTGCCTCGCACCGCAAAAGTTTCGAACCGAACCCGCAAACCCTCGTCAAGCACGCCGCCGCTCGTGCGGCGCTGCGGCGGCGGTCGCATTCTACGCGAAGCGCAACCTGACCCGCAGCCGCCGCCAGGTGTCGGCCGGGACCAGCGGCCGGACGAGCCAGGCCTGGCGGCACCTGCCGTCCTCACATTGCCACTCCAGTGCGATGACCGGGCCGACTGAGGTGCCCCAGTGGCGCGAAAGATGCCCGCGAACCTGCGGTCCGTCCGCCGGAAAGATCTGCCAATGGCCGTCCGCGGCGAGCACGGCGCGCGTGATCCGCCGTCGTGCGTGAGCCCCGACATGCAAGCGCAGTTCGAAGCCGACGGCAATCGCGGTAACCAGGGCAGCAACGAACTTGCCGGGCATCGGCAGCTCGGCATTGACGATGCCGGCCAGTGCTGCCACTACGGCAAACAGGCCGAGCGCGGCGACGACGCCGCCTGCACCAGGCCTGATCTCCAGGGCCTCAAGGAAGCCGTTCATCACGCAGCATCCCCAGGACTCGATTCAGGACTTCATCGTCCGTGCGCAGCCGGCCGGTCAGCAAGTCGAGAATCTCGGGATCCGGTGCGGAAAGCAGGCCACGAAACGCCGCCTGCTCCGCCTCGCCGGCGGCAAGGTAGTGACGATCAGCGAAGCGCATGAGCACGGCATCGAGCTCGCGCATGCCGCGCCGGCAGCGCCAACGCAGGCGTTTGAACCCGGAGTCAGACAAACCGATCAGCATCCACGCCGGCAAGCGGCGACAGCCGGGCTCACAGATGCCGGGTCGCGATCATTTTCTTGATCTCGGCGATCGCCTGCGCCGGGTTCAATCCCTTCGGGCAGGTTGCCGTGCAGTTCATGATCGTGTGGCAGCGATACAGCCGGAATGGATCTTCCAGATCGTCGAGCCGCTCTCCCTGTGCTTCGTCACGACTGTCGACGAGCCACCGGTATGCCGCCAGGAGCGTGGCCGGGCCCAGGTAGCGATCGCTGTTCCACCAGTAACTCGGACAGGCCGTCGAGCAACATGCACAGAGGATGCAGGCGGAGGGCGAGTTGATCTTTTCCTGCTCCGCCTTCGATTGCAGGCGCTCGCGGTCCGGCGGCGGCGGCGTGCGCGTCTGCAGCCAGGGGCGGATCGACGCGTACTGAGCATAAAAATTGGTCAGATCCGGCACGAGATCTTTGACGACCGGCATATGCGGCAACGGGTAGATATTCACGTCGCCGCTGATATCGCCGATGGCCTGCGTGCAGGCCAGGGTGTTGCCGCCGTCGATGTTCATGGCGCAGGAGCCGCAGATGCCTTCCCGGCAGGAGCGGCGGAATGTCAGGGTGGCATCGACTTCGTTCTTGATCTTGATCAGCGCGTCGAGCACCATGGGCCCGCAACGGTCGAGATCCACTTCGTAGGTGTCGAGCCGCGGATTCTCCCCGGACACCGGGTCGAACCGGTAGATGCGAAACCTGCGCACCCGCGTTGCGCCGGCCGGCGCCTTGTGCTCCCGGCCGGGTTGCACCCGCGAATTGGCCGGCAACCTGAACTCAGCCATTTCCGATTCCTTGCCAGTACCGTTGCGCCGGCAGTTCGCCGCGCGGCGAACACCGGTTCAAACCCTGCGTAGCTGTTGCGCGCGACGCAGTCATCTAATACACCCGGGCCCGCGGCGGAATCGGCTCGACATCCGCCGTCAGCGTCTGCAGATGAACCGGCCGATAGTCGATCGACACCCGGCCATCCTCGCCGACCCATACGAGCGTATGCTTCATCCACTTCACGTCGTCACGCTGCGCGAAGTCCTCGCGCGCGTGGGCGCCGCGACTCTCCTCGCGATTGGCAGCCGCGGTAATCGTGACCATGGCCTGACACAGGAGGTTCTCGAGCTCCAGCGTCTCGATGAGGTCCGTATTCCAGATCAGTCCCCGGTCGCTGACGCGAACGTCGGCGAACGACGCAACAGTCCGGCCCAGCTTGTCCATGCCCTCGCGCAAGGAGTCACCGGTACGAAAGACGGCGGCGTGATGCTGCATGGTCTTCTGCATCTCGAGGCGGATCTCTGCGGTCGGCCGACTGCCGGCGGCGTGACGCAGGCGGTCGAGGCGCGCAACGGCGCCCGCCCCCGCCCCCGCCGCAAGCGGCCGCGGCCGTCCGGCGCCACGCAGGGTTTCCGCGCAACGCCTGGCGGCGGCACGCCCGAAAATCACCAGATCAAGCAATGAATTCGAACCGAGGCGGTTTGCCCCATGCACCGACACGCAGGCCGCTTCTCCGACCGCCATGAGACCCGTGACTACCGTATCGGGGTTGCCGTTCTCCAGCGTGAGCACTTCGGCATGGTGATTCGTCGGAATGCCGCCCATGTTGTAGTGGACCGTCGGCAGGACCGGGATGGGCTCCCTGGAGACATCGACGCCGGCGAAAATACGCGCTGTCTCCGCAATGCCGGGCAACCTCTCGTGAATCACGTCCGGCCCGAGGTGTTCCAGGTGCAGATGAATGTGGTCGCGTTCCTCTCCGACACCGCGACCCTCGCGAATCTCCACGGTCATGGAGCGGCTGACCACATCGCGGGATGCAAGGTCCTTGGCATTCGGCGCGTAGCGTTCCATGAACCGCTCGCCCTTTGCGTTCGTGAGATAGCCGCCCTCGCCGCGCGCACCCTCCGTAATCAGGCAGCCCGATCCGTAGATGCCCGTCGGGTGGAATTGCACGAACTCCATGTCCTGCAGCGGCAGGCCGGCCCGCAAGACCATGGCGTTGCCGTCGCCGGTGCAGGTGTGCGCGGACGTGCACGAGAAATAGGTTCTGCCATAGCCGCCTGTCGCAAGAATGACGCGATGCGCGCGAAACCGGTGCAGCGTTCCGGTCGCCATGTCGATGGCGACGACACCCCGGCACTCGCGGCCCTCCATGATGAGGTCGATCGCGAAATACTCGATGAAGAAGGTGGCATCGTGCTTCAGCGACTGCTGATACAGCGTGTGCAACATGGCGTGGCCGGTACGGTCCGCGGCAGCGCAGGTTCGCTGGGCCGTACCCTTGCCGAAATGCGTCGTCATGCCGCCGAACGGTCGCTGATAGATCCTGCCGTCGTCCGTGCGTGAAAACGGCACGCCGTAGTGTTCCAGTTCGATGACCGCCTGCGGCGCTTCCTTGCACATGTACTCGATCGCGTCCTGGTCTCCGAGCCAGTCCGACCCCTTCACGGTGTCGTACATGTGCCAGCGCCAGTCGTCCTCGCCCATGTTGCCCAGCGCCGCGCTGATCCCGCCCTGGGCGGCAACCGTGTGGCTTCGAGTCGGGAACACCTTGGTAATGCACGCCGTGGACAGCCCCGCTTCCACCAGCCCGAACGTGGCGCGCAGCCCAGCGCCACCGGCACCAACCACCACGACATCGTAACAATGATCGGTAAATGCGTACTCGTTGGTCATAGCGGCATCCAGGCAGGTCTGTGCATCGTCGATATCCGTCTCATCACTGCCCGACCGCCGCAAGCATCACGATGGCGTAGATGCCGGCCACGGCCATCACGACGTGCGCAAACTGCACGAGCACGAGAGCAGAAATTCTTGCGGCACCGCGAACGTAATCCTCGATGATCACCTGCACCCCGAGGCTCGAGTGATACAGCAGGCTCACCAGCAGGAGGATCAGGAGGATCGCATGCAACGGCTCCCCGACCCAGGCGGCAACGGCCCAGTAGTCGGTGCTCGGCAAACCGGCGATGCTGAGCACGAACCAGAGGCCGAGCGGCACCAGCGCCGCCGCCGACATCCGCTGGCTCCACCAGTGCCCGAACCCGGCCTTCGCCGAACCGAGGCCAAGGGCACGACCGAGAGGTGTTCTCAGGCTCATCTTCAGCTCCAGCGATTCGCGACGACGGCGAACCAGAATGCCAGCGTCAGGACCACGCTGGCGGCAACCACTGCGATTCCACTGCGCCGCGCCTGCACCATCTCGAAGCCCTGCCCTGCATCCCAGAACAGGTGCCTGATGCCGTTGGCCAGGTGATAGAAGAAGCAGTAGGTCCACCCGAAGAGCAGGACGACGCCCGGCGGCGAACCGAGCACATCCACGAAATCGAGGAAGGCATCCGGACCGGCGGCAAGAGCAACCAGCCAGAACGTGAACACCAGTGCCCCGAGGGTGAGCGCCACACCGGTAAGCCGGTGCAGGATCGACAGCGTGTTGGTGATCTGCCAACGAAAAACGCTGAGGTGCGGAGACAGCGGACGATTCGACTGCCCCATTGTCGTGTTGCCTCTCCTTGGTTTTAACGGAAAACGGCAGCGGCCCAACCGCTGCCGCTCACGCGGACCGCGGCTGCCCGGATCGCAGCACGAGCAGCAGCACGGAACTGCCTCAGCGAGTCAGCCCGGCCCTTCAGAAATCGATGCAGCGGCCGTTGCGCTCCCAGTCGCCGAAACGCGTCGGCTCCGGGCCTTGCGGCCCCCCGAACTCCGCCGGGGTCTCGGGCCGGACCGCTGGAATCGGCAGGTCCCGCCGCACCGACGGCTCCGGGCCCGGGGCACTTGCCGGCACGGATACCGCTTGATTACCGTTTTCTGACACGTTTTTTAGTGTGCCAGAATGGCGCTTCGTTCTCCAGTTGCGGAATTCGCGCATACGAATCCCGTTTACGCACCAGACCTGTGGCATCCATCGTCCAGCTCGATCACCTGCGGTTGATAACGGTCACCGGCCCGGATCGCGATCAGTTCCTGCAGGGACAACTGACGCAGGATATCGCGCGGCTCGGGCCTGCCACGACCAGTCTTGGCGGCTGGGCGGACGCCCGCGGCCGGCTGCTGTGGGCCGGGCACCTGTTCCGCCGCGCCGACTCCATCTGCCTGGTTGCAGCGGCAGCAGCGGCAAACGCGCTGGCCGCCCGGCTGAAACTGTTTGTCCTGCGCTCGCGTGTGCAGATCGCATGCCCGGAGTTGCACCTGAACGGATGCCTGGATGCCCGTGGGGCTGACCGCACAGCCCCATCCGATTGCGACCCACAGGTCATTGCATTGGCCGCGGACCCCACCCGGGCATTGATCGTGGCCGGCCCCGGCTCAGCGTCACCAGGACCCGCCAGCGCTCCCGGCGGGGCAACGGACGAGTGGCGGCTGCGTGATATCCGTGCCGGTATCCCCGAGATCGTTCCGGCGACCAGTGGCGAGTTCGTGCCACAGATGGTCAATCTGGACCTCCTGGATGGCATCAGTTTCAGCAAGGGCTGTTACACGGGACAGGAGATCGTCGCCCGCACCCGCTTCCTGGGTCGCGTCAAGCGCCGTATGCTGCGGTTCGCGGTGATGGGAACACCACCGCCCCATGGCGCCACCGTGCATGCCGGGCACGGCAGCATCGGCCAGGTCGTCAACGCCGTGCAGACAGCGACACACACCAGCGAACTGCTTGCAGTCATCCGGCTCGAAGCGGCGACGGGCGCCTGCTCACTCGAAGCGGATGGCAGCCGGCCGCTCACGCGCCTGGCACTGCCGTACGCAATTCCGGAACTGGCGGGCGGCTGACCGGCTGGCGCCTGCGTCACACCGATTGTCCGCGGACGATCAGGCCTCGCGCATGTGCGGGAAGAGCAGCACGTCGCGGATCGAAGGCCGATCGGTCATCAGCATCACCAGCCGGTCGATGCCGACGCCGAGACCGGCCGTGGGCGGTAAGCCGTATTCGAGCGCCGTCACGTAATCGTCGTCGAAGGACATGGCCTCGGCGTCGCCGGCTTCCTTCTGGCGAAGCTGCGCCCTGAAGCGCTCGGCCTGGTCCTCGGCGTCGTTCAGCTCCGCAAAGCCATTCGCGATTTCCCGCCCCCCGATGTACAGCTCGAAGCGATCGGTAAGAAACGGATCGTCGTCGTTGCGGCGCGCCAATGGCGACACCTCAGCCGGGAATCCCGTCACGTAAGTCGGCGCATCGAGGCGATGCTCGGCCGTTTTCTCGAATATCTCGGTCAGGAGCTTGCCCGGCCCGGAACCCGCGTGCACCGTGATACCGAGCGCGGCGCAGCGCTCTCGCAGCGTGTCGGGATCGCGCAATCGCCCCGGATCGAGCTCGGGATTGTGCTCGGCGACCAGTTCCTCGATGGACGCGCGCCTGAACGGCGCATCGAAGCGGTACGTGCGGCCCTGCCACTCCAGCACGGACACCCCGAACAGGCTCTCGGCAAGGCTCTTCAGCAACTGCTCGAGCAGATCCATCAGCACGTGGTGATCCGCGTAGGCCATGTACAGCTCGAGCATCGTGAACTCGGGGTTGTGCTGCGTGGATACCCCCTCGTTGCGGAAGCTGCGATTGAGCTCGTAGACCCGCTCGAACCCACCCACCACCAGCCGCTTCAGGTAGAGCTCAGGCGCGATTCGCAGGTACAGCTCGCGGTCCAGTGCGTTATGGTGGGTCACGAACGGCCGCGCGACGGCGCCGCCCGGAACCGGCTGCATCATGGGCGTCTCGACTTCGAGGAAATCCATCGCGTCCAGGTAGCTGCGCAGGAACTGGACGATCCGCGAGCGACGCAGAAACACCTCGCGGGAGTCTTCGTTCATGATGAGATCAAGATAACGCTGGCGGTAGCGGGTCTCCTGGTCCGTGAGCCCGTGGAATTTTTCGGGTAGCGGCCGCAACGCCTTGACGAGCAGCTCGATGCGGGTGGCGCGCACCGACAGCTCCCCGGTCCGGGTGCGGAACAGGCGGCCTTCCGCCCACGCGATATCCCCCAGATCCCAACCCTTGAACTGCTGATAGGTCTCCTCGGGCACCGCCCCCTGCTGGAGGAACACCTGGATCTGGCCACTGCGGTCCTGCAGCTTGATGAAGCTCGTCTTGCCCATCACCCGCTTGGCCATCATCCGCCCGCCGACCGAGACGACAACGGCTTCGGCCTCCAGCGCTTCGGCGGAATGCGACTGGTAGGTGGCGTGCAGCTGGCCGGCAAGCACGCTGCGCCGGAAGCGGTTGGGAAAACGAAATCCCGCCTGACGCAGAGCCTGCAGTTTGCGCCGCCGTTCCGCGACCAGGCGACTTTCTTCTTCGCGACCGTCGTTGACCATCTCAGTCATGCCCCAGCCAGATTGTCCGAATGATAAGCGTCACCGCGTGCCCGCTGCGTACCTGTTGCCGGGGCGGTTCCGGCGCACGGCGCGGCGGAATGCCGATTCCTACAGGCCCTGCTTCAGGCTGGCGAGAATGAACCGGTCGAGATCTCCGTTCAGTATGTCGTCCGGGTTGCCCGCCTCCACCCCGGTCCGCAGATCCTTCACCCGCGACTGATCGAGCACGTAGGAGCGGATCTGACTGCCCCAGCCGATGTCGGCCTTGCTGTCCTCCTGGATCTGCGCTTCGGCACGCCGCTTCTGCTCTTCGAGCTGGTACAGCTTCGCCCGGAGCTGCTTCATCGCGGTTGCGCGGTTCTTGTGCTGCGAACGTTCGCTCTGGCACTGCACCACCACGTTCGTCGGCAGGTGCGTGATGCGCACGGCCGATTCAGTGCGGTTCACATGCTGCCCCCCGGCGCCACTCGCCCGATAGACGTCCACGCGGAGATCTGCAGGGTTGATTTCGATCTCGATGTCGTCGTCGATCTCCGGCGAAACGAACACGGCCGCAAAAGACGTGTGGCGGCGATTTCCCGAGTCGAAGGGCGACTTGCGCACCAGGCGGTGTACGCCGGATTCCGTCCGCAGCCAGCCGCAGGCATATTCACCGGCCACGCGCACGGTGGCGCTTTTTATCCCAGCCACCTCGCCGGCAGACGCCTCGAGCAACTCGGCCGCAAAACCCTTGCGCTCGCAGTACTTCAGGTACATGCGCAACAACATCTCGGCCCAGTCCTGCGCTTCGGTGCCGCCCGACCCGGCCTGGATGTCCACGAAGGCATTGGCGGCATCGTGCTTGCCGCTGAACATGCGCTTGAATTCGAGTTGCTCGATCTCGCGACGGGTGACGTCCACATCGCGCTCGACCCCGGCCACCGCGCCTTCGTCGCGCTCGAGCTCGGCCATCTCGAGCAGATCGGCCGAATCGTTCAGGGAGCGCTCGATTCGATCGAACTGCCGCACGAGCGTCTCGAACTGCGCCCGCTCTCGCCCGAGCGCCTCCGCGCGGTCGGGATCCTTCCAGATCGCCGGATCCTCGAGTGCCGCCTGAACCTCGTCCAGCCGCTCGCGCGCCCGGTCGAAGTCAAAGATACCCCCGAAGGGCGATAGAACGGTCGCGCAGGTCGCGAATAGCCTGCCTGATCGGGTTGGTCTCCACGACGCTGCCATCGACCTCAGTTGAAAAGGGCGCGTAATCCTATTCGTATTCAATGTGTTCCACAACCAACTGCTGCTGCCTGCGTCCCCGGAAAAAATTGAGGCCGAGCCGGTACAACAGCCGCGCGCGCGCCGGTAACGCCCGGGTCTGCCTGAACGCAATCGCATCCAGCGGCTCGCCACCGTCCGGATGACGCAACACCAGGCGCAGGTGCGCGTCACGCAGGACCCTTTGCTCGACAATCGCAAACTCATTGTCGAACAACGGCTCCGGAAACCCCTGGCCCCATGGCCCCGCGAAATACAGCTCCTCGGCGACAGCGGGTTGCAGTTCTCCGGCCTCGAGCGGCCCATCGGTGAGAACCACCCGGGCGGTGTCCGCCAGCGCACATTGTCGTGCGACCTCTGCGCTGAACTCCTCGCGAAACACTTCGAGCTGCGACCGCGGCAGGCGCAGCCCGGCTGCCATCGCGTGCCCGCCGAACACCATGCCCTGCACCTTGCGCCGCGCGGCAATGGCGGCCAGGGCGTCACGGATGTGTACTCCGTCCACCGATCGCGCCGACCCCTTGACGATGCCGGGCTCCTCCCCCGGCGCAAAAGCGACCACGGGCCGGCCGGTGTGCTCCTTCACCCGCGATGCCACCAGCCCGACGATGCCCTGGTGCCAGCTGTCATCGAACAGGCACAGGCCATCCTGGTGATTGCCGGTGACATCGGCCACGATCCCCTGCAACTGTTCGTGCGCCTGCGCCTGCATGCGCTCCTGCAGTTCGCGGCGCCGGCGGTTGAGTTCGTCCAGGCGTCCGGCGAGAACGCGCGCATCGTGCTCCTGCCCGGCGAGCAGGCATTCGACTCCGAGCGCCATGTCGGTCAGCCGGCCCGCGGCGTTCAGCCGTGGCGCCGCACCGAACGCCAGATCGGCGGCACAGGCCGAGAGCGGATCCCGGCCCGCCGCAGCCAGGAGAGCCATGACGCCGGGACAGGCGGCGCGCGCGCGGATGCGCCGCAAGCCCTCGTTGGCGAGAATGCGGTTGTTCCAGTCGAGCCGCACGAGGTCGGCAATCGTGCCAAGCGCCACCAGGTCGAGGCAGCCACTGACGGCCCGCCGGGACGCATCCGGGTCAGATTGCCCACGGCGCCCGAGTTCGCGTGCCAGCGCGGCCATGACGTAGAACGCGACCCCGACGCCCGACAACGCCTTGCTCGCGAATGATTCGCCCGGCAGGTTCGGATTGACGATCAGCCGTGCCCCGGGGAGATCGTCGCCGGGCAGGTGATGATCGGTGACGATGACCTCGATCCCCAGCGCGCGGGCTCGATTCACGCCCTCATGGCTGCTGATGCCATTGTCGACGGTGATGATGACGTCGGGCTGTCGCGTCGCGGCGAGGTCCACGACACCGGGAGACAGGCCGTAGCCGAACTCGAAACGGTTGGGAACGAGATAGGACACGTTGCGCAAGCCCATGGCCCGCATCGAGCGCACCATCAGGGCAGAGGCAGTGGCGCCGTCGGCGTCGAAGTCGCCCACGACCAGCACGCGCGCCTGTCGCTGGTGCGCGTCGGCCAGGAATTCGGCCGCGGCCGTGGTACCGCCGAGACTGCCGACCGGGAGCAGGTCGCCCATTGCCATGCGCACTTCATGCGGCGCGACATTGCGCGCGGCATAGACCCGGCGCAGCAACGGGCGCATCCCGCCCGGCAGGGCCGCGTACACGTCTGCCGGAACCTCGCGGCGACGAATCGCCGCATCCCGAATGACAGGGCGCGCCTCCATGGCTATCCTGCAGCCGGTGTCGCGCCGTAACGGCTGCCGCTGGGGCAGAACAGGGCGCCACGCAGCGGCGTGAAACTGGACCTCGACAAGACCGGCAGCAATCTCATCCGCAGCTTCGCCGGCGGCCGGATCCATGTGGGCTCCGACGCCTTTTCTGCGCCGGTGATCATCACGGCGGAGCGCATCATTGCCGACTGGCATCCGCCCGCCCCCGAGCGACTGTCCCTGCAGGACCTGCAGCCGGTGCTCGACCTGCAACCGGAGGTGATCCTGCTCGGCACGGGGTCCCGCCAGTGTTTCCCACCCATGGCCCTGACGACCGCGATCCTGCACCTCGGCGTTGGACTGGAAGTCATGACCACCGCCGCCGCATGTCGGACCTATAACGTGCTCGCCGCGGAATTTCGCCGCGTGGCTGCCGCGCTCTTCGTCGACTGAGCGCAGCCCGCCGGGGAAGACTCGCCGATCACTCAGTGCGCCCTGGGCAGGTAGTCGAGCGGGTTCACCGGCTGCCCGTTGCGGCGAATCTCGAAATGCAGCGCCGCCTGACGGCCCGGACCCTCGCCCATGCGCGCAATCGGCGTGCCGGCGCGGACCCGCACGCCCTCCGCCACCAGCAACTGCTGATTGTAGCCGTAGGCGCTGAGCCAGACCGCGTTATGCCGGACGATCACGAGCTGCCCGTAACCGGCCAGGCCGCCGCCCGAGTACACCACCTCGCCGTCGGCCGCGGCCACCACCGGCTGCCCGGTCTGGCCGCCGATCAGGATGCCGGAGGCCGTGCGCGCCGATTGCGCGTAGCCGGCAAGCACCGCTCCTGCGGTCGGCCAACGCCAGCCGGAAACCGCCGGCGCATCCACCGGATCCGCATCCGGCGCTGCAGCTGCCGGCGATCCGGATCCGGCCGACAGACGCAGCCGCTGGCCCGGATAGATGAGCGATCCGTCCCCGAGGCGATTCCAGCGCGCCAGCTCACGGTGATCGAGGCCGTATCGCTGCGCGATACCGTATAGCGTCTCCCCGGCCTGAACCACGTGAATTCCCGCTGCGACCCGCTCGCCCGGCTCCTCCTCGCTCACGCCAGCGCAGCCCGCCAACAGGAGGTACGCCGGCAGCAACAGCGCCAGCATCCACCGTGCGACCCGCCCGCGCATCGCCGCTGCGGTCCGCCAGCCGGTGCCGGGGCGTTCCCGGGCCGCGAGTGAAATCACCGCTGCAATCAGCTCTTGCCCTCCAGCAGCGGTACGAACGTGACGGCACCGAGATGTTCGCGCTCCAGTTCGGTGCCGACGCGGGTGATTCGCAACAGCTCCTGGCTCCCGGCACGACCAACCGGGATCACCAGCCGACCATCCGGGGCGAGTTGCTCGAGCAATGCCGGCGGCACCTCCGCGGGCGCCGCGGCGACGAGGATGCCATCGAACGGCGCCTGGCCGGGCCACCCCTCGAAACCGTCCCCATGCCGATAGCGGACGTTGCCGAGCCCCAGTTGCGCCAGCCGCTGGCGTGCCGCGCGCTGCAGCGTCGCGATGCGTTCGATCGTGAACAACTGGCCGACCAGTGGCGCGAGCACGGCGGTCTGGTAGCCGCACCCGGTTCCGACCTCCAGCACCTTTTCGAGTCGCCTGGGCGCGCCATCCTCGAGCAGCGCCTGCGTCATCAGCGCGACGATATAGGGCTGGGAGATCGTCTGCCCCTGACCGATCGGCAGGGCGCTGTCCTCGTACGCCCTGCTCGCCAGGGCCTCGTCGATGAACAGGTGCCGTGGCACGGTGCGTATGCGCTCGAGGACCGCCGCGCTGCGGATACCGTGTTGACCCAGCCGCTGCACGAGCCGTTCGCGCGTGCGCGCCGATGTCATGCCTATGCCCTTGTGGCTGTCCTCGTTGAGGCTCATCGGCGCAACCATTCGGCGATCGCACCGACCCGGGAATGATGCGTCAGGTCGATCTGCAGGGGTGTCACGGAGACGCGGTTGTTGGCGATCGCGTGAAAGTCCGTGCCCGGCCCGGCATCCTGGCCGGCGCCGGCAGAGCCCACCCAGAAGACCGGCCGCCCCTTCGGATCCCGCGCCTCGATCACGGGCTCCGAGCGGTGGCGGTAGCCGAGCCGGGTTGCCTCGAAGCCTGTGATTTCGCCGAAGGGCACGTCGGGCACATTCACGTTGAGTATCGTGTCCGCGGCCAGCGGCGCACCTTGCAGCCGTTGCAGGAGCATGCGCGCGGCCTGGCCGGCGGTATCGAAGTGCCGCAGCGACTGGCCGGCAAGTGACACCGCGATGGCCGGCAACCCGAGAAAGCGGCCTTCGACCGCCGCGGCAACCGTGCCGGAGTACAGCACGTCGTCACCGAGGTTGGCCCCGTGGTTGATGCCCGCGATGACCATGTCGGGCTCGTGGTCCAGCAGGCCGGTAATTGCGAGGTGCACGCAATCGGTCGGCGTGCCGTTCACGTAGTACATCCCTTCGCGGGTCCGGCCGACCCGCAGCGGCATCTCCAGGGTCAGCGAATGACTCGCGCCGCTCTGGTTGCGGTCCGGGGCGACGATGGTCAGCTCCGCCAGGTCCGAAAGCGCCAGAGCGAGCGTCGCCAGGCCATCCGATTGGTAGCCGTCGTCGTTACTTAGCAGTATCTTCACAAAGAGGTCTCACGCCCGGGCGCCAGCCACAATCTTCCGGTGTCGTGGCCGATGCGAGCAGGTCATGCACAAGAAACCGTCGAAAAGTATCAATTCGGACGACGCCGCGCTATTCCGCGATGCCGTGGCCGGCGCCCGCCCGGTCACCTCGCGCCGATTACTCCTGCGCCAGGCCCCGCCCCCGGCCCGCGCCAGATTCCGGCGCCGCGACGAAGAGCAGGTTCTGCGCGACTCCCTGCAGCTCGATCCCGCCACGCTGGAACTCGAGACCGGCGAGGAACTGTCTTTTCGGCGCCAGGAAATCAGTGCCGCCACATTCCGGCGCCTGCGCCAGGGGCGATATGCGATCAAGGCAGAACTCGATCTGCACGGCATGACCAGCGCACAGGCCCGCGTGGAGCTGCGCGCCTTCCTGGCCGAGAGCGTCGCCGGTGGCATACGCTGCGTGCGCGTGGTCCACGGCAAGGGAATCCGCTCGGGCCAGCGCGGGCCGGTTCTCAAGGCAAGTGTCAACGGCTGGCTGCGTCGCTGGGATGACGTGCTGGCGTTCGTGTCGGCTCCGCCACGCGATGGCGGCACCGGCGCGGTGTACGTGCTGCTGCGGCAATGAGCAGCCGCGCGGCGGATCCGTCCGGTTCGGGCGCGACATCGGCGACACTCACTTCCTGGCCAGGCGCTCCACCAGCGCCCGCATCCCCGCCTGCGTCTCGTCGCTGAACCAGAGATCAGCCGCAACGCGGGCTCCGGCCACGGGCTCCAGCGCAGCGGCAAGACGCGCACGGGCGAGCAGCCGGGTCCGGTTCATGGCTACCGGCGGCAATGCCGCGAGGCGCCGCGCCCACGCTCGCGACTGCTCCATCAATCGGTCCGGCTCGGCGAGTTCGTCCAGCAGACCGCAACCGAGGGCGTTCTCCATCGAGAGCAGTTCTGCGGTCATGCCCAGTCGCTGCGCCATGCGCGGCCCGACGATGTGCTCCAGCGCAAGCATGATGCCGTCAGGAATCGGCAGACCGACGGAGACCTCATTCAGCCCGATACGGAAGTCGCCGCGGGCCCCGATTCGATAATCGCAGTGAATCGCGATGACTGCGCCGCCGGCCGGCGCATGCCCGCTCACCACCGCGACCACGGGCACGGCACTCGTAACGAGCGCCCGGGTCAGGCGGAAGAATCCCGTCCAGAACGCTTCGATCGCCGCACGCGGCTGTGGCAACAGCTCGGGCACATCGAGGCCGGCACTGAACATTCCCGCGCGCCCGGTCAGCAGGATGACCCGCGCGCCGCCCCGGCAGGCATCTGCATGAGCGGCCTCGATCGCACCGAGCAGGGCCAGGTTGAGCGCATTGACCGGCGGGCGGTCCATCGCAATCTCAGCAATGCCGTCCTGCAGGGAGGTGCGGATCATGTCGCAGCGTGCGGCGGCAGGGGCTGGCCTAGTGGCCGGCCGCAGCGGCCGCGCCCGGGGGCTTCCCGGCGAAGATGAAAAAGCTCTCGTTCGGCGCGATCAGCCCGAGATCGGACCGTGCCCGTTCTTCCAGCGCCGAAAAACCCTGGCGCAGATCGGCAACTTCCGCTTCGAGCCGCCGGTTCCGCTCCGTCAGGCGACGGTTGTCATCGATTTGCGCGGCGACCTGGCCGCGCAGTTGCGCGACGCCGCGGAATCCTTCCTCCGACACCCAGAGGCGCACCTGCAACAGCGTGAGCGCCGCTGCCAGGCAAACGACAACCAGCCTAATCGGCATCTCGGTCTAGCCCCCAAGCCGGATCGGAAAAGCGTCGCGGCCGGCATACACCGCTGCCGGGCCAAGCAACTCCTCGATTCTCAATAACTGATTGTACTTCGACATGCGGTCGGAACGGCATAGCGAACCGGTCTTGATCTGCGTCGCGGCGGTACCCACCGCGATATCGGCAATCGTCGCATCGCAGGTCTCGCCGGAACGATGAGACACCACTGCGGCGTACCCGGTCTTCGCCGCCAGACGGATCGCCTCCAGTGTTTCCGTCAGGGTACCGATCTGGTTGGGCTTGATGAGGATCGCATTGGCAACGCGCCGGCGGATCCCTTCCTCGAGGATTGCGGTGTTGGTCACGAACAGGTCATCGCCCACGAGCTGCACCCGCTGGCCGAGGTTGCGGGTCAGCAGTTCCCAGCCGGCCCAGTCGTTCTCCGCCATGCCGTCCTCGATGGTGATCACCGGGTAGCCTGCGGCCAGACCGCCGAGGTAGTCGGCAAACTCGCCCGGGGAGAAACGGCGGCCCTCGCCCTCGAGGTGATAGGACCCATCGCGGAAGAACTCCGAGCTCGCGACGTCGAGCCCCAGGTACACGTCCGCGCCGGCGCGCAGGCCTGCACGGCCGATGGCAGTCATGATGGTGTCGAGCGCGGCCGCATTAGAGGGCAGATCCGGCGCAAAGCCGCCCTCGTCGCCGACGGCCGTGTTGAGGCCCTGTTCGCGCAGCACCGCCTTGAGCGCGTGGAAGATCTCCACGCCATAGCGCAATGCCTCGCCGAAACTGTCCGCCCCGACCGGGAGGATCATGAACTCCTGGATGTCGACGTTGTTGTCCGCGTGCGCACCGCCGTTGATGATGTTCATCATCGGCACCGGCATCCGGTATGGGCCCTCGCCCAGGGCGCGGAACAACGGCAGGCCGCGTTCGCGCGCGCTGGCCTGGGCCGTCGCCAGCGAGACCGCGAGGATGGCGTTGGCGCCCAGGCGCGATTTGTTCTCGGTCCCGTCGAGCGAGCGCAGCCGGACGTCGATCTGCGCCTGATCCGACGCCTCCTGCCCCGCCAGCGCCGTGCGTATCTCGCCATTGACGTGGGCCACCGCCTTGAGCACGCCCTTGCCCAGGTAACGCCGGCGATCCCCGTCACGCAGCTCCACCGCCTCCCGGCTGCCGGTCGAGGCGCCCGAAGGCACCGCCGCGCGCCCGGTCGCGCCACCTTCGAGCTCGACGTCCGCCTCCACGGTCGGGTTGCCGCGCGAGTCGATGATCTCGCGGCCACGAATAGTCCTGATCCTGCTCATCTTCCGCTGCTACTCCCTGGTTTTCCCGGCCGCTCCGGTGCGTTGCCCAGCACATCTTCCTCCAGCGGCACCCGCTTGACCGCGCGGTCCAGTTCCTGCAACCGGGCGAGCAAGGGCTCCATGCGCGCGAGCGGCCACGCATTCGGCCCATCGCTCAGCGCCGCCTCGGGCCTGGGGTGGGTCTCCATGAAAACCCCCGCCACCCCGACCGCAACCGCCGCACGCGCCAGCGGCGGGACGAACTCGCGCTGGCCACCCGATGCCTGCCCCTGTCCGCCCGGCAACTGCACCGAATGCGTTGCGTCGAACACCACCGGACAGCCCGTCGCACGCATGATCACAAGCGAGCGCATGTCCGAGACAAGATTGTTGTACCCGAAACTGAAGCCACGCTCGCAGACGAGCAGGTCCCGGTTGCCGGTCTCCCGCGCCTTCTCCACGACGTTGGTCATTTCCCAGGGCGAGAGGAACTGCCCTTTCTTGATGTTGACCGGCTTGCCGCAGCCGGCGACGCTGCGAATGAAGTTCGTCTGCCGGCACAGGAACGCGGGCGTCTGCAGCACGTCCACGACGTCGGCGACTTCGCCAAGCGGCGAGTCCTCGTGGACGTCCGTCAGGACCGGCACGCCGATCTGACGCCTCACCTCGGCAAGAATACGCAGCCCCTCCTCCACCCCGGGCCCGCGAAAACTCCGGCCGGAGGAACGGTTGGCCTTGTCGTACGAGGCCTTGAAGACGAACGGAATCTGCAGGCGCCGGCTGATTTCGCGGAGTACTCCTGCAACCTCGACCACCAGCCCTTCACTTTCGATGACGCAGGGGCCGGCGATCAGGAAAAACGGCTGATCGACACCGACCTGGAATTCGCCGAGCCTCATGCCCGCGCCATGGCCGGAACCGGTTGGGCAGCCGCACTGCGCGCCGCCCGGATGAACCCGAGGAACAGGGGATGGCCATCCCTCGGATTGGACTTGAACTCCGGGTGGTACTGGCAGGCCACGAACCAGGGATGCGACGGCAGTTCGATCAGCTCCGCGAGCCCGTCCACCGAGAACCCGGCGAACACGAGCCCGGCGGCACGCAGCCGCTCGAGATAGTGGTTGTTGAACTCGTAGCGATGACGGTGACGCTCGAACACAACGTCGCGGTCGTAGAGCCTGTGTGCGAGGCTGCCCGCCTCCAGGCGGCACTCCTGCGCGCCCAGGCGCATGGTTCCGCCGAGTTGCGAACCGCCGGAACGCGCCTGCGTGCTGCCGTCGCGGTCCCGCCATTCGGTAATCAGCGCGATGACCGGATCCGGGGTAGCCGCATCGAACTCGGTGCTGTGCGCCTTCGGCATACCGGCTACGTTGCGGGCGTACTCGATGACGGCGACCTGCAGGCCGAGGCAGATGCCGAGATAGGGAATGCGGCGCTCACGGGCGAAACGCACCGCCTGGATCTTGCCCTCGATGCCCCGGTCCCCGAACCCGCCGGGCACCAGGATGGCGTCCGCCTGCTCCAGGCAGCCGGTGCCGCTGGTCTCGATCTCGTGTGCCTCCACGTAGCGCACGTTGACCCGGGTGCGGTTGCGGATACCCGCGTGCTGCAGCGCCTCGCTGAGGGAAATGTAGGAATCGCGGAAATCGACGTATTTGCCGACCATCGCGACCGTGACGGTGGCCTCCGGGTTCCTCTTGGCAGCCACGACCGCCTCCCATTCCGAGAGATCGGCCGGCGGGATCTTCATGCCGAAACGCTCGACGATGATCTGGTCGAAACCCTGCTCGCGAAACAACATGGGGAGGCGGTAGATGTCGTCCACGTCGACCGCGGAAATCACCGCCCGCTCCTGGACGTTGGTAAACAGCGCTATTTTGCGCCGCTGCTCCAGCGGCAACGCATGCTCGGAACGACACACGAGGATATCGGGCTGGATGCCGATCGACCGCAGTTCCTTCACCGAATGCTGGGTGGGCTTGGTCTTGATCTCCGCGGACGTGGCGATATAGGGCACCAGGGTCAGGTGAACGTAGGCGACCTGCCCCGACCCGAGATCCACGCCCACCTGCCGGATGGCCTCGAGGAAAGGCAGCGACTCGATGTCGCCGACGGTACCGCCGATCTCCACGATGCACACGTCCGCATCGCCAGCCCCCAGCGCGATGCTGCGCTTGATCTCGTCGGTCACGTGGGGGATGACCTGCACCGTCGCACCGAGGTAATCGCCGCGGCGCTCCTTGGCGATGACGCTGCCGTAGATCCGGCCGGTGGTGAAATTGCTGTGCCGTCCGGTGGTCGTGCGCACGAAGCGCTCGTAGTGGCCAAGGTCGAGATCGGTCTCGGTGCCGTCCTCGGTGACGAACACCTCACCGTGCTGGAACGGACTCATCGTGCCCGGGTCCACGTTGAGGTACGGGTCGAGCTTGATCATGCTGACCTTCAGCCCCCGCGCCTCGAGGATCGCGCCGAGCGACGCTGACGTGATTCCCTTGCCGAGCGAGGAAACCACACCACCCGTTACGAAGACATAGCGCGGCATCCGATCATCCGTTCCTGGTCAAGCATCAACGGCAATGCCCGTCCGCTGCCGCCAGAGCCAACGGACCGGAGCACGAATTTTCCCGGAGCGACACACAGCCCGCCTGAACGGGCCTGGCACAGCGCATTGTACTGCGCACGGCGCCGTTCCAACGGTGAATTCAGATGGGACAGGGAAGGTAACAGATCGGGTACGGTGCCGACAATCACGGCCGGTCGCCACGGTCATTCCAGCGGCGGGTGCTCGTCCCAGCGAACCCGCAACGCCCGCTCCGCCCCGCTGGCGACGAAATCAGCGGCCACCCACAGGTGCGCCACCGCCACCAGCTGCTCGCCACTATAGAGAAGCGGCATGCGCGCTCTCATCCACGGCACGACGCCCCGCTCCTGCAGCAGCTTCCTGAGCTCCCGGGCATGGGCCGAGCCCACTGGGCGCAGCATTTCCCCGCCGCATCGAAACCGGACGTGCAGGGAGGCGCCGGCGCGAGCCGCAGACAGCCCCTGCCCTCGCGCACTCACCAGCCGCAGCCGGCCGAGGCCCGGCCCGAGATCCAGGGTCGCACCCCCGCGTACGGGCAGCTCCATTGCTGAACGGCCTGGCATTGGGGCGTACGGCCGCAGCAGGTACAGCGCACCGCGATAGCGCCGGATCTCGCCGCCGCCCCAACGGAGCAGCGGCTGGCGGTCGGGGCCGGCGTGGATCAGCTGCGCCAGCCCCTCCCGCAGCCGTCGCTCGGGCGGCACGCTGCCGAGGGCGTGCCGGCACAGGCTGCGCAGCGCATTGCGCTGCCGCGCCTCGCTCAGCGCAGCGAGGCGCGATACCAGCACCCGGCCACCGCGGGCAACCCGGCGCGCATCGTCACTACCGAGTGCATCGAGCAAGCCGCCCGCCTCCGCGCACCAGCGCGCGCTGCGGGCCACGGTCGCGCGGACGCCGGGCCAGCGCTGCCCGAGCAGGGGCAACGCCTGATGCCGGAGGAAATTCCGATCCAGGCGCTCGTCCCGGTTGGAGGGATCCTCGATCCAGGTGAGCCCCGCGCCGCGAGCGTACCCGGTCAACGAGGCCCGCGGCACCTCGAGCAGCGGTCTCAGCAGCCAGCCTGCACCCAGCGGAGCCGCCCGCGGAATGCCCGCAAGGCCGGCAGGCCCTGAGCCGCGCAGCAGGTTCAGCAAGACGGTCTCGACCAGGTCGTCCTGGTGGTGAGCGGTGAGCAGCGTTTCGCCGGAAGCCAGGATTTCTGCAAGCGCCAGGTAGCGTGCGCGGCGCGCGGCTGCTTCGGGACCTTCGCCGCCCTGATGATCGACGGTGACGAGCCGCTGCTCGAACGGGACGCCGAGTTGCCGGCAGAACTCCCCGCAATGCAGCCCCCACGCGGCAGACTGCGGTTGCAGCTGGTGATCGACATACACCGCCCGTACGTCGCCGAGGCCGAGGCGCACCACGACGTGCAGCAGCACCGAGGAGTCCAGTCCGCCGCTGAAGGCCACACAGAACCGGGCTCCGGGCCGCTCTGCGACCGGCCGCAGAGCGTCGCGGATCGATTCAACGACATCGTGCATGCTGGCGCCACCCGGGCCATGCGCTGTAGCGCCGCCCGGCCCGCATCAGGCCTCGCGGAACCGGCCGAACGACTGCAGGCGTTCCTGGCGGCGCCGCAGGAGCTCGCCGAGGTCGAGCACTTCGAGATCACGCAATGCCGCCACCAGCGAGCCCCGCAGGGCTTCGGCCATGGCACGGGGATCGCGGTGGGCTCCGCCGAGCGGTTCACGCAGGACCTCGTCGACGAGCGAGAGCTCACGCAGCCGTTGGGCCGTGATACCCATGGCCTCGGCAGCGAGTTCTGCCTTGTCGGCACTCTTCCACAAAATGCTCGCGCATCCTTCCGGTGAAATGACCGAGTACACGCTGTACTCCAGCATGATCAGCCGGTCCGCCACACCGATTGCGAGTGCGCCGCCCGAGCCGCCCTCGCCGATCACGACGCTGAGAATCGGCGTGCGCAGGCGGGCCATCTCGAAAAGATTACGTGCGATCGCTTCGCTCTGGCCACGTTCCTCGGCATCGAGACCCGGATACGCGCCCGGGGTGTCGATCATGGTGACGACCGGCAACCGGAACCGCTCGGCAAGCCGCATCAGGCGCAGCGCCTTGCGGTATCCCTCCGGCTTCGGCATGCCGTAGTTGCGCCGGACCCGCGACTTCGTGTCCCGCCCCTTCTGGTGCCCGATGAAAACCACCGGTTTGCCATCCAGCCGGCCGAGGCCGCCGACGATGGCCGGGTCATCCGCGAACATCCTGTCCCCGTGCAGTTCCTGAAAGTCCGGGCTGATGACCTCGAGGTAATCCAGCGTGTAGGGGCGCAGGGGGTGACGCGCCAGCTGCGCCACCTGCCAGGACGTCAGACTGGCGAAAATGCTGCGGGTGAGCGCCTCGCTTTTGTCCTTCAGCCGCTCGATTTCGTCACTGATATTGATTTCCGAGTCGTCGCCAACGAAGCGCAACTCGTCGATCTTCGCTTCCAGTTCGGCGATCGGCTGTTCGAAATCGAGAAACTTCAGGTCCACGCAGCGGGTATTCCGAGAAATGGCACGGCGACACTATAGCCGCCCGAGACCGTCTTTCAATGCAGCTGTTGCCCGACCTCGTACACGAACCGGAAGCCGTCCGTACCAACCAGCGCCGACAGGCGCTCGCGCAATTCCAGGCTGGGGCGAACCATCCAATCATCGCCCAGGGCCAGCCTTGCCTGCGCGTCGGGCCCCGAGTAATGCACGAGAATTGCGCAATTGCCCGGCCGGAATGGTTCCAGCGTGGACATCAGCGCCCTCGCATCCAGACGCGCATCCGGCCGATGGGCCCAGCGGATCAGCAAGCGCGAGGCCCGGTTCTCGATGACGTCGTCGATGGCCGCCACATCCCGGGCCGCAAGGCGCCAGCCGTCGATGAAACTGTCCCAACGCAACTGTCCCGTCACGATCACGATGGCATGATTGCCGAGGTGATTGCGGCAGCGTTCGTAGGTCTCCGGAAAAATGCTGGCCTCGATCAGGCCGCTGCCATCGTCGATCTCCAGGCTGATGCGCCCGGGCCGCTTGCGCAGGTTGGTGACGAGCCCGGCGACGCTGACCTCCCGGCCGGGCTGGAACTCCGTGCCGGGTGGCGGCGGTGGCGAATTCAGCAGCGCCGCAACCGAGCCTGACGCGATGTAGGCGCCGTCGGCGCGGTACTGGTCGAAGGGATGGCCGCTCAGGTACAGGCCGAGACTCTCCCGCTCCGCCGAGAGGCGCTGGCCCGGACTCCACTCGGTCACGAACGCGATCTCGCCGAACTCGACCGGATCGCTGGTGCTGGCGCCGAACATGTCGCTCTGCCCGGAATCGCGGGAGCGCGCCACCTGCTCCGCCGCCGCGATGGCTCCCGGCAGCCCCTCGATCAGGCTCGCACGGTTCGGCCCCACGCCGTCGAGGGCGCCCGCCTTGATCAGGGCCTCGATGGGGCGCCGGCCGACGCGCTGGGCCCCGATGCGGCGGCAGAAATCATGCAGGTTCCTGAATTCCCCGCCTGCCTCCCGCTCGCAGCAGATGTGCTCCGCGGCCGCTTTCCCGAGGCCCTTGATCGCACCGAGCCCATAGCGGATCGCCTTCGCGCCGGAGACCTGGAACTCGTGGCGCGAACGATTGACGTGCGGCGCCTCGATGGCCACCCCAAGACTCTCGCACTCCCGCTTCAGCACGACCAGCTTGTCCGTGTCGTCCATTTCGCAGGTGAGCACGGCGGCCATGAACGCAGCGGGATGATGCGTCTTCAGCCACGCGGTCCGATACGACAACAGCGCATAGGCGGCCGAGTGCGAACGATTGAAACCGTATTCCGCGAATTTCTCCATCAGGTCGAAAATCCGCGTGGCAAGCCCCGGCGCGACACCGCGGTCGGCTGCTCCGCTGGTGAAGACGGCGCGTTGTTTGGCCATCTCCTCCGGCTTTTTCTTGCCCATCGCCCGCCGCAGCAAATCGGCGCCGCCGAGCGTGTAACCCGCCAGGATCTGGGCAATCTGCATGACCTGTTCCTGGTAGACGATGACCCCGTAGGTGCTCTTCAGCACCGGCTCGAGATCGGGGTGCAGGTAGTCGACAGCCAGCGCATCGCCGGAATGTTTCCGGGCGATGAAGTCGTCCACCATGCCCGATTGCAGCGGGCCCGGGCGGAACAGCGCAACCAGCGCCACGAGATCGTCGAAATTGTCCGGCTTCAGGCGCTTGATCAGGTCGCGCATGCCGCGCGATTCCAGCTGGAAGACCGCACCGGTGCGCCCCGAGCGCAGCAACTCGAAGGTCGCACGGTCATCGAGCGGCAGCGACCCGATATCGAGCGCAGGGGTGTCGCCTGTGCGCCCGGCATTGATCGTCTTGACCGCACGGTCGATGATGGTCAGCGTGCGCAGCCCGAGAAAGTCGAACTTCACGAGGCCCACGGCCTCGAGTCCGTCCTTGTCGAACTGGGTCACGGTCGTCGTCTCGCCCTCCACCCGGTAAAGGGGCGCGAAGTCGACGATGCGCGTCGGCGCGATCACCACGCCGCCCGCATGCTTGCCCGCATTGCGCACCAGGCCTTCGAGCTGTCTCGCCAGATCGATCACGGCGCGAACGTCATCGTCGCTCTCGTGCAGGGTGCGCAGCTCCGCCTCAGCGGCAATCGCGTCGTCGAGTTTGATCTTCGGCTCTGGTGGAATCAGCTTCGCGATGCGATCGGTGAAACCGTAGGGCTGCCCGAGCACCCGGCCCGCATCCCTGACCACTGCCCGTGCCGCCATGGTGCCGAACGTGATGATCTGGGAAACCCGGTCGCGTCCGTAGCGCTCGGCGACGTAGTCGATGACGCGGTCACGACCCTCCATGCAGAAGTCGATGTCGAAGTCGGGCATGGACACGCGCTCGGGATTGAGAAAGCGCTCGAACAGCAGGCTGTTGCGGATCGGGTCGAGTTCCGTGATCCCCAGTGCGTAGGCCACCAGCGACCCCGCCCCGGATCCCCTGCCCGGCCCGACCGGTATGCCGTTTTCCCGGGCCCAGCGAATGAAGTCAGCGACGATCAGAAAGTATCCGGCGAAGCCCATCCGGCAGATCATCTGCACTTCCTGCGCGAGTCGCTCGCGATAGGCCTCATCGCTACCGGCCCTGCCCGCTGCCACGAGCTGCTCCAGCCCCGACCGCGCATCGCGCCGCAGGCACTCGTCGATCGTCAGCCCTGCCGGCACCGGCAGTTCCGGCAGGTGCACGGCATCGAGCGCCAGCGACAAGGTACAACGGCGCGCAATTTCGACCGTGTTCTCCAGCGCCTCCGGGACGTCGGCAAACAGCTCGGCCATCTCGGCGGGAGTACGCAGGTATTGCTGTGCACTGAACTCGCGCGGCCGGCCGGGATCATTGAGCACCCGGGCCTGCTGGATGCAGACCCGTGCCTCGTGGGCCTCGAAATCACCGGCACTGAGGAATCGGACATCGTTGGTGGCCACCACCGGCAGATCCAGGTCGGCAGCCACCCGCAGTGCGCTCGCGATGTAATCTTCCTCGCCCGGCCGACCGGTCCGGGTCAACTCGACGTAGAGGTCGCCGTGGAACAGATCCCGCGCGTCCGCCAGTATCGCCCGCGCTTCATCGAGCCGGGCGGCGCAGAGCGACGCACCCGCCACGCCCTCGCGCCCGCCCGACAGCGCGATCAAACCGTCCGCACCCCCACCCTCGAGCCATTGCCGCCAGAGCAATGGCTGGCCGGCCTCCTGTCCCTCCAGGTACGAGCGCGAGAGCAGATGCGCGAGGTTGCGGTAACCCACGGCATTTCGGCACAGAAGCGCGATCCGCGCGGGCGGCCGCGTCTCATCCGGGCGCAGCCAGACATCCGCGCCGATGATGGGCTTGATGCCGGCGGCCAGCGCCGCCTTGTAGAACGCCACCAGGGCAAAGAGGTTGCCCTGATCCGTGATGGCAACGGCCGGCATGCCAGCGACACGCACGGCGGCCAGCAGTTCGGGCACGCGCACTACGCTGTCGACCAGCGAATATTCGCTGTGCAGCCGCAGGTGCACGAACCCGGATGCCGTGGACTTCATTGCGCCTGCAGCGCCTCACGCACCGGACGAAAGCTGCGCCGGTGCGACGGACATGGCCCGAAGGCCCGCAGCGCCTCGCGATGGCTGGCGGTCGGGTATCCCTTGTGGTTCGCAAAACCGTACTGCGGGAAGGCCTCGTGCAGTTTGCGCATCTCCTCGTCGCGGGCCACCTTCGCAAGAATCGACGCCGCCGATATGGCCATGCAGCAGCGATCGCCGCCGACCAGGGCCGCGACCGGACCGCTGTAGCCGGCAAAACGCGGGGCGCGATTGCCGTCCACGAGTATCCTGTCGGGCACCCTCGCCAGGCCGGCCACGGCGCGCTGCATGGCCAGCATCGTCGCGTGGAGGATGTTGAGCGCATCGATCTCGCCGACGTCCGCGGATCCGAGCGCCCAGTCCAGCGCCTGGCCGCGAATCATCTGTGCCAGACGTTCACGTTGCGCGGCCGACAGGAGTTTCGAATCCCTGACGCCCGCCAAGTCCTGTCCGCCGTCGAGGACCACCACTGCCGCGACGACACAACCGGCAAGCGGACCGCGCCCGGCCTCATCGACGCCCGCCACCGTACAACGCGGATCTGCCAGTCGCTGCCCATGCACGCTGCCGCTCATGGCAGCGGATTATAGAGACGTTCGGCCGCTGCCGAGGGGCTCAGCCTGCGCGCGCCAGCCCCGTCACGACCCGGGCCGCGACCGCGCTCGCGTCGCAGCGCAGCTGCTGCCCGATGAGCTCGAACCGGGACCGCAGCGCATCGAGGCGCGCGGGTGAACGCAGTAGCTCCAGGACTTCGCCTGCGAGCCTCGCGGGCGTGGCCTCCCGTTGCAGCAACTCCGGCACCAGCCGCTCGCCGGCGAGCAGGTTCGGCAGGGAGAAATGACTGACCTTGACCAGGTGAAGCGTCGTGGCCAGCGCGTAAGTCACGGGCGACGCCCGGTAGGCGACCACCATCGGCCGGTTCACCAGCATGGCCTCCAGGGTGACGGTGCCCGAAGTCGCGAGCAGGGCATCGCTTGCGGCAATGACCTCACGCACACGCCCATCGACCAGGGTCAGCCTCAGGCCCGGCCCGGATTTGCGGGCGAGTCCGGCAAAAATTTCGTGCAGTCGGGCATTGGCCATCGGCGCGACAAAGTCCGCGTCGGGCAATTCCGCCTGCAATCGCGTGGCCGCCTCGATGAACACCGGCCCGAGCCGCTCGATCTCCGCGCTCCGGCTGCCGGGCAGCAGGCCGATCACCGTCGCGGCATCGAGGCCCAGCCGCGCACGCGCGGGTGCCGTGTCCGGTTCCGCGCGGATCTGGTCGGCGAACGGGTGGCCGACGAACGTGGCCGGCACGCCGGCGCGTTGCAGGAACGGCGCTTCGAACGGCAGCAGACACAGGACCTGGTCGCAGGCCCGGCCAAGCAGCCGCACGCGCCCCTGCCGCCAGGCCCAGACGCTCGGACAGACGTAGTGCACGGTCGGCACCCCGGCGGCCCGAACCCGCGCGGCCAGAGGCAGGTTGAAGTCCGGCGCGTCGATGCCGACGAACACATCCGGCGGGTCCGCCAGCAGCCTGCTGACGAGCGCACGGCGCAACCGTACCAGGCGCGGCAGATGCCGCAGCACCTCGGTCAGCCCCATCACGGAGAGTTCCTCCGTGTCGTGCCAGGCCCGACAGCCCGCGGCCTTCATGGCGGGCCCGGCGACCCCGAAGCATTCCAGCCCGGGGTGCAGTCGGCGCGCCGCCTCGATGAGTCCGGCGCCAAGCTGATCACCGGACGCCTCACCGGCCACCAGCGCCATGCGCAGCCTGGCCGTCACTGCGCCTGCCCCTACCGCAGGATGCTGCGCTCGGAGCGGTCGAGAAACTCGACGATCGCCCGGACTTCCGGGCGGCCCGCGGCAAGCTCGCCGAGCTGCTCCCGGGCCTCCACCAGGCGCAGCCCGGAGCGATACAGGATGCGGTAGGCCTCTTTCAGGTCACGGATCTGCTCGGCCGAAAATCCGCGCCGCTTCAGGCCTTCCTGGTTGATCCCCCGTGGCTCGGGCGGCTGGCCGGCGACGAGCATGAAGGGCAGCACATCGCGCGTGATGCCCGTCAGTCCGCCAATGAAGCTGTGCGCGCCGATGTGACAGAACTGGTGCACGGCGGTGAAGCCGCTCAGGATCGCGTGATCGCCGACGTGAACGTGCCCGGCCAGGGTCGCGTTGTTCGACATGATCACGTGGCTGCCAACCTGGCAGTCATGCGCAATATGCGTGTACGACATCAGCCAGTTATCGTCGCCGACACGGGTGACGCCCGCATCCTGGGCAGTCCCGCGATTGATGGTACAGAACTCCCGGATCGTGTTGCGACTGCCGATCTCGAGACGCGTTGCCTCGCCCTGGTACTTCTTGTCCTGCGGCTCTTCCCCGACGGATGCGAACTGGAATATCCGGTTGTCCTCGCCGATCGCCGTCGGCCCGCTGATGACCACATGGGCGCCGATCACGGTGCCGCGTCCGATCTCGACCCCCGGCCCGATCACGGCGTACGGGCCCACCCGGACCTCGCCGCCAAGTGACGCCTCCGGCGAGATGACTGCCGTCGGATGAATCACCGCTCACCGCCGGATGTCTTGCCCGCGAGTTTCTCCAGCCGCTGCAGTCGTCGCGCCATCTCGTCGAGCTGGCCAAAGCGCACGGCGTTTTTCCGCCATTGCCGCGATTCCCCGGCCGGGACTACGCCTCCGTAGACGCCGCGCCTGGCAATCGATTGCGCGACCTTGGCCCCGCCGCTGATCACAACATCGTCGGTAATACTGAGATGCCCGGCAAACGAAACATCGCCCCCGATCACGCAACGCGCACCGATACGCGTGCTGCCGGAGATCCCGGACAACGCGGCAATCGCGGTGTGTTCTCCGATCACGACGTTGTGGCCGATCTGGATCTGGTTGTCGAGCTTGACGCCGTTGCCGATCACCGTGTCGCCGATGGCGCCGCGATCGATGGTGGTATTGGCGCCGATTTCGACGTCGTCACCGATCACCACCCCGCCGAGCTGCGGCACCTTGGTCCAGGTGCCGTCGCTGCTGCGCGCGATACCGAAACCGTCAGCCCCGATCACCACGCCCGCGTGAAGCAGGCAGCGTCGTCCCAGGCATGTCTGCTCGCCCACGACGACACCGGCCATGATGCGCGTCGATTCACCGACCCGGCACCCGGCCGCAATCACCGCGTTTGGCCCCACGAACACCCGCTCGCCGATGATCGCGCCAGCGCCGATGACGGCCCCGGCCTCGACCTGGCAGCTGGCTGGCAACTCGCAGTCGCGCGCGACATGCGCCCCGGGCGCAATGCCAGGGCGCAGCGGCGCCGGTGGATGCAGGTCCGCCGCCATGCCGGCGTAGGCCAGGTACGGGTTGGCGCTGATCAGGCAGGCGACCGGGCACGCCGGTGCATCGGCCAGCGCCAGCACCACGGCGGTCGCCCTGGTTCCTGCCAGGTATGCCCGGTACTGGGGATTGGCGAGGAAGGCGAGCGAGCCCTCCCCGGCCGTCGCGAGCGTGGCGACGCCGTCCACCGGCACATCGGGATCGCCACGCAGTTCGCAACCGTGGCGCACGGCCAGCATCCCGAGCGTCATGCGCATGACCGTACCCGCCTCTCTGGTCAACGGGCGCAACAAAAAGCCATCCCCGCCATCTCAGGGAGCGCCTGTGGCCTTGCCCCCGGACTCGATCGTCTTGAGGACCTGATCGGTCACATCGACCTGATCGGTCGCGTAAATCACACCCTCGCCGATCAGCAGGTCGTAACCGCGCTCCTTCGCAAAGGCCTGAACCTGCCGCAGCAGATCGCGCTGCAGCTTGCCGAGTTCTTCGTTGCGGCGGACGTTGAAATCCTCGACGAACTCGTTCTGCCGGCGCCCGAGGTCACGCTGATCGTCCTGGAAACGGCTCTCGGCGTTGCGGCGTTCTTCCGCGCCCATGACGGAGGCGTCCTTCTGCAGCTTCTCCTGACGGCCTTTCAGCTCGGTCTGTTTGGCGATCAGGTCGCGCTGGCGCGGCGAGAATTCGTCCTCGAGGGCCTTCAGGGTCACCTTCGCCTGCGGCGACTCCTGGATCAGCCTGGCGAAATTGACGACCCCGATCTTGAGCGCCGGTGCCGCCTGGGCAAAGGCGCCCGCCGGCGCAAACATCAGGCAGGCGGCAAGGATCGGGGCCGGAAGCAATTGTCTGATCATCGTCAGTCATCCTCTCATGGTTCGACTTCGGCTAAAACGCCCCGCCCACCGAGAACTGGAACTGCTCCGTGTCATCGCCGTAGGAAAGCGCCGAAGCGTCATCGGAGTTGAGCGGGAATCCGTAACTGAAACGAAACAAACCGAGCGGTGCCAGCCACTGGGCCGAGAAACCGACGGACTGCTTCAATTCCTTCAGGTCGAAATCATAATCGATCGGCGTAATGCCATCGGGCGCGCGAAAGTTGACCCCGCCGGTCGAAAAAACGTTGCCGATATCGAAAAACAGCGCCAGGCGGGTCCGGGCGCGCCACTTGTCCGGGATCGGCAGGATCAACTCGGTCTGGGATGCGACCAGGGCGTTACCCCCGTAGGGATTGCCGAAGCTGTCGCGGGGGCCGAGATGATTCTCGCGATATCCCCGGATCGTGTCCGGACCGCCGGCAAAAAAGTTGCGATACGGAACGATGGCGGTGGTATCTCCGAAGCTGTCACCGAAGCCCAGGTCCAGGCTGACCGCCAGCGTGAAATAGCGGGTGACCGGAAAATAGTTCACGGCGTCGTAGTTGATGGTGTAGTACTCGACCTCAGCGCCGGGGACCGTGGAGTTCAGCATCACCCGGTGGCGGGCCCCACGATCGGCAAACAACGCGCGGTTGCGGGTGTCGAAGATCCAGCCGGCTACCAGGCCGAGTCCGCTGAAATTCGTCCCGTAGATTTCCGACCCGCCGTTGACCTTCTCCACGTAGCCATCGCCGTTGTTCTGCACCCACTCCCTGGCCTGGGCGCTGCTGTAGGAATCCGCCAGCAACTCGGATTCCTGCCAGTTGAAGCCGAATATCAGCCGCTGGAACTCGGTGACCGGGTAGCCGTATTCCAGCGAGGCGGAGAAGGTCTCGGTCGAGAAATCGGATGCGCCGGACGTGTACTGGGTGATGTCGCGATAGGCGAGGCTGACCGTCCTGCTGACTTCGTCGATGGTCGTATATGGATCCGTGTGGGAGATGCTGTAGATCGTCCGGTATTTGCCGGTGCTCACGTCCGCGGCGACCCGGTTGCCGGTGCCGAAGAAATTCGTGTGCACGAAATTGCCATTGAGGAGGAATTTCTGTGATTCCGAATAGCCGATGCCGCCGCCGAACGAGCCCGGCAGGCCCTCTTCGATATCGAAATCGACATCGACCATGTCGGGCGTCCCCGGCACCGGGTTGGTGTTGACCTCGACCTTCTCTATATAGGGCAGGCGCTGCAGGCGCACCTTGGAACGCTCCAGCTTGCTGTTGGACAGGTAAGCGCCCTCGAACTGGCGTACCTCGCGCCGAAACACCTCGTCGTTCGTCGCTGCAGATCCATTGAAATTGACCCGCCGCACGTACACGCGGCTTTTCGGCTCCACGTACAGCGTCACCGCCGCGGTGCGCCCCTCCCGGTCCAGCTCCGGCACCGGCTCCACGGTGGCAAATGCGTAGCCTTCCTCGCCGAGACGCAGGCGGAGAAGATCCGCGCTCTGCGTGATGACGCGCTGCGAGTACGTCTGGCCGGGTTTGACGAGAACGTAGGGATTGAGCTCTTCCTCCGACAGGATCAGGTCGCCGGCCAGCTTCACGTCGGAAATCTTGTAACGATCGCCCTCGGTCACGTTGATCGTCACGAATATGCTGCGCTTGTCGGGCGACAGCGCGACCTGGCTGGACTCGATGCCGAAATCCGCAAAGCCCTGGTCCATGTAGAACGATCGCAATGTCTCCAGATCACCCTGCAGCGCTTCGCGGGAGTAGCGGTCATCCTGGCGGATGAACGACAGCCAGTTCGGCATCTTGAGCTGGAAGCGTTCGAGGATCTCCTCATCCGAGAAGCTGTGGTTCCCGACGATATTGATCTGGCGAATCCGCGCCCGGTCCCCTTCGATGATCTTGATTGCAATGCGGACCTTGTTGTCGGGCAGATCCTCGACCTCGGTGGTCACCCGGGCGGCGTACTTGCCCTGGCTGAAATACTGGTCCGTCAGTGACTGCTCGACCTCGTCGAGCACCGAACGGTTGAAAATGCGGCCGGACTTGAGACCGATCCGGGAGAGGGACTCCGTCAGGTCTTCCGTCTTGATGTCCTTGTTGCCCGTGATGGTGAAATCTTCGATCGAAGGGCGCTCCGCCACCGCGATGACCAGCGTTCCGTCGTCCCAGCGAAACTCGACGTCACTGAAAAACTCGGTTGCGTAGATCGCACGTAGCGCTTCCTGGATACGGCGCTCGTCGGGCCGGTCCCCGATGTTCAGCGGCAGATAGTTGAAAACGGTTCCCTCGGATATTCGCTGCAGGCCTTCGACGCGGATATCGCGAATGGCAGGAGCCTCCTGGCCCACGGCTATCGCACCGACCATGGCCATCAGGCTCACGATCAGCGCGCGCACGCACGCGTGCATGGTCTGGCGAACGCGTTCAGTCATATCGATCAGCCGAGCAGCCGCGAGAGATCGTTGTAGAACGCGAAGCTCATGAGCAGCAGGAGCAGTGCAATGCCCACCTGCTGGCCGATCAACTGGGTCCGCTCCGACAAGGGTGAACCCTTGGCCGCCTCGGCCAGCTGGAACACGATCTGCCCGCCGTCGAGCATCGGCACCGGCAGCAGGTTGAGGATCCCCAGGCTGAGGCTGACGACCGCGAGAAAACTCAGGAAGGGTGCAATCCCCACGCTGGCGCTGTATCCCGCGTACTGCGCGATATTGATCGGGCCGCTGATGTTCCTGACCGAAACCTGGCCCGTAATCATCCGCGCCATCATCCTCACGGTGAGGCTGGACATGCGCCAGGTTTTATCGAGCGCGCGACCGAGGGCGGTGACGACATCGTAACGCTCGATCGACCGTGTGACATCGAACAGCCCTTCCGGCACCTCGGGCGCGGCCCCGATGCGGCCCACTGCACCCTCGTCGGAATCCATGGTGTCGATCTGCAGGGTCATCGGCATCCGGCTGCCACCGCGCTCTATCACGACACTGAGCGTTTCACCCGGCCGGCTCCGGACCAGTTCGACCCAGTCCGGCCAACTCTCGACCTGCGCTCCGTCCGCGCTGAGGATGCGGTCACCGGGACGCAGCCCGGAGCGCTCCGCGCTGCCGCCGGGCAGTACTTCGCCCAGGACCGGTGGCAGCGCAGGGGTCCAGGGGGTGATGCCAAGGCCCGGAAACAACTGGCCGGGCTCGGTCAATGCGGCCTCCTGCCCACTTGTGTCGAGACTCAGGCTCCGCTCCGGCCCACCGCGTTGGCGAACGACCAGGCCGATGCGCCCGCGCTCCAGCATCTCGTCCAGCATGGCCACCACGACTGCTTCCCAGGTGGTCGAAACGCGGTCGCCGACGCGCACGATCTCGTCTTCGTTCTGCAGCCCCGCCCGTGCAGCGATCGACTCGGGAGTGACTTCCCCGATCACGGGGCGGGCTCCCGGGATACCAATCACGAACATGGCCCAGTAGGCCAGCACGGCAAAAATGAAGTTCAGAAGCGGTCCGGCCGCAAGTATGCCGATGCGGGCTTGCACCGGCTGACGATTGAAGGCCCGATGCCGTTCGTCGGGAGCCACCGGGCAGTCGCGTTCGTCGAGAAGCTTCACGTAACCGCCGAACGGGATGGCAGCAATGCAGTACTCCGTGCGATCCGGCCCGGCGCGCCTGAGCCAGAGCGGCCGCCCGAAACCGATCGAGAAACGCAAGACGCGCACACCGGCGATCCGGGCGGCAATGAAGTGTCCGTATTCGTGCACGGCCACGAGGATGCCAATGGCAACGAGGAAGGCAGCCGCCGAAATCAGGAAACTCATGATCTTAATGTGCTGGGGAAATCCGGCCTGCCGCGAGACAGCGCGCTGCTGTTCGCCGGCGAGTCCTGCCAATCTGGCCCGCATGATCGCAAGCCAGATGCGACCGGCGCAACCACCGCCGCATCAGGGACCCAGCCAGCCAAGCCAGCAAACCTGGAGCAGGAACAATGGTGCAGCCGCCGTGACGCTGTCCACCCGATCGAGGACGCCGCCGTGGCCCGGAAACAGGTTCCCGCTATCCTTGAGGCCGGCATTGCGCTTGAACATGCTGACGGTCAGGTCACCGACAATCGAAATGGCGGCGACACTGATTCCCATGGGAATGGCTGCAAGCGGTGAATGACCGAGCGCCATCGCACCTGCGCCGGCTACTGTCGCTGCGCCGAGCAGTCCCCCAATCACTCCTTCCCAGGTCTTGCCCGGACTCACGCGCGGCGCCAGCTTCACCCGCCCGAAGCGACGCCCGGCAAAAAAGGCGCCGATATCTGCGGCCCAGACGATTGCGAGTGCGGTGAGCAGGAGGCGGCGTCCACCCAGGTCGGTCTCCAGCAACGCGGCCAGCGACAGACAGGCCGGCACGAGCACAAGAATGCCGCACAGGCTCGTGGTCATCCGACCCAGCGAAACCGGGAAACGCGCGATGCATGCGAGCGCCACCGCCCACCAAAGCAGACTCACCCAGGCCAGAGTGCGGACCTGGTCCGTCTCGGGCACCGCAAAGCGCGCAACCGCGATGAGTGCCGCCACCGCGGCCACGT
Organism: Nevskiales bacterium; assembly: GCA_011526045.1. Lineage (GTDB taxonomy): Bacteria > Pseudomonadota > Gammaproteobacteria > Steroidobacterales > QUBU01. The sequence continues at coordinate 57,536 of WYBE01000046.1, read as the reverse complement.
AGCCGAAACGGATCGCATGGCCGGGGATCCGCAGGAAAGCGGCCCACTCCCAGGCCGCTCCGAGCACGAACAGGACGATCAGCGCCAGACCGAACACCTTCGGCAGCAGCAGAAAGGCCGGCAGCAGAACCGCGATCACCACCAGTGCCGTGGTAATCCTCTGGCTCAGTGAATTGGCGGGCATTGCGCGTCGTGCCTGGCCAGTTGTCGCGCGCGACGCCACCCGGCGTCTAGTCGGCAACCACGTCGAGTTGCGCGTCCGTTCGGCCAAAGCGACGCTGCCGGCTGCGGAAAAACGCCAGCGCTTCATCGAGGTTCCCTGCGCCGAAATCCGGCCAGAGCGCATCGGTAAAAAACAGCTCCGTGTACGCAAGATCCCAGAGCAGGAAATTGCTGATGCGCTGCTCGCCTCCGGTGCGGATGAGAAGATCCGGCGGCGGCAGGCCGGTCAGCGCGAGGTGCCGGCCGAACACCGTCTCGTCGATATCGTCGGGAGCCAGCTCACCAGCCCGGACCTTCGCGGCCAGCCGGCGTGCCGCCTGCACGATGTCCCATCGTCCGCCGTATGCAACCGCAAGAACGAGCGTCATCCGGTCGTTGGTCGCAGTCCGCGCCTCCGCGTCAGTTACCCGCCTGCGCAAAATCTCCGGCAATTGCTCCCGCGCACCGACAAACCGGAAGCGGATACCACGATCCAGGATTTCATCGACCTCGCGTTGCAAGACCTCGATGAACAGCCGCATCAGGCTGTTGACTTCATCGACCGGACGGCGCCAGTTCTCGCTGCTGAACGCGAACAACGTCAGGACATCGATGTTCGCATCGATGCACGCCTTGGCCATGGCACGCGCAGCACGCACGCCGGCGCGGTGCCCGGCATGGCGCGGTTTGCCATGGCGCGCGGCCCAGCGCCCATTGCCGTCCATGATGATGGCGACATGCCGGGGCAGCGGTTCAGATTGTGGACCACCGTTCACGGTTGAATGAATCTACTATAAATAGCAGCTATACATGCATGATTTCTTTTTGTTTTTCATCTGAAATCTGATCGACCTGGGCTACGTAGCGATCCGTCAGTTCCTGGATGGCCTGCTGCGCCTTGCGATCGTCGTCTTCGGTGATCTCTTTCTCCTTCAGCAATTCCTTCAGGTCCGCCAGCGCATCGCGCCGCACGCCCCTGACCGCGACTTTCGCCTGTTCGGCCTCGTGCTTGATGTGCTTCGCCAGATCGCGCCGACGCTCCTCGGTCAATGCCGGCAACGGCACCCTGATGACGGTGCCGGCGGTCACGGGAGTCAGCCCCAGGTCCGAGCTCATGATCGCCTTCTCGATGACCTGGACCATTTTCTGTTCCCACGGCGTAACGCTCAGTGTCCGCGCGTCTTCCACGGCAACGTTGGCCGTCTGGTTCAGGGGCACGTGAGAGCCGTAGTAATCGACCTGGATATGCTCGAGCAGACTCGTGTGCGCTCGCCCGGTGCGAAGCTTCTTCAGTCCATGGCTGAAGGCGGCGACGGCCTTGCCCATGCGCTGCTCGGCGTCCTTTTTGAGATCTGCGATCATGGCTGAACCTCCTGCGAATCGGACCGCCCGCGCATCACACCCGAGCTCAGTCCGCGGTCACCAGTGTCCCGACGTCCTCACCGGAAGCGACACGCATCAGGGCACCTGGCGAGTTCAGATCGAAGATCCTGATCGGCAGATGATTGTCCCGGCACAACACCACCGATGTCGCGTCCATGACGTTGAGCTTGTCGGAGAGCACCTTGTCGTAAGAAAGCCGCTCGTAGCGCGAAGCGGACTTGTCTTTCATCGGATCTGCCGTATAGACACCATCAACCTTGGTCGCCTTGATGAGCACGTCTGCGCCGATTTCGATCGCGCGCAATGCTGCGGCGGTGTCCGTGGTGAAAAACGGGTTGCCGGTACCGGCCGCCAGAATCACGACCCGCCCCTTCTCCAGGTGCCGGATGGCGCGTCTCCTGATGTAGTCCTCGCAGACGTCGTGGATCTGCAGGGCCGACATCACGCGCGCATACGTGCCCGCACGCTCCAGGGCATCCTGCAGGGCGAGCGCATTGATCACCGTGGCAAGCATGCCCATGTGGTCTCCGGTGACACGGTCCATGCCGGCCCGTGCAAGGCCGGCACCCCGGAAAATATTGCCGCCGCCGATGACGATTCCAACCTGCATCCCGAGCCTGGCGAGATGCGTGATCTCGGTCGCAATGCGTGACAGCACTGCGGGGTCGATACCGTAGTCCTCGCCACCGAGCAGGGCTTCACCACTCAACTTGAGCAGCACACGGTCAAAGGCGCGCTTCTCACCGGCTGACACGCGTAGAACCTCCGCTGCAGAAAAAAACAACCCCGCAGGCGCGGGGTCCACAGGCACTCGGACGCCGGGGCCTGCCCGGCGCACCAACTTCCGGCACGTCGCCGGCCCGCAACCGGTGCCGCCTACGCATGGGCCTCGAGCTGAGCGCGAACCTCGTCGGCAAAATTCTCCGCTTTCTTCTCGATGCCCTCGCCGACCTCGAGTCGCACGAAACCCTGCACCGTGGCCTTCCGCGCCTGCAGCAGCTTGCCGACACTGGTATCGGGATCCTTGACGAAGGGCTGTCCGCTCAGCGTGATTTCGTTCAGGAACTTGCGCAGCCGCCCTTCCACCATCTTGGCGATGATCTCTGGCGGCTTGTCTTCCTGGGCTGCCTGCTCGCCGAGGATGCGTCGTTCCCGCGCAACGATGTCTTCGGGCACATCTGCTGCGGCGACGCACTGTGGCCGGCTGGCGGCAATGTGCATCGCGAGGTCCCGGGCGAGATCATCATCGCCACCCGACACCGCCACCAGGACGCCGATACGCGCACCGTGCAAATAGGTTCCAAGCACGCCCTGCGAATCCAGCATGGCGAACCGGCGGATCGTGATGTTCTCCCCGATCTTGGCGACGAGTTCCTGCCGCAGGGCTTCCAGCGTGCCGCCCGCCTTGCGGGGCAGCTGGAGCAACGCGGAGGTATCGGCCGGCTTCGCGGCGAGAGCCATGGCGGCGACCTCGCGTGCAAAGCCCAGGAAGTTCTCGTCCCTTGCGACGAAGTCGGTCTCGCAGTTGATCTCCACGAGGATTGCGGACCGGCCATCCGCTGCGAGCGCAAGTTCAATGCGCCCTTCGGCGGCAATCCGACCGGCCTTCTTGTCGGCCTTGGCCTGTCCCCGCTTGCGCAGAATGTCGAGCGCCACCTCGATGTCGCCCTTGGCCTCCACCAGCGCGTTCTTGCACTCCATCATGCCCGCACCGGTGCGTTCGCGCAGCTCCTTGACGACGTTTGCAGATATGCTCATCGGCTCCTCACTCCAGACTATCAGCAGGCCCGGTACTGGCAGCGCTCATCCGGCCTGCTGTGAGTCGGCACCGGTATCCTGAACGGACTCTTCCGTACCGGCCGCCGATTCCGCAACGCTCTCGTCGGCAGACTCCGCCGCGGCGGCCGCAACCCCTGCCCGGGGCCGGGTTCGCCGCACCGGCTTCGCAGCCGTGGCGGATTTCCCGGTTCGGCCCGCTTTTCGACCGGCCGCCACGCGCTTTGCGCCGGGCTGCGCCTTGGGCTTTCCTTCGGCATCGAGTTCGACGAACTCGTCCTCACCGGCAGGCAATGTGGGCACCGAGGCACGTCCTTCCAGCACGGCGTCGGCAACCCCCGCCATGTACAACTCGGCTGCCTTCATTGCGTCGTCGTTACCGGGAATGACGTAATCGACTTCATCCGGCGAACAGTTGGTGTCCACCACCCCAACCACAGGAACGCCGAGTACTCGCGCCTCGTGGACTGCGATCTTCTCGTGACCGACGTCGATCACGAAAACCGCATCAGGGAGTGCGGCCAGGCTCTTGATGCCGCCCAGGCTGCGCTCGAGTTTCGCCTGCTCGCGCCTGAGGGTCAGGACTTCCTTCTTGGTCAGGCGCTCGGCCGAGCCGTCGGCCTCCATTGCCTGCAACTCTTCGAGCCGCTTGATGGATTGCTTGATCGTCTTGAAGTTGGTCAACATGCCGCCGAGCCATCGGTAGCTGACGTACGGCATGCCACAGCGTTCGGCGTGGACCCGGACGGAATCCCTTGCCGAGCGCTTCGTGCCGACGAACAGGATCACGCCGCCGTCGGCGGCAATGTTCCGGATGAAAGCAGCGGCTTTCTGGAACAACGGGACCGTGTGTTCCAGGTTGATGATGTGGATGTTGTTGCGGGCGCCGAAAATAAACGGCGCCATTTTCGGGTTCCAGTACCGGGTCTGGTGTCCAAAATGAACACCCGCCTCCAGCATCTGGCGCATGCTGACGTCTGCCACGTGATCTCCTTTCGGGTTTGGCCTCCATGTGCCCCGTAACGGCAACCCGATCACACTCGGATCGGGCACCCGGCCGTACGTGCCGGCACATGTGTGGATTTCATTGCCTGTAAGGCGCGCGCTTTATACCATAACAACCCATCTGCGACAACGCGCCGGGGGACGGGTCCGGTGCCGCAAGCAGTGGCAACCGTCCGCGCCCCGTGGCCAGCAACCGATCAGGTTCCCACTGATGAAACATCCCGACCTTCCCCGCCAGTCCGGGCCTGCGGGCATACGACCGACTGCCGGACCGGCCCTACGCGCGACAGCCATGAATATCAGCATCAAAAGCCCGGAAGAGCAGCAGAAAATGCGTGTCGCAGGACACCTCGCCGCCGACGTACTCGACATGATCGGCGAGCACGTCCGGCCGGGCGTCTCGACGGGCGACCTGGACCGGATCTGTCACGACTTCATCGTGAATGTCCAGAACGCAGTTCCGGCACCGCTCAATTACCGCGGTTTCCCGAAGTCGATCTGCACGTCGGTGAACCATGTCGTATGCCATGGAATCCCCGGCCAGCGAGGACTCAAGGCGGGAGACATCGTCAACGTCGACGTGACGGTGATCAAGGACGGTTACCACGGCGACAGCAGTCGCATGTTCGCAGTCGGCAAACCGACCGTGCAGGGAAGCCGCCTGATGCAGATTGCGCACGATGCGATGTGGCGCGGAATCAGGGTCGTCGCCCCCGGCGCACGGCTCGGCGATATTGGCTACGCGATTCAGTCCTTCACCGAGGAGCAGGGTTGTTCCGTGGTCCGCGAGTACTGCGGGCATGGTATCGGCCTCGTATTCCATGAAGACCCACAGGTGCTCCACTACGGACGGCAGGGAACTGGTGTCGAGCTTCGCGAGGGCATGACATTCACGATTGAGCCCATGATCAATGCGGGCAGTCGCCACGTCCGGCTGCTGCCGGACGGTTGGACTGTCGTCACCCGTGACCATTCCCTGTCTGCGCAGTGGGAACACACCGTACTCGTCACCGCGGACGGCCACGAAGTGCTCAGTCTCGGAGCGGCTGAACGTCCATGAGCCCGGCGCACGCGGACTCAACGGTGGCGCAGGCGGACGGCGCCGGCGCACAACTTGCCGCAGCAGCGCAATCCGGCCAACGCTTCCTCTCCGCAAACGTACTCGACTGGGCCGGCATCGACGCGGCGCTGGCGGATGCCGGCACGTCGGTGCAAAAGCTCCGCGACGTCACGGAGTGCGCGGGCAATGCCATGACGCTCAGGTTCCTGGCCGGAGAGGCGGCAACGGATCTGGTTCGTAACCAGTGTTCGATCACGGATCGGGTCATCCGCGCGGTGTGGGAGCGCACCTGCGGGCCGCAATTGCCCGGCGCCGTGCTTGCGGCCGTGGGCGGCTACGGCCGCGGTGAGCTTCACCCCTATTCGGATGTGGACCTGCTGGTGTTGCTGCCCGGCAAGGGCAAGCGTGAGGCCCGCGAGCCTGTCTCCGCATTCCTCGCATTACTCTGGGACATCGGCCTGCAGGTCGGCCACAGCACCCGCACCGTGGAGGAATGCCGCGATGAGTGCCGCCGCGATCTGACTACCGCGACGACCCTGATGGAGGCGCGCTGCCTGCTTGGGCCGGAGGACCTGTTTCACCGCATGGAGGCCGCATGCGCACCGCCGGAAATCTGGCCGGCGCGCAGCTTTTTCGAGGCCAAGCTCAAGGAGCAGCAGACCCGGCACAGCCGTTACGACGATACCGCCTACAACCTCGAGCCCAACATCAAGGGCAGCCCCGGCGGGCTGCGCGATTTCCAGATGATCGTCTGGGTGGCAAGGCGCCATTTCGGGACTGGCGACCTCGAGGCACTGCTCTCCCACCGCTTTCTCACCCCCGGGCAAATGCGGATACTGCGCCAGGGCCGGGATTTCCTCTGGCGTATCCGCTTTGCACTGCACGTGCTGACCGGACGCAAGGAAGACCGCCTCCTCTTCGACTACCAATCCCGCATCGCGACGCTGTTCGGGTACCAGGACGCCACCTACATGCTCGCCGTCGAGCAGTTGATGCAGCGTTACTACCGAACGGTCATGGATCTCAGTCGCCTGAACGAGATGCTGTTGCAGCTCTTTCAGGAAGCGATCCTGATGAACCCGGAGGTCGAGGCAACGCCACTTAACGAGCGATTCCAGGTAAAAAACGGGTTCCTGCAGGTCGTCGCAGACGACGTGTTCGAGCGGCAGCCGTCGGCGATCCTCGAGCTATTCCTTCTCCTCCAGCAGCATCCGCAGCTGAAGGGGGTCAGCGCCCCCACCATCGACCTGCTGCAACGAAACCTGTACCTGATCGATGACGAGTTCCGCCAGGATCCGCGTATTCACCGGCTTTTCCTGCAGATCCTGCGTGCATCCGCGGGCGTAACCCACGAATTGCGACGCATGAATCTGTACGGCGTCCTCGGCCGGTACGTGCCCGCTTTTGGCCGGATCGTCGGTCGCATGCAATACGACCTGTTTCACGCCTATACCGTCGATGCGCACACCTTGTTCGTCGTCAGCAATCTGCGTCGCTTCGCCCTGTCGCGGTACGACCACGAGTTTCCGCGCTGCTCGCAGATCATGCAGGGCGTGCCGGCACCAGAGATCGCGTACCTCGCCGGCCTGTTTCACGACATCGCCAAGGGCCGCGGCGGCGATCACTCCGAGCTAGGCGCCGTTGACGCAGAAGCCTTCTGTCTCGAGCACGGGCTCAGCCGATACGAAGCGCGCCTCGTCGCCTGGCTCGTGCGGCATCATTTATCGCTCTCCATGACGGCGCAGCGACGCGACATTGCGGACCCAACGGTAATCGGTGAGTTCGCGGCGCACGTGGGGGATGAAACCCACCTCGACTATCTGTACATCCTGACGGTGGCCGATGTCCGTGCCACGAACCCGAAGTTGTGGAATTCGTGGAAAGCGCAGTTGTTCGACGAACTCTATTCGGCGACCAAGCACGCTCTGCGGCGCGGACTGGAGACCCCGATCGACAAGGACGAGCTGCTGACGGAACGGCAGGCGGCAGCACGCGCCCTGCTGGAACAGGCCGGCATGGATCAGGGCACGATCGGACGCGTCTGGTCACTCCTGACGGAAGATTACTTTCTGCGCTGCCGCCCGGAGTCGATCGCATGGCACACGCGCATTCTTGCGGCATTCGATCCGGCCAAGGGGGATGCGCTCGTGGATGTGCACAGCGACTCCGGCAGTGGCGGTACCGAGATCTTCCTGTATACGCCACAGGCCAAGCATACGTTTGCCCTGGCTACCAGCGTGCTCGATGAACTCGGCCTGACGATTGCGGATGCGCGCATCCTGCCGCTCGAGAACGGCCACAGCCTCTCGAACTATGTCGTCCTCGAGCAGACCGGGGAGCGGATCACGGAGCCCGCCCGCCACGAACAGATCAGGCGCCACATGCAGCGGGCACTGTCCCTCCCCGACGGTACGGCGACGCGGGTGACCCGGCGGGCACCGCGGCAGGTCCGGATGTTCTCGATCCCGACACTGGTCAGCTTCGCGACGGACCAGCGGACGAATCGCACAGTGATGGAACTCGTGGCGGGTGACCGGCCCGGATTGCTGTCCGAGGTCGGCAAGGTCCTGAAGGATCGCGGCGTGTTGATCCATACCGCCAAGATCGTCACCCTCGGAGAACGCGCCGAGGACGTATTTCACCTCACCGACCCCTCGGGGCGGCCGTTGCAGGCGGAGGTCTGCGACGACCTCGGCAAGGCACTCACTGCCGCCCTGGACCGGGTGGCCTGATACGCTGGGATCTCACGATGACACCGCCGCCGCCGGCATGGAGCGGGGCCCGGGGAGGATGGCATGACGGAACTTGCAGCAATCATTGAAACCGCGTACGCGCGGCGGACCGAGCTCGACCTGAGCCGCCCGGACCCGGAACTGCGTGAGGCGGTCGAGACCGCCATTGCCCTGCTGGACGCCGGCAAGGCGCGCGTTGCGGAACCGACCGCCGACGGCTGGGTGGTGCACCAGTGGCTGAAGAAGGCCGTCCTGCTTTTCTTCGGGATCCATCCGAACCAGCGCATCGATGGCGGCTACACGAACTTTTTCGACAAGGTGCCGTTGAAGTTTGCCGGCCTGGATGAACAGGAACTGGCCGGCACGGGTGTGCGGGTGGTGCCGCCGGCCGTCGTGCGACGCGGAGCCCACGTCGCGCGGGGCGTGGTGCTGATGCCCTCGTACGTGAATATCGGCGCATACGTGGACAGCGGCACGATGGTAGACACGTGGGCAACCGTCGGAAGCTGCGCCCAGATCGGCAGGAACGTACACCTGTCCGGTGGAGTGGGCATCGGCGGTGTGCTCGAACCGGTACAGGCGAGCCCGACCATCATCGAGGACGACTGCTTCATCGGAGCGCGCTCCGAAATCGTCGAAGGCGTCGTCGTCGAGAGAGGCTCGGTCATTTCCATGGGCGTCTTTATCGGCAGCAGCACCCGGATCTATGACCGCGAACGCGACGAAGTGCTCTATGGGCGGGTTCCCGCCGGGTCAGTCGTCGTGTCCGGAACGCTACCGTCGGCCAGCGGCCGGTGCAGCCTGTATTGCGCCGTGATCGTCAAGCGGGTAGATGCCCGCACCCGCGCCAAAGTCGCGATCAACGACCTGCTCCGCTCGGAATGACTCAGGCAGGCACGATGAGCGATACGCTGGAGTTCACCAAAGCACTGGTCGCGCGCCGATCCATCACGCCCGACGACCAGGGCTGCCAGCAATTGCTGGCCGACCGGCTGGCGCCCGCCGGCTTCGAACTTCACGACATGCCGTTTGGCGACGTACGCAACCTGTGGGCACGGCGCGGGTTGGCAAGCCCGCTGTTCTGCTTTGCGGGGCATACCGATGTCGTGCCACCGGGCGACCTCAGCCAGTGGCACAGCGAGCCGTTCACGCCGGTGGTTCGCGACGGCGTGCTCTACGGCCGCGGCGCTGCGGACATGAAAGCAAGCCTGGCAGCCATGGCCGATGCCACCGTGGAGTTCGTCCGCAGGCACCCGGACCACCCGGGCTCCATCGCCTTCCTCATCACCAGTGACGAGGAAGGCCAGGCCCGTGACGGCACAATGCGCGTGCTCCGGGCGCTGGAGGAGCGTGGCGAACAGATCGACTGGTGCGTCATCGGCGAGCCATCGTGCAACGGCCAGCTCGGCGACACGATCCGCATCGGCCGGCGCGGTTCGCTCACCGGTTTCCTGACGGTACACGGCATCGAGGGCCACGTGGCCTACCCACAGCTCGCCTGTAACCCGATCCAGGTCTTTGCACCGCTGATATCAGAGCTGTACAAGCCGCTCGACGCCGGCAACGATTATTTTCCACCGTCGAGTTTCCAGATTGTGAAAATCGCCGCGGGGGAAGGCGCGCCCAACGTCATCCCGGGCAAACTCGAGGCCCGCTTCAATTTCCGCTACTCGACCGTGTGGACGTATCAGCAACTCCAGGAACACGTCGAGTCCGTCCTGCGCCGCCACGGCCTGAAATACGACCTGCGATGGCACCTCTCCGGCGAACCGTTCCTGACGCCGGTCGGGCCACTGGTGACAGGCGTTACCGATGCCGTCAGGTCGATCACCGGCCTGACACCCGAGTGGTCGACCGGGGGCGGTACCTCCGACGGACGTTTCATTGCACCGCACGGCGCACACGTCGTGGAGTTCGGGGCCGTCAACGCTTCGATTCACAAAGTGAACGAACACGTCGTGGTCATGGACATCGACCGGCTGAAGCAGGTTTACCTGGCCATCCTCGAACAGATGATGCTCACCGGCTGAACCGGGCATCCGGCGCCTGCGCTCGATTCGCTACGCTCGCCGCCAGTTGTTCCAGATCCCCCAGAGTCCGAGCGCGACCACGCTGATCAACACCCATCCGGGCATCGCAATCCCGAGCAGGTACCAGTCGACTTTCGCGCACTCGCCGGAACCCGACAGCACCGTCTGGAGCATGTCCGTAAACGGAAAGGTCTCGAGCATGTAGTCGAGCCCGGGCCCACAGGCCGGAACCCGCTCCGGCGGCAGGCTCTGCAACCACAGGTGCCGCGCGGACACACCCGCCCCGGCCAATGCCACCGCCGTGATCAGGAGCGCATAGACCCGCCGCCCGCCGGGCCCGGGCCCCTGCAATGCCGCCAGGCCGAATGCCAGGCCCATGCCGATTACAGCGATACGCTGGAAGATACACAGCGGGCAGGGATCGAGCCCGAGGACGTGCTGCGCATACAGCGCGTAGCCCATGAGGGCGAGGCACGCCAGGAACCCCAGCAGATTACCCAGACGCGGATGCATGTACATCGATGTTTGATTCCACTGTTTCGTAGACAGATCAGAGCTGTTCTGCCGGTCGCTGCCCCAGATACTCCGGCAATGCCTGCGCGGCCGCAACGGTTCGCCCGGCGAAAAAGTCCGACTCGGCGAGACCAATAAGATCCCGGGCGGAGGGCTTGAGGCTTGCCTCGATGCTCAGGACTCTCGCGCGATGTCGTGCAAGCAATTGCGGATAAGCCTGCCATCCTTCACCGACGGCCACAAATGGTGCGTCGCCCGGCAGTTCGAATGAGCTGGGGTCAATCAGCGCATCAGCCGAACCGATGCTGATGGAACCGCTGGCGTCGACCTGATACAGGCCGAGGTAGGCGCGCTGCCGTCGCGCATCGAAGCTGATGCCGAAGCAGCCTGGCCCGAAGCGCCGCGCGACACCGCTCGCCAGCACCCGGAAACTCGATATGCGGCAGACCGGAATCCCCCTGGCAAATGCCAGCGCCTGCGCCGCGGCCGCAGCGATCCGCACGCCGGTAAAACTGCCTGGACCGCAACCGAACGCGACAAAATCCAGCGCCGCGATACTCCCGCCAACCTGCGCCAGCAAGCGCTCGCAATGTTGAAAGATTCGCGGCGACTCGTCACGGGCAGGCTCGGTTTCCCAGCAGACGACTCCGGCGGGAGCGCGCGCTGCGATGCCTAGCCGGTCTGTCGATGCCTCGAGCGCAATTGCACAGGGAGGCTTCATCCCCGGCCCTCACGGCTCGCCAGGAACGCGCCAGCCTCGTCGATGCTCTCGACCACCGGAATGGGTGGCAGACTAGAGAGGAAGACGCGACCGTATCCGCGCGTCCTCAGGCGCGGATCGCAAATGACTACGACACCATAGTCGTCATGGCCGCGAATCAGGCGACCGACGCCCTGACGCAAGGCAAGCACGGCCTGCGGCAGCTGAAAATCACGGAACGGATCCCCGCCCCTGCGCCGCACCAACTCGAGACGTGCCTGCATGAAGGGATCACCCGGCGACGCGAACGGCAGGCGGTCTATGGCCACCACGACCAGGGCAGGCCCACGGATATCGACGCCCTCCCAGAACGTGGCCGTTCCGAGCAGAACGGCTTTCGGCACCCTGACAAACTCGTCAAGCAACCGGGAGCGCGACGCCCGACCCTGCACGAGCAGCGTGTACCCGTGGTTGCGTTCCGCGAATTGCGCTGCCGCCTGCTCCAGCGCGCGGCGACTGGTGAACAGCAGGAAGGCGCGCCCTTCACTCTCCTTCAACAAGGGATCGAGCGCGCCAACGACCGCGTTGATGAAACCCGGGGAATCAGGCGTCGGGAGGCCCCGGGGCAGAAAGAGTCGCGCGCAGTCGCGGTAGTCGAAGGGACTGTCGATGCGGCAGGTGTCCAGCGGCGAGACTCCGACGCGGCTGGTGAAAAAAGAAAAGTCATCGCTGATGGCGAGAGTCGCCGAGGTGAAGATCCAGGTGAATGCCTGAGTCTGCATCAGGCCGCGCAGCTGCGCTGAGGCATCGATCGGCGTCAGGTGGATCGCGATGTGGCCGCGAACCGCCTGGACCCAGCACAGGTCTGATCCGTCCTCGGATGCAGCCACGCGTGCGGCGGTCGCCGACATCAGTTCTGCACGTTCGCGACACCGGGCCAGACCCGCGCTCAACTCAGCGTGCTCCGCCAGCCATTCGCGCAGTTCATCGACGGCAGTGCGAGCCGCATCGAACGCGGCGACAAACTGTTCCGGCGCTTCGCGCAGCTCGACGGCGTCGCCGTTCCCCCGCACTGCCGGTGCCATGCCACGCAGGGCCGTGGCCAGGTTGGCGGTGATCAGTCGCATCCGCTCGTCTGCAGCGCCTACCAGCTGGGCCTCAAGCACGGAGTCCGCGGCCAGCTCATCGGCCTGGCGTGCGCTGAGGGTCACATCGAAAAGAGCATGGGCCGTCTCCGGGAAACGGTGCGCCTCGTCCACGATGACCACCTCGGCGCCTGGCAGCAGACGCCCGAACCCGTCGTCCTGGAGAGCCAGATCCGCCAACAGCAGATGGTGATTCACAACGGCAAGATCAGACTCCAGAGCGCGCTTGCGGGCGGCGAGCACATGGCAACGCTCGACGTCCGGGCACCGGTATCCAAGGCAGTTCTCGGCAGTCGACGTAACCAGCGGCCAGGCATCGGATCCCTCTTCCACGCCCTGCACTTCGCCGATGTCGCCGTAGTGGGTGCTACGGGACCATTCCGTCACCCGCTCGAGGTCACGCCGCAGATCGAAGCCACGCCGGCTCGGTTGCTCGCAGGCGCGCGCCAGGCGTTGGACACACAGATAGTTCGACCGCCCCTTCAGCTGGGCGACCTTCGCCGGACGACCGATGGCCCGATCGAGCAGTGGCAGATCGCGATGGAACAACTGGTCCTGCAGTGTCCTGGTCGCGGTTGCAATGATCACTTTCCGGCCGGAAAGAAGCGCCGGGACAAGATACGCCAGCGTCTTGCCGGTGCCGGCGCCCGCCTCGACCGCAAGATGCCTGCCACCCGCCATCGCATCGGCAACCACCCTGGCCATCATCATCTGCGCAGGCCGGGGAGCAAATGCACGCAGCTCACCGTCGAGCGGCCCGCCCGTGTCGAAAAACTCTTCGATATGTTCCAGCAAATCTGACATCAGCCTGACAGACCGTAACAGGACGACGCTCGGGCCGCAGGGCTGTCGTCGGCCGGCGTGTCCGTATAATATTGGTTTCGGCAGACACGAGCCGGCAACAGACCGGACCGTACCACGCCCCTGATCGCCCAAGGACTTCGAATGAGCACGACGAACCAGACCCTTCGAAAGTGGGTTGAAGACACCGCTGCCTTGACCAAGCCGGACCAGATCCACTGGTGCGACGGCAGCCAGCGCGAGTACACATCCCTCGTCGAATTGATGCTCCAGCGGGGCGATCTGCTGCAGCTGAATTCGACCACCTACCCGAACTGCTACCTGCATCGATCAGACCCGACTGACGTTGCCCGGGTGGAACACCTGACGTTTGTCTGTCCGCCGAGCAAGGAGGATGCCGGCCCGAACAACCACTGGATGGCGCCGGCCGAGGCCCATCGCAAGATGGATGCCCTCTTCGAGGGCTGCATGCGTGGTCGCACGCTCTACGTGATTCCCTATTGCATGGGGCCGATCGATTCGCCGTATGCACGCTGCGGCGTCGAGATCACGGACAGTCCCTATGTCGTCGTCAACATGAACCTGATGACCCGCATGGGGACGCCGGCTCTCCGGCGGATCGAGCGCGAGGGCTCCTTCGTGCGCGGACTGCACTCCACCGGCGACCTGAACCCGGACAGACGCTTCATCATGCATTTTCCGCATGAATTGCTCATCCAGAGCATCGGCTCCGGATACGGCGGAAATGCGCTGCTCGGCAAGAAATGCCATGCGCTGCGCATCGCGAGCTGGCAGGCGCGCCAGGAAGGATGGCTCGCCGAACATATGCTCATCGTGGAAATCGAGAGCCCCGAGGGCGAGCGTCATTACCTTGCGGCAGCCTTTCCGTCGGCATGCGGCAAAACCAACCTCGCGATGCTCATCCCCCCGGCTTCGCAGCCTGGCTGGAAGGTGCGCACGCTGGGTGACGATATTGCCTGGCTGCATCTGGACAACAATGGACAGTTGCGGGCCATCAACCCCGAGTCGGGCTACTTCGGCGTCGTGCCGGGCACGAACCCGAAAACGAACCGCAACGCTTTCGAGATGATCCGGCACGACACGATCTTCACCAACGTCGCCCTCACAGCGACGAACGAACCGTGGTGGGAAGGCAAGGATAAGGAGGAACCTGCAATCGACTGGCAGGGACGTCCGTACAAGAAGGCGAACGGCGCTGCCGCGCATCCAAACTCGAGGTTCACGGTTACGGCCCGCCAGAATCCCGGTTACTCCCCGCTGGCCGACGACGCGGCCGGAGTGCCGATCAGCGCGATCATTTTCGGCGGACGGCGGCGCGAACTGGCGCCCCTGGTTTACCAGGCCACGAGCTGGCGCCATGGCGTACTCATCGGGGCGTCGGTAGCGTCGGAAACCACAGCAGCGGCTGTCGGGGCCGTGGGCGTCACCCGGCGTGACCCGATGGCCATGCAGCCTTTCTGCGGTTACAACTTCGCCGACTACTGGAAGCACTGGCTGAGCTTCGGCGATCGGTCCGCGAAACTGCCGCAGATTTTCCATGTGAACTGGTTTCGCCAGGACGACCGGGGGAATTTCCTCTGGCCCGGGTTCGGAGAAAACATCCGCGTTCTTCGCTGGATCATCGATCGCTGCGCGGGGCGTGCCGGCGCGCGGGAAACGGCCATCGGATTTTTGCCCCGACCGGATGATCTGCACCTGCAGGGTCTGGACATCGATACCGGCGTCGTCGATTCACTGCTTGGCGTCGATGTGGCCAGCTGGCGTCTGGAAATGGCGGAGATTGCGGAGTACTTCGGCAAGTTCGGGGAACGGGTTCCCGCAGAACTGCTCGACGAGCATCGCCGGGTGCTCGGCTCCCTGCGCTGACGGACGGGCTTTCCGGAACGAGCCTAGTCCTCGAAGCTGTACTCTATGGCGAGCGGCGTGCCTCGCGCCGCCACCCTCCCCATGCCAATGACGCCGCTTCCGGTAAGTTCCGCGCTGTCGCGACGCACGTAAACCTCTTCGCCGTCGTCACGCTGGATGTACGTGCCGTTGGTGCTCTCGTCGATGAGCACAAAGCGGTTCTTGCGCAGGTCGATACGGGCGTGCACCCTGGAAATCAGGTTGCCCTTGATCACGACGTCATTCTCGTCCGCCCGCCCCATGCTGGCTGCCGTCCGGCTGTCTTCACCGAGAACGAGTTCCTGCCCGCGGAACCGCAGGCGCAACCTGGCGCCGGCGGACTGTTCCTGCGCCCGCCAGCTGATCGACGGGAGCATGCTGGTCGCTTCCTCCGGTTGCCAAAGCACCTCGAACAGCGCCATCTCCCCCGTCTGACCTTTTACCGTCGCCACATCGATCTGCCGCGCGAGCGCCCGCCATTCGCCACTCAGCTGCTGGACTGTCACGGCGGTGGTAAGAATCTGCCCGGCTTTGGCCTGGGACGTCATTCGGTTGGCGGTATGAACGGCCGCACCGAATATATCCCGGTCTTCGGCGACAACCGGCCCGAAGTGGCAACCGATACGAATGGCGACGTGCGTTCCGGACGTACCCAACTGGCTATTCGTGCTGATGCGCTTCTGCATCTGGCTGCCGGCATTCATGGCGTCATCCGCCGAGGGAAACGTTGCCATCACCTCGTCGCCCATGGTCTTGATGACCGTGCCGCCAAACTGCTCGGTCGCCTCGCGCATGATCTTCAGGCAATGCTGGACGGTATCGCGCGCGCGCTCATCACCCAGTGCTTCGTATAAATGGGTGCTGCCCACGACGTCTGCAAAAAGGATGGCGACCGCTTTGCCTTCACCGTCTGTCACAGCGCTCTCGTCAGCAGAATATGTAAAACGCCGTGGGCATTATATACGCCAAGGAGCGACTACAGAAATTCGATGGACCTTCATGAATTAGAACAGTATTACCGACGGCCAATATCGAAAATCACTTCTCGGCGACGAGGTAGGCAATCCACGTCGCGTCCGCGTCTCCCAGCGTCTCTGGCGCGAATTCACCGTTCCCGCCACCCTGGCCGTCATCACCTTCCCAGAACACCGTGACCCGGCGGAATCCCGCCTCAGCCAGCAGTTCCTGCAACTCCGGGAGCGTCCATAACCGCCATTTGTACACGAACGCTTTGTCGATTCGCGATCCATCCCGGAAACGGAAATGGATATGGCATTCAATGTCACCGGTCACCGGGTGAAAGCACGCCTGCTCCCAGACGTAGGTAAAACCGCGACACCGGGTGACTTCCTGCATCTCGCGGCCTGCCTCGTAGCCGCCGAAAGCGTCGAGCACCAACACTCCGTCCCGACCCAGGCCCCGCCGGGCGTTGCGAAAATAACGCAGCAGCATCGAGCGCGACTTGAACACCCAGTAACTGAAGTTCAACGCCGCGATCACATCGACGGGCTTCGTGCGCACGGTCAGGGCGTTGGCGTTCATCAACTGGACGCGCCGACGCGCTTGCGGGCGCAGGCGCGCGACCCGATGGCTGAGACCCCAGTCGAGCACCTCCTGCTCGATATCGACCGCAATCGCCCGACCTCGCGGCTCGGTGCGCGCCCACTCGCAGGCGGCGCTCCCCGGGCCCGAGAAGTCTTCACGAAACGTCAATGGCCTGCGACCGCGCACGGCCTTGAAGGCACGTCGAATGAATCTCAGCTCTGCCCCGGCGTCATGAACCGCCTCTTCGTAGAGTTCGAATTTGTCCGAGCGATCCGCCATTCGCGGCCGGCGCCTTCGACCAGCCGTCCCGATCTTCGTACCCACACCAACTCCCTTTGCTAAACCACCATCCCAACGTAGCACACAGGCCACGCTCAACTACGCCTGCTCAGCCTGTGATCGCCCGCCGCCGCGCAGGCATGCCAGGGAATCCAATAGCACCTCGGGTCGGGCCACCTGCCGACTGGCGTAGAGCGAAACGTACCGTCGCCAGTCGCGCGCACCCGGCACCCCGTGAAACAGGCCCAGCATCGGCCGGGTGATGTGCCCCAGGCGCGTACCCTTCGCCATTTCCCGACGCGCGTAATCGACCATTTCCGCCACAACCTCGCCCCGCTCCGGCGGCCCCGCACGGCCCGGCCGGGAGTAGAAGGTCCGCTGAATCTCCGTAAGAAAATACGGCTCCTCGGCCGCTTTGCGTCCCAGCATGACGCCATCGACATGCCCCAGGTGAGCCGCAATCTCCTTGATCGTCCTGACGCCGCCGTTGAGCACGATCTGCAGATGCGGGTAGCTGGCCTTGAGGCGATAAACGAGGTCGTAGCGCAGGGCGGGAACCTTCAGGTTCTCCCGCGGCGACAGACCACGAGACAACGCCTTGCGGGCATGAACGACGAACATGTCGCAGCCGGCTGCGGCAACCATGTCGACAAATCGCGCGAGAAAATCGAAGCTGTCGTGTTCGTCGATCCCGGTGCGGATTTTCACGGTCACCGGCACCTGGACCCGGTGGCGGACAGCAGCAACGCAACGCGCCACCACTTCCGGCTCGAGCATCAGGCAGACACCGAAACCGCCGTCGCGCACGCGGCCGCTGGGGCAGCCGACGTTCAGGTTCACCTCGTCGTAACCCATGTCCTCGGCAACTCGTGCCGCCTCGGCCAGTTCCCCCGGGTTGCGACCGGCCAGCTGCACCGCCAGCGGGTGCTCCGCCGCATCGAACCGCAACAACCTGACCCGGTCGCCGCGTAGCACGGCCTGCGCGGTCAGCATCTCCGTGTACAGCCGCACGTCAGGCGCAAGCATCCGCAGGAAATAACGGCAATGCCGGTCCGTGATCTTCATCATCGGCGCAACGGAAATATGTGGTTGCGGGTTTGCTGCAGCCATCGGACTTCGTATCAGGTTTGTTTGCATCTGGCGTGCCGGCGGTCGGCCCTGTCTCGTGGCCTGCAGCTCCACCGGGGACGAATCCGGCGGATGTTCACCTGACGCCACGACAGCGGTCAAGCCTGTTCGACCCTGCCCGGCGTCGGCCAATGGAAGAATCTATAATCGCGCAACGGCGGGCTATGCCGAGGGAACCGACTCCATGCAACGAAAAGGAATTCTCATCACCGGTGGCGCTGGCTACATCGGCAGCCACGTGGTCCGCCAGCTCGGCGAGGCCGGCGAACGGCTTGTCATCGTCGACGACCTGAGCACTGGTTTCCGCTCGGCGGTCACGCACGGCACCCTGGTGGTTGCAAACACTGCCGACCGAGCCACCGTCGAGGCTGCGCTGCGTGAGTTCGAGGTCGATACGATCATGCATTTCGCTGCACATACGGTAGTTCCGGAGTCCGTCTCCGATCCCCTCAAGTACTACGGCAACAACACCTGCGCCAGCCGGGAGCTGCTGGCCTGCGCCCAACGCTTCGGCGTGAAGCACTTTGTGTTTTCGTCGACAGCGGCCGTCTACGGTGTTCCTCCGCGCGGCCGCGCCCACGAGGATGACCCCACGAGTCCGATCAATCCATATGGCACGTCGAAGCTGATGACCGAGTGGATGCTGCGCGACCTGTCGCGGGCCACACCATTACGACACGTCACCCTGCGTTACTTCAACGTCGCCGGGTGCGATCCGGGCGGCCGCATTGGCCAGTCCACGCGTAACGCCACGCTGCTGACCAAGGTTGCCTGCGAGGCAGCCGTCGGCAAACGCAGCCACGTGGCTATTTTCGGCACCGATTACGACACGCCGGACGGTACCGGCGTGCGCGACTACATCCACGTGGAGGACCTGGCCACAGCCCACGTCAAGGCGCTCGACTACCTTCGTGCCGGCGGCAGTTCCACCACGCTGAACTGCGGCTACGGGCATGGATATAGCGTCCGGGAGATCCTGGCCGCCGTGGAGCACGCAAGCGGCGCTGCGCTGGCGACCCATGAAGAACCGCGCCGGCCCGGCGATCCGCCCGAGCTGGTCGCGGTCGCGGACCGGATCCGGACAGTTCTCGCGTGGACACCATGCCATGACGACCTGGAGAAAATCGTCGGCAGCTCCCTGAACTGGGAACGCCGGTTGCTGGTGGCGCCAGCGACGTAGCCGCCTCGCGCCTCAGCCCGGATCACGCGACTGAATATCGTATTTCTGCATCAGGTCGTAGAGCGTCGGCCGCGTCACACCGAGCACCTTGGCTGCCTGCGAAACATTATCTCCGGCTGCAGCAAGTGCCCGGCGAATGGCGCGCGTTTCCGCTTCACGGCGCACCTCGCGCAGATTGAGCACGGGCGGTGTGACATCGGTATCAGCGAGGCCCAGATCCGCCGCCGTGACCTGTTTTCCTTCCGCCATGATGACGGCTGCCCGGATCTTGTTCTCCAGTTCACGGACGTTGCCGGGCCAGCGATAATTCTCGATCGCGTTCTGCGCGTCCGGGCTGAAGCCCGCAATACGTCGTGCATGTTGCGCGGTTGCTTTTTCCAGTAACACCCGCGCAAGCACCAGCCGACCCCCATCGCGCTCCCTCAGCGGCGGAATCCGGATGGTGATCTCGCTGATGCGGTAAAAGAGATCCTGGCGAAACTGGCCATCGCGAATCCCGGCGTCGAGATCCTGGTTGGTGGCACAAACCACGCGGACATCGACCGGCACCTCCTCGCGCCCGCCAATGCGCTCGACGACCCTTTCCTGGAGAAAGCGCAGCAGCTTCGCCTGTAACGGCAAGGGCATATCCCCGATCTCATCCAGAAACAGCGTGCCGCCATCAGCCGTCTCGATCTTGCCCGGGGTTTGCTTCACCGCCCCGGTGAATGCGCCCTTCTCGTAGCCAAACAACTCACTCTCGAGCAACGTCTCCGGTATGGCGGCACAATTGATCGCCACGAAGGCCTTGCCCGACCGCGGACTCAGCGTATGGATTGCGCGAGCCAGCAATTCCTTGCCGGTACCGCTTTCGCCCAGCAGCAACGTCGTCGCGTTGGTCGGCGCCACCTTCTCGATGATGCGACATACCTGCAGCATCTTCTCGCTGGCTGCGACGATTCCGTCGAGCGGAGACGCGCTCTTCTCGCGCAGCAACCGCTGATTCTCCTGCTCGAGTTCGTAGATCTGGTACGCGCGGTTCACGATGAGCTGCAGCACGTCGGTATCCACGGGCTTCTGGTAGAAGTCATAAGCGCCGAGACCCACCGCCTTGACGGCGTTCGCCTGGTCGCCGTGTCCCGTAACCACGATCACCTTGATGCCGGGTGCGAGCCCGATGATCTGCTCGAGTGTTGCGAACCCCTCCGATACGCCCTCGGCATCGGGTGGCAGGCCGAGATCCTGCAGGACGACCGACGGCTCATGCCGACGCAAGGCAGCCAGGGCGGAATTGCGATCCTCGGCAACGAGAACCTCGTAGTCCTCGAAGCACCAGCGAAGCTGGCTCTGGAGACCCTTGTCGTCTTCGACGACCAGCAGGCGTCGGCGTTGCTCGGTCACGCTGCGCTCCCCGAATGTCTCATGCAGTCGCCTCGGCAGCTTCCGCCAGAGGCAGGCGAATGGTAATGCGCGTGCCCTGGCCGGGTTTGGAGGAAACCTCCAGGGTGCCACCCGAATCCACCACGAAAGTGCGCGCCTGATAGGCCCCGATACCCATGCCCTTGCTGCCCTTGGTCGTGTCGAAAGGCCGGAAGAGCCTGGTGCGAACGAAGTCCGGATCCATTCCGCAGCCATCGTCCTCGATGGTGATCACCGCACCACGATCGTCACGGCCCGCCCGAACCTCCACCTTACCATCGCTCCCGGTGGCCTCCTGGGCATTGCGAATCAAATGAGTCATTACCATCGCGAAGCGATCCCGGTCGATATTCGCACACATCTCTTCATCGACGTCGTGCAGTTTCGGCTCCGGAGCCCCACCACGGCAACGCTCCACCGCGTCATGGAGTGTCGCTGACAATCGTACACGGCCGCACTTGCCGCTTGTTTCGCCGCTCTGGAGTTGCTGCAGCAGGCGACTCATGCGCGCAACGGAATTATCGATCGTGGCGATCGCATCCTCGAAAAATGCGGGATTGCCCTTGTGACGGGCGGCGTTTCGTACCACGAGCGACTGTTGTGCAATCAGGTTTTTCAGGTCATGCATGAGAAAGGCCGTAAGCCTGTTGAACGCCTCAAACTGCTTGATCTCCCCGAGCCGCTGGTCCGCATCGTACTGCGCCAGATGCGCCGCCACCTGTCGACCGGAGGTTCGCAGCAGATCGATCTCCTCGAAGGTAAGGCGAAATGCCGAACTCGACTGCATGAGCAACATGAACCCGATCAACGCTTCGTTGCTGATCAGCGGAACCAGCAGCAGGGCGTCGGGAAACTGCTCCAGCCAGGGGGGGCGGGGCAATCTGTCATACAAATCCGGATTCCGTGCCAGTTCCGCCGTATCGAGAATCCACTGACGCTCGAACATGAAGGCGATGACCGGATCGTCGGCGGGGACCCGTGCGTCCGACCACATTTTCGTATTCCATCCGGCCACGCAGGCCAGCGGCCCTTCAGGCTCGCTGCGCATCCACAGAAGACCGGCAGGACTCGAAACAATCTGCGCCACCGCCTTGATCGAGCGCTCGGGCAACGGCAGGCGCTGATCGGGCGACGACAGGGTATCGATGAGGCGTAGCCATTCCTCACGATAATCGTAACGAAACGGCAGGAACCGTTTGCTCAGGAACACGCGAACCCGAGCGCTCAGCCGCTCGGAGAACAAGAGCGCCGCGACGGGCGATCCGGTCAGGCCAATGACCAGCACGGCCGCCGGATAGATGCTATCCGCGGGCAGCGCCCGGCAGAGCGGAACCGCCGCAACCAGCACCAGCAGAACGACGGCCATCGCCATGAGCCGCGGCAGGTACGAGCGTGCCTGCGGAGAGACGAAGATCGCCAGAGACCACTGTGGCTTGAGTCGTACTGCGTACCCCAGTGACGCCACCGCGCCCAGCGTGAGCATGGCGCGGCCGGCAAGCACCGCCGGCGGAGCAAAACCACTCAGCAAACCGACCGACATCACCAGCGCCTGCCCCCCTGCGGCCAACGCAGCCGCAGCCACCAGCGCCTTCAGACCGCGACGCCCCTCGATAGGCGCATCCCGACCGAGTTGCGCGGCAAGGGACAGGCACGACAACGCGGCCGCCAGCCCGATGCCATCGAGAGCGGCGGAGAACCAGGGCGTGGGCCCGCGATCGAGCCACAGCCAACCGACCACGAGCCCCATCGCCACGGCCACCGACCAGAAGACCATCAGGCAGCGACGCACCAGCTCCGGCATCGACTGTCGATACGGCCCTCGCAGCATGCGGTGCAATAACAGGTACCAGGTCGCCGTGTACGACAGGTCCAGGGCGAACCCGGGCGGCGTGGTCGGCGCGGAATATGAGCCATCCGCTCCGGCAAGGAGGCCGCCCCAAAGAATGCCCCCGGCAGCAACCAGCAGTATCTGGCTGCGCAACAGTCCGCGACCTCCGGCGATGAGGGCATAGCACGCCAGCACAGCATGCCCGGCGGCTGCAAGCAGATACCAAGACCACGGACTCAGGAGCGAGAACGACACCTGTCCCTCGTTCGCCCTGAACAGGCGAACCCGCGCACCATGACGCAACAACCCTTCAGATCATAAAGGGTTTCAGTGGTCGCCCCAAGCGCCGGCGCACCGCCTGAACCGCCAGCGGCCAGTCCGGGCGCAATGCCGTCAGACGCGATAGGCGCTGTCGGAACGGGCATCAGCAGGCCGGTTAGGCGGATAGCTGGCCCACTTGTCCTGGTAATACCGGTGCCGCAGGTCGCCGGCCGAGCGGCGATTGAAGGTGATGTAGATATTGCGCCGCGCTCGTTGACTGGTGTTCGGCGGTGAACCATGCGGCACGTAGGAATCGAAGAAGATGGCGTCACCCGCATTCGCTTCGATCAGGCAGTACTCCTCCGGCGGGCTGTAGGGCGGATCACTCTCGGTCAGTGGCTTCCACTCGGGAGCCATCAGGCTGCGCTGGTAGTTGCCGGACTGCAGAAATGTCAGGGCGGCGTTGTCACGGCGGTTGTCATCCACCGCGATGGCCATGGTGAGAAAAAAATCACAGTAGGCGTTCCAGCCGGCCGACTGGTCCTGGTGCAGCTTGTCGGCCCGGCAGCCGGGCAACTTGAAATTAACCTTCTCCTTGAAAAGATATGCAGGCTCGCCGAGCAGTTCGCTCGCAGCTGCCAAGGTAGCCGGCGTCATCAACAGCTCGGTAATCCCGGGATAATCCGGTCCGAGGAAGTGCTCCATTCGCACCAGCAGGTTGCGCCCGCTGACCGGACTCTTCTCGTAGTAACGAGCCTCGGATCCTCGTGGCTCAGTCGTCCGGGACATCTCCTCCAGCCACAAGCCGACCCGGCGAACGGTATCCGTCGGGAAAAAAGCGGGCTTGACGAGAAATCCACGCTGCTGGAACAGCTCGATCTCCGCTCGAGAAAATACCATGGCGACCTCCCTGCCGGACCGCGCGAGGATTTCCTGCCACGGTAAGCCGGACAATTGCGGTTAACACTTATGCTGACGGCAACGCAGATTGCCTGCTGCGACGGGGGAGGACATCCCCGCATGATGCTGCCGCGGCTGTCGCCAGCGCACGGCTGCAGAAAGCACGTGCTCGACCGGAACACGCAATGACTCGGCCGGCGAAGGAATTGGCGTCCCCACGGGGATTCGAACCCCGGTTACCGCCGTGAAAGGGCGATGTCCTAGGCCTCTAGACGATGGGGACGAGACGGCGACCGGCAGCAGGAGCGACTGGTGGAGCTAGTCGGGATCGAACCGACGACCTCTTGCATGCCATGCAAGCGCTCTCCCAGCTGAGCTATAGCCCCACGCGGGGGCGGACTTTACGCACGCGCCTCCGGACTGTCAAGAAATCGACACACTGCTTCACGTCCGCGCGAAATCAAGCGAGCCGTGTTCACCGATCGTGGGACAGACAACGTGCAATGGCCGCATCGAGGCGTGCAAGAACCCGTGCCCGCCCAACCAGTTCCAGGGTAACGTCAATCGGTGGCGAAACGGTCTCGCCGGTAATCGCAACGCGCAAGGGTTGCCCGATCTTCCCGAATCCCAACCCGGTCTCCTCGGCCACCGCCGCGACCACAGCGTGCAGGTGCTCACGGCGCCAGTCGCTCAGTTGCTGCAGACCGGCGCGCACTTTTGCCAGGGGCTCGGCGGCGGCGGCCACGAGGTGCTTACGGGCCGCCTTGTCATCAATCTGCTGGAGGTCACCGAACGCGTAGGCGCTGGCAACGACGATATCCTCCAGCGTCACCGCCCGTTCCCGGTAGGCCGCAACCACCCTCTCGAGTGACGCTCCCCCGCGCCAATCCACCCTCCGCCGCTCCATGTGCGCCTGCAACAGTTGCACGAGGCGCGTCTCGTCGGCGGTCATGATGTATTGCTGATTGAGCCAGGCAAGTTTCGCCGGATCAAAGCGCGAGGCCGCTGCATTGATCGAACTGAGGTCGAAGAGTCGAATCATCTCTTCCCGGCTGAAAATTTCCTGATCGCCGTGCGCCCAGCCGAGGCGGACCAGGTAATTCAACATGGCCTCGGGCAGATAACCCTGCTCGCGGTACTCCAGCACGTTTTCTGCACCATGGCGCTTGGAGAGCCTTGCACCATCAGGCCCGAGGATCATCGGCAGATGCGCATAGGCCGGAACAGGCTGGCCGAGAGCGCGCAGAATATTGATGTGCCGCGGCGTGTTGGTTAAATGATCGTCACCGCGAATGACGTGGGTGATGCCCATGTCGGCGTCATCGACCACCACGCCAAAATGAAAAGTCGGAATGCCGTCGGAGCGAAGCAGGATGAGGTCGTCGAGCGTGCGGTTGTCGAACGCCACCTCGCCCCGGACGAGATCCTCCACTGTCACGATGCCCTCGTCGGGATTACGGAGCCGGATCACCGGACGGATACCCGGCGGCGCGTCGCGCCGGCTGCGGCAGCGCCCGTCGTAACGCGGCGTCTCGCCGCGCGCGAGCTGACCTGCCCGCATGGCGTCGAGTTCCTCGCGCGAGCAATAGCAGCGATAGGCGCTGCCCGCTTCCAGCATCGACTCGGCGACCTGCTGGTAGCGCTGCAGGCGATCGGTCTGCCGAAAAGGACCTTCGTCGTAGTCGATCCCGACCCATGCGAGGCCCTCGATGATCGCGTTGATCGATTCCTCAGTCGAGCGCTCGCGATCGGTATCCTCGATCCTCAAAAGGAAGCAACCGTGATGGTGACGCGCAAAGAGCCATGAAAACAACGCGGTTCGTACCCCGCCAATGTGCAGGTAGCCGCTCGGGCTCGGCGCAAAACGTGTCCTTACGGTCATGACAGCGATGCTTCTTTTTCAGGAATCGGGGTGCAGATTGTACCGTGGGCCCATGAGCGGCAACGCTGCGCAGCGCCGGCTCAGCGCCCGTGGTTGCATTTCCGATTGGCAGAGCGACCCACCCTTGTCAGACTTTCCACCTGTATGACGCATCACACCGGTAGCGGACGACTTCTGACCGAGCTTGATGCGCTGTTCCCGGCAGGAGTGTGCACCGTAATGTCGCATTCCCGCGCAACGGCAGATCCGCTCTGGCCGGCGGAGGCTGAGTTCGCCAAAGCGTTCAGCCCGGGCCGGCAGGCAGAGTTTCGCCATGGCCGCGCCTGTGCGCGCGCCGCGTTGCTGCGACTGGCAGTGCCGCCGGCCGCAATCCTTGCCGGCAAGGATCGGGCACCGCTCTGGCCCGAAGGCATCGTCGGGAGCATCAGTCATGGCGGCGAAACGGCGGCGGCAGCGGTGAGCGGCGACGGCGGACTCATCGCGCTGGGTCTCGACCTGGAGCCCGCGCTGGAACTGGAAGAGAACCTGTGGCCACGCATCTGCCGCCGGGAGGAACTGGACCATTTGCGAGCCCTCTCGGGCTCACCAGGATTGGGCGTTCGGCTCCTGTTTTCGGCAAAGGAAGCGGCCTACAAGGCGCTCTGGCCTGTGACACGCCGTTTTCTGGATTTTCACGACCTGGCGGTGCGTCTCGATCCCGACCGCCGTAGTTTTGTGGTTTCTTCCCACAGGGACGGGTTCACCACCGAGGCTGCCGCCAGAATGGACGGCCGGTTTCTCGAAACCGGAGGCTTGATTGCAACCGGCGTTGCCATCCGACGCTGAGTCGGACAGGCCCGGTGGGCTAGGCCGAACGCCGCCGCGATCTCGTCGCGCCGGGCCCCGCCGACGCATGAGCGGGCGACTGGGACGCGCCAGACTCCGGGGCGCGCCCAGGCACGCGGCACCGGGTGATATCCGCTGCCCGCCGTGGCAAACCCTGCCGACGATCGGTGCCACAACGACGTTCCGGCCCGGCATAAGCCGTGCCGTGCATCTTACGGCGGTCCTCCTGCGTACGCCGATCCGCCACCGTGCTTCGACGCCGGCAAATCGACCGGCGGAAGAACCTCATGACTCGCCAGGCATGCATGATCAGCACGAAATACACGATGCCGACACCGAGAAACGCAACGGCGATCGCGAGATCGGACCAGTCCCACCAGGTGCTGGCGAGGCCGACTGCGACGCCAATGCTCCCCAGCGCGGCCATGATTGCCACGGTCTGATTCACGCTGTAGCCGGCCAGCAGGAAAATATGATGGAGATGCTCGCGGTCAGGAGAAAATGGGGAGCGGCCCCGCGCCATGCGCCGCAACATCATGGCCACGGCGTCGATGATGGGCACCATGACGAACCAGAGCGCTGCCGCAGGCTTGATTACGCGGTCGGGTCCCTGCGACAGTGAAATTGCGAACCAGGTGACAGCGAATCCCAGGAACATGCTGCCGGCATCCCCGAGAAAAATCGACGCCCTGTTCCGTCCCGGGAGTCGCAGGTTGAACAGCAGGAACCCGATGATGCCGCCGCCCAGTACCGCAAGCAGCGCGGCGCTCTCCCCGCCTCCCCAGACAGTTTCGGCGATCCAGAAGCCAAGCAGCGAGATCAGCGCCTGGCTGCCGCTCAAGCCGTCCAGCCCATCGCACATGTTCAGGGCATTGATGACCCCGATGGTAGTAAAGATCGTAAACGGAATGGCCAAGACTCCGAGATGAAGTACCGCGCCGGACACGGTCATGCTCCCCAGATCGGAGAGCAGAATGCCGCCGCTGAAAATCATCGCAAGCGCGGCGGCGGTCTGCGCCATGAACCGGATGCGCGGCGACAATTCGAGGAAGTCGTCCACTACCCCAACCGCGACCAGCAACAGCCCGGCTAGCAGAAAACTGAGGATCTCCGGTGCTGCTGCCGATAATCCCGACCAGGCCGGGATCGCTGATGCGACCGCGACCGCGGCGAAGATCGCCAGGCCGCCAACCAGCGGAATCGGGCCCTGATGCACCTTCCTGGCATTGGGGACATCGACGAGCCCGACGACGAGCGCCAGCGGCCGCATAATGACGATCAGCGCGGCTGTCAGGGCGAAAGCGAGGACAATTGGCAAAACCGGGGTCATTGGCGAAGCCGTATCGGGGCGGTGTTCTCAGCTTCGGTTCAACGCCGGAAAATTGCCTATATGACGTTGAATTATCGGTTGATAATATGGCGTTTTCTGCGATCTGCAGCACGGCCGGGAAAGCCCGGCTGGCCGAGAATATGTCGCGAGCTTGCGTCGCAGGACGGGTTCTGCGACGGACTCCCGACGATTCACACGGGCAGCAGCCGCAGAATTCTAACGGTATTCAAGCTGATATGACTGCCTTAAAACAGGCTTAAGACGAGAACCAGGGGCACGACGCGGCCCCGGCCAGATTCGAACCGCGGCCGTGCCGTCACAATGTCCTGTCGATGGAGCGAGCGTCCCTTACGGGATCCCAACATCCGGAGTCGGTTGTAATGATCAAAAGAAACTTGATTTTCCGCACAGTTCAGTTACCGCTGGCCATCGCGCTGCTCGTTACGGCACAAGCATCGATTGCCGCAGACGCCGTTCCGTCCCGGGACCCCTACCGCGTCAGCCCCGGCGACGTACTGCAGATCTCGGTCTGGAAGGAAGAAGACCTGCAGCGCGAGCTGCTGGTGAATCCGGATGGACACTTTGCCTTCCCCCTGGCCGGTGACATGCTGGCCGAAGGCAAGACGGTCGAAGAAATCCGCCAGGAGCTGACGGAGAAACTCAGCCGCTTCATTCCCGAGGTGGTGGTCACGGTGGCCGCCGTCCAGCTCAACGGCAACAAGGTTTATGTCATCGGCCAGGTCAACCGGCCGGGTGAATTCGTCATGAACCGGGCAACCGACGTCATGCAGGCCATCAGCATTGCCGGCGGCCCCACCACCTTCGCCGGACTCGATGACATCGTGATCCTGCGGCGCGGAGAACAAGGTTCTCAGGTCGCGATCCCGTTCAGGTACGGCGACGTCCAGAAAGGACAGAAGCTGGATCAGAACATCATCCTTCGGGCTGGCGACACGGTGGTGGTGCCCTGAGTCCGCGCATCGGCCCGTCTCCGGACGCATTTCCCGTGAACAGCAACCCGGCAGTCTGCGTGGGAGAGAACGCCAGGCCGAGCACCCAGGCCCGCCACAGCGAAATCTGGTGGTTGTGGGCAGTGGCCGTGATGGCGCTGGTTCCTGCCGGGGCCATGGGCGCCACGGCCTGGGAACTCACCCCGAGGTTCGGAACCGAGTTGTCCTACGAGACCAACCCGTCCAACACCTCAAGACGCTCCGACGAAGACGACGTAGTCATCCTGATGGTGGTGCCTGCGGCCAAAATTGCATGGCGATCACCGAAAAGCAGCCTCAATTTCAACCCGCAACTTCGGTTTCGCGACGACTACGGTAACGACAGCAACTACCAACTGGATGGCACGGATGTGCTGTTACCGGCCTCGGCACGCTATCGTGGCCTGCGCTCGGAGGCCAACGTCGGCCTCGGCTACTCGCAAATCCCCAGCCGCGAAGCCGATTACCAGGTGGTCAATCCGAATACCCCGCTGCCGCCCGGTGGTGTCGGTTGTGCAGTCGATGCCAGGGGACGTTGCAAAGTCGATGAAACCCAGACCCGCTGGTATATCAACCCCGGGTACACATTCAACGTGTCGCCCCGATCCATGGTCGATGTCAACGGCGGCTTTACGACGATTCGGTATGACGAAGCAGAGATCACCGGCCGCTATGATTACGACTACATCAACGGCAGCCTGTCATTCACGCGATTGCTGACCGAGCAACATCGGCTCAGCCTCTCGTTCAACGCGGACCGCTTCGAGGCAGACCAGGACATCGGATCGGTGAAGAACACCACCGACACATTGGGCGTCAGCCTGGGCTATGAGTACGCGCTGTCGCCGGCCACCAGCCTCACGGTCTCTGGTGGCGCATCCGTCAGCGACTTTTCCATCGACGGGCGCGTAACAGTCGGCGGGATGCCGTGCTTCGATCCGAACACCGATCAGTTCGTGTTGTGCGAAACCAAGGGCGAAGACAGCAATTTCGTCGGCGAGCTTTTTCTGCGACAACAACTCGATGAGGCGATTACCGCTCAGGTCGGCATAAGCCGGAGCATTCAGCCAAACTCGGACGGCGCGAAAACCACGGTCGATTATGCGACCGCCTTCATTCAACGAAGCTTCAGCCAGCGCCTGTCAGCCAGCGCGGGTGTCAGCTATACGAAACAGGAAGCGATTGGCGCCAGCGACATCGAGTTGCTGCGACAACGGTTCGACCGCGACTACTATCGGCTCGAATTCGGCACATCCTGGCAGTTGTCCCGGAACTGGAGCATCAGCGGCAAATATACCTACTACTTCGACGACCAGAGCGTCGTTACGCCGATCGGCGTCGGCAATCAATCAGTCGATTCGCGCAATCATATTTTTGGCCTGGGCTTCCAGTACGTCGGCTTGCCGATCCGTTAACCACGGCACGAGTCGCGTGCCGGATCCCAGACAGTTCTCGTCCATTCAAACAGCGGAGCCGCTTTTCGCATGCCCATGAATATCAGTGTCTTTGGCCTCGGTTATGTTGGCGCAGTTTCGGCTGCCTGCCTCGCCCGCGATGGCCATCATGTCATCGGCGTTGATCCGAACGCGACCAAGGTCGATCTCATAAACTCCGGTCGCTCGCCGATAATCGAGAACGGACTCGAGGATCTCATTGGCAGCGCGGTTACGGCCGGGCGGCTTCGTGCCGTGACGGAGGCCTCGGTCGCGATAGCGAACTCCGACCTGACGATCGTCTGCGTCGGCACGCCGAGCGAGACCAATGGCAGCCTGAACCTGCGTTTCGTCAAGGCGGTATGTGAGGAGATCGGCGCCTGCCTGCGATCGAAGGGGCGCTACCACACCGTGATCATGCGCAGCACCATTCTTCCAGGCACCATGCGCAACCTGGTTATCCCCACGCTCGAGTCAGCATCCGGCCTGACCGCCGGAGAGGACTTCGGCATCTGCAACAACCCGGAGTTTCTCCGCGAGAGCACCGCGATTCACGATTATGACCATCCGCCAAAGACGGTCATCGGAATGATCGACGAGCGCAGCGGCGCGACAGCCCGGAGCCTTTACGAGCATCTGCCGGCGCCCATGATACAAACGGCCATCGAGGTCGCCGAGATGGTCAAGTATGTGGACAACGTGTGGCATGCGCTCAAAGTCGCCTTCGCCAACGAGGTCGGCTCCATCTGCAAGCGTCTGAGCATAGACAGCCACCTGGTCATGGACATTTTCTGCCAGGACAGGAAGCTGAATATCTCTCCCTACTACCTCAAGCCGGGCTTCGCCTTCGGGGGTTCCTGTCTTCCCAAGGACGTCTCGGCGTTGACGTACAAAGCCGGCCGGCTGGACCTGCAGCTGCCACTTCTAGAGTCCATCATGGAAAGCAACAAGCTCCATATCGAGCGGACACTCGACATGGTAATGGCACATGGACGGAAACGAGTCGGGATCCTCGGGCTGAGCTTCAAGGCCGGAACAGACGATCTGCGCCACAGCCCCATGGTCGAAGTCGCGGAACGGCTGATCGGGAAGGGCTACGACGTGCGCCTGTATGACCGAAACGTAAGCCTGTCGCACCTGATCGGCGCGAACCGGGACTACATTCTCGTCCACATCCCGCATATCGCCAGGCTCCTGGTCGGTACGCTGGAGGAGCTCGCCGAATTCGCCGAGGTCATACTGGTCGGTAATGCCGACCATGAGTTCACGCGAATTGCCCCGATGCTCTCCGACCGCCAACACATCATTGACCTGGTCCGTCTCGATCTGGCCGATGGCAAATCGAGCTACGAAGGGCTTGTCTGGTAGAAATCCTGCAGTGGTCGGCCTTGTGCCGACCCGCTGGCGACCGTGCACGGTCTCAGGCCTCGGCTTTCCCGCGAATCGGCGCAATCTGGTGGGCGATGAAGGGATCGAACCTTCGACCTCTCCCGTGTGAAGGGAGCGCTCTCCCGCTGAGCTAATCGCCCGATGCCGGTCTGCCTGGGCCCCGGACGGACCCTTACAGAAAACGCACAGATGCGAACCGGCGCACATAATAAGCCAAGCGCTCGCGCGCCGGAAGGCAGCCCGGTGTAATACCATATGCATGGTCTTTCGACGCAAGCCTGAACCCGGGATCTGGCCCCATGTATGAGAACTATTTCGGACTGACCTGTCGGCCGTTCGACCTTGCGCCGGACCCACGATTCATCTACATGACTGCCCAGCACTCACGTGCTGTGGCCAACATCAAGTTTGCCCTGATGAACAGGGACAGTTTCGTCATCATCACCGGCGAAATCGGCATCGGCAAGACGACCATCCTGAATACGGTACTCGAGGAGCTCGGCCCTGATTTCGTGACCGCGAAGCTGACTCATACGACCCTCTCCCATATCGAGCTTCTCCAGGCGCTGCTGTCCGAATTCGGCATGCCGATCTACAAGAAAAAGAAGGTACTCCTCCTGGACACCCTCCGCTCCTTCTTCCTGAAAAAGCACGAAGAGGGCAAGCACGTGGTGATCATCGTGGACGAGGCTCAGAACCTGACCGGCCCGGCCCTTGAGGAACTCCGCCTTCTGTCGTGCATAGATACTGCCGACCGGAAGATCATCAGCATCGTGCTGACCGGCCAGCCGAACCTTGACGATCTGATCGATGCGCCCGGGCTGACACAACTGCGCCAGCGCGCGCGTTTGCGTCAACGCCTGGATGCGCTGAGCGAGGACGATACCATTCACTACCTGCAACACCGCCTGGCAATCGCCGGCGGCGATGTTGAGAAGATCTTCACCCCGGACGCGGTCAAGGATGTGCATCGTCTGACCCAGGGTATTCCACGCCTTATCAATACGTTATGTGATACTGCTCTCACCGCATGTATGGTGGAGAATATTCCGACCGTCACTCTCGAGGTCATCGACGAGGTCGTCCACGAGTTGCGATGGCAGTGGTTCGAGGAGCGCGACCGGCATCCGACTGCAGAGCACAGCGCCCCCGGATCCACCGCTGCATCGGGAAAACCCCGCGCCTCCCGCGTGATGCTCATGGTCTACAAGGCCGGTCAGTTCGTCGAACAGGCACAGGCGTCACAGTTTCCTTTCGTAATCGGCCGCAGCAACGCCAACGACCTGGTCATCATCGACAAAGAGGTGAGCCGTCGACACGCGCTGATCGACTGCATCGGCGGCATTTACGTCGTCGAGGACCTCAACAGCAAGAACGGTATTCTGGTCAATCACAAACGCCGTCCGCGCGCGCTGCTGCGCTCCGGTGACATCATCACATTCGGTCAGATCGACGTCGTGTTCTATACGGACAGAACTGCCATGAAGGACATCACTCATGCGGCAGTTCAATCCGCGAGCAATGATCCCCTGCCGGGCAACAACGGTCCCTCGGGTGATCTGGCCGAAGAAATCGAGCAGACCGCACGACGCAAGACAAAAGGCGTGGTAGAACTTTCCTGACGACAGATGCGTCCGGGCCCGAGCGTAATCGGGTGGCCCCCTGATCCCGCTCGAGCAGCAGTTGCGTTGCAGCTAAGCGACGTCCCTCTTTCGCTGCACGGCCGCGGGCATCTTCGCAATTTCGGGTTCGCCTTCTTTCGTGGCGTCCTGATTCCGCGTCCCGGCCATGCTCATGCTCCGACCCCAGACGACAACCTCCAGCGTCTGAATCAGGATGAACAGATCGAACACGATGCCGGCATTTTTTATGTAAAAAAGATCGTATTTGAGTTTTTCGCCGGCGTCTTCTACGGAAGCGCCGTAGGGGAAGTTCAACTGGGCCCATCCGGTGAGGCCAGGCTGCATGGAGTGGCGGAAATCGTACAGCGGCAAACCGGCTACGAGTTTCTCCACAAACTCAGGCCTTTCGGGTCTCGGCCCGACAATACTCATCTCGCCCCGAATGACATTGACGAGCTGAGGAAGCTCGTCGACACGAAAACGACGGATGACTCGCCCCGTCCGGGTCACGCGATCATCGCTCCGGCGCGCCGCCCATAACGGGCCGGTAGCCGCCTCCGCATCCACACCCATGCTGCGGAACTTCAGCAATTCGAAAACGCGCCCGCCCTGGCCTACCCTGCGCTGACGATACAGCAGCGGTGCGTTCCACCCCTCCTCGATCCAGACACCCACTGCCACCAGCAGAAATATCGGTGCCGACAGGCACAGCAAAGCGGTCCCGGCGAGAAGATCAAGAATTCGCTTCGCCGCACGAAATCCCCAGCGGGTATGCCCGCTGGATGCAAAAATCAGCCAGCCGGGGTGAAGGACATCGAGGTCGATCTTGCCGGTTTCCTGCTCCAGAAAGTCCACGATGTCACGGACGGCCACTCCGTCGTAACGCAGTCGCAGCAGCTGGGCGGTCGGAAACGTCCCTCGCCTGTCGTCAAGGCCAACTACTATTTCATCGAACTGCAGGTGTTGCAGATCATTCTCGGATTCAAACAGCGGCCCGATTCCGGATTCTTGCGCAAACGCACGCTCGGCGTCGCTGCCTGGCAGGAAGCCCACCAGGTCAAACCTGCGACGATCGGAACGGCGCCTCAGCATGCCCAGCTTCGCAGCAACCCGGCCTGAACCAATGACAAGGACCCGTCGCTTGACGGGGTTGTGGTCGAGCAGGCGCAGCATTACCGAGCGAACTGCTGTTACACCGAGGAAGGTGCCGATCATCGCGATTGCGACGGTCAGACGGCCGGTGTTGTAAACAGGGAACAAATAGAAAAAAAGCACGAAGGCAAGCCCGCCAAGGGCAACGCCGACGAGTACCCGTGCGATACCTTCCCGGAATGTCGGACGCTGCCGGGCACGATACAGGCCCATCGCGATCAGCCCGAGCACCATGCAGACCGCAAATGAGGTGGCACGCGGCAACACGGGCCCGACCAGCAGCTCACCGGCCTGCAGATTCAGCCCGAACCGGATCCAGGTGCCCGCGTACAACGAGCCAAAGGCAACCGCGAACTCCGCGGGAACCAGGATAAGCAGGGGATTCGACAATCTGCTGAACATTAGCTCTTAGCCGTATTAAGTAAGCAGCGACCTTTGCGCCGTCTCAAACGAGCGCATCCGGCCTGCATCAGCGATTCGCGAAGCCTGATTTGAAATTATAGGCCGCACCGGGAACCGCCACCAGCGAACATGTCCCACAACGCCTCGGACCTGGCAGTTCACATAAGAGTTCATGTCCGGAGGGCGGCAGAATCGTCTTTGGCCATGCCCTTCGTGTCCGTGCAGACCATGCGGTTGCCTGGATGAGCAATCGATGCCAAAACAGTGATCAGCACCCCGATTATCCGAGGTTTTTTGCCAGCAGCGGCCCCACCACTGTCGTCACCGGCAAGGGCAGCCTTTGCCAGAGACGGATGAGGCCCTGATAGCGGGGATTATCCGGGGTCACGTTCGGCAGCGAACTGGCGCGGACCAGATCGTACTGATACGGCAGAGTCCGTGGCTCGAATCCCCAGTGGGTCTTGAACCGGTAAGACCCGCTTCCCTGGCGACTACGGCCAAAATCGAAAATGCGGACGCCGCGACTCAGGGCATGTACGAGCAGCTCCCAGTACATGAAGTCGTAAGCGTGATACTCACGCGCGAGCCGTGTGCCCCCGCCGTAGTACGGCAACACCTCGTCGCGGAAATAAAAACTCATCACCGCGGCCAATGCCGGCCCGGCTTTCTCTCGACGCACCGCCATGATCTCGCATTTATCGCCGAAGACTTCTTTCAGAATTGCGAAATAACGCAGTGGCAACACCGGCGTACCGAGATTTCGCAGGCTCTCGGCATAAGCACTGAAAAACTCATCCACACCAACTTCGAACTGCGGCGCAAGACCCTTGGCAGTCCCCTTGCGTATCATCGCCCGCTGCTTGCGGGGGATTGCACTCATGTTGCGCTCCGGGTCCTGGTCGAGCTCCCTGCGGAATGTCACGTAACGGTCAGTGGCCTGCAGGTCCGGCACGGCCTGCTGGTTGCGCAGCTCGAGATAGTCAACCTCCAGGCGGCCGGCAAGCGCCGACGCATGCCTGACCAGGGCCTGCCGGACATCCGGGTCCGCGGCTACCGGGCCACCGTACACACAGAATGGAAGTGAGATGAGCTTGTTGCCAAACAACCGACTGCGTATCTCGGCCAGGGGCAGCACCCCGGTCATCTGGCCTCCGGAACGCGTGAAAAGATAAAAGGTCCGGTGCCCGAAGGATTGATCGATGACGTCCTTCCATCCGGCCAGATGAAAGAAAGTACCCTCCGGGTGCCCGGTTACGAACTGGTCCCAGGCTGGAAAATCGTCCCTGTCCTTCAGTTCACTGACATCCACCATTTCCGACCTCTGCTCGTGGGCCTGTACTCATCGCCGACACTCGCTCCTTGATTCTGCGGTCCCGGGGTCATGGCGGTTTCAACCCGGCGGCCAACATGCGCCTGATCGCCGGCCGGGACGACCCCCGCTCCGAAGCGCGGCAGCGCACCATCACGCGGCGGGACACTCGCGCAAACCGCCAAGTGCACCGAATTGTAGGCACAGCGCCACCGAGACGCCCGGATTCCCATCACACATGAAGGCGCGGCCTACGCGATCAACGCCCGCTGAATTGGACCGACCCCCGCAACCGCATCGGCTACACACGAGCCATGC
Organism: Nevskiales bacterium; assembly: GCA_011526045.1. Taxonomy (GTDB): domain Bacteria; phylum Pseudomonadota; class Gammaproteobacteria; order Steroidobacterales; genus QUBU01. Next base: position 21,115 of record WYBE01000046.1, on the reverse strand, counting down.
GAACGCCAGGGTTCAGCGTTGGTCGATCAACGCAAGTATCGTTCGGGTACGTTCGGCCAGGAGCGCCATGTCCTGACGGGTTTCAACGTTCAGCCGGAGTACTGGCTCGGTATTGGACAGACGCAGATTGAATCGCCAGCAGTCGAACTCGAGACTCAGACCATCAGTCGTGTCGGTCGAAACCGCCACCGGAGCGAACTGATCACGAACGCGCGTGAGCGCTGCAGCCGGATCCGACAGTTTGCGATTGATTTCACCGCTGCAGGGAAACTTCGCAATGCGCTCAGCGACCAGCTCAGACAGCGGTCTGTCGCTGGCGCTGACGAGCCCCGCCACCAGTAACCAGGGAATCATGCCGCTGTCGCAGTAGGCAAAATCCCGAAAGTAGTGGTGGGCGCTCATCTCACCGCCATAAATCGCGTCTTCCTGGCGCATTCGTTCCTTGATGAATGCGTGGCCCGTTTTGCATTGAATGGGGGTGCCACCATTGGCTTGCACCACATCGCGGGTATTCCAGACCAGCCGGGGGTCATGGACGATCCGGCCGCCATGATCCCGCTGCAGCATTGCCTCGGCGAGCAACCCGACGATGTAATACCCTTCGATGAACTCGCCTTTCTCATCGAACAGGAAGCACCGGTCGAAATCACCATCCCATGCGATGCCGAAATCCGCTCCCGCGCTGCGTACCGCCTCCCGGGTTGCCGCCCTGTTCTCCTCGAGCAGAGGGTTTGGCACTCCGTGCGGAAATGCGCCATCCGGTTCGTGATTGAGCTTCACCATGCGGAATGGAAGGTGCGGCTCGAGTCGATCGATGATCGGCCCCGCACAACCATTTCCCGCGTTGACGACCAGCCTGAGTGGCTTGAGTGACGACTGATCGACGTATTGCAACAGGTGTCGAATGTACGCGTCGCGATTGTCCACCGCCTGCCGGCGACCACGGACATCCATCTGGGAACTGACCTCGTCCATGGGCTCCTGGACAAGGCGGCGGATCTCATCAAGACCGGTGTCGCCGCTTATTGGCCGTGCCTCGTGCCGAACCAGCTTCATGCCGTTGTAGTCAGCGGGATTGTGGCTCGCAGTAACCATGATTCCGCCGCCGGCGCGAAGGTTCCACGTGGCAAAGTAGACCTCCTCCGTGCCGCAGAGGCCAATGTCCAGGACATTCACCCGCTCGTCGGTCAGCCCCTTGATCAGCGCCTGGCAGATCGCGGGTCCAGTGAGCCGCACGTCACGACCAACGACTACGGAACCTGGCTGTATGAAGCGCCCGTACGCCCGGCCAATGCGATAGGCAAGCTCCGGGTTCAGTTCATCCGGGACACGCCCACGGATATCGTAGGCCTTGAAGCAGGCCAGCGCTGCGGTCATGCCACACCGGCCACATGACGGCCTCGCGCCGCCACATGCTCAGATTCAGTCTGTGCGTCCCTGCCGGCCATACTTGTCCTCCAAGCGAACGATATCGTCTTCACCGAGATAGTCGCCAATCTGCACCTCGATGATTTCCAGCAACTCCGTGCCCGGGTTCTCGATCCGGTGACGGGCACCGACCGGAATGTACGTGTGCTCGTTTCGTTTCAGGTCAAAAATACGGTCGTCGAGGGTGATACGGGCATGCCCTGACACCACCACCCAGTGCTCGGCACGCCGGTGATGGAGTTGCAGGGACAGTATGGCGCCTGGGAGAACCGCGAGTCGTTTGACCTGGAAGCCCGGGCGGGACTCAAGACTGTCATAGCTGCCCCAGGGTCTGAAGACCTCCCGGCCATGAACGGTCTCCTGCCGATTCCGGGTCGACAACTCCTCGACCAGTGCCTTGACGTCCTGCGCTCGCCCCCTGGGCGCCACCAAAATTGCGTCCTTGGTCTCTACGACGATACATTCATCGAGCCCAACAGCGCCAACCAGCCGGCTCTCCGCGCGGATCAGCGAATTCGCACAGCCAACGGCAACCACGTCACCGTGCAATGAATTACCGTTTGAGTCGACCGCGGAAGCGTCGAGCAATGCCCCCCAGGTCCCGACATCGCTCCAGCCCGCATCCATGGGCACCACCGTACCGCGACTCGTGTTTTCCATGACCGCATAGTCAATGGAAACCGACGGCGAGCTGAGAAACGCCTCACGCCCGGGATGGACGACCCGCTGGTCGATGCGCGCCTCTGCAACCGCTCGGTGGCAGGCCGAATAGATGTCTGGTGCGTGCTCGCGAAGCTCCTGCAGGTAGCTCTCCGCCCTGAACAGAAACATGCCGCTGTTCCAGAAATAGCTGCCGGACGCCACATACTCCTGCGCTGTAGCAAGGTCCGGCTTCTCTACAAACTCTGCAATGCGATGCGGTACCGCGCCGGTCTTGGCCCGGATGTACCCATACCCGGTTTCCGGCCTTTCAGGAACGATGCCGAACGTGACCAGCTCGCCATCAGCCGCAGCGGTGAGTCCGGCATCCAGGGCCCGGGCGAATGCACCGACGTCGCGGATGACATGATCTGACGGCAACACCAGCAGCATCGCTCCGGCGCCGCCCCTGCCAGCGCCAGCCAGCAACGCGGCGAGCGCCACGGCCGGCGCCGTATTGCGCCCGGCCGGCTCCAGCACCAGCGTGGGCTCGATGCCGACAGCGAGCAACTGTGCGTCGACGAGAAACCGATGGGCGTCGTTACAGACGACCTGAGGCCCGAGCACCTCCGGCCGCGCCTTCCGGGTACGCAACCACGTATCCTGCAGCAGCGAGTGCTCCCCAAAAAGCGTCAGGAGTTGCTTCGGCATCTGTGCCCGCGACAGCGGCCACAGGCGCGTACCCGCACCTCCACACAGAATGACGGGAATGATTTTCATGACAGGAGTACGTGCCGGTGATCCTTGCTCATGACGTCCGCATCAGGAGCGGGACCGGATTCGCTCGCCGCGGCCCACCCCGAAATACCTCAGGCCCATGCGCCTCACCATGGCTGGATCGTAGATGTTTCGGCCATCGAAGATCGCTTTCCCCGAAAGCCGTTCGCGTATGAGTTCGAAATCCGGGCTGCGAAACTCCTGCCACTCCGTGACCACGGCCAAGACATCGGCCCCCTCGAGAGCCTCGGTCGCAGTAGCGCAGTACACGAGATCCGAACGCTCACCAAATATGCGTCTTGCCTCCAGTTGCGCCTTGGGGTCGTAGGCACGGATGCGCGCACCCGCGGCCCAGGCCTGCTGCATCAGGACGCCACTCGATGCTTCGCGCATGTCGTCCGTGTTGGGCTTGAAGGCAAGCCCCCAAAGCGCGATCGTCCGCCCTTTTATCTGTCCGCCGAAAAAGGCCCGGATCTTCTCGAACAGCAGACCTTTCTGCCGGTCGTTGACATTCTCGACTGCCTGCACCAGTTCCATCCGGTAACCGTGCTCTTCCCCCGAGCGGATCAGCGCGCTCACGTCCTTGGGAAAACACGACCCACCGTATCCGCAACCCGGGTAAATGAACTCGAATCCGATTCGCGGATCTGAGCCGATTCCTACACGCACCCGCTCGACGTCCGCACCGCAGACCTCCGCCATGTTGGCGAGTTCGTTCATGAAGCTGATCTTTGTCGCCAACATCGCGTTGGCGGCGTACTTCGTCAACTCCGCCGAACGCACGTCCATTACGATGATCTTGTCGTGATTGCGGCTGAACGGCTCATACAGATCCCGCAGCATCTCCGTTGCCCGTTCGGAACTCGAACCTACGATAATCCGGTCGGGCTTCATGAAGTCTCCGACCGCGGCCCCCTCCTTGAGAAACTCCGGATTGGACACGACGTCAAAATCGATCGATACGCCACGACGCTGCAGGGCTTCTGCGACCGCTTCACGCACCTTGTCGGCCGTACCGACCGGCACCGTCGACTTCGTGACGATCACCCTGTACTCATTCATTTCGCTGCCGATCGCGCGCGCCACTGTCAGCACGTGCGCAAGATCCGCAGAGCCGTCCTCATCCTTGGGCGTGCCGACAGCGATAAACTGAAAAGGACCGTGCCGGATCCCGGCTGCGACATCCGTGGTGAACTGCAGGCGGCCCGCACTGGCGTTGCGGCGCACCATCTTGTCGAGCCCCGGCTCGTAGAACGGCACCTGGCCCTGCTCCAGGGTCTTGACCTTGCTGGCATCTATATCCACACAGGTCACCTGGTTGCCGACCTCGGCGAGGCAGGCGCCTGTGACCAGCCCTACATACCCAGTGCCATGAACTGTTATTCGCATGAGATCCCCAGCTCCAGCTGTTCTTTATTGTGACAGGCGCCGCTTGACCGCCGTAAACGGCCCGGTATCACGCGCCATTCCACCAACAAGTTGCCCGCGAGGACATCGTGGGTCATCTCCGTCTTGATCGCGCTCGCTGGCAAAACGCGCAGGCGGCTACAACCTATCGCCATTGACACACCATCCTGCGTGACGGCGCGTCCTCAGCCTCGGGTAAAAGGCACTTTGTAGTACTCGAGATACCACTCGACGAATCTCGGCACGCCCACCTCGACCGGCGTGTTCGGTCGGTAGCCCACCGCTGCAACCAGGTCGTCCACATCGGCAAACGTGGCAGGCACATCGCCAGGCTGCATCGGCAGAAAATTCTTTTCGGCTTTCCGGCCCAGGTACTGCTCCAGCACCTCGATATAGCGCATCAGCTCCACCGGCCGGCTGTTGCCTATGTTGTAGAGGCGGAACGGAGCGCTGCTTGATGACGGATCGGGCTCTGTCGAACTCCACCCGGGATCCGGGGCTGCAACATGGTCCAGCGCCCGAACCACGCCTTCCGCAATATCGTCCACGTAGGTGAAGTCCCGCCGGTGGCGACCAAAGTTAAACACATCGATAGGTCGTCCATCGAGAATGTTCTGAGTGAACTGGAATAACGCCATGTCGGGACGACCAAACGGACCATACACGGTAAAAAACCGAAGGCCTGTTGTCGGCAATCCATGCAGCATCGAGTAGCTGTGCGCCATCATTTCGTTGGCCTTTTTCGTCGCCGCATAGAGCGAGATCGGATGATCCGCCGGCTGGTGCGTCGAAAACGGCATCTTCGTGTTGGCGCCGTAAACCGAACTGGTCGAAGCGTACACAACATGCTCGACCGAATTAGCCCTGCACCCCTCGAGAAGGTGGAACGTCCCGACCAGGTTGCTGTCGATGTACGCGTGCGGGTTCACGAGTGAATAGCGCACGCCCGCCTGGGCTGCCAGGTGCACCACACGCTGGAACTGGTGCTCCCGGAACAGCCGCTCCATTCCCTCCCGGTCGGCCAGATCGAGCCGGACGAAGCGAAAGCCCGGCCGCTGCTGCAACCGGGCCAGGCGACTTTTCTTCAGATTGACGTCGTAGTACTCATTCAGATTATCCAGACCCACGACCTCGTCGCCACGCTCCAGCAGAATCTGGGACACGTGCATGCCAATAAAGCCGGCAGCGCCGGTAACCAGAATTTTCAAGTGAGGATCCCTCCGACAGGCCGGGTCACAGTCGCGCGTCGACCTGCTCGGCAGGCAACATGCTCTTTATGTCATAGACCACGAAATCACCCCGCCCGAATGCGCGGATCGAACCGTGACCCATCTTGCGAAACTGCTCGTGCGCAACCGCAATCACGATCGCATCGTAGGAACCCGGCCCCGGCGCACCGGGCAGCAGGTCGATCTGGTACTCCTCATGAACCGCATGCGGCTCAGCCCATGGATCGAACACATCGACAGTCGCGCCATACCCATGCAGTTCACGGATCAGGTCCACAACCCGGGTGTTCCGGACGTCCGGACAATTTTCCTTGAAGGTGAAGCCGAGGACGAGAATGCGCGAACTTGGCAGACTCTTGCCCTTGCGAACCATCAATTTGATGACCGCGGACGCAACGTAAAGGCCCATATTGTCGTTGATTCGCCGTCCCGCCAGGATCATCTCCGGGTGATATCCGATCTGCTGCGACTTGTGGGTCAGATAATACGGGTCAACGCCGATACAGTGGCCGCCGACCAGACCCGGCCGGAACGGCAGGAAATTCCATTTGGTACCCGCAGCTTCGAGCACCTCGAGCGTGTCGAGCCCCATCCGGTTGAAAATCAAGGCCAGTTCGTTGATCAGGGCAATATTCACGTCGCGCTGGGTATTCTCTATGACCTTGGCCGCCTCGGCGACGCGAATGCTTGAAACCGGGTAGGTGCCCGCTTTGATGACGCTCGCATAAAGTCGGTCGATGAACTGCGTCGCCTCGGCCGTTGACCCGGCGGTGATTTTGCGGATGGTCGTCAGCCGGTGCTCCTTGTCGCCTGGATTGATCCTCTCCGGGCTGTAGCCGACGAAGAAATCCCGATTCAGCACCAAACCCGACGCCTGTTCGATGAGGGGAGCGCAGTCCTCCTCCGTTGCGCCGGGATATACGGTCGATTCGAAAACCACCACGCCGCCTTTTCTGAGCACCTTTCCGACAGCACGGCTGGCACTGAGCAGCGCACCAAGGTCGGGGCGCTTTGCGTCATCGATCGGCGTCGGCACCGTCACGATGAATACATCGCGATCGCGGAGTTTCTCGAGATCGGTCGTAAAACGTAGCCGGGTGGCTGCTGCGAGCTCTTCGGCAGTTGTTTCGAGCGTGGAGTCCCTGCCCGCCTGCAGCTCCGTCACGCGAGCCGTATTGATGTCGAATCCCACGGTGTCGTAGATGCGTCCGAATTCTACGGCGAGCGGCAGCCCGACGTAGCCGAGACCAACGACAGCGACTCGCGTATCCCTCAGATTTTCAGGCCCTGGCATTGTTATGACTTTCATCCGAAAACAGGTCGATCCTGCCCGCCCCATGCGAGCTGGCGACCACGGTTAAAAATGTGAATCCTGCGTGACCGCCAGCGCAGCCCGCTACCGCTCTGCTCACAGTCCGGGCACATCCGCCCAATGGGCACCGGCTGCTCTCTGGCATATGTTAACCAGCCCCCTCAGGGCCGCGCCATCCGCCATAACGCGCCCTGCGGACAGGCCTCCTGCAGCACATCCAGCTGACGCTCATGGGCCTCGATCTCCTCAGCGGTTGCTGGCGGAACCTTCAGACGTCGTCCACCCCGCTCGAACTGGCGATGCGGTCCCGCTGTTTCCTGTATGGCAGCCTCTTCCAGGGTAAGACTGGCCTGACCGCCGGTCATCTCGAGGAAAACCGACGCGAGCAAGTGGGCGTCCAGCAAGGCCCCATGATAGTCACGTACCGACAGGTCTATGCCGTATCGCCTGCAGAGCGCGTCCAGGCTGTTTCGCTGGCCGGGGTGCTTTTGCCTGGCGAGCGCAAGAGTGTCGATCACGCTGCATCGCTCCCGGACGATCGGCCCGGCATATCCCGCCAGCCGAAACTCGTTATCCAGGAACCCGATATCGAATTCCGCATTGTGAATCACGAGTTCGGCGCCGCTGATGAAATCAAGAAAATCACCGGCAATTTCGCGAAAACGCGGCTTGTCCGCCAACATCTCACGGGTAATGCCGTGCACCTGTTCTGCCGCGCTGTCGATTTCGCGTTCGGGAAACAGGTAGCGATGATACGTGCGGCTCGTGCGACGTCGATGCAGCAACTCCACGCAACCGATTTCAATTACGCGATGTCCCTGCTCGACCTCCAGGCCCGTGGTTTCGGTATCGAGGACAAGCTGCCTCATTGTGAAAATCCCGCCGCCGCGTCGTCGGCGCCGTCCTCCCGCCCGCATTGCGCGCGAAACAGAACCTCTTCCAGGCCCTTGTTCGCAAGCGCGTCCGCCCTCTCATTGTCCGGATCGCCGGCATGGCCCTTCACCCAGCACCAGCGCACCTCATGCCGGGCGGCCAGACCGTCAAGGCGCTGCCATAGATCCTGGTTTTTGACAGGCTTGCGATCCGCTGTCTTCCAGCCGCGGCGCTTCCAGGACGCCAGCCATTCGCTGATGCCGCGCCGGAGGTACTCCGAATCCGTAAATGCCTGAATCCGACATGGCTGCTTCAGGGCCTCGAGCGCCTGGATCGCCGCCATCAACTCCATCCGGTTGTTGGTGGTCAAAAGCTCGCCACCCCAGATTTCACGCTCGACGCCAGCCGCACGGAGAATTGCCCCCCACCCACCCGGGCCGGGATTGCCGCGGCAAGCGCCGTCTGTATGGATTTCGACGGTCTTCACGCAGCATTCCGCGTCGTGGGATTAACCAAGCCCGTTACCAGCGTTGGCCGCCGATGCCAGGATGGTCTGATTGGCGTAATGGCGAAGATCTGCTTACGGGCACAGAGCGCGTAGCACCCCGCGAAGATCGGGCCGCGACGCAAGGCGCTCAGTCTCCGAACCGAACGCTCCGAGGCAGGCGTGCCAGTCGTCGCCACGGTGTGCCAGCCGGTCACCTGCGAGGCGTCGTCCGGCGTGCGCTCGACGCCCGCCCGCCCTGCGCGGCCACGAGCGCTGCGGGGAGTGGCCCTGCGCATTATCGGCGGCACGAAATAGTAGAAGGCCGATCCATAGACCTTGAAATCGAGCAGCCTCAACCAATCGTGCAAGCGCCCCTCGGAGATCATCCTCTGCGAGCCGGGGGGAAAGCCCCGCCGCGAGGCGACGTGGCGAAGCCCCCACCAACCCCACGGATTGAACCCCAGCACCACCAGGTTGCCGTCCGGGCGCAGGATCCGATCGACCTCCCGAAGAACCGCGTGGGGGTCCCGGGCAAGCTCCAGGGTGTGCGGCAGAAGCACCGCATCGACGCAGTCACTGGCGATGGCCAGCGAATCGGGCCGTGCCACCATATCCGCGCCCGGAACAGGGGTTTCCGTGACCACCGCCGTCCGGCGCGTCCGGGCGAGCCTCCGGAAAAGGCCCGGATCGCCCCACCCGCCGATCTGCACCAACTGGTCCCCGAAGACATTATCGAGGGCCCGGCGCACCTGACGAACCTCTTCGCGCAGCAGGTTGCGACCGGTAAGTGTTTCCAACCACGCGGGACTCTGTGTCATCCGTCGTCAGCCTGCCGTCCGCAACGCACCCCCGCCGGGAATCCCTCGGCCGGCGGCCCGACATATCATACCGAAGGCCCGAGCCGCCCGCAGTCACATTGCGTTGCGGTGACGAGCGCACATGGTGCAGCATACAATTCGCTCGTCAAACTTCGGGAATCAGGCTCCAATGGGTTTCCTCGCCGGAAAACGCGCACTCGTCGTCGGAGTGGCGAGTGACAGGTCGATTGCGTGGGGCATTGCCGAAGCGATGTCCCGCCAGGGTGCCGAGCTGGCCTTCACCTATCAGAATGACAAGCTCCGGCAAAGGGTCGAGGAGCTTGCAGCGCAGACAAACTCGCGCATCGTGCTCCCGCTCGATGTCGCCGAGGACTGCGAGATCGACGCAGTATTCGCCGCCCTCAGAAAGGAATGGGGGCACGTCGATATCATTGCTCACTCGGTCGCGTTTGCACCCCGGGAGCAACTGTCCGGCAGCTACGTCGACACCGTAACGCGGGACGGATTTCGTGCCGCTCAGGACATCAGCAGCTACAGCTTTGTCGCCCTCGCCAAAGCCGCACGGCCTTTGTTGCGGCCGGGCAGCGCACTGATCACCGTGAGCTACCTTGCCGCAGTACGCACGATACCCAACTACAACGTGATGGGCCCCGCCAAGGCCAGCCTGGAGGCCAACGTCCGATTCATGGCATCGGATCTCGGGCCTTCCGGGATTCGCGTGAATTGCATATCCGCCGGGCCGATCAAGACCCTTGCGGCAGCCGGGATCGGTGGCATGCGGATCATGCTGCACTACATGGAGAAAACAGCGCCACTGCGCCGTGGGGTAACGATCACGGAGGTCGGCGACGCCGCGGCGTTCCTCTGCTCCGATCTTGCCGCAGGCGTGACGGGAGAAACGCTGTACGTCGATGGCGGGTATCACGTCATCGGCATGAGTCCGGAGTGACCGACGAAGCGGCATCGGCGACATGCCTTCGATCAGCGCGCGGCGTCACGACCCGTTACTGCACGGATTCGCACCCCCCGTTTGCGGGTTGATGCAAAACGGCTGGCCGACGACCAACGCGACGGGTCACGGGCGCCGTCAGAAGTTTTCTGACTGCTCGAACAGGCCCGGCGCTACCACGACCTTTGCATCGTTACGGAGATCCACCGCCAGGGCGGTGATGTCAGCCACGCCGGCCTGCCTGGCCAGAATGTTCTTGCGGGCGTCACGTTGCTCCTGAGGTATGTCCTCCGGCTTGCCGGGTGTAACCGCATCCACGCGAAACACGGCGAAACTGCCATCCGCCAGGCTCAGACCGCCAAACACCGGTTGCCCGCCACGGGGATTTGGGGCGCGGAAGATGCCCGACAGGAGCTCCGGCGGGAGATCCGGGGTTCGCCTGGACAGTGCCTGCGGGCCCTGGAGTTTTGCGTTCCGCTCCGCCACCAAAACGGCGAAATCGCTTCCCGACCTGGCAGCGGCAAGAAGCGCCTGCCCCTGCTCGGTTACCAGCTGATGCGCCCTCTCAGCCCGTACCGCCGCCTCAGCCTCGGCATGGACCTCATCCAGCGGCCGCAGCTTGACCGGGCGATGCTCGGTGACTCGCAGGACCGCGACCCGGTTCTCGTCGAGCTCGACTATCGGACTGTTCTCCCCGCCCTCCAGCACTGCCGGACTGAATACTGCGTCGATGACCGCACGATTGGCGCCGAACGGCTCGCCGCCTGCCCGCGTAAATCGATCCAAGTGACGGATCGGCAATCCGGTCACGCTGGCAACTGCGTCCAGACTACCCGGATTCTCCAATGCCGCGTCATCCATCTTCTCCGTCAACGCAAAGAAGCGGTCGTGCCCGGCACTGGCCTTCAATTCCTGCTCCAGCTCACCTCGCACTTCAGCGAACGATCTCTCGGCGCCCGGCCTGACTTCCAGCAATTGGATGATGTGGTAACCGAATTCCGTCTTCACCGGCTCGGACATGTCACCCGCCTTCAGGCCGAACAACGCGTCCTCGAAGGCACCAACGTAGGTACCCCGCCCGGCCCAGCCAAGATCGCCGCCGCCCGAGGCAGAACCGGGATCATCCGAATACTGGCGCGCCAGCGCCGCAAAGTCCTCCCCTGCCACGAGACGTGAGCGCACCTTGCCCGCGAGCTCACGGGCAGCAGCGTCGTCGGTATCCTGGTCTATGGCGATCAGGATGTGGCGTGCGTGTCTCTGTTCTTCGGTTCTGAAGCGGTCCGGATTGGCTTCATATGCAGCACGCAACTCCTCCTCGGTCACAGCCGCTCCCGGCTCGACGTTCTGCAGTGTCGCCTCGACGAAATCGATGGCCACGCTCTCCTCGGACTCGAACTTGTCCGGGTTCGCATCGTAGAACTGTCGAACATCTTCCTCCGTGACCTTGATGCCGGCAGAGACTGCATCAGTTCCAAGTATGGCGAATGCCGCCTGACGCTGCTCGCCCTCCAGGAGTATGAATCGACGATACTCCGCAGGGGTGAGGAACGAACTCTCGAGAATACCCGCCTGCAGTTCCTCGATCTGCAAGGCCGCCCGACGCTCCTCCTCGAATGCCGTCGGCGTCATGCCTTGACCCGCAAGCGCAGCCATGTAGCCGTCGCTGGAAAACTGACCGGCCACCTGGAACACAGGGAGACTGCGAATGTGCTCGGCGACCTGCTGATCACCAACCCGGTAACCCATCTGCTGCACGTACTGGGCGACGACCCGATTTCGCACCATGCCCTCGAGCACATTTCGTTCGAGCTGCATGCGCGCCTCATCGGAGAGGCTCGCCCGGGTCGCTTCCTCCTGTTGCAGCAGTTGCTGCTGGGCGATCTGCCGAAAGTCAGCCAGTGGAATGTCTTCACCGTTGACACGCGCGGCAAAGTTCGTGGTTCCGGTGAAATTTCCCGTGTCCACGAACGAGATGGTCAACATGATGCCGATCGCGGCAATAGCGAAACCGGCCACTACACCGGTGAAGCGATCACGAATGTTTTGCAGCATAACTACTCCCGGCTAGCGGCCTTTGGCCTCTGGCTGCATCCGTCACCTGGTCGATGCCCGGAGGCGACTCGTCAGTCCGGGCCATTTTATCTGCCGATGAAAAAAACGGGCGCCACATTGCCGTAGCGCCCGTTTCGTCTCTAGTGGCGGAGTGGACGGGACTCGAACCCGCGACCCCCGGCGTGACAGGCCGGTATTCTAACCAGCTGAACTACCACTCCGCGGTATTGGTGGGTGCTGAGGGTCTCGAACCCCCGACCTTCGCCTTGTAAGGGCGACGCTCTTCCAGCTGAGCTAAGCACCCGCGACAGGGCCGCGTGACCCTGTAATGGCATGCCGCCGCCGGAGCGGGCTACCGACCGAGTCACGGCAGCCGCACACCTGGATCCGGAGGATCGGTCAGCCAGCTACCTGACCCACCCGGAAAGCGCGCTAGTTTACGGCATCCTTCAATGCCTTGCCAGCACGAAACCCCGGTACCTTGCTGGCGCGAATCTCGATCGCCTCGCCCGTCCGCGGATTACGTCCGGTCCTGGCCGCGCGCTTTTTCACGGTAAAGGTACCGAAGCCGACCAGCGATACCTGGGTGCCGCTCTTCAATGCATTAGTGATGGCCGAAATCACGGACTCCACCGCGCGGGTCGCGTCCGCTTTCGACAAACCGGCGTCACCCGAAACCACATCGATCAAATCGCCCTTATTCATCAGCCGCATCCTATCGCGAAATTCCGAACCCCGCGCCATCGCAAAACGCCATGACGCGCCCCCAACGAAGCCGCCCTGAACTGCTCAAGCGACCACCGAAGCTTCCACCGCAACATGCAACGAAACGCCCGACGGAACTACGTCGGACTCAGCCGTCGGAATGAAGTGCCTGCCTTATACCAAGCAGAAAAAAGTGCTGTCAACACACCGGGGGCAGCCGTGATCAGGCGTCCTAGTGAGCACGGACTTCACTCGTGCCTGCATCTGCGGTCTTGCGGGCCTCATCCTCTGCCGCTGCAGCGCCGGAAGCTTTCGGAACCGGCATCCTCTGGAGCGACAACTGCAGCACCTCGTCTATCCATCTGACCGGAACAATTCTCAGCTTGTCCTTGATGTTTCGCGGTATTTCGACGAGATCCTTCTCGTTCTCCTTGGGAATGAGCGCTGTCGTGATTCCGCCGCGATGCGCCGCAAGCAACTTCTCTTTCAGGCCGCCTATCGGCAACACCTCGCCCCGCAGCGTGATCTCGCCCGTCATGGCCACATCAGAACGAACCGGGATCCCTGTCAACGCCGAAACGAGTGCCGTGCACATGCCGACACCCGCGCTCGGACCGTCCTTCGGTGTGGCACCCTCCGGAACATGAATGTGCAGGTCAAAACGCTGGTGAAAGTCTGCCTCGATACCCAGGATTGCCGCACGACTGCGCACCACCGTGGTCGCCGCCTGAATCGATTCCTGCATGACGTCGCCCAACTGCCCGGTGTGGATCAGCTTTCCCTTTCCGGGGACCACTGCCGCTTCAATGGTCAGCAGTTCTCCGCCTACCTCCGTCCATGCCAGGCCCGTCACCTGGCCAACCTGATCGTTTTCCTCGGCCCGCCCATAGCGGAAGCGACGCACCCCGAGATACTTCTCGAGGCCGCGCGGCACGACCTGAATCTGCTGCTCGCGCGGTCGCAATAGCAGGCCCTTCACCACCTTTCGGCAGATCTTGGCGATTTCGCGCTCCAGATTGCGCACTCCGGATTCGCGGGTGTGGTAACGAACGATATCGCGAACGGTCGCGTCGCCGATGACCAGCTCCTGGTCTTTCAGCCCGTTCGCCTTCTTCTGTTTTGGAATGAGATAACTGCGCGCGATATTGATCTTTTCGTCTTCCGTATACCCAGGAATCCGGATGACTTCCATGCGGTCCAGGAGCGGCGGCGGAATATTGAGCGTGTTGGCGGTGCACACGAACATCACGTCCGAGAGATCGAAATCGACCTCCAGGTAATGGTCGTTGAACGCCGAGTTCTGCTCGGGATCGAGCACCTCCAGCAATGCAGATGAGGGGTCGCCCCTGAAATCCGTCGACATCTTGTCGACCTCATCCAGCAGGAACAGCGGGTTCCTCACCGTCGTCTTCGCCAGGTTCTGGATGATCTTGCCGGGCATCGAGCCGATATAGGTTCGGCGATGCCCGCGGATTTCAGCTTCGTCGCGCACCCCGCCGAGCGACATGCGGATGAATTTTCTGTTGGTCGCCTTCGCAATGCTCTGCCCCAGCGACGTCTTGCCGACCCCGGGAGGCCCGACCAGGCAGAGAATCGGTCCTTTCGTCTTCTTCACACGCTGCTGGACGGCCAGGTACTCGAGAATGCGTTCCTTCACTTTCCCAAGCCCGTAATGGTCGCGCTCCAGCACCTCCTCCGCATGCCGCAGATCCCGGTTGATCTTGGTACGGCTCCGCCAGGGTGACTTCAACAGCCAGTCGATGTAATTGCGGACGACAGTCGCCTCCGCCGACATTGGCGACATCATCTTGAGCTTGTTCAGTTCCGACGCAGCCTTGTCGCGCGCTTCCTGCGACATGCCTGCCCGTGCAATTTTCTGCTCGAGATCGGCAATCTCGTTCGGCGCATCCTCCATCTCGCCCAGTTCCTTCTGAATGGCCTTCATCTGCTCATTCAGGTAGTACTCGCGCTGGCTCTTCTCCATCTGCTGCTTGACGCGCCCACGAATCCGCTTCTCGATCTGGAGCATGTCGATCTCTGTATCGACCAGCCCAAGCACATGCTCCAGGCGCTCCCGCACTCCTGTTATCTCGAGCACCTTCTGCTTGGCTTCGAGCTTGAGCGACATGTGTGCAACCACGGTGTCCGCAAGCCGGCCTGGCTGATCGATGCCCGCGAGCGAAGTCATGATCTCCGGCGGCACCTTCTTGTTGAGCTTCACGTAGCTCTCGAACTGCGAGACGATCGAACGCTTGAGCACGTCGAGCTCGCGCGATTCGGCCGCGTCGTCTTCCGTGATGAGCTCGATGTCCGCGGAGAAATGCTCACCCTGCTGGCACTCGATGAGTCGCGCCCGGCTACCACCTTCGACCAGCACCTTTACGGTGCCATCGGGCAACTTCAGCAGCTGCAGTATCGTGGCGAGGGTGCCAACTGCGTAAATGTCGTTCAGCGTCGGTTCATCGACGTCCGCCTGTTTCTGCGCTACCAGCAAGATCTGCTTTCCCGCATTCATGGCGACATCCAGGGCGAGAATCGACTTCTGGCGCCCGACAAAAAGCGGTATCACCATGTGTGGATAGACCACGACATCACGCAGCGGGAGGATGGGAATGCTCTTGCGCAATTGCTGGCGATCGTCAGCCATGGTGGTCTCCGTCATCGCTGCTGCTCATCAACGCAAACCGGCGTTTGGCAAGACGCCGGCGGGAAAATTCGGGATAGATAAGGAACGAAATCAGGATCGGCCGGACCCGGCTCGCAGCCGTTCCTCGTCCACCGGCCTCCTGGGTGGCGCCTCGTCGGATTCGTAAATCACGTACGGCTTGGTTTCCCCGACGATGACTGCCTCGTCGACCACCACCTTCCTGGCGCCGGTCATGGATGGCAATTCATACATCGTGTCGAGGAGCACGGTTTCCAGGATCGTGCGCAGCCCCCGGGCCCCGGTCTTTCGCTGCATTGCCTTCTGGGCGACCGCCCGAAGCGCGTCCTCGCGGAACTCGAGATCACAGCCCTCCATCTCGAACAGCTTGCGGTACTGCTTGGTCAGCGCATTGCGGGGATCAATAAGAATGCTGACCAGCGCGGTTTCGTCGAGTTCGTCGAGCGTCGCCACTACCGGCAAACGTCCGACGAATTCCGGAATCAATCCGTACTTGATCAGATCCTCAGGCTCCACGTCCGTAAGCAACTGCCCGATATTCGGCTCCTCGGCACTGCCACGCACCTCGGCCACGAACCCAATGCCACCCCGCTGCGACCGATTCCTGATGATCTTCTCGAGTCCGGCAAACGCTCCACCGACAACAAACAGGATGTTCGTGGTGTCGACCTGCAGGAATTCCTGCTGGGGATGCTTGCGCCCACCCTGGGGTGGCACCGAGGCAACGGTGCCCTCTATGAGCTTGAGGAGCGCTTGCTGCACACCCTCACCGGACACGTCGCGGGTTATGGACGGGTTGTCCGACTTTCTCGAAATCTTGTCGATTTCATCAATGTAGACGATGCCAGTCTGCGCTTTCTCGACGTCGTAGTCGCACTTCTGCAGCAGCTTCTGGATGATGTTCTCGACGTCCTCGCCGACATAGCCCGCTTCCGTCAGCGTGGTAGCGTCCGCGATGGTAAACGGCACATTGAGCAATCGCGCCAGCGTTTCGGCGAGCAGCGTTTTCCCGCAACCCGTCGGGCCGATCAGGAGGATGTTGCTCTTGGCGATCTCGACCTCTTTCTTGCCGGAGTCGCCCGCCCGGTTCTCGAGACGCTTGTAATGATTGTAGACCGCCACCGACAGGACCTTCTTCGCGCGATCCTGCCCGATCACGTACTCATCGAGCACCGACTTGATCTCGTGCGGCTTGGGAAGCTTGGTGCCGCGCTGCTCGGTGCGGTCCTCGAGTTCCTCACGAATGATGTCGTTGCATAGCTCGACGCATTCGTCGCAGATGAACACGGACGGGCCCGCAATCAGCTTCCGGACCTCATGCTGGCTCTTGCCGCAAAAAGAGCAATACAGCAGCTTTCCGTCGTCGTTCCGTCCCCGGGTCTCGTTCGACATATTGCCCTCTGTTACGTTACCGGTGACTCAGGATCCCTGACGTCATCGAGGAGGCCCGCAACCGTATATAGCACGCAAGCCGCAAAACACGCAAAAATTGCGCCTCAATTCCGAATGCGGCAACCCGTCAACCAGCCGTTTCCGCGTCTGGCGACAGGGGCACGCGGCGAGCCAGGACCGTATCGATGAGCCCGTACTCGGCCGCCTCCTGTCCGCTCATGAAGTAGTCACGGTCAGTATCGCGCTCGATGCGATCGAGCGGCTGCCCGGTGTGTTTCACGAGGATTTCGTTCAGTCGGGCGCGCGTCTGGAGGATCTCTTTCGCGTATCGATCGAAATCCACCGCCTGACCCTGAAAGCCACCGAGCGGCTGATGAATCATGATCCGTGAATGCGGCAGGCAAAAACGTTTTCCCTTGGCGCCGCCGGCAAGCAGGACGGCGCCCATACTCGCCGCCTGGCCGACACAGATAGTGCTGACCTCCGGCTTGATGAACTGCATCGTGTCGTAGATGGACAGCCCGGCGCTCACCGATCCACCCGGAGAATTGATGTACAGGTGGATGTCCTTGTCCGGGTTTTCGGACTCGAGAAACAGCAACTGCGCTACCACCAGATTCGCCATCTGGTCCTCGACGGGACCAACTATAAAGACGACTCGTTCCTTCAAGAGGCGCGAGTAGATGTCATAGGCGCGTTCACCCCGCGCCGTCTGCTCGACAACCATCGGCACGAGATTGAGAGCTTTGGTTTCCATTTTCAGGCCTGTCCTTTTCATCTGCGGCTATGATTCAGCGGGCCAGAAGCTCCGCCAGCGTAACCCCCTTGGGCGTCACCTGTGCGCGCTCTACCAGCCATGTCATGGCCTGCTCTTCCATGACCGAGTTCTCGATACCCGACATCAGTCTCGGGTTCTGCCGATAAAGCGTCCTGACCTCGTCCGGCCGGTCGTAGTGACGGCAAAGCTCATCGAGCCTGTTATCGACCATCACCTGCTCGACCTTTAGGCCGTGCTCGCGAATCAGCGCACCCATGATCAGACCCAGGCGCACACGGCGCTCGGCAACGCCAAAATAGGCGTCAAGCGGCGGACTACCCTCCCCGCCTCCTGCGCCAAGGCGCCGGGCTGCCTCCGATTGCAGGTCCGCGGCCTCCTCTCTGACCAGGACCATCGGCAACTCCACCGGATTCTCGGCGAGCAGGTGCTCCATGATCTGGCGGCGCACCTCCGCATGTACCCGCGAAGCCACTTCACGCTCGAGACTTTCGCGTATCAGACGCCGGAGCTCCGAAATGTCACCACTTGCGGCCCCGCATTCCCTGGCGAACCGATCGTCCAGATCCGGCAGTTCCGGCTCCGCTACGATACTGGCCGAGGCCTCGAACACCACCGTCGCATCGCGCAGTTTCTCCTCGTGATAATCATTCGGGAAACGCACGGGGAAGCTTTTCGACGCACCGGGCGTCATGCCGATGAGCGCAGTCTCGAAATCCGGCAACATTCTGCCGCTGCCGATGACGACCTCGAGTTGCTCCGCCCTTGCGCCCTCCAATGGCTCGCCATCCAGCCGGCCCTCGAAATCAATCGTTAGCCGGTCACCAGCAGCTGCGGGCCGCTGCGTTTCGTTCCAGCGGCATCGCTGCTGCCGCAGGCGTTCGAGCATGTTGTCGACGTCGGTCTCGAGCACAGGCACGTCGGGCTTTTGCACGCTCAGGCGCTCGAGTCCCCCGACCGTGAAGTCCGGATAGACCTCGAAAACCGCGGTAAACGAATAATCCTGGCCGTCCTGCAGCGGACCTGCCTCGATGGCGGGGCCGCCGGCGGGGCGCAGTTTTTCCTGAACGATCGCCTCTGAGAAGCTGCTCTGAACGACGTCCTGGAGAACTTCCTGCCGGATCCGGTCGCCGAAGCGGCTGCGGATCAACCTGTCAGGAGCCTTGCCGCGCCTGAATCCTCGCAGATCCGCACTGCGTCCCGCATCACGGATCCGCGCTTCAAACTCCCGCTCGATGCGTTCCGCCGGAATCTGAACCCGCAGACGCCGCTCCAGTCCCGCTCCGGACTCCAACGAAACACGAACCTCGCTCAAGACCGAGCCCTCATGCCATTCAGGAAGGTGGAAATCACGACCTACGTTCTGGTGCGAAAGGAGAGACTCGAACTCTCACGGGTTACCCCACAGGAACCTAAATCCTGCGCGTCTACCAATTCCGCCACTTTCGCCGCACGGCGCCGCACAGACAAGGACCCGGCGCCGCAATCGCATTATAGCCAAGGCCCGGCTGCTGCCCGGCGGGCTGCCGCGAGCAGTCGTTGCCGCGGCTGCGGTGAGTCGCTGCACGGCCGACACGCGAATAAACGTCCTGAAACAACCCGTTGGTCGTTGCATATTACTACTTTATAAACATGGAATTACAGGGTTTTCATGGGTTGATTCGCTGCGGCTGGACAGCGGCGTGCCGACGCCCGTTGACCTGAGTCAACCGTCAGGGAGGCAGGTCGTGGTATTCGTTCAACGATTCTCAGAACGGAATTCCGACGTGGTCAACTCCAGACGGGAACGCACAGATCTCGCCTCGGCTTTCATACGGCTGGGAGCACGCGACAACTTCTACCAGTCCGCTGCATTCATACCCATGTCGTTTGCGCTGGTGACGACCGTGAGTGAGAACGGCGAGACGGGGATCGGCCCACACGCCCTTTGCTTCCCTTTCAGTGTGAGTGCTCCGTATTCGATGCTGCTGATCAGCCGTGGCAACAGCGGCACGGCCACGAATCTGCGGCGAAGCGGGCAATGCGCCCTGAATTACATCGAGTTCGATCAGGACGCACTCGAGTCAGTCGCGAAGCTCGGGTATCCAGGCCAGGCGGCGGAGGTGAAGCGCAGCAGCAACCCATTCACGTTGATCCCATCTCCGACCGGCGCCCAGGGTGATCTGCGGCCCAGGATCATTGCGGAAGCCTTTCAGGTCATCGAATGCACCTGGGATGCCTCCGTGAAGCTGGGTGACGGAACCCCGAACGAGATGGAACACGGACCGAGTCGTTTCGTGCTCCAGATCGACCATATCCTGCTGCGCGAGGAATTCTCCCGAGGGTGTACTGACGGCAGCTTGTTTCCCAATATGCCGATCTTCTATGGCTTCCGTGCCGGCGGCCAGTTCTGGTTTGCCGGACATGCGCCGCCCTTTCCGGTCGCAGCGCCGGCGCCCTCGGACGGATCCATCCAGGCAGCCAAGTATCTTGCTTCGCGCCTCGACGATACAATCCGGTTCACCGATGATGCCTGCGTGGAGCTTGCGAAGATTCCGCGACCATTTCTGTCCGGAGCAATGCAGAAGTTGATCGGAGAAGCCCGTCAGCATAACCGGTCACTGATCGACGCCCAGTTCATGCGAGCGGTGCGGGAGCAATCCCGCGAAACGACCTGAATCCATTTTTCGTTTTTCAATCGATTGACCAGAGGAGCATACGTAACATGAGCAGGGCCGCAATGTATTCGGTTACCGGGGCCATCCTGGCGTTCGGCTTCGCGACGCATGGCATGGCAGCGACGCCGGCCGACGCAACGAAAGACGCCATTGCCGTCGTACAGGCCTTCAACGACGCCTTCAGCCGCAAAGACGTCGAAGGGCTCGTGGCAAACCTCATTGAAGGCGGCGTGCAGTTTGATCTGCAGCCGGCGCACGCCGATCAGGGCGCTTCGCAGGGCCTGACCCAGGAACTGATCGCGCGATGGTACGGCGTTACGCCGATTCTCTTCGCCGGCACGGAGAGCTATCTGCGCAAGGTCAAGGTCATCGACAGCAAGGCCACCGCTGAGATGGCAACCGTCTGGGCAGAGATAACCACGGAAATGCGCATGCCGAAGGCGGACAAAACCAACGCCAACACATTCACCGAGGTTTATTTGCTCATTCACACGCCGAAGGGCTGGAAAATCGGCGCGATGATGGACAACCGCGCTACCGATAATATTTCAACCAGCGGCCCTGGCAGGTGACGGGATGATACGGGCCTGTTTCGCGGAGGCCTGCTGACTTCGCGATACAGAGCCCGGGATCAGTGGGCACTGAGGTTACCACGGCGGTTCCGTGCTGGCCGGAGCATGAACGCGCATCGGTTGACGGGAACGTGACCGGAAGGGCTTCGAGCGGTGCCCTGCCGGCAGGGTCTGCACGATGTTCCGCATCGGCTGGCAGGCCGGCAACCAGCCCGCTCGTACCGGTCTGAAGGAGAGCCACGACATCCGCGGTGCCCTTTCGGGCAGACAGGTTACAGAGGATTCCGAGCACATAGGTAACACTTTCCGGCATTTGCGGGGGTACGCAAATGCCATGGCGGGAGTGTTGCAAGATGGACGAACGACTGCGGTTCGTGG
>WYBE01000045.1 GCA_011526045.1 Nevskiales bacterium | reverse complement strand
CTTGGACGCCGCAGGCGCCCGGAGGGCGAGGGGCCGTATCCGGCCCCGAGTCAATCCCACCCTCTCCGCCAGTGAAATGAAAAGAGCCCCGCGAAGGGGTTCTTTTCATTTCTCCGGTCAGCAGTGAAAAACCGTCTCACGCGCTGAGCCAGTGCGTATACACTGAAGCCAGCGGTTTCAGTGGGGCCAAAGTCATGCGAGCAGTTCAGGTTTTCGCGCCTTTGTTGTTCGTCACCATGCTGGTCGGCAACACCGGCGAGGCGGCCGGCAAGACGGCCGGCCAGGTCACGCCACTGGACGCCACCCAGTTTCGTGCGGTACTCGACGAGCACCGCGGCGAGGTGGTGCTGGTGAATTTCTGGGCGACCTGGTGCCGGCCCTGCCTGAAGGAAATTCCCGACCTCATGGCGCTGGAGAAAAAGCACCGGGAGCAGGGGTTGCGGCTGGTGGCGGTTTCGCTCGACGAACCGGAAGACATCGACCGGGTCGTGATGCCTTTTCTCACGAAATGGTTCCCGGATTTTCATACCTTCATCCGGCTGACGCCGGACATGGATGCCATGGTGAGCGTGCTGGATCCGGCGTGGAACGAATTGCTGCCGACGAGTTATGTGCTGGACCGCCAGGGCAAGGTACGCGCACGCCTGCAGGGCGGGAAGCCGATGGCGGAGTTCGAGGCGGCGGTTCTGCCGGTGCTGGGCGAGCGGTGACCGGGCGGGTCGCGACTGGCTGTCAGCGGATCAAGCGCTCGCGGCGCAACTGGCGAACGATCGCGGTGGTGATGTTGGCCACGACGTCATCCTGACCTTCATCGAATTCGGCCTTGGTGGTGAGCGTATAGACGAGCCGCCCACCGTCCTCCGTCGCGAAGAGCGAGGACTCGAGCACGGCGTCTGAGCGGGCGCTGATTTCGCCGGGCTCTTCGTACTCGTGGTACGTCTGGCTGAAGAGATTGACCAGGCCGGGTCCGTCGCTCAGGCTCGACGGGCGCTGGGTCTTCACCCCGACGCGCGTTTCTCCTTCCTCGAGCGCCACGCGGCGACTGGCCAGGCGGGTGACCAGCACGGCATCGGCACCGCTGGCGCGGACCATCGCGCTGATCGTGTCCCGCGTCAGGGGCTGCGTGGCCTTGCCCATGCTGATCGAGGCGGACGCCGTGCTGCCCTTGCCGGTCGCGATGAGATCTGCCATTGCCTGTTCGAAGCTGCGTCGCAGGCGCGAATTGGGCGAAACCGCCACCACGAGTACGTGTTCGAACGGCACCGCGCTGCTGCGCGGTTCATCCCAGGTTCCGGTCACGCTGGTGCGGGTGCCGCAGGCAGCGACCAGCGCGACCAGTCCGGCCGCGAGCACGCACTTCGCGACGGAGACGCGCCGGCTGGGGTCGGATGGGAGCGGGTTGGTCATGGATGGATGGCCTCGCGCAGGCATTATTCCACCCGCTGTTTCGAGCCCGCAAGCACGCCGGATGGTACGCTGCAAGTCCTTGCCGAACGGGGGGCGGACGCATACGCTTGCCCCGGGTCCGCGTCGGTCTCCCCGCGGCGGCTAGTCGTAAACCCCGTCAGGCCCGGAAGGGAGCAGCGGTAGCGGTGATGCCGGGCGCCGGGGCCGGGCTGGCGCGGACTCGCTTTTTCCGGCCGATAACCACATACAAGGCATTACCGATCCGATGAGTTACCTGGCGCTGGCGCGCAAATGGCGGCCCCGCGGCTTCGAGGACGTGGTGGGTCAGCCTCACGTGGTGCGGGCGCTCGCCAACGCGCTCACCTCGGGCCGCGTGCATCATGCCTTCCTGTTCGCCGGCACCCGAGGTGTCGGCAAGACTACCGTGGCGCGGATCCTGGCGCGTTGCCTGAATTGCGACGAGGGGGTGACGGCGACGCCCTGTGGCAAGTGTGGCGCCTGCACGGCCATCCAGGAGGGGCGCTTCGTGGATCTCATCGAGGTCGATGCGGCATCGCGCACCGGCGTGGATGACACCCGGGAGCTGCTCGACAACGTGCAGTACACGCCGAGTGCGGGCCGATACAAGGTGTACCTCATCGACGAGGTGCACATGCTGAGCAAGCAGTCCTTCAACGCGCTGTTGAAGACGCTCGAAGAGCCGCCGCCACACGTCAAGTTCCTGTTCGCGACCACCGACCCGCAGAAGTTGCCGGTCACCGTGCTGTCGAGATGCCTGCAGTTCAACCTCAAGCGCCTGCCGATGGCGCTGATCGTCGGCCGCATGTCGGCCATCTGCGATTCCGAGCACATCAAGGCCGAGCCCGGCGCGCTCACGCGCCTTGCCCGGGCGGCGGCAGGCAGCATGCGCGACGGGCTCAGCCTGCTTGACCAGGCGCTTGCCTACGGCAACGAGACGCTGCGCGAGTCCGACGTCGCCGAGATGCTCGGCAGCATCGATCGCAACCGGGTACTCGCGCTCCTGGAGGCCCTGGCGGAGGGTGATGCGGCCGGGCTCCTTCGCCGTATCCGCGAACTCGACGAATTGGCGCCCGATTACGGCAGCCTGCTCGATGACATCGCAACCGTGTTGCAGCGGCTGGCGATCATTCAGATCGCGGGTGAGGCGGCGCTCGACGAGGAAGACGACGTAGCGGCGCTGACTGCGCTCGCATCGCGCTTCGATCCCGAGACCACGCAACTCAATTACCAGATTGCCGTCACCAGCCGGCGTGATCTGCCGGTCGGGCCCGATCCGCGCATTGGCTTCGAGATGGCTGTCCTGCGCATGCTGGCCTTCCGCCCGGAGCCGGTGAGCCAGCCTGCGATGCGCGCGCCGGGTTCGGTTGCGGCGCCGGCTGCGGTGGCCGCAGGCGGCGGACGCAGGGCTGAGAGCGCTGCGCCGCTTCGGGTCGGAGATGAGTGGACCGGTTTCGTGCAGGGATTGAGCCTCGACGGTGCAGCCCGCCAGTTGGCCATGCACACCGCACTCGTCAGTAGCACGGCGACCGAGCTTCGACTCAGCATCGATCCGGCGAATGCGCACCTGCTCACGGAGCAGCAGAAAAATCGCGTGATTGCCGCGATCCGTGAGCGGCGTGGCGCGGCGCTCCAGGTCACTATCGAGCTTCGTAGCGATGCGCGCGATACGCTCGCCGCGCGCGCTGCAGAGGAACAGGGCGAAGCGCTGCGCCGGGCCCGTGACGCCATCGAGTCGGACCCGAACGTGCGCGAGCTCTCGAGCATGTTCGGCGCCGAACTGGTGCCCGGGTCGATCAAGCCGGTCGTGCGAGAGGATAAGGGGCCACGCCGCGACCGCGGCGGTCGGCGTCCACAGGAATCGAAGGAGCGGAACTCATGAAACCAGACCTTGGGCAATTGCTCAAACAGGCCCAGCGTATGCAGGCCGAGATGCAGAAGGCGCAGGCCGAACTCGCGAACCAGGAAGTCCAGGGAGAAGCGGGCGGCGGTCTGGTCAGGCTGACCATGACCTGCGGCCAGCAGGTCAAGTCGATCAGCATCGATCCGAGCCTCGTGAGCGGCGGCGACCGCGAAATGCTCGAGGACGTACTGGTCGCGGCCTGCAATGACGCGTTGCGCAAAGTCGAACGCGCGGTCCAGGAGCGCTGCGCCGGGCTGACGTCGGGTGTGAGCCTGCCCGGTGGACTGAAGATGCCGTTCTGAGACGCGGGCCGCTTCGCCTGCCATGAAGTTTTCGCCGCGCCTGCAACAGTTCCTGCTCGCCCTGCGTCGCCTGCCGGGCGTAGGCCCGAAGACTGCGCAGCGCATGGCCTTTCACCTGCTCGAGCGCGACCGCGAAGGCGCACAGGCGCTGCTGCTTGCCCTGCAGGAGGCTCTCCAGGGCGTCGGGCGCTGCCGCAACTGCCGCATGTTCGCCGAAGACGAGCTGTGCCCGGTATGTGCGGCAGCGAGTCGCGACAGCGGCCTGCTCTGCGTGGTCGAGTCGCCGGCTGACGTCATTGCGGTCGAGGAATCCGCCGGCTATCGGGGACTGTATTTCGTCCTGCACGGACGCTTGTCACCTCTCGATGGCGTCGGGCCCGCCGAGCTGGGGATAGAGCAGTTTGTCGGGCGGCTGTCCGGTGGCACGGTGCGCGAAGTGATCCTGGCTACCAGCGCGACGGTGGAGGGTGAGGCGACGGCCTCCTATCTGGCGTCGATCGCGCGCCGCGACGGACTCAAGACCACCCGCATCGCTCATGGCGTGCCGATTGGCGGCGAACTCGAATACGTGGATGGCGGGACCCTGTCGCGTGCCATTGCGGGTCGCGTGACGGTGGACGACGTACAGGATCTTTGAGTGGCGGCTCGCGCCGGTGCCGGCGCGGTGCGGTGAGACGTCCGTTCATCGGCCGGGAGCAGCGACGATCACCCGCAGCTTCTGGTAGTTGTCGTAGCGACGCGTCGAGACCGATCCGCCCTCCAGCGCGTGCCGGACTGCGCAGCCGGGCTCATGGCTGTGCGTGCAGTCGGTGAAACGGCAGCCGGGAGCCAGACGGCGCAGTTCCGGGAATCCCTGGTCGAGGCGTGATGACGCTACGGCAGGCACGAACGTGCGGGCCCCGGGGGTGTCGATCAGGCGGCCGGTGCGCCCGACGTCGTACATCAGCGCCGCGGTCGTCGTCTGCGTGCCGAAACTGCCCGCCGCGGACAGCGCCCCGATCACCGCGGCGGCACCTGGCACCAGGGCGTTAATCAGCGACGACTTGCCGACGCCGGATTGCCCTACCAGGGCGCCGATCTGCCCTTCCAGTTCTGCAGCCAGCGTCGTGATGCCGGCGCCGGAACGGGCGGACACGGCAAGAACCCGGTAGCCGAGCGTGCGGTACTCGTCGAGAGGAAGGGGATCCGGGGCGCCGAGGTCGGCCTTGTTCCAGACGAGCAGTCCCTGGCAGCCCGCGAGTTCCGCCGCGCAGAGAAAACGATCTGCCAGGAACCAGTCGGGCTCCGGGCGCGGGGCGCACACCAGAACCAGTTGTGTCAGGTTGGCCGCCATGACCTCCGCGTGACCGTCGTGCCGGGCGACGCGCGCGAGCACGCCAAGGCGTGGTTCGATGGCGGTCACGAGCACCGGGCCTGACGTCCCGTCCGGCTGGAACCGGACTCGGTCTCCGCACACGATGCGTTGGCGGCGGCCTTTCAACAGGAACGCGTGACGAACCCCGTCCGCTTCGAGCAAACCGCGTTGCCCGTGCGCCGCGACCACGAGTCCGATTGAGTCGGCCACTGGCGTTACGGCAGCACGGAGCGGCAGCGTGGCGGCCGCCCGTGGAACGGCTTTGCTAGAATCCGGGCTGATGCAGCAGCGTGCGGATGGCGGCACATGAACAATGCGGCCGACAGATTGATATGGATCGACCTGGAAATGACTGGTCTCGACAGCCAGCGTGATTCTATCATCGAGATCGCAACGATCGTGACGGACTCCAATCTGGATACCATCGCCGAGGGTCCCGTGATTGCGATCCATCAGCCCGATGACGTGCTCTCGCGCATGGATGAATGGAACACCCGCCAGCACGGCCGTTCCGGCCTGATCGAGCGCGTACGTGCGAGCCGTGTGGCTGCTGCCGAGGCGGAACGCCGGACGCTGGAGTTTCTCAGCGCCCACGTCGTGAGCGGAGCGTCGCCGATGTGCGGCAACAGCATTTGCCAGGACCGCCGCTTTCTCGCCCGGGAGATGCCCGATCTCGAGCGCTACTTCCACTATCGCAACCTGGACGTGAGTACCCTGAAGATTCTCGCGGGTCTCTGGGCGCCGGACGTACTCACCGGAGTGGCGAAGAACGGCACTCATCTGGCGCTGGCGGATATCCGCGACTCCATCGCCGAATTGCGCCACTACCGGGCCGCGTTCCTGCGCCCGGCGATGCCGCCTTCGGCATCGCTGCCGTCGGATTGAACCCGGGCTGGAGTGCTCTCTGGCGGTCTGCGCCCGCTCGGGCGCCGGCATGGAACAGGCCGACGGCACAGACCAGTCCGGCGGGTAAGCCACGCGAGCGGGAATCGTCGCCTTGCGTGCCCCGGCTGTGGTGAAAGCAGCCGACACGATAAGCTTCTGGGCGGCCTCGAGAACGCGCCAGCAGGCGTGGATCATGGCAAGGGCATCTTTGTCGATACGGCATTGATATCAGCCTGTTAAGGCGGATATCTGTGGTAAAGTCTGTCCCGGCTGAAGGAGGGGGAAAGGCATGGCGGAACGAGATCGGGAAACCGGCGGATCCCGTGGGCGCGCAGTCCGTGGCCTCGCGCTCGCGTTGCTCCTCATCGTGGCGCAGGGGCTCGCGGCCCAGGAGCGTGCACGCTGGATCACCGATCAGCTCGAGGTGGACATGCGCCGCGGGCAGGGGAACCGTTTCGCGATTACGCGGATGCTGCCGAGCGGGACGCGCGTCGAACTGATCGAGGCGGATGCGCAGACAGGCTACAGCCGAGTGCGTACGCCTTCGGGAGCGGAGGGCTGGGTATTGTCGCGCTTTCTCGACAGCGAACCGCCGGCGCGGCTGCGCTTGCCGGAGGTCGAGGCGCGCCACCGGACTCTCCAGCAGCAGCAGGCGGAACTGTCCGACGAGGCGCGTGCGCTGCGCGGCGAACGCGACGGCCTGCAGCGCGAAATCAGCCAGCTCCAATCGGCATCGGCGGGGCTTGAGAAGGATCTCACCGAAATTCGCACCGTGTCCGCCGACGCCTTGAAGACCGCGGAAGAAAACCGTGCGCTCCAGGCGCGGGCAGCAGCGGCTGAGCAGCGCGCCAATGAACTCGAGGCGCGCAACCTCGAGCTTACCGACCAGGGGCGCCGCAACTGGTTCCTCGCTGGGGCGGGTGTGCTGCTGCTCGGGTTCCTGCTGGGCCTGGTCCTGCCCAGGATCCGCTGGAAGAAAAAATCCGCCTGGGGAGACCGTCTCTAGCGTTGATCGCTGGCGGAGCTCCCGAGAAACAACCACGTTTCCAGCACGGTATCCGGGTTGAGCGAGAGGCTGTCGATGCCGTGCTCAACCAGCCAGCGGGCAAAATCCGGGTGGTCCGAGGGGCCCTGGCCGCAGATACCGATGTACTTGCCTGCTTTGCGGCAGGCGTCGATCGCCATGACCAGCAGGGCCTTGACGGCATCATCGCGCTCATCGAAAAGCGGAGCGATGATCGCCGAATCACGGTCGATACCGAGTGTGAGTTGAGTCATGTCGTTGGAACCAATCGACATGCCATCGAAGTATTCCAGATAGCGATCGGCAAGCAGCGCGTTACCCGGCAACTCGCACATCATGATGAGTCGCAGTCCGCGCTCGCCGCGCCGCAGTCCATTGGCAGCCAGGAGTTCGGTAACTGCCTTCGCTTCGGCCACGGTCCGCACGAACGGCACCATCACCTCGATGTTGTCGAGCCCCATCTCCTCACGGACGCGGCGGATCGCACGGCACTCGAGATCGAAGCAGGGGCGGAACGACTCGGCGACGTAACGCGAGGCGCCGCGGAAGCCCAGCATCGGGTTCTCCTCGTCGGGCTCGTACTGCTGGCCGCCGATCAGGTTGGCGTACTCGTTGCTCTTGAAATCCGACAGCCGGACGATGACCGGATGCGGAGCGAATGCGGCTGCGATGCAGGCGATACCCTCGGCGAGCTTTGCGACGAAAAATTCGACCGGATCGGGATAGCCCGCGATCTGTTCGCGGATGATGTCCTTGAGATCCGGGCGCAGGCTGTCGAACTCGAGCAGCGCCCGCGGATGCACTCCGATCAGCCGATTGATGATGAACTCCAGGCGCGCCAGCCCGACGCCGTGGTTCGGAATGCCGGCGAAGTCGAAGGCACGATCCGGATTGCCGACGTTCATCATGATCTTGAAGGGGATGCGCGGCAGGCTGTCGAGTTCGACTCGCTGCTCCTCGAAGGGCAGTCTGCCCCCGTAGACGAGGCCTTCTTCACCCTCCGCGCACGACACGGTGACCTCCGCGCCATCCCGGATGCGTGCCGTTGCGTCGCCGCAGCCCACGACTGCCGGGATGCCGAGTTCGCGCGCGATGATGGCGGCATGACAGGTGCGGCCGCCGCGGTTGGTGACGATCGCCGCTGCGCGTTTCATGATCGGCTCCCAGTCCGGGTCGGTCATGTCCGCGACCAGTACGTCGCCTGGCTGGATCCGCTTCATTTCCGCGATGTCGTTCACCACCCGGGCCGTGCCCGCACCGATGCGGTGGCCGATGCTGCGGCCGCGGACCAGCACGCCGGAACGCTCTCGCAGGCGATAGCGCTGGATGGCCTGACCCTTGCGGCTCTGGACGGTTTCCGGGCGCGCCTGCAGCAGGTAGATCTCGCCGTCCTGGCCGTCCTTGCCCCACTCGATGTCCATCGGCCGGCCGTAGTGCTCCTCCACGACGAGTGCGTAACGCGCCAGCGTTTCCAGGTCGGCATCACTCACGCAGAAGCGGCGCGATTGTTCCGGCTCGACCTCCACGGTGGTAACCCGGGGGCCGTTCGCCCCGCCGTTCCCGTACACCATCTTGATGGCCTTGGAGCCCAGCTTCTTGCGGATGATCGAGCGGCGGCCGGCGCGCAGGGACGGTTTGTAGACGTAGAACTCATCGGGGTTGACGGCACCCTGCACCACGGTCTCGCCAAGACCGTATGCGGCCGTGATGAACACCACATGCGGAAAGCCGGATTCGGTATCGAGGGTGAACATCACCCCGCTTGCGCCGATGTCGCTGCGCACCATGCGCTGAACGCCGACCGACAAGGCCACTGCGCCATGTTCGAATCCCTGGTGCACCCGATAGGCGATCGCCCTGTCGTTGTACAGGGACGCGAAGACTTCGTGAATCGCCTGCAGCACCCGGTCGAAGCCGCGAACGTTGAGGAAGGTCTCCTGCTGGCCGGCGAACGAGGCGTCCGGCAGGTCCTCGGCCGTCGCCGACGAACGTACGGCGACCGCCAGTTCCGGGCCGCTCGCCCGCGCCATGGCGTCCCATGCGGCCGCGATCTCGCCGAGCAGGCGTTGTGGCAGCGGCGTGGCAATGATCCACTCGCGGATCTGCCGGCCGGTCGCGGCAAGCCGCCCGATGTCGTCGACATCGAGGTCGCGCAGTGCCGCCGCGATTCGCGTGCCGAGGGCGTCCTGCTGCAGGAAGTCGCGGTACGCTTGCGCCGTCGTCGCAAAGCCGTCGGGGACCCGCACGCCAAGCTGGGTCAGTTTGCCCAGCATCTCCCCGAGGGAGGCGTTCTTGCCGCCGACGACGTCGACGTCACCCATTCCCAGCTGGCCGAGTGGCAGGACGTACGGCTTCAATGCGGGCTCCCTTGTGTTGCCCCGGCGGACGTGGACAATCGCCGCAGGTGGCACTGAAAAATTAAACCAATCGGGCCCGTGCGCAATGAACAGGCGAACCGTTTTCTTTGTCTCGGATCAGACCGGCGTTACCGCGGAAACCCTGGGGCGGAGCCTGCTGACACAGTTTGAAGCACACGAGTTCGACCAGGTGACTGTGCCATTTATCGATTCTGTTGACAAGGCGGACCAGGTGGTGCGGAGGATCAACGCGGTCGCGGCCGAGCAGGGCGCGCGCCCACTGGTATTCAGCACGCTGGTGCAGGACGAACTGCGCGCACGCTTCATCACCGTGCAGGGGTTGTTCCTGGATTTTTTCGAGGCGTTCCTGTCCCCTCTGGAACGAGAACTGCAGACCCGGTCTTCGCATACGATCGGCCGTGCCCATGGCATGAAGGACGCCGGCGCCTATGACCGGCGGATCGAAGCGACGAACTTCGCGCTGAGCAACGACGATGGGGCGCGCACCGCCGATTACGAGGCCGCGGACGTGATCCTCACCGGCGTTTCGCGC
Source organism: Nevskiales bacterium (assembly GCA_011526045.1). GTDB lineage: Bacteria > Pseudomonadota > Gammaproteobacteria > Steroidobacterales > QUBU01. The sequence goes on along the minus strand of WYBE01000045.1, from coordinate 62,173 downwards.
ACGGGCAAGACACCGACCTGTCTGTACCTGGCGCTGGCCTACGGTGTGTTTGCGGCCAACTACCCGTTGTCGGAGGATGAGCTCGAGAACGGTGCGTTGCCGAAGGTGCTCGAACCGCATCGACGCAAGCTTTACGGGCTGACGATTTCGCCGGAGCGGCTGCAGCAGATCCGCCGCGAGCGGCGGCCCGTCGGCCGTTACTCCAGCGCGGAGCAGGTTCGTTTCGAACTGCGCGGTGCCGAGGCGATGTTCCGCCGTTACCAGATCCCGTTCGTGGACACGACGTCGTTCTCGATCGAGGAGATCGCGAGCACGATTCTCAGCGGCACGGGTATCGAGCGACGCACGCGGCCGTGAGCGGGTCAGACCACCATGCTCGGGGTGCTGAGCCCGGTAATGTCCGGGATGCGTGCCAGCGCTGCGGCCAGCTGGCCGAGCGGGTCGAGGACCGCGCCGGCCGGCAGGTCGAGGCGCTCGGCGGCGCGCTCGTGCCGTTCGAGGTAGACGCGCAGGGTGGCGCCGGCCGTGCCGGTTCCTGACAGGCGATAGACGATTCGCGAGCCGTCGGTGAGGAAGACCCGGATGCCCTGTTGGCGCACCTCGCTCGAGTCCACCGGGTCGCGGTAATCGAACTCGTCGGCTGTCCCGATCGGCGCGAGGCGGGTTCGTTCGCCGGCGAACCCGGGCAGGCGCTTACGCAACGACTCGATCAATTCGTCACCGCGCGCGGCCTCGCTGATCTCGTAGTCGCGACGCTGAAAATAGTGGCGTCCGTAGCGTCGCCAGTGTGCCGCGGCAATCGCCGGCAGGGGCTGATCGAGTGCCGCGAGCAGGTTCAGCCAGAAGAGCACCGCCCAGAGACCGTCCTTCTCCCGCGTGTGCCAGGATCCGGTGCCGAAGCTTTCTTCGCCGCACAGGCCGATGCGACCTGAATCGAGCAGATTGCAGAAAAATCTCCAGCCGGTAGGCGTCTCGAAGCAGGGCAGCCGCATATCGGCGGCAACTGCGTCGAGTGCGCGACTGGTCGGCATCGATCGGGCCACGCCAGGCACGCCCTGGCGATAGCCCGGAACGTGGCTCGCGTTGGCGAGCATCATGGCGACGCTGTCACCCGGTGACACCAGCAGGCCAGGTCCGAGGATCATGTTTCGGTCGCCGTCGCCATCCGAGGCCGCGAGCAGGTCGGGCGAATCCGGCTGCATGCTGCGTTCCACCAGGTGACGCCCGTCGATCGGATTGGGGTCCGGGTGCAGGCCACCGAAGTCGGGCAATGGTTCGGCGTGCAGCAGCCCCGCCGCGTCCGCGCCGAGTGACTGGCAGAGAATTTGTCGCGCATACGGACCGGTGATGCCGTGCAACGCGTCGAACACCAGCCGATGGCCGCGTCCCAGCCAGGCGCGGATACGCCCGAAATCGAACAGTTGTTCCATCAGGCGTTCGTAGTCTGCCACCGGGTCTACGACTTCAATCTGCAGCGGGCCGATCTGCCGTGTTCCGGTGCAGGCCAGGTCGATGGCGGGCAGGTCGGCCAGGCGGTAACCCTCCAGGCGACGGCTGGTGTCGTAGACGGCGTCGGTGACGGCCGGTGGCGCCTGGCCGCCGGAAGCCATGTTGAACTTGATGCCGAAGTCGCCGTCGGGCCCGCCCGGGTTGTGGCTGGCAGTCAGCAGGAATCCACCGTCGGCCTTGCGCGCCCTGATGAGATGAGATGCGGCCGGTGTGGACAGCAGGCCGCCACGCCCGATGATCAGCCGTCGCACGCCTGCGGCAGCAGTGACGCGGATGATGAGCTGGATCGCGATATCGTTGTAGAAGCGCCCGTCGCCGCCGATGACGAGCGTCGCACCGGCCGGCAGGCCAACGGTATCGAGCACAGCCTGGACGAAACACTCCAGATAGTGCGGCTGACCGAAGACCCGCACCTTCCTGCGCAGGCCGGCAGTTCCCATGCGCTGGTCCTGGAACGGGGCACAGCGCACTGAGCGAATGACCAGAGCCTGATTGTTCATGTCGATCGGGCAGGAGTGTGACGGTTCTTTGTGACGTCGGTCCTATCGCCAGGCGCCCAAAACGGCTGTGCTATAGTCAAACCGATGCTTGCAGACAGTTACATCGTACCCGAATGCATCCTGCGACCGGGAACCCTCGGTGGCCTGATATCGCTTTACGAGGGAAATTTTCTCAAGCTCACTTCGCTGCTCGGCGATCCGGCACGCAGCCAGTGCCAACTGGTGTCGCGCAGCCGGCGCGACTGCGATCTGCACCTGTCCGTGGAGGAGGGGTCCCGTTACACGCGCCTCCTGCGCCTGACCTACGTCTTCGACGACCCCGAAGGCTGCGTTGCCGACCCGGACCTGGCGGTGCGTCTGTACCTCGACGCTCGCGTGGCCGAGGTCCTGGCTTGGGCGCGGTTCCATCGGCACCCGGGACTGGCTGACATCACGCACCGGTATGCCCGGGAGATCAACCGGCGCTGGGCCCACAACATGGTGCTGAACAAGTGGCTGGATTTCCTGCTCGACAACGGGCATTCCTACGCCTGGGCCGGCCGCTGACCGGACTGAACTGTCGATTGCTTCAAGGATTGCCGGCACCGCGCCGGTTAGACTTAATTCACGGTTTTGCTTCTGGCGACGTGCCCGCTGCCGGGCGACGCGCACATGCCCATGGCAAGCATCGCAAGTCCATTACTCCAGCGCAGGAAGGATCCCGACGAAGAGCAGCTCCTCAAGCTGTTCTGGAACCGTGCCGAGCTGAAGAAGGAGCTGGCGCAACTGCGGCGCGATCGGGAGCGGCTGATGGACCAGCTGCGCCAGCAGGAAAGCACCAATCTGCGCTCGCAGCAACGCCTCGAGCAACTCGAGAATCTCCTGGTCGACCCACTGCAGGCGAGCAACGCGCTGGTGTACTACCAGCTGCGTGGCGTGTGGCAGCAGTGCCACAAGCGGCTCGCGCGTGTTGCCCGTGAACTGACCGAGCGCCAGCAGCAGCGCGAGGATCAGCACGCCAGGGAATTGTTCAGGCGGCGCCAGGACGGCGAACTCGCGGCGCTCGATGCCCGGATTGCGGACCTCGATCAGCGCATGCAGGCAGCGCTTGGCGATCACGAAGCGCTGGTGAAACGCTCGCAGGAGCTGAGCGGATTCTGGAACTACTTTCGCCGCAGGGCCGTCAACGAACGCGCGGCCGCGGCGCGGGCGGCGCTCGACGGCGTGCACTCCCAGCTCGAGCGTTTGCAGGCGACGCGGCGCGAGCAGGAGACTGAACCGGCGCCGACTCTGGCCGGAATCGGCGGTGCCGGGCAGCGCAATATCAACCTGGCCATCATCGCCATGGCACAGCAGCTGCTGGTGAGCTTTGCCGAGCACAACGTGGCCGGGTTGGCGCGTGAGGCGGCACTGCGGGATCTGGCGGACGTCAGCTACGGCAGCATTGCCGAATGCCAGGTTCTCGGCCGAACTGTCGACGCTGTGGTGCGCAAGCTCGATACACCCGAGCGTCTCAATGCGCTGGTGCGCAGACGTGCGGAGTTTCTGAACCGGACCGCGCAGTACCGGCGCGACAGCGACAAGGTGCCGATTGCAGACTCGTTTGCCGTGGTGCCGCTCGCGATTACGGATACGGGCGAGCCGCGTCCGGCGGATGACCGCGTGATTCCAGTGAACGTACTCGCCGACGAGTACTGGGATATCTATTCAGTACTGCTGGGCTGATCGGCGGCGGTCAGCTACTTACTGCGCTTCGGGCTCGGGGGTGTTCGCCGCCGCCTTCGCGGTTCCATCCAGCGCCACGAAGTCCGTCAGGATCTGTGTTGCCTGATTCAGCAACACATCGGGTCGCTCATCGGGATTGATCTCATCGAGCGAACCCAATGCCGCGAGTCCCTGGGCACGGCGACGTACGTTCTCGCGATCCAGTTGCTCCTTGCGTTGCTGCTCGCGCTCGGCCAGGCGCTTGTCCATGTTCAGGGAGACGCTGGTCGTTTCCCGCGCGTGGTTTGCAGCCTCGATGCCGGACAGCAGGTAGCGCACGTCCGGGTCCTCCTGCATCCGCTCGGTTTCGTGCTGGGTCAGGTACGCGATGGAGGCGTCGAGCGGGCCGCTGGCGCGATATCGCGTCGCATCGATCTGGTCCCAGGGCAAGGCACCTTCACGGATATTCTCGCCCACCTCGGCGGGATCGACCCCGGAGGGGAGGTTGATGTCGGGCATGACGCCGCGGTTCTGCGTACTGCCACCGGTGACCCGGTAGTACTTGCCGATGGTGAGCGTCAACTGCCCGAGGCCAGGCTCCGGTGAGCGCCGGGTGTACTGGTCGAGGGGATAGAGGTTCTGCACCGTCCCCTTGCCGAAAGTCTGCTGGCCGATGACGATCCCGCGGTGGTAGTCCTGGATTGCCGCCGTGAAGATCTCCGAGGCGGAGGCGCTGAAACGGTCGACCAGTACCACCAGGGGGCCGCTATAGGCCACTGATGGCTCCGGATCAGCCAGGACTTCGACGCGCCCGCTGGTGTCGCGCAACTGCACGATCGGCCCGGTGTCGATGAACAGCCCCGTGAGGGATGTCGCCTCCGAAAGGTGCCCGCCACCGTTGCCTCGCAGGTCCATCACGAGACCCTCGATGCCCTGCTTGGTCAGTTCGCCCAGCAGGCGGCGCACGTCGCGCGTCGTGCTGATGTAATTCTCGTCGCCGTTGTTACGCGCATCGTAGTCCTGGTAGAAACTCGGAACCGTAATCACCCCGACCTTGACGACGCGATCGTCACGGCGAATCTCGCGCACCTCGCCCTTGGCGGCCTGTTCCTCCAGCTTGACCTTGTCCCGGGTCAGGTTCAGCACCTGCTCGGACGCTCCCGGCAGCGCGCCCGCGGGAAGCACCTGCAACCGGACGAGTGTGCCCTGGGGCCCGCGGATCAGTTGCACCACGTCGTCCAGTTCCCAGCCGACCACGTCGACCAGTTCGCCGTCCGCGCCCTGGCCGACTGCCGTGATGCGGTCATTGGCTTTGAGGCGTCCGTCGATCGCCGCAGGCCCGCCGGGAATCACGTTGAGCACCTTGACGACCTCGTCGTCGAGCTGCAGCGATGCGCCGATGCCCTGGTAGGAGAGGCTCATCTGGATGCGGTACTCCTCCGATTGTCGCGGAGAGAGATAGCTCGAGTGCGGGTCGAGTGTTCGCGCAAAAGCATTCATGAACGTCTCGAAGACTTCGTCGCTGTCGAGTTCGTTGATCCGTTTCAGGACACGCTCGTAACGCTTGCGGAGGATGTCCGCGGCCTCCGGCCAGGTCTTGTCGGCAAGCAGTAGCCCGAGGGCGTCGTTCTTCACGCGCTTGCGCCAGTTCTCCTGCATGTCACGCGGAGTCGCAAGCCATGGCGCTTTTTCGCGGTCGAACACGAAGTCCTCGTCGACCTTGAAGTCGGGTTCTTCCTTCAGTTGCGAGAGCGCGTACGTCAGGTTCTGCTGCGCACGCAAACGATAGAGCCGGAAAATATCGAACACCGGCTCGACGTTGCCGGCGTCGAGGACCTCGTCCAGCGCGTGACGGTACCGCGAGAAATACACGATGTCCGGCTCGAGGAAATACTGGCGATTACCGTCCAGGGCTTCGATGAAGTTTTTCAGGATCTGTTCGGACATCTGGTCATCGATGTCCTGGCGGGAATAGTGGAATCGCTCGACGAAGCGGGTCGTCATCCGCGCGACCTGCTGCTGGCGCGCGGTGGACTCCAGCGGTTCCGGGATCGCGCTGCGCTCGGGCTCGGCCGTAGCCCGCGCCGGGCCGGATGCGGCCGGAACGGCGAGGATCACCAGCAACTGGAAGAGAATGAGCAGCACCCGGCCGAAGCCTGGTCCGGGGGTTTCACTCATTGCACGGCGCATTGTGTTCCTGTTCAATTTCAATATCTTTGCTGCAGGGATCATACCAAGCATCGGCGGGGAAGGCAGTGTCCGGGGCCCGCGGTGATCAGCCAATGCACCCGTTTACCGCAATACTCGGCATCGTCGCGGGCAGCCTGGTTTCGCTGGCATTCGGCCTCGCCGTGGTCTTGCTGGTGTTCTGGGTGCTGCAGAACGACCATCCGCGTTTCGCTGCGGAATTGCCGGAGGTGGCGCGCGGTTTCCTGATGTTTTTTGCCTTGGCTGCGCTGGGCGCGGCCGGGTTCCTTGGCACCGTGCGCGCCCGGCCGTGGCGCCATGGTCCGCTGCTGCTGTTGTGGATCGGGCTGGCCGGGGTCGCCTGGTACTACTGGCCTGTCTGACGCGCCAGATCCGTTTTAGTTGCGACTATATCGGCCGCCGATGCGAGTGACGCGGCTTTGCAACATAAAGGCGCCTGCCGCCTGCGGACCGCGTACTGTGCCGCACTTTCTGTCAAGGCAGCGCCCGCTATTCATCCCCCGTCGATGCCCGGCGTCGGCGCCAATACCGGTGGCGCACCGTCCAGATCGCGGCGCAACAGAGCGGGCCGAGAATCAACAGGAGTGCCAGCGGCCGACCGGCCGCTGCATCGGCGTAGATCGTGCCGAGGTAGCTGGCAAGCCCGCGCGGACCCGAGAATGGACCTGCCAAGCGGGTGCCGAGCAGGTACGCCCCCATCGGCAGCAGCACGCCGCCAAACAGCAGTAATACTGCGATCCAGGCGAGGCGTTTCACAGCGCGGCCCTCGTTTGCCGTCGGCACCGGCTGCGATTCTTGCACCCCGGGGCGGCTCGGGCCAAGACCAGCCAGTACCCGTTCAGGCAGACGTGCGCCGCCGTCTCCTCATGGCGACGAGCGTGACTCCGATATGCAGGCAGGCGAACCCGAACAGGACCACGTAGGGCAGCATCCATGATGGGTCGGGAAGATACAGGCCGCCAAGCAGCGCACCGGTTCCCGATCCGAGGTAGATCGCGGGAACGGCTGCATACAGCCGCTGCGGCAACCAGACCCGCCGGAACAGCAGGGTGCGCAGGCGGTGATCGCCGCCGGTGCGCTGCGGTGACGCTGCTATCGGAGATGACGCAGCCTGCGGGGACATGGCCGCCATTGGGCCACGAGGTTGAGCTTCTGTCCGTGAGTGTGCTCACAGCGGCAACCAGGCCGGCAGGCGCGCCGACGATCTCAGGTCTCACCCGGCACCCGCGATGCGGCGAGCGCATTGACCGGTTTGCCACCGACGATATCCGCAGCCAATGCCCTCAGCCTTTTTATGTCGAGTGGCTCGGTCTCCTGCATCATGCGCCGGAGCAACTCGAAGATGTCGCTGCCGGCCGGGCCCCGGCGGTGCAGTTCCTGGTCGAGGTCGTGGAAAATCGCGACCGCCCTCGCCGTGACAGGGCCGCTCGCGGCCGGTGTCACCATGCTGCTCACGCCAGCGCCGCGACGGCGGAACGTCGCTATCGCGTGGTCGAAGCGCTGCGGGGAGATCAGCTGGCCGCGCTGCAGTACCACCAGGCCGAGATACTCCGCGAGCCCTTCATCGATCCAGTCATGATCGCGCTGCGTCAGGACCGGCGCGAGCACGTGGAGCAGTTCATGCACCAGCGTGCTGGTGCCGTTCTCGCTGATCAACGGCCGGTCCGCATGGATGAAAAAAGAATTCGGGGCCGATAATCCGCCGCGCCACATCGGATCACCCGCGGTGAGTATCAGCAGGTACGGCGGCACCCGCGACAACTCCTCCTGCAGCACGGGCAACGTCGTTCGAATCAGCGCCAGCATCGGCACGCGCGGCGCGCCCTGATCCCGGGGTGCCGCAATCCGTACTGTCGTCGGGCCGATCACGTCCATGCGCGCGCCGATATGGCCTGCGAGTGCCCATCCGACGGGGCGGGCATAGCGACGTTTCGGGTTGACGAACGGCATGCGTCCGTCTGCATCGGGCGGGTAAGGACTGACGCTGGTCCAGCCCGGCGGCAGGTCGAACAGCACCTCGCCACGGCCGCGCGCATTCTTCGTGTGCACCGCGGCGGCTGGCGGAAAGACGTCGTCGAGACGAAACATGGCCCAGCGCCCCGTGACCAGGGCGTCATAGCCCTTGTCGTTGCGCCGGTGCGTGATGATGGTCTCGTAGCGCAGCTCGCCGCCGCGTGCCGGGACCTCCCAGGTCACGACATCGCCTTCGCGACTGACGCGACCGTCGCCGCGCACTGCGGAGAAAGCGGGCTCGGGCATCTGCAGGCGCAAGCGCTTTAATCGCTGACGTGGCTGCACGATGCGGATGCGTGCCGTGGCAGCGTCCTCGCCCGCGCGCAGTTGCACGAGAAACTGCGCCTGATACTCACGCTCGCCCGCTGCCTGCGCGGGACCTGCCGTAGCGGCGGCGGCGAGCAGCAAGGATGCGGCGAACAGGGCCTGGCGGCTGCTCCTGCCCTGCGTGAATCGGGATCCGCCGTGCGATGGCGGGCGACAGGAACTCATCCGCTATCCGGTCCGGGCTCGGCAATGAACTGCTGGAGTTCCCGCGCCATATCCTTGCAGGCGGCGGATTGTGTCCGCGCGATCAGGGGCACCGGAATGATGATGGCGGGAATCATCGAGGTGCCGTGCACGTCCGCGCTGACATGACCGACGTCGGTTCTGCGGTCGAGATCCCACACGGCGGCATCGTAGGAGGCATCATCCTCCCACCAGGTCAGGCCGAAGCAGCCACCGCCGCCGGGCCCGATCGCACAACTCAGGCTGCCCCCGCCGCTGGTCTGTTCCGTCGCACCATTCAGCCAGACGATGTAGCGGATGCCGGTCGCCTCGATGCGCTCGGCGACGCCCGGGCGGGCGAGGAGCTCCGGCAGTGCCTCGGCGGTCTGCGGCGCGGTTCGCGGTTCGAACCAGGGAAACAGCGCGTCGGTAAACTGCCGCTCCGGCATGACCGCTATCTTCCTGCTCCCGCCCTGCACGCGATCGGTCACGCACGCAACGAAATCTTCCTCTACCGCGTTGCCCTTGTGGTAACTGGTGGCGAGGATCACGACCGACTCGCCGGCGCCGATGCCCGTGGCCGCATTCTTCGAGCCCTCGACGCGCGAGGTCATGCAGCCGCCTGCCAGGAGGCCAAGCGCGAGATACGCGATGACCCGACCGACGGTGGTCAACGGATCAGGTTGCATGGTCCGGCGGCACCTTCAGCAGTCTTTCCCGTATGGCGGCCTGCTGCCCAAAACCGACCGCGATGGCCGCGGCTGCGTCACGCAGGGCGAGGACAGTGGCGCGCTCCATGGACTCCTCGTCGCTCAGTCCGCTGGTGCCGCTTTGCCCGTAGGCACTGATCGGCCAGCGGACCACCAGTTCACCGGCTGGATCGTAGATATCAAGATTGTAGCGAATCCAGACGGCGTATTGATCGGTGGCGGACTGGCTGGGCAATGAGAACTCGAATGCGTCGATCACCGGGACGATGACGGCGTCCAGTGCGGGCATCTCCCGGGCCGCGGCCTCCACACTGCTGACGTGCTGCGTCACCGCGAAGAGACTGCTGAAGACCGCATCGAACATGCGTACGTTCGCGGTACCGAGTTGCACGGTCCACTCCCGGTCGCCGCTGATCTCCTCGCTGTAGGCGAACTCCGTCAGCGCCGGCGGGTAGTACAGGGCCACGCGCAGTGGTACGGGTTCCACCAGCGGCTGCGGGAAGGACTCCTCGACCAGCACCTCGCCGCTGCAGCCACCGGCCAGCGCCACCACGGCGGCGAAGGTGCAGAGGCGGATCGACGCGGTGGGAACAAACGGGAGCATGCCGGCGTCGGCTGTCCTGTGTGAGTGGGCGCAGGCGTGCGGAGTCTTCCGGAGAATCTACCGGGCGACGCGGCGCGCCACAAGAGCGCCTGCGACAAACCCGCCGTTGCCCGCCGCGACCGACGCGATCCGGCTGTTATCCTAGCGGCGATGGATGTAACAGAATTCGAAGCGTTCTGGGCCCGCTGCCGCGAGGTCGTGCCCGCCGGGTCTCGTGCGGCCAGGTATACCGTTCGGCGCATGGGCAACGCTCCGGCGATCAGCGAGACATTGCTGCGCCTGGTCACCACCGGCCAGAAAACCGGTGTTTTCTCACGCCCGCAGGACCTGGAGGCCACGGGCGGCATGCCACGTGCCGGCGACTACGTCATATTCACGGACCACTCTGGCCGGCCGCGCTGCCTCGTGCAGATCGAGGAATGTCGATCGCTGAAATTTTGTGACGTCGGCTCCGACCTGACTGCCTGCGAAAGCCCCGCCGCACAGGACGTGGAAGTCTGGCGCGGCATACACCGTCGGTACTGGACACCGGTTCTGGCAGCCGAAGGCAAGTCCTTCGACGACGAAATGCCGATCGTGTTCCAGCGATTTCGCCTGGTTCGTGCGGAGGACTGAGCGGCGCGCTGTGCCCGCAGAGGTCAGTGCAACGGCTGGTCGTGGGTCGGCTCGACACCGAGCGGCTGCTCGAACTGGTCCTTCTGTTCCCGTATGCCCTGCGGATCGGCATGAATGATGATCTCGCAGCCGGGATACTCGGCGCGAATCCGGTCCTCCACCTCGTCGAGTATCTCGTGGCTGCGCCAGAGCGAGATGCCCCGCGGCAGGTCGAGGTGAAATTGCATGATGTAGAAGGCTCCGCCGTGGCGGGTACGCATGTCGTGCAGGCCCAGCACGTCCGGATGGGCCAATGCCATTTCTTTGACCCGCAGCCGGTCGGCCTCCGGAATCTCGCGGTCGAGCAGGATGTCGAGCGCCTGTGAAATCATCCGGAAGGCGCCGAACAGAATGTAGGCGGCGACGCCGAGACCGACCAGCGGGTCCATCAGGGCCCAGCCCGTCCATGCGGTGAGAATGACGGCCGCACCGACGCTGAGGTTGACCAGCACGTCGGCCGTGTAGTGCATCGCATCCGCGCCGATGGCTACCGATCCCGTGCGATTGCTGACGTAGCGCTGGTAACCGACCAGCAACACCGTGGCAATGGTGGCGCCGATGATCACCAGCAGGCCGACCTCCGGCTGCTCGATGGGGCGTGGCTCCAGGATGCGCCCGATCGCTTCCCGGCAGACAAACAACGCCGAGGCCGTGATGATCAGCCCCTGCAGCAAAGCGGCAAGCCCTTCCGACTTGCCGTGGCCGAATCGATGCTCTTCGTCGGCCGGCAGGAGCGAATAACGGACAGCCCAGAATGTCAGTACGGACGCCAGGGTGTCGAGAACCGAATCGGCCAGTGACGACAGCATGGAAACCGAACCGGTTGCCATCCAGGCCCAGGCCTTGGCGATCACCAGGCAGATTGCGACGCTGACGGAGGCATAAGTCGCCGACCGTACGAGGCGTGCGCGCTGCTTCGGGTCGAGCCGTGTGCGCCGGGGTGCCATCACGGCCGCCCTGGCCACCCGTTCCCGCGGGCAGTGGCTGCAATGGCTGGAGATCGCTCTGGCAGGATGTCGTTCATGGGATAGGTGCAATTTTGAGCGACCTTGGTGGGCCAATGCAATTAAGCGGCCCGCGCCATATCATGTGGGCGTGGCCGGCGAACGCGGCGCGGCTCGCCGGCTACCGGAACGCATGGTCTGGCACGCGAGGAATGCGGGGTGGACAAATGACGGAAGTGTGGGTCCTGGTTGCCGACGGCAGCGAGGCGCGGATATATGCCGGGCGGCATCGCCGTGCAGAGCTGGAGCTGGTGGAGACTCTCAGTCACGAGGCGTCCCGGTTGCACCCACGCGAGCTGCTGGCGGACGCACCCGGCCGCATCCACGACCGATTCGGCCCGGGCGGGCACAGTGTCAATGCGGGCGAGCAGATGAGGGCCGAGGAACGGCAACGATTTGCCCGCGAGATTACCGCTCTGCTTGCCGAAGCGCAGCGGCAGAAGAAGTTTGGCGGCTTGGTGGTGATGGCGGCCCCCGCGTTTCTCGGTGTGTTGCGCGAATCGTTCTCGAAGCCATTGGCCGCGGCGATCATCGCCGAGGTGCCGAAGGATCTGGTCGCACACGATCCGGCGAGTATCCGGGAACACGTTCCCTGACCGACCAGCCTCCACCCGCGCTGGGCAGCGTATTGTCACGCAGGCGATGAGCTGCCAGGCGGTGCGGCGGTGGCTCCACCACGGCGCCTGGCCGTTGCAGGGCGGTGATCCCGGCCTGCGCGGTGCGCAGGAGGAGGCGTGACGGTCCCCGGTGAAGCGGTCGCGCCGGATCGCGACTTCAAACTCCTGTTTGCAGCCCGCTTCCTGCGACTGTTCGCCTACGGGCTGCTCTCGGTCGTGCTGGTGCTCTACCTTGCGGCACTCGGACACGGCACGGTCGCCATCGGCACGCTGCTCACCGTGACGCTGCTCGGTGACACCGTGCTCTCGCTCTTCCTCACGACCCGTGCGGATCGCCTGGGGCGGCGCCGTGTCCTGGTGCTGGGTGGCGCACTGATGTTGCTGGGCGCCTTGCTCCTCGGCTCGAGCCAGGCCTTCATCGTGTTGCTGGTGGGCATGACGCTCGGGGTGATCAGCCCGAGCGGCAATGAGGTCGGGCCGTTCCTGTCCATCGAACAGGCGGCGCTCGCGGAGTTCGTGCCCGCTGATCGCCGCACGACGGTATTCGCCTGGTACAACCTGACCGGTTCGGTGGCGACTGCGCTGGGCGCACTCGGCGCAGGGTGGCTCACCGTTTTCGCAGAGTCCGCCGGCCTGCTCGGGGCGGACGCGTATCGGCCGGTAGTGGCCGTTTATGGAGCGCTCGGTCTGGCGCTGGCCTGGTGTTTCACGCGCCTCACGGATCGGGTGGAGAGTGCAGGCGCGAAAGCAACCCGCCCGCCGCCGATCGGCGCGCAGCGCTGGGGGCTGCACGAATCACGGCCGCTGGTGCTGCGACTGTCCGGCCTGTTTGCCCTCGACGCGTTTGGCGGTGGGCTGGTGATCCAGAGCGTGCTGGCGTACTGGCTGCACCTGCGCTTCGGGGCGGGGCCTGCGGAACTCGGCGCGCTGTTCTTCGGCGCCAGCCTGCTTTCGGGTGCTTCGTACCTGGCCGCCGGTTGGCTCGCAGGCCGGATCGGCCTGATCAATACCATGGTGTTCACGCACCTGCCGGCGAATGTACTGCTGATGCTGGTGCCGCTTATGCCGCGCTTCGAAGCAGCCGCAGCGGTACTGTTGCTGCGTTCGCTGATCACGCAGATGGACGTGCCGACCCGCCAGGCCTACCTGATGGCGGTGGTGTCACCCGCGGAACGTTCCGCGGCCGCCGGCATTACCGGCGTCGCCCGTTCGATCGGTGCCGCGCTGTCGCCCTTTCTCGCCACCGTGTTCGCCGGTTCTGCATCGCTGGTGGGAGTCCCGTTCTACCTCGGCGGCGGCCTGAAGATTGCCTACGACCTGTTGCTCTACCGGGGCTTCATCCACCTTCAGCCCGAGCACGAGCGACATCCCGGTCGGCAGTGACGCGGCGCAAACTGTGGCCGCTGCCACAGGCCGCATCGTGGGAGCTGCGAACTGGTGCGCAGTCCGGAGGGGACCGGGGCATTAGCCTTTCCTGCATGGTTTTCGGCATGTTCATCGTCGGGCTGCTGTTCGGGCTGGCGCTGGCCGTGACGCTGGCGCTGTTCGGCATTCTCAGCATGGGCGGCCGGTTCATCGAGAACCTCAAGGCAGCGGCCGCCGCCGCGCAGTTGCGCCTGACGGGACGCTATCCGCGAACAGCCGCGACGATACCGGTCAGAGGGACGGAATCGGAAGCCCGCATCCGCAACCTGCAGGAGGAGGTCCGCGTGCAGCAGCGGCTGATGGAGCAGGCGCGCACGGAACGGGAAGCCGCAGCCGAGGAGTCGAAAAGAGCGCGCGAGGAAATCACGACACTGCGCGACGCGCTTGCGGAGCATGAAGGCCAGCTCGGCGAGCGTGACACCGCCCTCAAGGAAGCGGGCGCGGCGACCGCCCAGGTGCGCGAAGAACTCACGGCCGCAAAGGCCGAACTCGCGCGCAGCCGGCGCGAATTGAAGGATCTCGAAACGGAGCTTGGTATCGCCCGCTCCGGCGCGGGACTCAGTGTGTTCTCCGACGAAGTGGCGCGCCTGACGCAGGAACGCGATCAATTGAAGTCGCAGCTCGTGGAGCTTGCCGCACGGAGCCGGGCAGATGGGCCGGCGCTCATGGCGTGAGCCGGCAGACCACCCGCAGCGCAGATGGCCAGAACTCCGCGTGGCGCGGGGATTTCAGGCAAGAAAAAGGGCCCGGAGACTATCCGAGCCCCCCGACACGATAGCAACCGTCTAGGTAATGCATTTGCATTGACAAGACAAGGCGATTGCATTATTATGCGCGCATTTCCCTCTTTGACCGGAGAGCGTCATGCCCGCCACCCTCGAAGTCGAATCCACATTGACCGACCGCTATCAGACCACGGTGCCGGAGACCGTGCGCCGCGCTCTTCGGCTGGGCAAGCGCGACAAGATCCACTACACCATCCGCCCCAGCGGCGAGGTGGTGCTGACCCGCGCCGAAGTCTCCGAAGGCGACGATCCGGTGCTCGGACAGTTCCTGGGGTTCTTGGCCCGCGACATCGCCAACCATCCGGAGCGCCTGCAGGCGGTCGATGCCGCCTTCGTGCAGCGTCTTCAAGCACTGACTGGCGGTATTGAAGTCGATCTCGACGCCGCCCTGTCGGCAGACTGATGAATGAGCACGGGCAAGCCCGCTCCCTTGGTCATTCACGGCTGGGCGGTTTTCGCCCATCCGCTGTTCCTGGCGCAGCTTGAAGTACTGGCCCAGCAGGTCGAGGCCCTCAAGCAGAAAGACCCGGTCGGGTATGTGAAGAAGAACGCCAGCAAGCGACTGGCGGCGATCACGAAGCTCGCGTTCGACGTCATTCCGCAAGATCCGGTACGCCCCGAATACCGGCAGGGCAACACCCTCGGCGAAGATCACAAGCACTGGTTCCGGGCCAAATTCTTCCAGCAGTACCGGCTGTTCTTCCGTTACCACGCGCCCAGCAAAGTGATCGTGTTCGCCTGGGTCAACGACGAGAAGACCAAGCGCGCCTACGAGAGCAGCGACGACGCCTACCGCGTGTTCCGCAAGATGCTCGAAAGCGGCCATCCTCCGGGCGACTGGAACCAGTTGTTGGCTGAGGCCCGCGCCGAGGGGCAACGCCTGCAGCAGTTCGCCGCTGCCAACACGCCGTAAGGCTTGGCTTCAATGGCGAACAGCGTTGTCATGGGGTCATCTGTCTTGGAGAAGAAGATGCACTACCCCGTCCAGCAAGGCGACCGGCGAGCTGGTCGAGAGCTACACGATGCTCACCCTCAACGCCGACGAGCATCCGCTGATGCGTCGGATGCGCTGATGCGTCGGATGCACAAGCCCGAACCCGATCTGCCGCCCAACGCGCAAGACAAGCGCTCGGTGATCCCCATTGAGACGGGCGACGTGGAGCAGTGGCTGCACGGCACGGCGGACGAGGCCACCAGTTTGCTGCGGCTCGCGCCGGTGGAAACCTTCGATGCGGGGCCCGCCTCGGCGGCGTCGCAGTCCTCGCTGCTGTAGCAGTCTCCAACCACAATCGCCTGTCTCCAAGTCCTTGTCACGCAAGGAAGTCGCCCTTGGAGTGCTCCACAGGCGCGAGAGAGAAATGGAGAAGAGGGAGACGCCGGAGGGGCTGGCGGCACGGATGGGCCCCGCCCGCATCCGAAGGGCGATGCCCGCAGACCCAGCAAACACGCGGGGAACGGGCAAGAAAAAACCCCAACCGAGAACGGTTGGGGTTTCATTATTGGTGGAGGCGGCGGGAATCGAACCCGCGTCCGCAAGCCCTACGCCATGAGCTCTACATGCTTATTCCGCCTTTGGTTCTCGCTGCCGGCTACCCGGCGAACGGGGAAGACCGACAGCCAGTCCGGTGCAGGCTTTGGCGGTCAAGTCCCGGACGAACCATCCCGCGAGCTTGTGATTGATGACCCCGGCATCTGATGCCGCACAAGCACGGCTTCAGCCCGAGGGCTCAAGACTGGTTATTAAGCAGCCAGAGCGTAGTTGTCGTCGTTCGCAACTATCGGTTTGCAGACTGGATTAACGAGGTCATCTGCGCCTCGGCATGCACCCAGGGTTTCGCGACCCACGTCGAGACCAGGTCGCCCCCGTCTGCTGTCACCGCTACGACACGAGCGGCAGGCGAAAGTTTAGATGGACCCGCGCGGGAAACACAGATCGGCGACACATTTCAGGACCTCCGAGGCCGCCCTGCGGCGGACAAGTATCTGCATATTTGTTACTTAACGTCTTGTTATAGCAGCTATTGATGTCGTAAAAGGCGCTGCCGCTGGCGTTGCCAGTCGCGATCTTTCTCGCTGGCGCGCTTGTCGTGCTGCTTCTTGCCCTTCGCGAGGCCGAGCGCCAGCTTGGCGCGGCCCTTCTTCCAGTACAGCGACAACGGCACCAGCGTGTAACCATCCCGTTCGACGGCGCCGATCAGGCGGTTGAGTTCCCGCCGGTTGAGCAGGATTTTGCGACTGCGGACGGGATCGGGATGCGCATGCGTCGAAGCCGAAGTCATCGGCGCAATGTTCGCGCCCACCAGCCAGGCTTCGCCGCCGCGAATGACCGCGTAGCCTTCCTTGAGGTTCGCGCGCCCGTCGCGCAGGCTCTTGACCTCCCATCCTTCCAGGACGAGACCGGCCTCGAGCTGGTCCTCGATGAAGTAGTCGTGACGCGCCTTGCGATTCTCGGCGATCGTCCGGTTCGCATTGTCCTTCGCAGCGGCTTTGCCAGCCATGACGATCGGTTGTCCCGGTGGTGCAATCTGGCGCACAATCCTGTCATCTTTCCCGGCAGGGGAAAAGCGCGTGCATCGGCCGCGTCGGGGCGTTCACAACTGATGCGTCAGGTTCACCGCAGCGCCATCGTGCCGTTCAGCGCCGAAGCGATGTTCGATCTCGTCGCCGACGTCGAGTCTTACCCGCAATTCCTTCCCGGCTGCTCCGGCGGCCGGATCGAGTCGCGCGACGGCGAGGCAGTGGTGGCCAGCATCGCGCTCGCGCGTGGCCCCCTGCAGACGGAGTTTCGCACGCGAAACCGCCTGGAGCGGCCGCGCTGCATCACGATGGCGCTCGATGACGGTCCTTTTCAGGATCTCCAGGGCACCTGGGAGTTCACGCCCCTCGGCACGGACGGCTCCAAGGTGGCACTGAACATCCGCTTTGCCTTCGCCAACCGGGTTGCCGACCTGTTGCTCGGGCCGCCGTTCGAGGCGCTGTGCAACGAACTCGTCGACGCGTTCGTGCGCCGCGCGCAGGACCTGCGCTGAGAAACGGCACGGGTTGGCCGGGTGTCAGCCCGGCTCGGTGAAAGGCAGATCCCTGCGGATCTCTTTGACCTTGTCGTCCTCGAACATGACGACGAGCCAGCGCTTCTCCTGGCGGCGGCTGCGGCCGCGGCGCAGGAAATAAACGTAGTCCCAGCGATTGTGGTGGAACGAATCTTCCACCATGGGCGTGCCGAGCAGAAAACGAACCTGGCTGCGGGTCATGCCGGGTTGTACGGCATCGACGTCTTCGTCGTCGAGCAGGTTGCCCTGCTGGACATCGACCCGGTAGACGCAGGCGCTCGTCAGGGCGGCCAGGCCGCCGACAAACAGCCGGCGCGTTGTGTGGCGGCTACGCATCGGACTCACGGTTTCCCTGTTGCGGGCTGCAGCGGGTCGGCATGTTAAACGATCGATCGCTGCCGTTCACCGCGTGCGCTCCGGCGCTCAGCCGGCGCGGCGGGCCTGCCGGGAGTGCTGGAGCATTTCCCGGGCGTGCGCCCGCGTGCGCTCCGTGATGCGTACGCCGCCGAGCATGCGCGCTACTTCCTCCACGCGTTCGGCAGCGGTGAGTACGCGTACCGCGGCCGACGCTGCTTCCCCCGTGGAGGCCTTGGTCACGCTGTAATGGCATGCGGCCTGGCTGGCTACCTGGGCGAGGTGCGTGACGCACAGGACCTGACGCTGCCGGCTGAGGCGGCGCAGTTTCTGGCCGACGATTTCCGCCACGCCGCCCCCGATGCCGGCGTCCACCTCGTCGAACACCAGCGTCGGCGTGCCCCGATCCGCCATGCAGGCCACCTCGATGGCCAGTCCGAGCCGGGACAACTCACCGCCCGACGCGACCTTCGCCAACGGCCCCGGCGGCAGTCCTGCATTCGCCGACACCAGGAACTCGACTTGCTCCAGTCCGTCGGCCCCGATGTGCCCGTGGGGTGTCGGTGCCATGCGGATCACGAACTGCGCATCGGGCATCCCGAGTTCGCGCAGCGCGCCGGTTACGACCTGCTCCAGCGCGGTGGCCGCACGCGCCCGGGCCGTGCTCAGTTCAGTGGCCGCGCGCTGCAGGCGTTCATGGAGCCGTGTGCATTCGCTGTCACTGTCGCGTAGCCGGCTGTCGCTTTCGGCGAGGGTTGCCAGTTCGGCGCGAAGCCCTGGCAGCAACGTCCAGAGCCGCTCTGGCTCGACACGATGCCGCCGTGACAGGGACTCGACGGATGCCAGCCGCGACTCGACGAACTCCTGGCGGGCCGGGTCGTGCTCGAGCGCCGACAGGCGTCGTCGGATCGCGTCGGCCGCTTCGGTGATATTGATCTGCGCGATCTCGAGCGCAGCCGCGGCGGAAGCGAGCTGCGGGTCGAGCGGCACCAGGGCTGCCAGCTCCCGCCGCGCCGCGCCGATCCGGTCGTGAGCGGATGACTCGTCCGAGTCGTAAGTAGCGTCGAGAACGGCGGCGAGGCCAGTGGTGATCCGGCCGAGGTTGCCATGCAACAGGCGTTCCTGTTGCAACGTTTCGAACTCGCCCTCGGCAGGATTCAGGGCATCGAGTTCGCCGATCTGGAAGCGCAGGAGTTCCTCGCGGCTCGCCCGCTGGGCGCCGGCCTGCAGCAGGCGCTCGCGCTCGGCCAGGAGCGCTGACCATTCGGCGTAACCGGCCCCAACCGCCGCCACGAGGTCGTGGTGCCCGCCGAAGGCGTCGAGCGTTTGTCGCTGCACC
Organism: Nevskiales bacterium; assembly: GCA_011526045.1. GTDB lineage: Bacteria > Pseudomonadota > Gammaproteobacteria > Steroidobacterales > QUBU01. Next base: position 43,229 of record WYBE01000045.1, on the reverse strand, counting down.
GCCGGCCGGAGCAATGACTGGTGCGCGTGCTGGCCGCAGATGTCCACTAGCTGCTCGCCGAGATCCCGGAGTGAGTCGAGAGTCACCTGGCGACCGTTGATGTAACCGCGCGAGCGGCCCTCCGGCGTCACCACGCGGCGCAGCTGGCATTCGCCTCCGGCGTCGAGATCGCGCTCCTCAAGCCAGGCGGCGATGGCCGGGCGCGACTGCAGGTCGAAAACCGCCATGACCTCCGCCCGCGATGCGCCGGGGCGCACGACGCTGCTGTCGGCACGCTCACCGAGTGCGAGCGCAAGGGCGTCGACCAGCATCGATTTGCCCGCCCCGGTTTCGCCCGTGAGGACGCTGAACCCGGAGCTGAGTTCCAGCTCGATTTCGTGCAGTACCGCGAGGTCGCGAATGTGCAGGCGGGTCAGCACGCGGCCTCAGGCGGGAGTACCGCCGGTCGAGTGATGATCACGGCCCCAGTGCAGCTTGGTGCGCAGGATCTGGAAGTAATCGTAACCGCGCGGGTGGATCAACTCGACGCGTTCCTCCGCCGCGCGGACCCGCAGGCGGCGGCCCGGCACGAGGCTCGCGGTGATTTCGCCGTCGCAGCTCACGTCGGCGCGAACCGAGTGCGGCTCGGCGAGCGTGATTTCGGTGACCACCGTCGCCGGGACGATGATCGGCCGCTCGCTCAGCGTGTGCGGACTGATCGGGGCCAGCACGATCGCATCCAGCGCAGGCGCGATGATCGGCCCGCCGCAGCTCAGGGAATAGGCGGTCGAGCCCGTGGCGGTGGCGACGATGAATCCGTCGCCCCCGTGCGTGTTGAGATAGGCGCCGTCCACGTAGGTGCGGATTTCCAGCATGCGACCCGGGTCGTGGCGGCTGACTACGATGTCATTCAGCGCCAGACCTTCGCCGACCACGCGATCTGCTTCGACGACTTCTGCACGCAGGAGCATGCGCTGGTCGGACTCGTACTGCCCCTGCATCACCTCGTCGAGCCGCGCCAGCATGTCGGCCGGCCCAACGTCAGCCAGGAACCCGAGGCGCCCGAGGTTGACGCCGAGCAACGGGACGCCGGTGCCAGCAGCCCGGCGTGCCGCATACAGCATGCTGCCGTCGCCACCGACTGCCACCATGAGTTGCGCCTGGCGTGGCAGCTCCGCCCCCGGCAGTCGCGCGGCGGCGTCCGGTACCGCTGCGGGGCCAAGCGAATCCGCCACGAGCACGGAAACGCGCTGCGCGGCCAGGTGCGCTGCCAGGGTTCGCAGCGACTCGACGACACGTGGATCGTCGGGGTTTCCCATCAGGGCGACGGCCGGGAATTTTGCTGGTTTCAAGCGGTGCTCCCGGCGATGGCTGCCGTCTGAGGTGCGTTAGGTTTGGAACCAAGCGAGGTGCGCGGCGTCCACATTACAGGCCCCGGGAATCGAGGGGCAAGCGCCAAAGCGGCCGTGATCGCTGCGAACTTGACACCTCTCGAAGGGCATTGATAGCTTGCACGACAGGTTATTGAATCGCTGCGCTTTTTGAGCTTCGAGTCGTCCCGCATGACCGAGCATACCGGCAACCCGCCTTCGGACCGCTCCGGCCAGATCCTGCGCGCGCTGGTCGCGCAGTACATCCGGGACGGTCAGCCCGTGGGCTCGCGCACGCTCGCGAAACTAAGCGGACTTAATCTCAGCCCGGCGACCATTCGCAATGTCATGGCGGACCTGGAGGAGTACGGGTTCGTCGCCGCGCCTCACACCTCGGCCGGGCGGGTGCCGACGGCCAAGGGGTATCGATTCTTTGTCGATACGCTGGTCAAGCTGCAGCCGCTGGCGGCAGCCGACGTGACCCGCCTGAACAACCAGCTGGTCGACGAGGCGGGCGGGGACTCCAAGATGCTCGCCGAGGCGGCATCGGTGGCGCTGTCCAGCCTCACCCGGATGGCGGGTGTGGTGACCCTGCCGAAGCAGAAACACGCGACGCTGCGGCAGGTCGAGTTCCTGCCGCTGTCAAACCAGCGGATCCTGGCCATCCTGGTGGTGAACGACCGCGAGGTCCAGAACCGCGTCCTGTTCGTTGACCGGGCTTATTCGGAGAGCGAACTGCGTCGCGCGGCGAACTATCTCAACGAGAACTTCATCGGCCAGGACATTCGCGACGTGCGGATCCGGATTCTCGGCGAGCTGCAGGCCACCCGCGAGTCGATGAACAAGCTCATGATCGATGCGATCGCCGTGGCCGAGCAGGCGCTCGACGTGAACGCGGAGCGCGCGGAATTCGTCGTCAGCGGCGAAACCTGCCTGATGCAATTCGAAGAACTGTCCGACCTCGACAAGCTGCGTAATCTGTTCGAGGCATTCAGCGCGCAGCGCGAGATCCTGCATCTGCTCGACCGCAGCATTGCCGCCGATGGCGTGCAGATATTCATCGGCGAAGAGTCCGGCTATCGCATCCTCGACGATTGCAGCGTGGTGACGGCGCCCTACCGGATCGATGATGAGATCGTCGGGGTGCTCGGTGTCATCGGGCCCACGCGGATGGCCTATGAGCGCGTCATCCCGATCGTGGACATCACCGCCCGGCTGGTCGGCGCTGCCTTGAATTCCGGCCAGTAGCCCCCATATGTTCACGCTTTGGCTATCAGCGGCTGCTTGCCGGCGGCCGCTGCCTGGAGGTTACTCATGACGGACGAGCCAGCGGTGCAGCCGACGGAATCCGGTGCGGCGGTGCAATTGGAGGCAACGGCGCAGGACGCACTTGCCGAAGCGCAGGCGAACGCGCAGGAGAACTGGAACAAGTACCTGCGCGCGGTCGCCGAGCTCGACAACTTCCGCAAGCGCGCCACCCGCGACGTCGAACAGGCGCGCAAGTTCGGGGTCGAGCGGCTGGCGGGCGAACTGCTCGCGGTGCTGGACAGCCTCGAGATGGGCCTGGAAGCGGGGGCCACGGCGTCGGCCGAGTCGCTGCTGGAGGGCAAGACGGCCACACTGCGGCTGCTCAGGAGCGTCCTCGACAAATTCGGGGTCGGGGACATCGACCCGGCGGGCCAGCCCTTCGACCCCCAGTTGCACGAAGCGTTGAGTATTCATACGGCGCCGGACAGGGCGCCCGGCACCGTGATTACGGTCGTCCAGAAAGGCTACCAGCTGAACGGCCGGTTGCTGCGCCCGGCGCGGGTGGTCGTATCGGGCAGTCCGCCGGATGTTCCGGGCGGGGCGGATGGCGCCGACGCTTGAAAACGGCTGCTGTTACCCCATAAAGGGGTGTATTCAATATTCTGATTTTGCGGATATCTGGAGAGATCCATGGGCAGAGTTATCGGCATTGACCTGGGGACCACGAACTCCTGTGTCTCGATCATGGAGGGCAAGACCCCCAAGGTCATCGAGAACAGCGAGGGTGATCGCACGACGCCTTCCATCGTGGCCTTTACCAAGGACAACGAGGTCCTCGTGGGTCAGGCAGCGAAGCGCCAGGCCGTCACCAATCCGGCGAATACGCTGTTTGCCGTAAAGCGGCTGATCGGGCGGCGCTTCGACGACGAGGTGGTGCGTCGTGACATGGCGATGGTGTCGTACAAAATCGTCCGTGCCGACAATGGCGATGCTTGGGTCGAGGCGGGCGGCAAGAAGATGGCGCCGCCGGAGATCTCGGCGCGTATCCTCATGAAAATGAAGAAGACCGCCGAGGATTATCTCGGCGAGCCGGTCACCGAGGCCGTGATCACGGTGCCGGCGTACTTCAACGATTCCCAGCGCCAGGCCACCAAGGACGCCGGTCGCATTGCCGGCCTGGAGGTCAAGCGCATCATCAACGAGCCCACCGCGGCGGCGCTGGCCTACGGCCTCGACAAACAGCGCGGGGACCGCAAGATCGCGGTCTACGACCTCGGCGGCGGCACGTTCGATATTTCGATCATCGAAATTGCGGAGATCGACGGGGAGCACCAGTTCGAGGTGCTGGCGACCAATGGCGATACCTTCCTCGGGGGCGAGGACTTCGATGCGCGCATCATCGGGTACCTGGCCGGTGAGTTCCAGAAGGAGAGTGGCATCGACATCCGCAAGGATCCGCTTGCCATGCAGCGACTCAAGGAGGCCTCGGAAAAGGCCAAGATCGAGCTCTCCTCGCAGCAGCAGACCGAGGTCAATCTGCCGTACATCACGGCCGATGCGAGCGGGCCGAAGCACCTCAACATCAAGCTGACGCGCGCCAAGATCGAGTCGCTCGTGGAGGACCTCGTCGCGCGTACGATCGAGCCGTGCAAGACGGCCATCGCAGACGCCGGCCTGAAGATCAGCGACGTGCAGGATGTCATCCTGGTCGGCGGCCAGACGCGCATGCCGAAGGTCCAGGAAGCGGTGAAGAATTTCTTCAATCGCGAGCCGAGAAAAGACGTCAATCCGGACGAGGCGGTGGCGGTCGGTGCCGCGATCCAGGGCGGCGTGCTGTCTGGCGAGGTGAAGGACGTCCTGTTGCTGGACGTGACGCCGTTGTCGCTTGGCATCGAAACGCTCGGCGGGGTCATGACCAAGCTGATCGAGAAGAACACCACGATCCCGACCAAGGCTACGCAGGTGTTCTCGACTGCCGACGACAACCAGACCGCGGTGACCATTCACGTCCTGCAGGGCGAGCGCCAGCGCTCGTCTGACAACAAGTCGCTGGGCCGCTTCGACCTGAGCGAGATTCCGCCGGCGCCGCGCGGCATGCCGCAGGTCGAGGTGACCTTCGACATCGACGCCAACGGGATTCTCAACGTTTCCGCGCGGGACAAGGCGACCGGGCGGGAGCAGAAGATCGTGATCAAGGCGTCCAGCGGGCTTTCCGACGAGGAAATCAAGCGGATGGTGGGCGACGCCGAGATCCACGCCGACGAGGATCGCCGCTTCCGTGAACTCGTCGAGACGCGCAACAAGGCGGACGCGCTGTTGCACTCGACCGAGAAGGCGCTGAGCGATCTCGGCGACAAGGTCGACGGCGCCGAGCGGGCGCGGATCGAGGCGGCGTTGTCGGATCTGCGCGATGCGCTCAAGGCCGATGACCGCGAGGTCATCGAGACCAAGGCGAGCGCGCTTTCGAGTGCGGCAGCCGGGATGGCGCAGAAGGCCTATGAGCAGGCCGGGCAGGCGTCGTCGTCCCCCGGTGGCGCACAGCAGGCGCCCGGTGGTGATGCCGGCGTGGTGGACGCGGAGTTCGAAGAGGTCAAGAACGGCAAGGGCAAGTCCGGGGCGGCCTGAGCCGTGACGGTTGAAGGGCGCTGCCGCGAGGGCGGCGCCCGGTGCGACAGGCGGGTGCCGCTCTCCCGGGGGTGGCGCCCGCGCTTTTATTGCGGGACGGCTGATGAGCAAGCGCGATTATTACGAAGTGCTGGGCGTTGCGCGTAACGCCGCCGCAGACGACCTGAAAAAGGCGTATCGCCGCCTGGCGATGAAGTTTCATCCGGACCGCAACCCGAACGACAAGGATGCCGAGGCCCGCTTCAAGGAAGCCAAGGAGGCCTACGAGGTCCTCACCGACGATCACAAGCGGGCCACCTACGACCAGTTCGGTCACGCCGGGCTCGACGCCTCGGCATCCGCAGGCCGGCCCGGTGGCGGCTCCGCAGATGCGTTCAGCGACATTTTCGGTGATGTCTTCGGCGATATCTTCGGTGGCGGGCGTCGCGGCGGCCGTTCCGGTGTTTTTCGCGGTGCCGATCTTCGGTATGAACTGGCGCTCGACCTGGAGCAGGCGGTATTCGGCGCGTCCATCAATATCACGGTGCCCACGCTGATTGCCTGCGAGACCTGCCAGGGCAGCGGCGCGCGCCCCGGCACGAGCCCGGTATCGTGCCGGCGTTGTGAAGGAGCCGGGCAGGTCAGGATCAGCCAGGGGTTCTTCTCCATACAGCAGAGCTGCCCGGCCTGCCACGGCACCGGGCGGGTGATCGAACATCCCTGCAGCAGCTGCCAGGGCCGCGGTCGCCGGCAACAGACCAAGACGCTGGCCGTCAAGGTGCCTGCGGGCGTCGATGAGGGGGACCGTATTCGGTTGTCCGGCGAGGGCGAGGCCGGCCAGAACGGCGGCCCGCCGGGCGATCTCTACGTCGAATTGAGAGTGCGTCCGCACCCGATCTTCGAGCGGCAGGGCGCGGACCTGTCCTGCGTGGTTCCGGTCAGCTTCATCACGGCGGTCATGGGCGGCGCGGTCGAGGTGCCGACGCTGGATGGCGAGGTGACCCTGAAGATCCCGGCCGAGACCCAGCCCGGAAAGGTGCTGCGCCTGCGCGGCAAGGGTGTGAAGCCGGTGCGCAGTAATTCGGTCGGTGACATGTATTGCCGCATCGACGTCGAGGTTCCGGTCAACCTGACCGGCGAGCAAAAGAAGCTGCTGACCAGCTTCGGGGATGCCCTTGCGGCTGGTGGGGACCGCCACCGGCCACGCAGCCGCTCGTGGAAGGAAGGCGTCAAGAGGTTTTTCGAGAAACTAGGATCCTGAGACAATGCCGGCGCGCATCGAAGCGCGTGGAGGATTACCGGGTGCGAGTGGCAGTGTTCGGCGCGACGGGGCGCATGGGTTCGGCGGTGATCCGGTTGATTGCCGCGAGCTCGGATTGTGTATTGACCGGGGCGGCCGTCGAGCAGGGGCATGCCCTGGTGGGCCAGGATGCGGGGACGGCGGCCGGTGCGCGCCGGCTTGACGTTGCGATTGGCGATTCGCCCGAGCTGGCAGTCGCCAACTGCGAGGTGGCGATCGACTTCTCGGCCGCTGCGGCTGCGGACGTGCACATGACGGCCTGCGCCGCGCAGCGTTGCGCACTCGTGCTCGGCACGACCGGGCTGAGCGACGCTCAGCTTGCACAGCTCGATCGGCTTGCGGTCGAGCTGCCGGTCGTCTACGGCCGGAACATGAGTGTCGGTGTGCTGGTGTTCACCGAACTCGCGCGGCTCGCGGCCCGCCTGATGGGCGCCGAAGCGGATATCGAGATCAGCGAGACGCATCACCGCAACAAGGTCGATGCTCCGTCCGGAACCGCGTTGCAGCTCGGCGAGGCGATCGCCACCGAACTCGGGGCGCGCCTCGACGACGTCGCGGTATTGGACCGATTTGCGACCAGGGGCGCGCGCCGCCAGGGCTCCATCGGGTTTTCGTCATTACGCGCCGGCAACGTCGTGGGCGACCACGAAGTCATGTTTGCGCTGGACGAAGAGATCATCGCCTTGCAGCACCGTGCACTGGACCGGACCACCTTCGCCCGCGGCGCCCTGCGCGCGGCGCGCTGGGTGGTCGGGCGGCCCGCGGGGCTCTATGGAATGGGCGACGTGCTCGGCCTGCAGCCGCACACTCGCTAGCGAACGTCGCGCGTGGTTGGTGTCCGTCCGGCCCGTCGTTTAAACTGCCGCGGGTTCCGGGCAGATTCTTGAAGCGTGGCGGGAGGAGCCCACGAAGGGCACCGCCTGCGCTCGTGGTCATGTGCAGAAAAATAGCGAGGAAGCCGCGTTGAACGAGCCGGCCGTGCTGGCGCTGCAGGATGGAAGCGTGTTCCACGGAGTGTCCGTGGGGGCGCCTGGGCGCACCATCGGCGAGGTCGTGTTCAACACCTCGATGACGGGGTACCAGGAGATCCTCACGGACCCGTCGTATTGCCGGCAGATTGTCACGCTGACCTATCCCCATATCGGCAATACGGGAACGAATACCGATGACCACGAGAGCGACCGGGTCTTCGCCGCCGGTCTCGTGATCCGCGATCTGCCTGCGCTGCACAGCAGTTTCCGCGCAGAAATCTCCCTGGGGGAATTCCTGCGGCGGGCCAATGTGGTCGCCATCGCGGAAATCGATACCCGCCGGCTGACACGCCGCCTGCGTGACGCGGGTACCATGTCCGGTTGCATCCTCACCGGGCAGGCGGATACCAAGACGGCAGTGGATCATGCCCGACGCTTTCCCGGGCTCGCGGGAATGGATCTCGCGCGGGTCGTCACGACGAAGGAACCCTACCAGTGGAATCTCGGCCGCAACTGGCCCGCGTCCGAGTCGGTGCCCGGCAAGCGCGCAGCACCGTTCCAGGTGGTGGCCTATGACTTCGGCATCAAGAGGAACATTCTGCGACTGCTGGTCGAGCACGGCTGTCGCGTGATCGTCGTGCCGGCGCAGACCAGCGCAGAGGATGCGCTGGCGCTCGAACCGGATGGCGTGTTTCTGTCCAATGGTCCCGGTGATCCCGAGCCCTGCTCCTACGCGATCGAGGCCACCCGCCGCTTCCTCGCCATCGGGATACCGCTGTTCGGCATTTGCCTGGGCCATCAGATACTGGGGCTGGCAAGCGGAGCGCGCACGATGAAGATGAAGTTCGGCCATCATGGAGCCAACCATCCGGTGCTCGATATCGGCACCGGCAAGGTCCTGATCACCAGCCAGAATCACGGCTTTGCGGTGGACGAGGCCACATTGCCCCCGGTGTTGCGCCCGACCCACCGCAGCCTGTTTGACAACACACTTCAGGGAATGGCCAGAACCGATTGTCCTGCCTTCAGTTTCCAGGGGCATCCTGAGGCCAGCGCCGGGCCGCACGACGTGGCGCCCCTGTTCGTCCGCTTCGTGCAACTCATGCGCGAGCACGCCGAGCGCGCGGCCCTGGGTACGCGCGACCAGCGCCCAGCGGTTTCCGGGTCCTAGCAGGTCGGCCGCATGCCCAAGCGCACGGATATCGAAAGTGTTCTGATCATCGGTGCCGGCCCGATCATCATCGGTCAGGCTTGCGAGTTCGACTACTCCGGCACCCAGGCCTGCAAGGCACTGAAGGAGGAGGGCTACCGGGTCATTCTGGTGAACTCGAACCCGGCGACGATCATGACCGATCCCGGTTCGGCAGATGCGATCTACATCGAGCCGATCACCTGGAGGACGGTCGCGCGGATCATCGAACGCGAGAAGCCGGACGCGCTGCTGCCGACGATGGGCGGACAGACGGCGCTGAACTGCGCCCTGGACCTCGCCCGTGAAGGTGTGCTGGCGAAGTTCGACGTCGAAATGATCGGCGCCTCACAGCAGGCCATAGATACCGCCGAAGACCGGGAGCTGTTCCGCAACGCGATGCAGGAAATCGGCCTCGAGAGCCCGCGAGCCAGCGTTGCGCACTCGCTGGAAGCCGCCTTGAAGATCCAGCCGGACATCGGGTTTCCGATCGTGATCCGACCGTCGTTCACGCTTGGCGGAAGTGGCGGCGGCATCGCCTACAACCGTGACGAGTTCGAGGAGATCGTCAGCCGGGGGCTCGAGGCGTCACCGACCAGCGAGGTCCTGCTGGAGGAGTCCGTCCTTGGCTGGAAAGAATTCGAGATGGAGGTGGTGCGTGATCGCAATGACAACTGCATCATCATCTGCTCGATCGAGAACTTCGACCCGATGGGGGTGCATACCGGTGACTCGATCACCGTGGCTCCGGCCCAGACGCTGACCGACAAGGAGTATCAGCGCCTGCGCGACGCGTCGATCGCGGTTCTGCGCCGCATCGGGGTGGATACCGGCGGCTCCAACGTCCAGTTTGCGGTCAGCCCGGACGACGGCCGCGTGCTGATCATCGAGATGAATCCGCGCGTGTCGCGTTCCTCGGCCCTCGCCTCCAAGGCCACCGGGTTTCCCATTGCCAAGGTGGCGGCGAAACTGGCCATAGGGTACACGCTCGACGAGTTGCGCAACGAGATCACGGCCGGCCTGACGCCGGCTTCGTTCGAACCGACCATCGACTACGTGGTGACGAAGATTCCGCGCTTCACGTTCGAGAAGTTTCCCGGCGCCGATCCGCGGCTGACGACGCAGATGAAGTCGGTCGGCGAGGTAATGGCAATCGGCCGAACGTTCCAGGAGTCGCTGCAGAAGGCGTTACGGGGCCTGGAAACCGGCATCGACGGGCTGGTCGAGCGTTTGCCCGGTGAACTGGCGGCCGAGGACATGGACCGCCTGCGTCACGACCTGCGCATGCCCGGGGGTGAGCGTGTCCTGTTCGTTGCCGATGCATTCCGCCATGGGCTGACCCTGCAGGAAGTGGCGGACCTGAGCCGCATCGACCCGTGGTTTCTCGCCCAGATCGAGGATCTCGTGCACGAAGAGACGCAGGTGCGGCGGGAGCCTGCGACCGCGCTGAAGGCCGAGCGGTTGCGCCTGCTCAAGCGCAAGGGGTTTTCCGATAGCAGGCTTGGCCGGCTCATCGGGGTCAAGGAAAGCGTCGTACGGCAGAATCGCCACAAGGCGGGCATCCGGCCGGTCTACAAGCGGGTCGATACCTGCGCCGCCGAGTTCGCGACGTCCACGGCGTACCTGTATTCGACTTACGAGGAGGAGTGCGAGGCGGAACCGACCGATCGGCGCAAGATCATGATCCTCGGTGGCGGGCCGAACCGGATCGGGCAGGGGATCGAGTTCGACTACTGCTGCGTTCACGCGTCACTCGCGCTCAAGGACGCGGGTTTCGAAACGATCATGGTCAACTGCAATCCGGAGACCGTTTCGACCGATTTCGACACCTCCGACCGGCTGTATTTCGAGCCCCTGACGTTCGAGGACGTCATGGAGATTGTGGACAAGGAGCGGCCCGCGGGCGTGATCGTCCAGTACGGCGGGCAGACGCCGCTGAAGCTGGCACGGGCGCTGGAAGCTGCCGGCGCCCCGATCATCGGCACCTCGCCCGATTCGATCGACGTCGCCGAGGACCGGCAGCGTTTCCAGCAGTTGCTGAAGAAGCTGAATCTCAAGCAGCCGCCGAATTGCACCGCAACCAGCGAGGACGAGGCGGTGCGTCTCGCCCAGGAAGTCGGTTTTCCGCTGGTAGTCCGGCCGTCTTATGTGCTCGGCGGCCGCGCCATGGAAATCGTCCACGGCGAGGACGATCTGCGCGCGTACATGCGCAAAGCGGTCGCGGTCTCGAACGACAGCCCGGTCCTGCTGGACCGTTTCCTCGACCTCGCCGTCGAGGTGGACGTCGACTGCATCTGCGACGGCCATGACGTGTTCATCGGCGGGATCATGGAGCATATCGAGCAGGCGGGAATCCACTCGGGCGACTCCGCCTGTTCGCTGCCGCCGGTCACCCTGAGCCGCGAGGTCCAGGAGGAAGTCGCCCGGCAGGTGGGCGCGATGGCGCAGGCGCTCAACGTGGTCGGGTTGATGAACACGCAGTTCGCGATCCAGAACGGCGTGATTTACGTGCTGGAGGTCAATCCCCGGGCATCGCGAACCGTGCCCTTCGTCTCGAAAGCGATCGGACTGCCGCTCGCCAAGATCGCGGCCAGGGTAATGGTCGGCGCGAGCCTGGCCGAACTCGGGGCAACCGCACCACGCGTTCCGCCGTACTACTCGGTGAAGGAATCCGTGTTTCCGTTCATCAAGTTCCCCGAGGCAGACCCGATCCTCGGCCCGGAGATGAAGTCCACCGGTGAGGTAATGGGCACCGGTCGTTCGTTCGCCGAGGCGTACGCGAAGGCTCAGCTGGCATCCGGCGTCGTGCTGCCACGTCGCGGAATCGCCCTGCTTTCCGTCCGTGATCGGGACAAGCCGAGCGCCGTGGCCCTGGGCAGGATTCTCATCGAACGAGGCTTCGACGTCGTGGCCACGACCGGCACCGCCATGGCGCTCGCCCGGGAGGGCGTCGCCTGTCGGCAGGTGAACAAGGTTCGCGAGGGCCGGCCCCATATCGTCGACATGATCAAGAATGCGGAGTTGTCGCTTATCGTGAATACCACCGAGGGCAAGCAGGCCATCCGCGAGTCGCACCCGATCCGATCGGCGGCGGTTCGCAACAAGGTCACGTACTACACGACGCTCGCCGGCGCCATTGCTACGACCATGGCGCTGGACCACATCGACAACGGCGACGTGAACCGCCTACAGGATCTGCACAGGGAGTTGCAGCAGTGACGAGAACGCCCATCACGGCACGCGGTGCGGAGATGCTGCGTGAGGAATTGCGCCGGCTGAAGAGCGAGGCCAGGCCGCGCGTCATTCAGGCGATCGCAGAAGCCAGGGGGCACGGAGACCTCAAGGAGAACGCGGAGTACCACGCGGCCAAGGAAGAGCAGGGCTTTGTCGAGGGACGAATTCAGGAGATCGAGTCCCGGCTCGCGAATGCGCAGATCGTCGACGTGACGCAATTGAACAACACCGGGCGTGTGGTGTTCGGTGCCACGGTGCAGCTGATCGACGAGTCCGACGGGCGCAGCGTCAGTTACCAGATCGTCGGCGAGGATGAGGCTGATATCGGCGCGGGCAAGATATCCATCGCCTCACCGATTGCCCGCGCGATCATCGGCCACAGCGAGGGCGACGTGGCCGTGGTTGCCGCCCCCGGCGGCGAAAAGAGCTTTGAGATCGTCAAGGTGCAATTCGTCTAGGCCGGGTCATTCCCGTCCGCAGGCAGCGCGATTCGCGGTTGCTCTTCGTTGCGGCGATACATGATGGCCACATGGCCCGTGCGCCCGAGGACCAGCGCCCCGCTTTCACGTGCCAGGGCGGCTACGGCCGCATCGCGGGTCTCGCGGTCGCCGACCCGCAGCCGTACCTTCAGCAGTTCGTGATGCGCCAGCGCGATGGACAGCTCCTGCAGCACTGCCGGGGTCACGCCCGCGGCGCCGACGGTGACGCAGGGTTTCAGTGCGTGCGCAAGACCCCGTAGATGGCGCTTTTGCAGTCCAGTCAGTTTCATGAAGTCACAGCGTACCGCTGGTGGCTCAGGGTGTGCCAGCGTGAGCCGTAAGTCGTCGAGTGGCCGGTGGAAACAGCGCCAGGCTCGCGACCCGTTCGTGCGGCAGGCGCACGCCGGCGGCTGGCGGTCGCGGGCCGTATTCAAGCTGGCCCAGATCGATGAACGCGAACATTTGCTGCAGCGTGGCGCGACGGTGCTGGATCTCGGGGCAGCCCCCGGTGGCTGGAGTCAGTACGCCGCCGGGAAAGTGGGACGTGGCGGGCGGGTCGTGGCCGTGGACCTGCTGCCGATTGAGGCCATCGACGGGGTTCACAGAATCCGCGGTGATTTCACCGACGAAAAGGTTCTGGAACAGATCATCGACGCACTTGGGGCCGGGAAGGCGGACCTTGTCCTTTGTGACATGGCACCCAATATCAGCGGTAACAGCAGTGTGGACCAACCCCGTTCGATCCGGCTCGCCGAGGCGGTCCTGCAGGCGGCGCAGCGGCTGCTAAAGCCCGGTGGAACGATGCTGATCAAGCTGTTCCAAGGGGAGGGTGTCGAGGAATTGCTGCAGGAGGTTCGCGTGCAGTTCGCGTCAGTTCGGCGGCGAAAGCCGGCTGCGTCACGTTCTGAGAGCCGCGAGATCTATCTCGTGGCAGGAAACTATCGTTTATAGTAGCGTCTAATCGACTGAGCACCGTGTAAGTCGCTGAGGCGACAAGAGGTTCCTCCGTGAACGACCTGGCCAAGAACATCATCCTCTGGATCGTGATCGCAATCGTCCTGCTGACGGTTTTCCAGAGTTTCGGCACCGGCGGCCGGCAGCCGGCTGCTGTTGAGTATTCGACGTTCCTCGACTGGGTCCAGACGGGCCAGGTGGAACGGGTGGTGTTCGAGGGTGACACCATCCGTGGTGAACGCACCACGGGAGAGGGCTTCGTCACCTACAGCCCCGAGACGGACAACACGGCCCTGATCGGGGAACTGAAGAAGAGCCGCGTCCAGATCAGCGCGAGTGCGCCCAGGGGCCAGAACATCCTGGTCAGTCTCTTTATCAATTCTTTCCCCGTACTCCTGCTGATCGCCGTCTGGGTGTATTTCATGCGTCAGATGCAGGGAGGCGGGGGGCGCGGCGCAATGTCGTTCGGCAAGAGCCGCGCACGACTGCTCGGTGAGGACCAGGTCAACGTGACGTTCAACGACGTTGCCGGTGTCGAGGAAGCCAAGGAGGAAGTGGGCGAGATTGTCGATTTCCTGCGGGATCCGGCGAAGTTCCAGCGCCTCGGCGGCAAGATCCCGAAAGGCGTGCTGATGGTCGGCTCGCCCGGTACGGGTAAGACCCTGCTGGCCCGTGCAATTGCCGGAGAGGCGAAGGTACCGTTTTTCACCATTTCGGGTTCGGACTTCGTCGAGATGTTCGTCGGCGTCGGCGCGTCCCGGGTTCGCGACATGTTCGAGCAGGCGAAGAAGCACGCGCCCTGCATCATCTTCATCGACGAAATCGACGCAGTTGGTCGCCATCGCGGTGCCGGCCTCGGCGGTGGCCACGACGAACGGGAGCAGACCCTGAACCAGCTGCTCGTCGAAATGGACGGTTTCGAGGGCAACGAGGGCGTAATCGTCATTGCGGCCACGAACAGGCCCGATGTCCTCGACCCGGCGCTGTTGCGGCCTGGCCGCTTCGATCGTCAGGTCGTCGTGCCGTTACCCGATGTGCGCGGCCGCGAGCAGATTCTCCGTGTTCATATGCGCAAGGTGCCGATGGCGGACGACGTCAAGCCGTCCATCATCGCGCGGGGCACGCCCGGCTTCTCGGGCGCCGACCTGGCCAACCTGGTCAATGAAGCCGCGTTGTTCGCGGCCAGGGCGAACCATCGCACGGTGACGATGGACGAGTTCGAGAAAGCCAAGGACAAGATCATGATGGGGGCCGAGCGCCGGTCCATGGTCATGAGTGAGTCGGAAAAGCAGCTGACCGCATATCACGAGGCGGGGCATGCGATCGTGGGGCTGTCCGTGCCTGATCACGATCCGGTGTACAAGGTGACCATCATCCCTCGTGGACGCGCGCTCGGGGTGACGATGTTCCTCCCGGAGGAGGATCGCTACAGCCTCAGCAAGCGCAGGCTGAACAGCCAGATCTCGAGCCTGTTCGGCGGGCGCATCGCCGAAGAAATCGTCTTTGGAGCCGAAGCGGTCACCACGGGCGCGGCGAACGACATTGAACGCGCCACCGCGACTGCGCGCAACATGGTCACGAAGTGGGGCCTCTCGGAGCGGCTCGGTCCGCTGACCTACAGCGAGGAGGATGGCGAGGTGTTTCTCGGCCGATCGGTGACCCAGCACAAGCAGGTTTCCGACGTCACCACGCACGCGATCGACGAGGAGGTCCGGCGGATCATCGACGACAATTATCGACGTGCCGAGACGATTCTTCGCGACAACATGGACAAGCTTCACGTCATGGCCGGCGCTCTCATGAAGTACGAGACGATCGATGAGAAGCAGTTGCGTGACATCATGGCGGGCCGCGAACCGCAGCCTCCGGAAGGCTGGGACAGCCAGGGCCCCGCGCCAACCGCACCGGCCACTGCGCCTCCTGCCAAGAAGGGCGATCCGGGTATCGGGGAGCCGGCCAAGCAGCACTGAGGCTGGTTCTGCCAGACGGTGTCTCGTGAAGCGCAGCCGCCGGCCTGCGGCTGCGCCCGGTCTGCCGGCAGACCCGATGCGCCGATGGGCGGCCACGATGGGTACACGTCCACGCTCCTGAACGACCATGGCTAGCCAGTCGCTGGGCCGGGGCGAACGACCTCGGGTCATGGGGATACTCAACCTGACCCCTGACTCATTCTCGGATGGCGGGCGCTTCGCTACGCCCGAGACTGCTGTGGACGCCGCGGCCGCGATGCTGGCCGACGGCGCAGACATCATCGACATTGGTGGTGAGTCGACGCGGCCGGGTGCGGAGGCGGTTTCCGAGGCGCAGGAACTCGAGCGGGTGGTGCCGGTCATCGAAGCGTTGCGAGCGCGCTTCGCGGCAACGCTCTCCGTCGATACCTGTAAACCGGTCGTGATGCGCGCCGCTGTCGCCGCGGGTGCCACCATGATCAACGACGTGTACGCACTGCGGCGTCCGGGCGCCATCGACGCAGCAAGGGAGCTCGGAGTCCCGGTCTGCCTGATGCACATGCAGGGCGAACCGCGCACGATGCAACAGGCCCCTGCCTACGACGATGTCGTCAGCGAGGTCAGGCAATTTCTGCTCGACCGGGCGCATGCCTGCATGCAGGCCGGCATCGCGCGGGCGGCGCTGGTGCTCGACCCGGGGTTCGGCTTCGGCAAGACCTTGCAGCATAATCTCGCACTGCTTCGTGGCCTGCGACATATCGCGGCGCCTGGATTTCCGGTGCTGGTTGGCCTGTCGCGCAAGGCGCTTATAGGTGCAGTGACCGGCAGGGCCGTCGGTCAGCGCATCCATGGAAGCGTGGCGCTCGCCGTGTACGCCGCCCTGAATGGTGCGGCCATCGTGCGGGTCCATGATGTGGGCGCCACGGTGGACGCCCTGAAGATGATCGCCGCCGTCGCGGAGGAGAGTTTGAATGGCTAGAGAGTTCTTCGGGACCGACGGCATCAGGGGTCGTGTCGGGGATCATCCCATGACCGCGGAGCTGGCACTGCGCCTGGCGAGTGCCGCTGCGCGAGTGCTGGCGCCCGGCGGCGGCAGTGTCGTAATCGGCAAGGACACGCGGGTGTCCGGTTACATGTTCGAGTCGGCACTGGAGGCCGGGTTCGTGGCCGCCGGC
Organism: Nevskiales bacterium; assembly: GCA_011526045.1. Classification (GTDB taxonomy): domain Bacteria; phylum Pseudomonadota; class Gammaproteobacteria; order Steroidobacterales; genus QUBU01. The sequence goes on along the minus strand of WYBE01000045.1, from coordinate 26,777 downwards.
ATGGATGTACTGCTGCTCGGGCCGTTACCGACTCCCGGCATCGCTTATATGACACAAGCCCTGCAGGCGGATCTCGGGGTGGTGATCAGCGCCTCGCACAATCCGTTCTACGACAACGGCATCAAGTTTTTCGACCGCAGCGGGGCCAAGCTGTCGGACGAACTGGAGGAACGCATCGAGAGTCATCTGGGCGAGTCGGCCATCACGCGCGATTCCCAGGCGCTCGGCCGGGCCAAGCGCCTGGAGCAGGCCGGGGAGCAGTACCAGAGGTTCTGCCTCGGCACCGTGCCCGCAGATTTGCGTCTGGATGGCATAAAAGTGGTGGTCGATTGTTCGCACGGTGCCAGTTACAAGGTTGGTCCCAGGACCCTGGCCGAACTTGGCGCGGAGATCATCCCGATCGGATGTTCGCCGAACGGGCGAAACATCAACGATGGTTGTGGCTCGACCAAGCCCGGCCTGCTGCAGGTCATGGTCAAGGGCGTCGGTGCGGCGATCGGTATCGGGTTCGACGGGGATGGTGACCGTGTGGTGATGGTCGATCACAACGGCGATCTCATCGACGGCGACCAGCTTCTGTATGTGCTGGCGACCGACCGGCGGGAACGAAACGTGCTCCGGGGGCCGGTGGTGGGAACCCTGATGAGCAATCTCGGCCTGGAGCTTGCCCTGTCCGCGCAGGGCGTGAGCTTTCAGCGCGCCGCCGTCGGCGACCGTTATGTCATGGAGCTTTTACGGCGCACCGGCGGCGAACTGGGCGGTGAGACCTCGGGGCATATTCTCTGCCTCGATAAGACGACTACCGGCGACGGCCTGGTTACCGCGCTGCAAGTGCTCTCGATCATCAAGCGTACGGACCGGACCCTGGCGGACCTCGCCGCCGGCATGACGCGTTTGCCGCAGGTACTGATCAACGTACGGACACCGCGACGCATCGAGTTGGATCGGGCTGCGCCCGTTCGGGAGGCTGTAGCCAAGGTCGAGGACCGACTCGGGGCCAGGGGGCGGGTGGTGCTGCGCGCGTCGGGTACGGAACCGGTTGTGCGGGTCATGGTGGAAGGCCAGGACGAGCGCGAGATCAGGAGCCTTGCCGAGGAGATCGCCCGCGCAGTATCGGCGGTGGCTGCCGGTACGGGCTAGCCGCGATTGATTTCGGGAGGCCGGGAAGCTAACCTTCGCGGCCGTTCATGGCGGCGTCGCATCCCGCGATGCCCACGCGGTACCGTGGTGGAATTGCGGATGCGTCGGCCTCTCGTCGCGGGAAACTGGAAGCTGCACGGCGACCGGGCCGCCAATGCAAGGCTGCTTGGCGTGCTCTGCGCCGGCCGCCCGAGCGCACCAGCCGCGGACGTCATGATCTGCCCGCCCTACGTGTACCTCGCCGAGATCGGGCAGAGCCTTGCCGGCAGCGGCATGTTGCTCGCCGCGCAGAATGTTTCCAGCGAATCATCGGGCGCGTTTACGGGTGAAGTCTCCGCCGCCATGCTGCGGGATGTCGGTTGCAGTCATGTCATCGTAGGTCACTCGGAACGTCGAACGCTGTTTGGCGAGACGGACGCCGTCGTCGCGCACAAGTTCGTGGCGGTCCGCACGGCCGGCCTGTGCCCGATCCTCTGCGTTGGAGAGACTCTGCAGGAACGCGAGTCTGGCCAGACCAGGAGCGTTGTCGCGCGCCAGCTGGACGCGGTTCTCGAGCGCGTCAGCGCGAGTGACCTGGGCGCGGGCGTCATAGCCTACGAGCCCGTGTGGGCCATCGGGACCGGTCGAACCGCCACACCCGCCCAGGCCCAGGAAGTGCACGCATTCATTCGGAGCATCGTTGCGGCGCAGGATGCTAAAATGTCCGCGCAGCTGCGGATCCTTTATGGTGGCAGCGTCAAGGGTGCAAACGCGGCCGCGCTATTCTCCCAGCCGGACATTGACGGTGGGCTGGTTGGGGGTGCTTCGCTCGATGCCGTGGATTTTTTGAGTATTTGCCGCGCAGCGTCGGGGCTGGTTTGATGACGACGATTCACACACTTGTCTTGGTTGTCCACGTGATCATCGGCGTGATGATGATCGGCCTGATCCTCGTGCAACGCGGAAAGGGCGCCGACGCGGGCGCGGCCTTCGGTGCGGGAGCCTCAGCGACGGTATTCGGGGCCAAGGGCTCGGCCAATTTCCTGTCGCGATCAACAGCGATACTCGCAACGATGTTTTTCGCCACCAGCCTGGGACTTGCCTACCTCGGTGCGCAACGACCGGTGGTCAGAAGCATCATTGATGAGGCGCCGACGCAGGGCGCGCCGGCTGCCGGGGCAGCTCCGATCGGAACCAATGTGGAGCCGGAAGATTCCAGCGCGGCGCCGACCGAGCCTTCGCCGGTCGCCCCCGCGGGTGGTGATACGGCCGGAAAGAGTCCGTAAGGCTGCCTCAGGAACGACAGATAACCTTGCCGATGTGGTGGAATTGGTAGACACGCCGTCTTGAGGGGGCGGTGGCGCAAGCCGTGTGAGTTCGAGTCTCACCATCGGCACCATTGAGCGGATATTCGCATGCTGGTCCGGCGCGAACGGATGACGCCGGTTCCGGCGGGCAGATTGGTTGGAACGTGGATTGTCGAGAACTGAATTGCTAGAGAGCTACCTGCCCATCTTTGTCTTCCTGGGTCTCGCGCTGGCCGTCGGACTGATCCTGCTTGGGCTCGGGCTGCTGCTTGGACGGGGAGACAAGACTGCCGCCAAGCTTTCTGCGTATGAGTGTGGCTTCGAGGCCTTCGAAGACACTCGCATGAAGTTCGACGTCCGCTACTATCTGGTCGCAATCCTGTTCATCATTTTCGATCTGGAGATCGCATTCCTGTTTCCCTGGGCGGTGGCGCTTGACGGGCTCGGCCTGGCGGGCCTGGTCGCCATGGCGATTTTCCTTGCGGTCCTGGTCGTGGGCTTCATCTACGAATGGAAGAAAGGGGCGCTGGAATGGGATTGACCGCAGCCCCGCCGGCGATGCTCCAGCAGCGTGGCTTCGTGGTTACGAAGCTGGATGACCTGGTCAACTGGGCGCGGACCGGTTCCTTGTGGCCGATGACCTTCGGACTCGCCTGCTGCGCGGTCGAGATGATGCATGCCGGAGCCGCACGCTACGACCTGGATCGATTCGGCGTCATCTTCCGCCCTAGTCCGCGCCAGTCCGACGTCATGATTGTCGCCGGTACGCTGACCAACAAGATGGCGCCCGCGTTGCGCAAGGTCTATGACCAGATGCCCGACCCGAAGTGGGTCATCTCCATGGGTTCCTGTGCCAACGGAGGCGGGTACTACCACTATTCCTACGCAGTCGTGCGCGGCTGCGACCGAATCGTGCCGGTGGACGTTTACGTGCCCGGTTGCCCGCCGACGGCCGAGGCATTGCTGTACGGAATTCTGCAATTGCAGAACAAGATCCGGCGCAGCAGCACCATAGCGCGCTAGCACGCCGATGACCCCGCGTTATGAGCAACTGGCGTCCCGCGTCGCTGCGTGCCTTGGGCCCCGGCTGATTGCCGTCGGGTCCGGTTGTGGCGAACTGACCTACGAAGTGGCCCGTGACGACCTGCTCGAAGTGGCCCGGATCCTGCGTGACGATCCGGAGCTGCGTTTCGAGATGCTGATCGATCTGTGCGCCGTCGACTATCTCGCGTTCGGCCGAAGCGAATGGGAGACGACCGAGGCTAGTGGCTCCGGATTCGGTCGCGCCGCCATGCGCGAGCAGATCGTGCCGGCGGCGGATGAGTCGTACGACCAGCGCCGATTCGCGGTCGTCTATCATCTGCTGTCGATCAGTGGAAACTACCGTCTCCGGCTACGTGTTTTTACGGGGGCCGCCAACCCTCCGGTCGTGCCATCCGTGATTCCGATCTGGCAGGCGGCCGATTGGTACGAGCGGGAGGCATTCGACCTGTTCGGCGTGCTCTTCGAGGGGCATCCCGATCTGCGGCGGATACTGACCGATTACGGGTTCATCGGACATCCGTTTCGCAAGGATTTTCCGATCTCGGGCAACCTGGAGGTCCGCTACGACCCTGAGAAGAATCGCGTCATTTACCAGCCGGTCAGCATTGAGCCCAGGGTGCTGGTGCCGCGGGTGATTCGCGAAGAGAACCCGCACGGCGCGGGGTCGGGTGGCGGATAGGGCGATGGCGGAGTTCCAGCAGTTCACCGTCAATTTCGGCCCGCAGCACCCTGCAGCGCATGGCGTGTTGCGCCTGGTGCTCGAGATGGAAGGGGAGGTCATCCTGAAGGCCGACCCGCACATCGGTTTGCTGCATCGGGCGACGGAGAAACTCGCGGAGACGAAGCCGTTCAATCAGAGTATCGGCTACATGGACCGTCTCGACTACGTGTCCATGATGTGCAACGAGCACGGCTATGTGCTCGCAATCGAGAAACTGCTCGGCGTGACACCGCCGGTACGGGCTCAGTACATCCGGGTGATGTTCGACGAGATCACCCGCATTCTCAATCACCTCCTGTGGCTTGGCTGTCACGGTCTGGACATCGGAGCCATGACCGTCTTTCTGTACTGCTTCCGCGAGCGCGAAGATCTCATGGACTGCTACGAGGCGGTTTCCGGTACGCGCATGCACGCGACCTATTACCGTCCGGGCGGGGTGTATCGGGATCTTCCGGACACCATGCCGAAGTACCGCGAATCCAAGTGGCACTCGGAGTCGGAGATCAGGCGCCTTAATCGCTCTCGTGACGGCACGATGCTCGACTTCATCGAGGACTTCACCCGTCGCTTTCCCGGGTACATCGACGAGTACGAAACGCTGCTGACCGATAACCGGATCTGGAAGCAGCGCACCGTCAATGTCGGCGTCGTCACGCCCGAGCGTGCGATGCAGCTTGGCTTCACCGGGCCGATGCTGCGCGGGTCGGGCATTGCGTGGGATCTGCGCAAGAAGCAGCCCTACGAAACCTACGCGGATCTCGATTTCGATATTCCCGTCGGCGTGAATGGCGACTGCTACGACCGCTACCTGGTCCGCATGGAGGAGCTTCGCCAATCCAACCGGATCATCCAGCAGTGCGTGAACTGGCTGCGTGCCAATCCCGGCCCTGTCATGGTCGATGACCACAAGCTGGTGCCTCCCTCCCGCGAGGCAATGAAGGCTGACATGGAGTCCCTGATCCATCACTTCAAGCTTTTCACCGAGGGTTATTGCGTGCCCGCTGGTGAGGCTTATGCAGCCGTCGAGCATCCGAAGGGAGAGTTTGGCGTGTATCTCATCTCCGATGGTGCGAACAAGCCGTATCGACTCAAGGTTCGGGCGCCTGGCTTCCCGCATCTTTCGGCGATGGACGAGATGGTCAGGGGGCACATGCTCGCCGACGTGGTCGCCGTGATCGGGACCCAGGATATCGTGTTCGGCGAGATCGACCGGTAGGCCAGAGCGATGAATGAAACCCTGACAGCAACGATCTTGTCCGAGCATGTCCGCGAGGAAATCGATCATTGGGTCGCGAAGTTTCCGGAGGGACGGCAGCGATCTGCGGTAATTGGCGCACTGCACGCGGTTCAGCACGGGAACGGCGGTTATCTGACCCCGGAACTCCTCGATGCCGTGGCGCAGTACCTGAAACTCCCCGCAATCCAGGTCTATGAGGTCGCTTCCTTCTACTCGATGTTCGAGACTCGTCCGGTCGGCCGCCACAGCGTCTCGGTGTGCACGAACATCTGCTGCATGCTTCGTGGCGGGGAACAGATTCTTTCCTATGTGGAAAAGAAGCTCGGGATCGCCGCCGGTGAGTCCACAGCTGACGGCAGGATCTACCTGAAGAAGGAAGAGGAGTGCCTGGCCGCCTGTACCGGCGCTCCCATGATGATGGTGGATCACCGCTTTCACGAGAATCTGACACCGGCGCGGGTGGACGAGATACTGGATTCCCTCGAGTGAGCGCCGAGCCTCGCCACAACCTGGTGTGTTTCGCCACCCTCGGCCATGACCGGCCATGGAGCATCGATACCTACCGGAGGACCGGGGGATACCAGGCTTGGGAGAAGATCCTGTCGGGCGGATTGAGCCGGGATGAGGTCATCAATACCGTCAAGGCGTCGGGTCTTCGTGGCCGTGGCGGTGCCGGATTTCCGACCGGCGTGAAGTGGAGCTTCATGCCGAAGGACAAGCCCGTGCAGAAGTACCTGGTGTGCAATTCCGACGAGAGCGAGCCCGGAACCTGCCACGACCGGGACATTCTCCGCTTCAATCCGCACGCGGTCATCGAGGGTATGGCAATCGGCGGATACGCGATGGGGGCCACCGTTGGCTACAACTACATCCGGGGCGAGTTCCTGGATGAGCCGATTCCGCGATTCGAGGCCGCCTTGAAGGAGGCTTATGCGGCTGGCCTCCTCGGGCGGAATATCCGGGGCTCCGGGGTCGACTTTGACCTGCACACGTTCATCGGTGCCGGTGCCTACATCTGCGGCGAGGAAACCGGCCTGCTCGAGTCCCTGGAAGGAAAACAGGGTCGGCCGCGCTTCAAGCCGCCGTTCCCGGCGAACAAGGGATTGTTCGGTGCGCCCACCACCATCAACAACACCCAGAGCTTCGCCTCGGTGCCAACGATTCTCCGCAAGGGGCCGGAATGGTTTGCCGGTCTTGGGCCGAAGGATTCGGGCGGCACCATGGTCTTCTCGGTCTCCGGGCACGTGAACCGGCCCGGCAACTTCGAACTGCCACTGGGCATCGCGTTCGATGAGTTGCTCGACATTGCGGGTGGCGTCCGGGACGGCCGGCGCCTGAAGGCGGTGATACCCGGAGGTGTGTCCGTGCCGGTATTGCCGGCAGCAGCCGTGGCCGGCATGACGATGGACTACAACTCCGTAAAAGCAGCCGGTTCGGCACTCGGCACCGGAGCGGTGATCGTCATGGATGAGACCACCTGCATGGTGTCACTGCTACGGCGCATCAGCCGTTTCTATCATGCAGAGAGTTGCGGCCAGTGTACCCCGTGCCGCGAGGGCACCGGCTGGCTGCACCGGATGCTGGCCCGGATCGTCGAAGGCAAAGGTCGTGCTGAGGACATCACGCTGCTGCTGGACGTCGCGGGCCGTATCGAAGGCCATACCATCTGCGCGTTTGGAGATGCAGCCGCATGGCCGGTGCAGAGTTTCATACGGCATTTCCGTCATGAGTTTGAGTACATGGTTGCGAACGAAGGTCGTTCGATCGTCGATGCGCCCGCCGATGTGGAGGCCGCCTGATGAATAACGAGCGCGGGGCCGTATGACCCAGGACAGTTGCACCATCCAGGTGAACGGCCGGGAGTTCGAGGCCCGGCCCGGACAGATGCTGATCGAGGTTACCGACGCTGCGGGGATCTACATTCCGCGGTTCTGTTACCACGCCAAGCTGTCCATCGCCGCGAATTGCCGCATGTGCCTGGTGGAAGTGGAGAACGCACCGAAACCGATGCCCGCCTGCGCCACGCCGGTCACCCCGGGCATGAAAGTGCACACGCGATCGGAAAAAGCCCTGGGTGCGCAGAAGGCCACCATGGAGTTTCTGCTCATCAATCACCCGCTGGATTGCCCGATCTGCGACCAGGGTGGTGAGTGCGAACTGCAGGATCTCGCCATGGGCTTCGGGCGCGACGTGTCGCGCTATACAGAACGCAAGCGGGTGGTGCGTGACAAGGACATCGGGCCGCTGGTGTCTACCGACATGACCCGCTGCATCCATTGCACGCGATGTGTGCGCTTTACGCAGGAGATTGCCGGGTTCCAGGAGCTCGGCACGATTGGCCGCGGCGACCGCGTCGAGATTGCACCCTACATAGAGCGTGGCGTAACCCACGAATTATCGGGGAACATCATCGACCTGTGCCCGGTCGGTGCGCTCAACAGCAAGCCGTTCCGGTTTTCGGCGCGCGCCTGGGAGATGACCCAGCGGCCCACCATTGCACCGCACGACTGCTTCGGTTCGCACCTCTATGCGCACGTGATGGATGGCCGCGTGAAGCGGGTGGTGCCCAGGCCCTGCGAGAGTCTGAACGAGACCTGGATCTCCGATCGTGACCGCTTCAGCTACGAAGGCATCTACGCACGCGATCGCCTGCTGGAGCCCATGATCAGGGCGGACGATGGCTGGCGCGAGACCAGTTGGGATGAAGCGCTCGAAGCGGTTGCGGCGGAGCTGACCGGCGGCCGCGAGACTGGCGATATTGGTGCGCTGCTCTCCCCGGGCACGACCACCGAGGAGGGGTACCTGTTCGCGCGACTGCTCGATCACCTCGGGTCGGCCAACATCGACTATCGACTGCGGCGTCGCGATTTCCGTTCCCAGGAGAGCGATCCGCCGTTTCCTTCCCTCGGCATGCCGATCGCCGGGATCCCGGATCTGCAGCAATTGCTGGTCGTCGGTTCCAACCTGCGCGGCGAGGTGCCTTTGTTCGCGCATCGGGTCCGCATGGCGACGCTCCGCGGGGCGCAGGTTCATTTCGTGAATCCGGCCGAGTATCGCTACCTGTTCCCGGTGGCAAGTTACGTCAACGGCCGGCCGGCCGACTTCTGGTTGGAACTCGCCACGTTACTGCGGGCAGCCACCGGACACAGTGGCGGGCGGCAGGACTCGTCCAGCGGGATCATCGGCCAGGCGCCCGCTCCAACGGAGCGCCACCAACGGCTGGTGGAGGCATTGCGTACTGCGACGAATTCGGCCGTCTTTCTCGGTCAACTGAGCCAGCGCCACCCGGATTTCTCCCTGATCGAATTTCTGGCCGGCGAGCTTTGCCAGGCGACCGGATCGACGCTCGGTTACATCACGGAGGGCGCGAATGCCGCCGGACTCGCTCTCGCTGGCGCACTGCCGCACCGGGCGGTGGCGGGGGCCAGGCGAGAAACGGCTGGCGCAACGGCGGCGCAGATGCTCGCATCGCCGCCGTCCGTGTTGGTGCTTCACGGGCTGGAAATCGACGCGGATTGCGCCGATGGCCAGCGCGCGCTCGACGCCTGTCGTCAAGCGCGCTCGGTGGTGGCGCTGACGCCCTACCTGACCGACGCGATCAAGGGTGTTGCGCGGGTCGCCCTGCCGTTGGCCGGTTTCGCCGAGCACTCCGGGAGCTACGTCAATGTCGAAGGCCGCTGGCAGAGTTTCGACGCAGTGGCGAAGCCCGTCGGCAATGCGCGGCCGGGATGGAAGATCCTCCGGATGCTCGGCACCCGTATCGGCGTGCCGGGATTCAACTTCGCCAGCTCGGAAGCCGTGAGGGACGAGGTCAGAAAGGCGTGCGAGGGCATCCAGTCCGATGCCGCGCATCGGCCGCGCGTGGCTCCAGCAGCAGCCGTCGCCGACGATGCCCTGGCGCTCGCGGCACTCGACGTGCCCATCTACCAGGTCGATGCGCTGGTTCGTCGCGCAGTTTCCCTGCAACGAACCACCGGCATCGGATCGGCCGAGGCGCCGGTGGCAGAGCGGCGCCGTGCCTGAGGGGCTTTCATGATTGCTTGGCTGGATGGGCTGCTGGGGTTCCTGCCGGATGCGCTGCGGGCCATTGTGCTCATCGTGGTGCAGATTGCCCCCCTACTGGTCATCCTGATCCTGTGCGTAGCCTTCCTGACGTACATCGAACGCAAAGTCATCGGCTACATGCAGAATCGTATCGGCCCGAACCGGGTGGGCCCTCGCGGGTGGTTTCAGCCGTTCGCCGACACCATCAAGCTGATCGTCAAGGAGGTGGTGATCCCGAGCAGTTCCAACCGGTTCCTGTTCCTGGTTGCACCGCTGCTCGCGATCGTACCGGCATTCGCCACCTGGGCGGTGATCCCGTTGTTCCCAGGCTTTGCCATCGCGGAAATAGATGCCGGCCTCCTGTACGTGCTCGCGCTGACCTCGCTCGGCGTTTATGGCGTGATTCTGGCGGGCTGGGCCTCGAATTCGAAGTACGCCTTCCTGGGGGCCATGCGGTCGGCGGCCCAGATTGTCGCCTATGAGATCGCGATGGGATTTGCGCTCGTCGGTGTGCTCATGGCTGGAGGCAGCCTCGATCTTGGGAAAATCGTCGATGCGCAGGCCGGTGGCGTCCTGAGCTGGTTCTGGTTGCCGCTGTTCCCTCTGTTCATCGTCTACTTCATCGCGGGTGTCGCTGAGACCAACAGGGCGCCATTCGACGTTGCGGAGGGAGAGTCCGAGATCGTGGCTGGCTTCCACGTCGAGTATTCGGGCGTTGCGTTTGCGATTTTCTTCCTCGCCGAGTATGCGAATATCATCCTGATCGCAGCACTGACCGCGGTGATGTTCTTCGGCGGTTGGCAGTCGTTTTTCGCAGGCCCGTGGTTTGCGTTCCTGGATGGCACCTGGTTCGAGATGCTGCGCTGGCCCTCGCTCGGGTGGCTGGCGCTGAAGATCGCGTTTTTCCTGTTCTGTTTCCTGTGGCTGAGGGCTACCTTCCCCCGGTACCGCTATGACCAGATCATGCGGCTTGGCTGGAAGGTGCTGATCCCCGTGACCCTCGTCTGGATCATGCTCGAAGGTGTAATGGTCGTGGCCGGAGTGGGGCCGTGGAGTGCGACAACGTGAGCACGCTGACATCCATCATCAAGACGTTTTCCCTCTGGGACCTGCTGCTTGGGCTGCGGATCACGCTACGGCATCTGTTCGTGAAGAAGGTCACGATCCAGTATCCAGAGGAGAAGACGCCGCAATCGGCACGCTTTCGTGGCTTGCACGCGTTGCGGCGCTATCCGAACGGCGAGGAGCGTTGCATTGCCTGCAAGCTCTGCCAGGCCGTATGCCCGGCTGCCGCAATCACCATCGAGTCCGGCGTAGCAGCGGACGGAACCCGGCGCACCACCCGTTACGACATCGATTTGTTCAAGTGCATCTATTGCGGGTTCTGCGAAGAGGCGTGCCCGGTCGACGCCATCGTCGAAACCAGGATCTTCGAGTACCACATGGAGAAGCGTGGCGAGAACATCATGACAAAGGACAAGCTCCTTGCGGTCGGTGATCGCTACGAGGCGACCATCGCCGCCGACCGACTGGCTGATTCCCGTTACCGTTAAGCCATGAAATTCCGCGGTAGCTCACGATGACCCTGGTATTTTTCTATCTGCTGGCGACCGTTCTGGTGACCTCTGCGCTTGGGGTCATCGTTTCACGCAATCCGGTGTACGCGGCGTTGTTCCTTGTGCTCAGTTTTGTCACCAGCGCGGTGCTCTGGCTGCTCCTCGAGGCGGAGTTTCTCGCGTTGGTGCTCGTGCTGGTGTACGTCGGCGCGGTCATGGTGCTGTTCCTTTTCGTCGTGATGATGCTCGACGTGAACGTGGCAGCGATGCGCGAGGGCTTTGCACGCTACGCTCCGTGGGCCGCGATTTTTGCAGGCGTCGTGGTGTTCGAGCTCGTGAGCGTGTTCTGGCTGAAGGGCTCCGGCCTGCCGCTGGAGCGCCAGCTCGTGCCGCAACCGCCCGGGCACAGCAACACGCGCGAGATCGGCATGGAGTTGTTCACGAAGCACATTTTTGAGTTCGAGCTCGCCGCATTCATCCTGTTGCTGGCGATAGTCGCCGCGATCATGCTGACCCTGCGGCAGCGACCGGGGCTCCGGAAGCAGAACATTGCCGCGCAGGTGGCAACCCGTCGTGCCGACCGGGTGCGTCTCGTCAAGGTGGAAGCGGAGCGCGACTGATGGTGACGCTGACCCATTACTTGACGCTGTCGGCGGTGCTGTTCGCCATAAGCGTTGCCGGGATTTTCCTGAACCGCAAGAACGTGATTCTGCTGCTGATGTGTGTCGAGCTGCTGCTGCTCGCCGTCAACTTCAATTTCATTGCGTTGTCCCGATTTCTTGACGACCCGACCGGACAGGTTTTTGTGTTTTTCATCCTGACCGTTGCGGCTGCGGAATCGGCCATCGGGCTGGCGATCCTGGTCGTGCTGTTCCGGACCCGGCGCAGCATCAACGTCCAGGAACTCGACGTGTTGCGGGGTTGACGCGTGACCGATTTGCATACTGCCATCGTGCTCGGGCCCCTGCTGGCGGCTGTTGTCGCCGGCCTGGGTGGGCGGCTGATCGGCCGGCGGGGCGCCCATACCGTCACCATCCTGGCGGTGGCAGCCTCGTTCGTGATGTCGGTGATGGTGCTCCGGGAGCAGTTGGCACCCGGAAGCATGCCGGTCAATGAGAGCGTGTACACGTGGCTGGTGACCGACGGTGTGCGGATGGAGATCGGCTTCCTGGTCGACCGGCTGAGCGCGCTGATGATGGTGGTAGTGACCTTCGTATCGTTGATGGTCCACGTCTACACCATCGGTTACATGCACGACGACCCGGGATATCAGCGGTTCTTCAGCTATATCTCGTTGTTCACCTTTGCGATGCTGATGCTCGTGATGTCCAACAATTTCCTCCAGCTGTTCTTCGGCTGGGAGGCGGTTGGAGTCGTTTCCTACCACCTGATCGGCTTCTGGTACACGCGGCCGACGGCGATCGTCGCCAACATGAAGGCGTTCATCGTCAACCGCATTGGTGACTTTGGGTTCCTGTTGGGCATCGCAACCCTGCTGGCTTATACGGGCAGTCTGGACTATGCGCAGGTGTTCGGCGAGGCGCAGGCCTTGCAGGCGCAGACGATTGAGGTGCTGCCCGGCAAGCCATGGTCGGTAATCACACTCGCGTGCATCCTTCTTTTCGTGGGTGCCATGGGCAAGTCCGCGCAGATGCCTCTGCATGTGTGGCTTCCGGACTCGATGGAAGGCCCGACGCCGATATCGGCGCTGATTCACGCGGCAACCATGGTGACCGCCGGCGTGTTCATGGTGGCGCGGATGTCGCCGTTGTTCGAGTATTCCGAAGTGGCGCTGACGGTTGTATTGGTCATCGGCGCAACGACAGCGCTTTTGACCGGGTTGCTGGGCGTCGTCCAGAACGACATCAAACGGGTGGTGGCTTATTCCACGCTGTCGCAGCTCGGCTACATGACGGTCGCTCTCGGGGCGTCTGCCTACGCCGCTGCAATCTTTCACCTGATGACTCACGCCTTCTTCAAGGCGTTGCTGTTCCTGGCGGCAGGGTCGGTCATCGTGGCCCTGCATCATGAGCAGGACATCCGCCGCATGGGTGGGCTGCGGAAGTACATGCCGGTGACCTACTGGACGAGCCTGGTGGGCTCGCTGGCCCTGATCGGATTCCCAGGCTTTGCGGGCTTCTTTTCGAAGGACGCCCTCATCGAGGCAGTCGGCCTCTCGACCCGGGATGGTTCGGGTTACGCATTCGCGTGCCTGGTTGCGGGTGTCTTCATCACGGCACTGTATTCGTTCCGGATGTTCTTTCTCGTGTTCCATGGCAAGGAGCGGCTCGACGAGGATGCGCGGCAGCACCTGCACGAGTCACCCTGGGTCATTACGGTACCGCTGATCGCGCTGGCGGTGCCGTCTCTGCTCATTGGCTGGTTCACGGTTGGCAGCGTCCTGTTCGAGGGGTATTTCGGGTCGGCGATATACGTGGCGGAGCGCAACGACGTGCTCGGCGAACTGGGGGCCGAGTTCCACGGGCCCGGCGGGTTCCTGCTGCACGGGTTACTCGGGCTGCCGGTCCTGCTGTCGCTCGCCGGTGTCGCCGTCGCCTGGTATCTGTACCTCAGGAATCCAAGGCTGCCTGAACGACTTAGACAGCGCCTGATGCCCTTGTACACGCTGCTGACGAACAAGTATTTCCTGGATGATCTCAACGAGAAGATCATCGCACGCGGCTACCGCGGAATGGGGCAGATGTTCTGGCGGGTTGGGGATGTGGTGATCATCGATGGGGCGGCGGTGAATGGTTCGGCACGACTGGTCGCATGGTTCTCGTCCGTGATCCGGCGCGTTCAGAGCGGCTACCTCTATCACTATGCGTTCGCGATGATCATCGGATTGTCGGTGCTGCTCGGCTGGATTCTGGTCGCGGCATGAGTTTTTCTGTGTGTTGAAAGGGGCATTGTGGGGATACTGAGTGCATTGATCTGGCTGCCGATTGCGGGCGGCTTGCTCGTGCTCGCTGTCGGCAACGGGCGGGCCGACGGGACCGGCCTGCGACTGGATCGCTGGCTGGCATTGGGGGTCTCGGTCGTGACCTTCCTGCTCAGTGTGCCGCTGTTCACGCAGTTCGACCGTACGACCTGGCAGATGCAGTTTGTCGAGCGGTTGCCCTGGATCGAGGCGTTCCGTGTCGAGTATTTTCTGGGGATCGATGGGCTCTCCATGCCATTGATCTTGCTGACGACATTCCTGACACCGCTGGTCGTCATCGCGGGATGGGAAACCATAAAGATCCGCCCGGCACAGTATTTCGCTTCGTTTCTGTTCCTCGAAGGACTCATGATCGGCGTCTTCGCCGCGCTGGACGCGCTGCTCTTCTACGTGTTCTGGGAGGCAATGCTCGTCCCGATGTTCATCATCATCGGGGTGTGGGGTGGTGAGCGCCGGGTATACGCGACGGTGAAGTTCTTCCTGTATACCTTCCTCGGTTCGGTCCTCATGCTGGTCGCGCTGATTTACCTGTACCTGAAATCGGGCAGCTACAGCATTCTGGACTTCCACGCCCTGCCGCTTGGTCAAACCGAGCAGTTGCTCATTTTCCTCGCGTTTCTTGTCGCTTTCGCGGTCAAGGTGCCCATGTGGCCTGTTCACACCTGGCTGCCAGATGCACACGTGGAGGCACCCACCGGCGGTTCCGTCATCCTGGCTGCGGTGCTGCTGAAGATGGGCGGCTACGGCTTCGTACGCTTCAGCCTGCCCATTACCCCAGACGCAGCAGGTTCGCTCGCATTTCTGATGATCGTCCTGTCCCTGGTGGCTGTCGTCTACATCGGCATGGTAGCTCTCGTGCAGCAGGACATGAAGAAGCTCATCGCGTACTCGTCGATCGCGCACATGGGATTCGTCACGCTGGGCTTTTTCCTCGCGTGGGGAATCCTCGCGCGTACCGGAGATCTTCCCGGTATCGCAATGGGCATCACCGGAGGCATGGTGCAGATGATCTCGCACGGCTTTGTTTCCGGTGCGTTGTTCCTCTGCGTGGGCGTGCTGTACGACCGGTTGCACAGCCGCCAGATTGCCGATTACGGCGGGGTGGTCAACACGATGCCCCGATTTGCGGTCTTCATGGTGCTGTTTGGGTTTGCCAACGCAGGTTTGCCGGGGACCTCCGGTTTTGTCGGCGAGTTTCTCGTCGTGCTGGCCAGCTTCCAGGCTGATTTCTGGTATGCGCTCGTGGCCGCCACGACTCTGATCACCGGTGCCGCCTATACCCTCTGGCTGGTGAAGCGGGTTGTTTTCGGGCCTGTTGCCAACGAGGGAGTGGCTGGAATGCGCGATCTCAACCCGCGCGAATTCATTGTGCTTGGCGCCATAGCGGTGGGTGTGCTCGGTCTCGGCCTGTTTCCGGCACCGCTGGTGGACGTGATGTCTGCGTCGGTGGATAACCTGGCCAGCCACATCACGCAGTCGAAACTATGAATATCGCTCTTGCCGGCTTTGTTGGTGCTGCTCTCCCGGAAATCGTCGTCGGAACGGGAATCTGCGTCGTTCTGCTGGCGGGGTTGTTCAGCGGTAAGCGCTTCCGCGAGATGCCATACCTGCTGGCAATGGCTACGTTGCTTGCGGCCGCGGCAGCGGTCGAGACCACGGCCTGGGGTGAGTCCCCGCGGACTCCCGGCGGGGCTTTCCTGATGGATCCGGTCGCGCGGGTCCTGAAGCTTTTCGCGCTCGCGGTGGTCGGTGTCGTGTTCGTATACGCCCGTTCGTTTCTGCAGGCCCGCCGTCTCCCGCAGAGCGATTTCTACCTGCTCGGCCTGTTTGCATTGCTGGGCATTATGGTCATGGCATCGGCCGCGAGTTTCCTCACGATGTATCTCGGGCTCGAGACGCTTGCGCTGGCGCTCTATGCGATGGTGGCGAGCGAGCGCGATGCGCCACTCGGTGCGGAAGCCGCCATGAAGTACTTCGTCTTGGGGGCTATCGGATCGGGCTGCTTCCTCTATGGCGTAGCGCTCGTGTATGCCGCAACCGGAGCCATTGGTTTTACCGAGGTGGCTGCCACACTGGGCGCGTCCGGCGGTGGGTTCGGCGTTTTGGCCGGGCTGGCATTCATACTGGTGGGTGTGACCTTCAAATTCGGTGCAGTTCCATTTCACATGTGGCTGCCCGACGTCTACCAGGGAGCGCCCGCCAGCGCGACGTTGTTCGTGGCAACGGCTCCCAAGATCGGCGCATTCGCGCTGGCACTTCGTGTACTTGTGGAAGCGCTGGGCGGGCTGGCTGCGGACTGGCAGAACATGCTCGCGGTAATCGCTGTGCTTTCGCTGGCGCTCGGTAATCTCGTCGCTATCGTGCAGACGAACTTCAAGAGGATGCTGGCCTATTCGACCATTGCCCACGTCGGCTTTATCCTGCTCGGACTGATGGCCGGTGGCGATGGTGGCGTCGAGGCGGCGCTGTATTACACCATCATCTACATCATCATGACGGCAGCCGCCTTCGGCATCGTGATACTCCTCACGAACGACGGGCTGGAAGCAAGTGAACTCGACGACCTGCGTGGGCTGAACAGGCGCAGTCCGTGGTTCGCCGCCATGATGCTGCTCGTCATGATCAGCATGATCGGAGTGCCACCGCTGGTCGGCTTTTACGCGAAGTGGTGGGTGCTGTCGGCGCTCCTCGAAGGCGGCCATGTCTGGCTGGCCCTGGCCGGAGTCTTTTTCTCGGTAATCGGAGCGTTCTATTACCTGCGCGTCATCTGGCTGATGTATTTCGAGGAGGGCACGTCAAAGGCACCGCTGCAGTCGGCGTTCGACCTGCGGGTGCTTCTCAGCGTGAACGGTCTCGTTGTCCTGGCGCTCGGAGTGTTTCCGGGGGCGCTGATGGATCTTTGCGCCAGGGCGATCGGCTGAATCCAGCCATCACCTGAGTAAACGGCCTGCCAGCGCGTCGTTGCGATGGTCGGGCAGAACGGCTAACATTCGCGGCCTGCTGGTGCGGGGTGGAGCAGTCTGGCAGCTCGTCGGGCTCATAACCCGAAGGTCGCAGGTTCAAATCCTGCCCCCGCTACCACGTCTTTTTGCTGCGACTCCGATAGACCCGCAGCACGCAAAAAGGCCGCTTCAATGCGGCCTTTTTCGTTGGCGAACCGGATCTGCGTCTCGGTCGTCTCCACGATGATCGGACCGCCGAGAAGGTTCTCGATGGCGTAGCGGGCGCGCTCGACATCGAGCGGGGCGGACTCCAACTGCTCGACGAGCCGCCGGCAGCGATCCGCGAGGCGGGGCATGATGGCCGACACCGGCACCGGGGCAGGGCGGGGAGCAGACAGTCGGGCGAGTTCCGCCTCGGCTGCGGCCAGTCGCTCGGCGATAGCAGGGGAGGCCTTGAGCACACCGCTGGCGATGGCATCCGTTAGGTTAGCGATCTCTGCCCTCAAGGCGGCGATCCGCTTCTCCGGTCCGGGCTGATTCTCACCGGCAGCGAGGACTTTCCGCACCCGTCGCTGGATCTCTGCCAGCAACTCGGGGCGCAGTACGTCGCGCTTGATCCCCGCGAGCAATCCCGCCTCGACGATGCTGCGGTTCACCCTCGCATCATTGCTGCACGCGGCCGCCCCGCCCCCGATCCGACTCGCGCAGGCATAGTGCCGACGATCTGCCATGACAAAACCCGCGCCGCAGGTTCCGCACTTGAGCAGGCCGCTGAACAGATACTTGGTCGCGCCGCGCTGGTGGCTGGCGCGGTGGCGGCTCATGCCCTGTTTCACAGCCTTGCCGACTTGCTCCGTGCGTGCATCCTGTCGCGCTTTGACCCGGTTCCATAGATCGTCAGTGACGATCCGCAGACGTTCATCGTGATGGTGGACCCATTCGGAGGGTGGGTTCATCACCTGGCGGCGTTTCTTGCCGTCCAGCGCACTGCGAACCCACCGGGAGCGGTTCCAGATGGTGACGCCGCGATACAACTCGTTGTTGAGTAGCCCGAGGCCACGTTCGCGGCTGCCGGCGATGGTCGAAACCATCCACCCGCGACGCCGGCGCTGCTCTCGTCGCCAGCCGCTGCCGGGGGAGGGGACGCCCTCATCGTTCAGCGTGGCGGCGATGCTCTTGGGACTCATCCCCGCTGCGTACATCTCGAAAACGCGACGCACCACAGCGGCCTGTTCGGGATCAATCTCGCGTTGCCCGGTGGGGGAGTCCGTGGCGGCGATGTAGCCGAATGCCCGCCCGCCGGCGCTGCGGCCAGCGCGGGCAATGCCCTCGAGGCCTCGGCGCGTCCTGCGGGCGATCTCGGCGCGATAGTGCTCTGACGTGGCGCCGAGCACCGCGCCCATGATGGCGGAGGCCTCATGCCGGGTATCGAGATCGTGGCTGATGACGTGGACCCCGAGGTCGCGCAGCTCGGCAAGGCGCGTTGCCTGCTCCGAGAGATTGCGCCACAGCCTCGAGCAGTCCTCGGCGAGAATCACGTGGAAGCGCCCACGGCGGACCGCTGTCAGCAAGGCCTGATAGCCGGGCCGGGCGCTGGTGCCGCCGGAGATCGCGGCATCGGTGAACGTCTCGGCGATCTCGAACCCGTGCCGCTCCGCCAGTCGCGCGACGACGCGGAGCTGATCCTCAATGCTCGACTCACTTTGCTTGTCCGAGCTGTACCGTGCGTAAGCTGCTGCTCTCATCGCTGTCTCCTGCTTTTGCGCCATCGCTGCATTCGCCGGGTGGCTTCTTCCCGCATCCCGGCCTCGACGTGATCCGCGCAGCAATACAGACGCCGCATCCGGCCCCTGCTGCTGCGTCGTGTGGTCATAAAGAACTTGCCGCACTCGGTAAACCGGCAGCGGCATAACAACGCACCGAGGTCGCGCCCCGGATCGAGTAGCAACACCAGCCCGAAGGCCAGCGCACCCGTAACGTCCTGGGCGACGATGCGGTGGCGATTCTCGATCCGTCCGCGTGGTGTGACATGCCACACCGGCGCCTGCACGACCCGCCGACTGGCCGTCGCGGTGATCGCCGGGGCAATCGTCCGGCCCTTCCCGCTGTGGATCGTTTCGAGCTGAGTCACGAGCCATTGCCGCAATTCGGCCGGCAGGGTGAAGGATCGGGAATCCGCCCCGACCTGAACCGGCGCTCCTACCAGCGCGTTCCACCGCTTTCCGGTGATGGGCGTCCCGTTGGCGAGCTCAAGCAGGCCTTCGCAGTGCTGCCGCTCGGTCAGCGGCTCGACGGTCCCGAGATCGGCGGCGAGCCGATCCCATGCCACCAGCCGGGAGGTATTGGCCGCAGCGGCAAGCCGGCCGACCAGCTCGTCCAGTGTCACGCCGAATTGAGAGTCGGGCCGTCTTTTCATAGTGACGTTATGGATTTTAGCATCCAATAACGTGACAACGCCATATCAGTATGCCTATGTTCGGGATAGTTCCCGGAAACCGGAGAAACCATGCAAGAAACCGACGACTTTTCGGACACCACGGGGGCGCTGGCACGCAAGGCCAACACGACGGCTGCGACAGTGCGCCTCTACACCGCGCTCGGCCTGATCGAGAGCAGAACCGCCTCTAACGGAACCCGCCTGTACCGGCCGGGAACCGCAAAGCAGGTTCGGGAAATTCTCGCGCAGCGCCTCGCCAACCGGGGCCGCCGTCGCGCATGAAACCAACCCTGGCGCAATACGACGAGCTCATCGACGTGGTCGTCGCGGCCGTTGTGCGCCAGATTCGGAGTGAAACCGAAACCAAAGAAAAAGCCGCCAACCCGGCCAAGGATGCAGCGGCTTTAGGAGACGACCTTGAAGGACACTATCTTACCCGCGATCCCGACCAGACGAAATAGACCGCAACTTACCCCCGGCAGCAACAGGTGCCTTTGCAGGGGCTGCGATCAGTTTTTCTCTACCGTCGCAAACTTCGACCGACACCGACGGGGCGGGCAGTGCGTCCCGCCTGCAGATGTCGGACTCGAACTCGGCGCGGACGGATTCTGGAAGCGCCCCGGACCCGCTACCGTTCCTGACGGGGTACGCAAATCAGCGCGTATTCTGGTCGGGGAGACCATCCGGGAAGGGATAGCGGCGTGAACGCCTACATCCTGCGTTTCTCACTCCGACGGCGGGAGTGTCAGTGCTGCGGGTACTCGTTCGTTCCGGCCCGGTCCTGGCACCGCACCTGCCGCCAGTGCTGGAGCTGGACCCGTCTGGCGATCTGCCAGAAGCGCATGACGGCGTTGATCGAGGGGTCGCGATCGTGATCGCCGCATCGTTGACCGATGAGGAAATCGCCGAGGCCCGCGAATCCGTGGCCGCGTCGAAGGCAGCGAATGAAGCGGCAGAGCGACGGCTCGACGAAATCATGCGCGGCAGGGGCGCCGGGCTGGTAAACGCTGCCAGCGTGAAACCCGAACCCGTGCGCTGGCTGTGGCGTGACTGGCTGGCGTGCGACTCCCTACAGATTCTTGCGGGCGCACCCGGCACGGGCAAGACAACGCTGGCGCTGGCTTTCGCTGCGACGGTATCAGCCGGCGGACGCTGGCCGGACGGCACGCGGGCGCCCGCTGGTCACGTACTGGAATGGTCCGGCGAGGACGCAATAGCGAAAACGCTGGTGCCGCGCCTGCTGGCGATGGGCGCGGACCTGAGCCGGGTTCACTTCGTCGCCAGCGCCCAAGACGATGATGGCCCGCGCCCGTTCGATCCCGCGACGGACATTGACCAACTGCAAATAGCCATCCGTCGCGCGGCAATTCGGCCGGCGCTGCTGATCGTTGACCCTATCGTGTCGGCTGTTGCTGGTGACTCGCATAAGAACGGTGAGACGCGCCGCGCCCTGCAACCGCTGGTGAACTTGGCCGAAGCCGAAGGCTGCGCGGTTCTCGGCATATCGCATTTCTCAAAGGGCACGGCGGGTCGTGAAACGGTGGAACGTGTAACGGGTTCGGTTGCCTTCGGTGCGCTGGCGCGGCTGGTACTGGCAACCGCCAAGCTGCCCGACGAAAAAGGCGGCGGGCGGATTCTGTGCCGGGCGAAGTCGAACCTTGGCCCGGACTCCGGCGGGTTTGAGTATGACTTGCGGCAGATGGTGGTGCCGGGCCACGCAGACCTATCCGCATCTGCCGTCGTGTTCGGCGAAGCCGTGCAGGGGAGCGCCCGTGAACTGCTGGCCGTGGCCGAGGACGACACCGAGGCTCGCAGCGAACGAAGCGAGGCTGCCGACTTTCTCACCGATCTGCTCGCGGCCGGGCCGATGAAGTCCGGCGATGTGAAACGCAAGGCCGAACAGGCCGGACTGTCGTGGCGAACCGTCCAGCGTGCTGCGACGGATGCCGGAGTGCAGAAACGCCGCGACGGGTTCGGCAGGGACGCAGCCTACTTCTGGTCCATGGGTGCCACGAAACCCCATGTGTGCCATGCGCGCCAGTCTTTAAAGGTTGGCACACATGGCACGCATGACGCCGCAACGCAGGAATCGAAGGGCGCCAGCCGCATCCAAATGGCAGCCAGTGCTGCCGGAATCGATCCGGAACTGCTCAAGGCCAACCTGACGGCCGCCGACCTGGCCGACCCTGACCTGGACCTGACCCGCTACGCTGCCGGGCTCGCCCGCGAGGTGTCGCGGTGACCGACGACGACCGCCTCGGCCTGATCCTGCTGGCCGCCCTGCTGCTGCTGTTCCTGCTCGCCATGTAGAGGACCGACCGATGTTCGACGATGCCAAGAAACTGCAAGAGCACCTCGACGCCACCCGCGAGCAAAGGGACTTGCTCGCCCGCGATCTGCTCATTACCGCAAACGCGATCATTCGCAATGGCTCGGACCCGGCATCCGTGGCCATTTCCATGATCGGCTGCGGCGCAAACATCCTGCGCGACCTGGTGGCGCCTGAGCACGTCGCCGCGACGCTGCGGCAGATGGCCGATGCAGCCGACCGGCTGCCACCCCGGCCGGTTGAGAATTAGCGTCCGGCGACTTGTAAGTTTTTTCGCAGCGGTTCTAGCCTGATCCCGTGGCCGAGCTGCGTGATGCAGTGACGCCACGCCGATTCGCCCGCTGCGTGATGTTGCGGGCCGCGCCACCGCTGCGGGATGCAGCCGGCTTTCGATGATCGGTAACGCATAGGAGGTTTCAGTTTCAACCGATCATGAGGTTCATCCGATGACTACCAGTTCCAACCGATCCCGCGACGACGCGGGCGAAAACAAGGCCGTTCTTGACCTGGCGCGCGAGGCCGTCGCCGGCATCAAGGGCATCCACCAGCGGCTCGACGATGCCGACGGCCGCATCAATCATCTGGAGGCCGAGCTCGACGCCGGCCGCGGTGGCGGTGGCCGCAGTGACGCCTACGCGGCCAAGGCTCAGGACACAACCTTTCGCCGCTTCCTGAAGGGCGGTTGCCGCGACGAAGGCGCCTACAAGGCCATGCTCGATGCCTGCCCGATGGAGTACAAGGCCATGAGCCTGACGGATGCCGAGGGCGGGTACACCGTGCCGGAGCAACTGGCGGCAGCGATCGAGGCCAAGCGCCGCGAGCTCTCACCGTGGCGGATGATCTGCCGCGTCGTGAACGTCAGCACCAGCCTCGGGGACTACACGCAGCCCGTGAGCATCGGCGGCACCACGTCCGGGTGGGCCGGTGAACAGGACAGCCGCAGCGCCACCAACACGCCGGTATTCGTCAAGCCGACGTTCACCCACGGCGATCTGTACGCATATCCGGCCATCACCGAGTGGGTGCTCGACGACTCGCGGTTCAACCTGCAACAGTTCCTCTCCCGGCAGATTGCCGACGAGTTCAACGTCGCAGAGTCCACCGCCATCGTCAGCGGCGACGGCACGAAGAAGCCGACCGGGATGCTCTACAACGCCCCGGTTGCAACGGACGATGATGCGTCCCCGCTGCGGGCTTACCCGAAGCTGGAATACATCGCGCTCGATCCGGGCAGTTCACCCTCGGATGGCATTCAGGCCGATGCTCTGGCCGATGTGGTCTACGGTCTCAAGACCGGATATCACTCGCGCGCTGTCTGGGTCATGCGCCGCACGACCGCGGCCTTCGTCCGCAAGATGAAGGACAACTACGGCGCGTACCTCTGGCAGCCGGGGCTTTCGATGGGACAGCCGCCGACGCTGCTCGGCTATCCGGTGTATCTGTGCGACGAACTCGCCGCCGTGGGGCAGAACAACCTGCCGATCCTGTTCGGTGACTTCGACGCCGGCTATCACATCGTTCAGCGGCCGTACAAGTTCACCGCTGATCCGTACACCGCGCCGGGCTTCGTCAAGCTGCACGTCCGCCAGCGGGTGGGCGGTGCCGTGGTGGATAACGATGCCGTGAAGGCCGGCAAGTGTGCAGCAGCGTGATGATGGGTTTGCCTGCGCGTCATGGTTGAGAGCGTGCAGGCAGGGCATGACGGTGCACGATCACCCTCATGCACGAGACGCGGGCGCTGTCGGCCGTCTCCTGTCCGGCAGCGTCCGCGCTCCTTTCACGGCTCGCAGACTTTCGCCGTTTTTTATAGACCGACGCGCCGAGTCCCAATTTCATCCGGTCACTTCTGAGCGATTCCGATAATGCGCGGCCGTAAGCAACTGCCAGTCAACGTGCACCTGATCCGCGGCACCTATCGCCGGGACCGCCACGCCGGCCAACTGGTGCAGAAACCGGGCGACGTTCAGCCGCTCGCCGGGCCGCCGCCGGGGCTGACTGAGGCGCAGCTCGAGCTGTGGCGGTACTACGTCGAAGCGGCGCCGGAAGGCGCGCTGCTCGCAACGGATCGGGAAACGCTGGCGGCCTTCGTCGTCGCCTGCGACCTGGTGCGCCAGTGCCGGGAATACCTGGCGCGGGATGGTGCGCTGATGGCCGATGACAGTGGCGTGAAGGAATCCGCTGCGTCGCGTGCGCTGGCGCGCCATGCGGCATTGGCGCTGCGCTATGGTGCCGAACTGGGGTTAACCCCGTGCAGCCGGCCACGGCTCAGAGTGCAGCCGAAACCGGAACCCAATCCGTTTGACGACGACTGATGCCCGGCGGCATCCAGAAAAACAAACGCCCACCCCCGCATCTGCTCTCGCGGCTTGATGAAACCTTCAGCTACCAGAGCGACCAGCGGCCGCGAGGATTCGATGTGGACGCCAGCGTGCGCCACGTTGCCGCGAAGTGGCTAATGCTGCCCTCTCCGACAGTCATGATCACGAGTCAGCGTTCACCATGCCGGCCAGAAAAAGAAAAAGCCCCTTATCGGCGACCAATTTGCTCAAGAGTTCGTTTAGGGCCTCGTTGATCATCGATTGATTATCATTTTCAGAAGGCTCGAAGAAGAAGTGCTTTTCAGTTTCAACGCGGTAGATTCCTTCATACGAGTCCGCGTCCCGCGTCGCAGTAGCCTTAATTGCCCCTCTCACGTAAACGCCGACATCCCAATCAGTGGTAGTGGTGTATTCAAACGCAATGATCGTAAGGGTAACTCGTCGGGTGGCCTTGTCATCGTACTCCACCGGAGATAATTCGCTCTGTCCAAGAGCAGAGCTAAAGGCTTCCCTTACGACCTCGCTTAGCTCCTGCCGCGCTGTAATTTCCCCCGCATTAACCGACACTCCTGATCCGCGCCGTCCTAACATTTGCGATGGGCGCTCGTCCACAACCTTTACTGCAACCGCGGCGCCTTCACCATCCACCAGTCGCGTAACTTCTACTGCTGGCACGAAATCGACCTGTTGCGGCTTTGCCGCACAGCCGGCCACAAGAGTGAGAGAAATCAAGAATCCGGCGCGCAATGGCAGCCAAGACATGACTACCGACCGCGCCGTAACAAACCCAACGCCCCGAGCGCGCCGCCGAAGAGCCACGCCGCTGCCGGCACCGGCACGGTGGAAATCAGCGGGTCACCGTCGATGACGGCCCATGCCCGCATCCAGCGGACGTCGAGATTTGGCACCGCATCTGCCACAGTTGACGCTTTGTAGAAGGTGCCCTGGTAGCCTTCCCGCCAGTCGAACCCCCACGCGTCCCAATCGTTTGCCGGCAGACCTTCCCAATAGATCGTGGGTAGCAGGTTGGCGAACGGACCGGTGTTCTGTAAGCAAGCGGGGATTAGGTCGGGATCGCCACCATTCGCCGGGAACGTCACGCACTGGCCGCCATATTCTTCTCCGACCGGGAAATAACCTGCGACATTACCGATGAGCGTGTTGTAGTACAGATTCGCCATTTCGTGGGCGGTGCTGCCTGCATAGATCGTTCCGGGCGCACTGACGTTGCGGCCGTTATCGGATTGGCCGGTATTGGAACCGGTTGAGTTGAGTGCTACGCCATCAAGTGGATGGATCGTCGGCAATCGCCAACCAGTCTGACCTAGGTAACTGGCGCTGTTCATGGCGCCAACCCAAATTACCGCTGTGTACCAGCTCATTTCACCGTCCGGCCCGAGCTCACCGGTGACGATTGGATTGTTGCCGTTTATATCCGGATATCCGACGTTGCGCGGCAGTCCGAAAGATTCCGTCGCGGCCAGGTTTGCGTCGGCCGTCCAGGTAATATTCAGCACCGTGTCGTAGTACGCCTGATAGTCGGTCCCGCCTGACGTGAGCGGCGCGCGTCCCAGTAAGGCAGCGTTCGAGGATGCAGTAAGCAGGCAAAGCAGGATTGTCCCGAGGATTCGTTGGCGCATGGCCGGCCCTTCCCCTTGTTGTTCGGGCCAATGTTACGCCCGCCGCTGGCACTCCGGGCGGTGGACTTTACCTACCCATTATGGGTTCGCCCATTTGGGGTAGGCTTTTCGTGCAATTCACCTCAAAAACCTATTCTGACCTGACGATGAAGAAAATAAAAAAGGCCTGTCCTGAGTGTAAAAAGATCAAGCCTCTGACTGAGTTCGTTGACTTAGCCGGCGCGGATAACCCCCGAGGCAAATATTGCCGTGCTTGTTTTGAGGCGAGGCAGTTTCAATCCCTGCTGGAATTGCTGGATGGTCGAGATTACTGCCTTTACTGTGGAAAAAAATTCCGATGCACCTACGAGCGCCTATCCGACGGCTCGACCAAGCATCTTGTCGAACGCGACCATATGGACCCGCTGATATGGGGCGGTGGTTTCGATGAGTACGAGGGCCAGTACGATGACGATCGCGACCCATACATTGCGGCCAGAAACACCGTCTATTGCTGTCGTGAGTGCAATCAGCTAAAGGGCGATATGCTTTTTGTTGATTGGCTGAAGCAACTGCAGCCGCGATTCCGACGATTGGCGCGAAAGGTCTATATTGAGAAACACGGGCACCGGCCCGAGAAGTTCAAGCCCGAGCGAATGAAGGATCGTTACACTTCCACTTGGACTATCTCAGCCGTGGACGACCCCGATCTATAGGCGACTTTCTCCACGTTCGCACAAGAAACCCAACAGGACGTGAACGGGGACGGCCAGCACGATCACAGGGATGGACAAGCCCGACCATGCCATGCAGCTCACCCGCCACCTGCTCGAGCTGGTCGGCGAGAGCGACGCCCCCGACGACGTGCTCGCCCTGGCGCTGATCGGGGCCGGGATCATGCTGCTCTCGAGGACGGACGCGGAGACGGCCGAGGGGCTGGCCGGGGTGCTGGAGGGGAGGCGGTTTTCCGCTTACCCGCTACGCGGCAACTCCAGCAAATAGTCGCCAAATCGAGCCCCCGCTACCAACTTCCTCAGGTCCGTTCCGAGCACATCGGTAACGGATTATTCCGGGCACATAGGTAACACTTTAGCACCGAAAGGATTTTCGGCGCTGGTGATGCGCTCGGTCTCGTGATCGAAGAACCCTAAGTCGTATTGCAT
>WYBE01000044.1 GCA_011526045.1 Nevskiales bacterium | reverse complement strand
GCAGCAGCGGCATCCCTGCCGCTGCCTCTGCGAGCTTGGCCTTGCTCGCTACGCCTGCTCGGCCAGCCGGCTGATGGGCTCGGCCCGGAGACGGGCGGAGTCGCACCACCCTGGCATCCGGATCCACACCCCGGTCGTCGTGCGACACATCGCCCCTGGCGAGGCGGATGCAGCGGTGGTCACGGCCCCGGCGCGGGCATGTGTGGAGCCGGTTGCCAGGAGGGCAGCAACCGGCGCAACTCATAGCGACGAGCACATGGACGTGCGAGGAGCGGCACGCGCCGGGGGCACGACCACCGCATCGTCCACCAGCGAGCCGCTGCATTCCCGCAGATCGGCGAAGAACCTATAAATGAACCCACTGCATCCGTAATATCGGAGGATTCCGCCCGCAGAGAACGCATGCCCGCAACACGCCGAACCCGACTGCGCCGCCAGCCGCCCACCGCCGGGCAGATCGTCATCCGCGGCGCGCGGCAGAACAATCTGCGCGACATCGATGTGGACCTGCCGCTCGGCGAGATCATCGTCGTGACGGGCGTCAGCGGCTCGGGCAAGTCCTCCCTCGCGTTCGACACGGTGTACGCGGAGGGCCAGCGCCGTTACGTCGAGACCTTCTCGCCCTACGCGCGGCAGTTCCTCGACCGCATGGACAAGCCCGCCGCCGATCGTATCGACGGCATTCCGCCCGCCATTGCCATCGACCAGACCAACCCGGTGCGCACCTCGCGCTCGACGGTCGGCACCATGACGGAACTCGCCGACCACCTGAAGCTCCTGTTCGCCCGGGCGGCGCGGCTGTACTGCCGCAACTGCGGCCGCGCGGTGCAACGCGACACCCCCGCAACGGTGCTGGCGGAACTCGCCGGGCGGCTACCGGCGGAGACACGGCTGCTCGTCACCTTTCCGGTCCGGGTGCCGGAGAATTTCCAGAAGGACGAGGTGCTGCAGCTACTCGCCCGCCAGGGCTACACGCGAATCCACCGCGAAGACGGCGACCGGCTCGAGGTCGTGCAGGACCGCGTACGGCTCATACCCGCCGAGCGCAGCCGTCTCGTCGAGTCGCTGGAACAGGGCTTCGCGCTCGGGCGGGGCCACCTGCGGGTGTACCCGCTGGCCGAGGGCGAACCCGCCGCGCCGCTGCCCTTCTCCGCCGATCTGCATTGCGCTCCCTGCGATATTCACTACCACGCAGCCGGCCCGGGCGCGTTCTCGTTCAACTCGCCGGTCGGTGCCTGCGAAGCCTGCCGTGGCTTCGGCCGCACCATGGGCATCGACTACGGCCTGGTCATCCCGGACACCGAGCGCAGCCTGTCCACCGGCGCCATCAAGCCGTTCCAGAGCAAGAGCTACCAGGAGTGCCAGTCAGACCTGCTGCGGTTCGCGCGCCGTCGCGGCATCCCCACGCAGACGCCGTGGCGTGAACTCACGGCCGCCGAGCGCCACTGGGTCATCGAGGGCGAGGGCCGTCTCGCGGACGGCAAGTGGTACGGCGTGCGCCGCTTCTTCGACTGGCTCGAGACCAAGGCCTACAAGATGCACGTGCGTGTGCTGCTCGCCCGCTACCGGGCCTACACGCAGTGCGCAAGCTGTCACGGCGCCCGACTGAAGCCCGACTCACTGCTCTGGCGGGTGGGCACGCAGGCGGACGCCGCCGCGGTCCTGCCCGCGAATGGCAGGTTCCGCCCCGCCAGCATGACCTGCACCGACGCGGTCCTGGCCGAATTGCCGGGCCTGCACCTGCACGACCTCATGCTGCTGCCGATCGAGCGCTGCCAGCAGTTCTTCACGCGGCTGCGGCTGCCCGCGCCGCTCGACGAAGCGGCGGATCTCCTGCTCGCGGAGATACGCAGCCGCCTCGGTTACCTCGTCGCAGTCGGCCTCGGCTACCTCACGCTCGACCGGCAATCGCGCACGCTCTCCGGCGGCGAGGTGCAGCGGATCAATCTCACCACGGCACTCGGAACCTCACTGGTCAACACGCTGTTCGTCCTCGACGAGCCGAGCGTCGGCCTGCATGCCCGCGACATGGGCCGGGTCATCGCCGTGCTGCGCAAACTGCGCGACGCCGGCAATTCGCTGCTCGTCGTCGAACACGACGCCGCGGTCATGGCGGCGGCAGATCGCATCCTCGACATGGGGCCGGGGCCCGGAACGGCCGGCGGGCGCGTGACCTTCTGCGGCACGCCGCAGGCGCTGGCCGCACGCGGCCGCACATTGACCGGCGAGTACCTGCGCGGCGAGCGGCTGGTCAGCGCGAACACGTCCGGCCGCGGCCGTCCGCCCGATCCGGACGGATTCTGGCTCGAGGTGCTCGGCGCGAGCGCCCACAACCTGAAGGACCTCGACCTGCGCATTCCCCTGCAGCGGCTGGTGTGCGTCACCGGCGTCAGCGGCTCCGGCAAGTCCACGCTAATCGAGGACGTCCTGTACCCGGCGCTGCGCAAGCTCAAGGGCGAGGCCAGCGAGGCACCCGGCCTGCACCGCGAGATCCGCGGCCACGAGCACGTGAATGAGATCATCCTCGTGGACCAGTCGCCGCTCGGCCGCACCACCCGCGCGAACCCTGCCAGCTACGTCGGCGCGTTGCCGCCGATCCGCAAGGCGTTCGCGGACCTCCCGGCCGCGCAGGTGCGCGGCTACACCACCGGCACCTTCAGCTTCAATTCCGGCGACGGACGCTGCCCCGGCTGCGGCGGCAACGGCTTCGAGCATGTCGAGATGCAGTTCCTGAGCGACGTGTACCTGCGCTGCCCCGATTGCGACGGGCGCCGGTTCCGCTCCGACGTCCTCGAGGTGCAGCTCCCGGGCGCCGGCGGTGCCGGCAAGTCCATCGCCGACGTTCTCGACATGACCGTCACTGAGGCGCTGGCGTTTTTTGCCGGCCACCCGGAGGTGCTGCGCGGACTGCAACCGCTCAGCGCCGTCGGGCTGCAGTACCTGCGTCTCGGTCAGCCCGTCACGACACTCTCCGGTGGCGAGGCGCAACGGTTGAAGCTCGCCGGGGAGCTCGCGCGCGCGGGTGGCGCCCGCAACCTGCTGTTGCTCGACGAACCGACGACCGGCCTGCACTTCCACGACATCGCCGGCCTGCTCACCGCGTTGCGCGCGCTGCTCGCCCAGGGTCATTCGCTCGTGGTGGTCGAGCACAACCTCGACGTGATCTGGTCGGCCGACTGGGTGATCGATCTCGGACCGGAGGCTGGCGAAGCAGGCGGGCGGCTCGTCGCCGCGGGAACGCCGCGTGAGATCGCCGCGGTGGCCGACTCGCACACCGGCCGCGCCCTCAAGGCGCACCGGCGCACGTTGCGCCGGAAGCCAGGCGCCGCTCCCGGCCGCGCCATCGAGCCGGAACGCGCCGCACCCCCGGCCGTCGAGCACGACCACAGCATCCGCATCCACAACGCCCGCGAACACAACCTGAAGAACATCGACATCGCGATCCCGCGCGATCGCTTCACCGTGATCACCGGAGTCAGCGGCAGCGGTAAGAGCACGCTCGCCTTCGACGTCATCTTCGCCGAGGGCCAGCGCCGCTACCTCGAGTCGCTGAACGCCTACGCACGGCAGTTCGTGCAACCGGCCGCGCGTCCCGACGTGGACGCAATCTTCGGAATCCCGCCGACGGTCGCCATCGAGCAGCGCACCAGCCGCGGCGGGCACAAGAGCACGGTGGCAACGATGACGGAGGTCTATCACTTCCTGCGTCTGCTCTTCGCCCGACTCGGAACGCAGTACTGCCCTGCATGCGAAGTGCGCATCGCCCCGCAGAGCCCGGAGGCGATCCTCGCACGCCTCATGCGCCAGCACCGCGGCCGCACCGTGCAGGTGCTCGCGCCGCTGGTGATCGCCCGCAAGGGCTACTACACCGAGCTCGCCCGCTGGGCCGCGCGACGTGGCTATGACGAGCTGCGCGTCGACGGCGAGATGACGCCCACCGCCCGCTGGCCGCGACTCGACCGTTTCATCGAACACGATATCGAGCTGCCCATCGGGCAGCTGCGGATGACACCACGGGCGATGGCCAGGGCGCGCGAACTGCTGCAGCAAGGGCTGGAGTTCGGCAAAGGCAGCGTGCAGGTCCTGCCAGCCGACGGTGGCAAGGCGGAACTGTTCTCCATTCGTCGCGCCTGCCCCGGCTGCGGGCGCAGCTTCCCCGAACTCGACCCGCGCCTGTTCTCCTTCAACAGCCGCCACGGCTGGTGCGGCGGCTGCTTCGGGACGGGCCTGCAGCTGCCGGGGTTCGACGCCGAACAGACCGGCGAGGAGCCGGTCTGGACCCAGGCGCAGGCGGACGAAGCCGTGCCCTGCGCCAGCTGCGAAGGGCGGCGCCTGCGCCCGGAAGCGCTTGCCGTCCGCTTCCGGGAACAGAGCATCGCCGACATCACCGCGCTGCCGGTGGATCGCGCCGCGGGTTTCCTCGATACGCTGCAGCTTGCAGGCCGGGAAGCCGCCATCGCCCGCGACGCCCTCGGCGAGACCGGCGCGCGCCTCAGGTTCCTGCAACAGGTCGGACTCGGTTACCTCGCGCTCGACCGCGCCGCCACCACGCTCTCCGGTGGCGAAACCCAACGCATCCGGCTCGCCGCGCAACTCGGCTCGAACCTGCGTGGCGTCTGCTACATCCTCGATGAACCCACCATCGGCCTGCACCCGCGCGACAACCAGCGCCTGCTCGAGACGCTGATGAAACTGCGCGACCACGGCAATACCGTGCTCGTCGTCGAACACGACGAAGACACGATCCGCGCAGCCGACACCATCGTGGACCTCGGGCCTGGTGCGGGCACCCACGGCGGTGAAGTCGTCGCCATCGGCACGGCGGCCGAGCTCGCGCGCTCGCCGCGCTCCCTCACCGGACGCTACCTCGCCGCGACGACGCGCGGTGGCGCCGCAACGCGGGCACAGCGGCCCGCTGCGGGCGAAATCGTGGTCCGCGGCGCGCACCTGCATAACCTGCGGCAGATCGAGGTCGGTGTTCCGGTCGGGCGCCTGACCGTCGTCACCGGCGTGAGCGGCAGCGGCAAGAGCACGCTGGTGCGCCACGTGCTCTACCGCAACCTGCGCCGCCGGCTGACGAAGGGCGGCCGCCGCGCCCCGCTCAGCGGCTGCGAGCAGATCGCCGGCTGGCAACAGATCCGGCGGGTACTCGAGGTAGACCAGACGCCGATCGGCAAGACTCCGCGATCCTGCCCGGCCACCTATGTCGGCATCTGGGACGAGGTGCGACGGATCTTCGCCCGGCTTCCCGAGGCACGCATTCGCGGCTACTCCGCGAGCCGCTTCTCCTTCAACGTGGCGGGCGGGCGTTGCGAGGTCTGCGACGGACAGGGCTCACGACGCATCGAGATGAGTTTCCTGCCCGACGTGCACGTCGGCTGCGAAGCCTGCAATGGCGCGCGTTTCGGCGCCGAGACGCTGGAAGTCCGCTACCACGATCGCAGCGTCGGCGACGTTCTTGCCATGAGCATCAGCGCCGCCACGGAATTCTTCGCCGCGCACGCGCGGCTGCGCCACACGCTGCAACTGCTCGACGACGTCGGGCTCGGCTACCTGACGCTCGGACAGCAGAGCCCGACGTTATCGGGCGGCGAAGCGCAGCGGCTGAAGCTCGTCGCCGAACTCGCCCGCGCCCAGCCCGGCAGCAGCCAGGCGCTGTATCTGCTCGACGAGCCTACGGTCGGCCTGCACATGGCCGACGTGGAGCGGCTGCTCGCGGTGCTGCACCGGCTGGTGGACGCGGGCAACACCGTGCTGGTGATCGAACACAACCTCGACGTGATCGCGCAGGCCGACCATGTCATCGACCTCGGCCCCGAGGGCGGCACGGGTGGCGGCCGGGTGGTCGCGGCCGGCGCGCCGGCCACCGTGGCGCGCGCGCGCGGCTCGCATACCGGTGCCGCGCTCGCTGCGTATTTCGCCGGCTAGGGCGCGTACCGCGGCCGGAATCCGACCGGGATTTCAGGCCCGCTGACGGCGCCTGGCGCCGCGTTGCGGCCGGCCCCTGCCTCAGCCGCGACGCGTTCCCGGTGCCACGGCGGACCGGGTCAGCGCATCGGCGGTATGCGCGGCGAATCCGGTGCCCGCTTCGCTGAAGTAGTTGTAGGCGACGTCGCAACCCGCCGCAATGACCGGCTCCCGCTCCTCGTCGAAGACGTAGGTCGCAGCGATCAAGCCGCGAAATCCACGTGCCCGCAACTGGCGGCTGGCGATGATCTTGGCCTCGAGGTCCGGAAGCGCCAGCATCACGGCACGCACGCGCCCGAGTCGCAGCCGGTGCCAGAGCTCGGGGTCCTCCGCGTCCGCGTACACGACCCGCCAGCCCTCCTGCAGATGCTTCTCGACCTTGGCCGTGTCGCTGTCCATGCCCACCACATGCAGACCGAGGTCCTTGAGGTAGCGATAGGCGCCGCTGCCGACGCGCCCCATGCCGACCACCAGCACCTCGGCGCTGCCGACCGATACCGGCTCGTCGTCCGGATGCCGGCGGCTGCGCTCGAAACGCTGCAGGAACCCCTCGCTGCCGGCGTAGAGGCGGTGCGCCGCGCGATTGAGCGGTGCGGCGACGATAAAGGAACCGGCCACGGCCAGCGCCGCCACCGTGATCCATTGCGGCTCGAGCAGCCCGCCGCGCACACCCATCTGCATCACGATCAGCCCGAACTCGCTGTAGCTCGCGAGACTCAGCGAGGCGAGGAAACTGCTGCGCGACCGCAGCCCGATGCCGAGCAACAGCACGAAAAATAGCAGCACCTTCAGCGGCAGCGCCAGTATGAGGACAGCGGCACCAGTAACGGTCTCGAGGGTGGGTGTTGCAGTCAGGCCGACACTGACGAAGAAGCCGACCAGGAACAGCTCCTTCATGCCCCACAGGGCATTGCCGAGCTCGCCCGCCCGCTGATTGCCTGCAAGCATGGCGCCGAGGACCAGCGAACCGAGTTCCGCGCTCAGGCCGAGCGCCCGGAACCCGTAACCGCCCGCCGCAACCGCGAGCAGCACACCGAGCAACGGCAGCAACTCGCCGTGACCGGTGATGCTCACCAGCCGGTCGAGCAGCACCCTGGCAAGCGGCAATACCAGGAGCATCAACGCCCAGGGCGAAGGCGTGACGTGCTCCCCGGCGGCCAGCACCATGACCGCCACCAGGTCCTGCAGGATGAGGATGCCGATGGCGACGCGACCGTGGAAGGCCCGCAGCTCACGGCGCGGCTCGAGCACGATCGCGGCGAATACGGTGCTCGAAAAGGCGAACGCGGCACCCAGCATCCAGGCCGCCGTCCAGGACAGGTCCACCTGCGTGCGCACCAGCAACGCAGCGATGCCACCGCTCACCAGAAGGTGCAACACCGCGGTCCCCCAGACCTCCGGCCGGATGAGACTGCGCAAGCGCAGCTTCAGGCCGACCGTGAACAGCAGCAGCCACACGCCGACCTCGCCAATCTCGGCGATCTCCGGCACCGACTCGAACCCGAAGCCTTTCAGGAGGAAACCGGCGGTGAGAAAACCCACGAGCGGCGGCAGCCCGATCTGCCGTGCCAGCAGGCCGAGCGCGAAGGCGCCGAGAATCCACCATGCGAGCATCGTCAACCCCGTTCGGTCCGCCCGCGGCATCGCGCAGACAACGCGCGCTGCAGACGCCGTTGCGCGGCTGCCGGCGCCCCGGTCCGTCCGGCGCAGTCCCATGCGGTCGTCATGCCGGGGAGTGCCATCCGGGCGCTCATGCTTGACCCGCAGCAAAAGCCGCCTGCATCATCGCGCCGATTCCGTCACCAACCAGGGGGCAGTGCCGTGCTGAAAGAGTTCAGGGAATTTGCCATGCGAGGCAACGTGGTGGACCTCGCCGTCGGCATCATCATCGGCGGCGCGTTCGGCAAGATCGTCACATCTTTCGTCAACGACGTGATCATGCCACCAATCGGCATGCTGCTCGGCAAGGTCGATTTCAGCAGCCTGTTCGTCAATCTCAGCAGCACGGATTACGAGACGCTCGCCGCGGCCGAGGCGGCCAGCGCACCGGTGATCCGGTATGGCAGCTTCGTGAATGCCATGCTCGATTTCGTGATCGTCGCCTTTGCGATCTTCCTGCTGGTGCGCGCGATCAATCGCATGAAGAAGGAACAGCCGCCGGCGCCGCCGCCCGGCCCGAGTGCCGAAGAAAAACTCCTCGGGGAAATTCGCGACCTGCTCAAGGCCCGCTGAACACCGCGCGGCGCCCGCCGCCCGTCGTGGCGGGCTCAGGCGCCACTCTCCCGGCGCGCGACGGCGAGAAACACTTTCTTCAGGCCGTCGGCAACCGTGCGACGTTCCGCCGCCGACAGTGCGCGCAATTGCTCGTTGGCGGCGTGCAGGCGGGCCTCGATCGCCGCGTCGGTGAGTTTGCGGCCCTTGTCGGTAAGCCCCACCATGACACCACGGCGATCCGCGGGATCGGGGGCACGTGCGACCAGCCCGCGCGACTCAAGCCGGTCGATGCGGTTGGTCATGGCGCCCGAGGTCAGCATGGATTCCCGCGCGAGCGCGGTGGCGGGCAGCTGGAACGGCGGGCCCTGGCGGCGCAGGGCGGAAAGCACGTCGTACTCCCATAGCTTGAGGCCCTGCCGCGTCAGCGCACGCTCGGCGTCCTGCCGCAGGATCTTGGACAGAAACAGCACCCGCACCACCACGCTCAGGCTCGAGCAATCGAGTTCCGGGCGCTCGTGCGCCCACTGGCGCAGGAGCTTGTCGACATCATCGTCCACCTTGGCCGTAGAGTAGCGACGGCGCCGGATTACGTCTATTCGCTTGACAACAAACCGGCGCCCATTAATCTTTTCCAGCAAGGCACCCGGGCAGCAGGGCCGGCAGTGAACCGGCCGCGGGAGCCGCACGAGACAACAGGCCAGGTACCGAGAGCGTCATGCAAACGGCCGATGAGTTCGACGAGGTCAGCGAACACCTCGCGGCGGTCGACACCCCCATCCCTCCGGCTCGTGCCGCCACGGCGCAGTGGCTGGCCAACCGCCGCCGCATCGAGCAGGCGCACGAGGAACGCGAGCTCAAGCGGTCACTGGCCGACTTCGAGGATTACCACGTGTGAGCCCATGGCTCGCCCGCGCTGGCCGCCGCGTGCGCGACACGACATGCAACCGCACCTCCTCCCGGATCTCGCCGCACCGTCCGTCGGCAATACGGCCCACTGGCTGCCCGCCGCCATCCGGCTACCCATGCACCATCAGCATTGCGAAATCTTCCTGGAGCAAGCCCGATAGGGAGGCATACGGCAATGAACCGCCCGCGCAAAATTGACGAGGAACTGTGGGAGGACGGCGAGGAAAAGCTGTCTTCGGACCACGTCGTCGAGCGCTTCTACGCCCAGCACGAGCACGACGACGACAGCGAGCCGCCGCGCCGCAACCGGCCCGGCGTGCGCCCGCGGCGTCGCGAGGAACCACCGCCCAGCGACGAGTGACCCACGCACCGCGGGGACCGCTGCCTCATTGGTCGCGAGGAGCCGCCGGGCAGAATCCAGCGGCGGCAACATGGCGAGCGGGCGAACAGCGGGTGCTCCCGCGCATCACTTGTCGTTTTCCGTTTCGGCCCCACTGATTTCGGCCACGATCCGGCCGAGCGTGTCCTCCGGCAGCCAGCCAAAGGCCGGCATCGCACGACCCGTCCGGCTCGCCGGAGCGTCGGCCGCCCGGCCCGCGCGCAGGAATTCCACCAGTCGGCCGGCATCGCCTCCCCTGACCAGTGCCGAATCACGCAGGCTGACGCCAAGACCGGGCAGCCCCCGACGATCAGGCCCGTGACAGGCCGCGCAGTACTGCGCGTAGGCCGTGGTGACTGCCTCTGACCTCGCGGCAACCGCTGCTGCTCCCGGCCCTGCTCGTTGGGCCTGCCCGAACGCAGCGACCGCCGGCGGCGCCTGCTCCGCGGCGACCGCCCGGTCGGCCGCGGTGACCGCGAGCGCGCCGGGGACGATGACGGCGAGCGCATAGCTGCCGACACCTGCCAGCAGCGCCAGTGTCATCGCGCCGGCGAGCTGGCGGCGCCAGTTCATGCGCAGCGCCGGCAGGGAATTGAGCAGGCTCATGCCGACGATCGCGGTGCAGACCAGCACTGCAACACGCAGGATGAAGATCAGGAGCTCGGGCGACCAGATGCCGCCGCCCTCGAACACCGCTGCGAGCTGCCCGGCGATGGTTTCCGGCAGTCGGCCCAGCGCGGAATACGCCCAGTTGGTCTCGAACGCAGACTGGATCACGGTGAACAGGCTCGCGATCAGCGCAAAACCGGTTGCATAGCCTGTCTGCCGCAAGGTGCCGAACAAACCCGAGACCATGCCCGCCCGCTCGGGCGGCGCATGGGCCAGGAGCAATGCGTTGTTGGGTGAGAAAAACAACCCGGTGCCGATACCGATCACGACCAGCGGCAGGAGCACCGCGCTGAAACCGGACTGTGCGCTGATCCCGAGCAGCAGGAGGTAGCCGGTGCCGCGTACCAGGGCGCCGGTACTGCTCATCAGTTCCGGACGAAAGCGATCGGAGGCCCAGCCAGCCACCGGACTCATGAACGTGGTGAAGAACGCCGAGATCGCCATCAGCATGCCCACCTCCCAGGCGCGCATCTCGAGTGCGTTGATGAGTACGATGGGCAGTACGAACAGCGTCAACGGCAGGCTCGCGAACATCGCGGTAAACGCCACTGCAGCGCGGGTGAACTCGGGGTTCGCAGTGAACAGCCTGAAGTCGATCAGGGGTTCGGCCTCGCGCCGCTCGTGCCGCAGGAACGCCACTGCAAAGGCGAACCCCGCGATGAACACCAGCCACGACCAAGGATCGAGGTGGTTGTCCTCCACGGGCAGTTGCGTGCAACCGAAAAGAATGCCGAACAGGGCGAGCGTGAGATAGCCCGCCCCGGCGAGATCGAAGCGCCGGCTCGCGCCCGGCAGGGCCATCGTACGGTGCGCGCCGAACGACGCGAGCGCCAGCACGATGATCAGCAGCGCGAGCGGGATGCGACTGGCGAACGTCGCGCGCCAGTCGTAGGCGTCGAGCAGCCAGCCGGCGAAGATCGGCCCGAGAATGAAGCCGAGCGCATTGGCTGCCTGCAGCCAGCCGAGCGCGCGCCCGCGTCGCTCGGGCCCGTAGATGCGCGTGGCGATCGTGAAGGTGGCCGGCAGGAACAGTGCCATGCCGAACCCCTGGATCAGCCGCAGGCCGATCAGCACCGCGACGTCCGGGGCAAACGTGCAGGCGATCATCGCGAGCGAATACACCACCGTGCCGAACTGGAATAACCGCGCGTGACCGAAGGCGTCGCCGAGCCGCGCCGCGAGCAGCATCGGGCCGGTGGCCGTCACCAGGTAACCGAGCGCCACCCAGACGATCTCGTTGGTGCTCGAGTCCAGGTCATCGATCATGTCGGGGAAAGCGAGCGGCATGAAGCTCGAATCGAGGCTCGCCATGGCGGTAGCCAGCAGCAGCACGCTCATGATCGAGAGCACGCGCAGGCCCGACAGAGCTGCCTGCCCGCCGCCGTTCTCGCCTGCGCTCACGGCAGCCTGGCCTTCATAGCGGTTTGACGGCGCCGAGAAACGCCGCCACCGCCACCAGCCCCCACATCACCAGTGCCGCAGCCGCGGCCTTGCGTCGTCGCACCTTCAGCAACACCTCGCCACCGGCAACGTCGCCCGCGGCGAAACGCGCCATCGCCAGGCGCCATTGGCCGCTGTAGACGCGCAGCACCATGCCGTCCACCACGATCGCCGCCATCACCAGGAATTTGAGGACCAGCCAGCGTGGAGTCTCGCCGCTCGCGCCACCACCCCACTCGCGCCAGGCGAGCGCGGTGAACGCGGTAAGCAGGAGTATCCGCAACCCGAGATCGAGCGAAAGCAGCCGCGCAACCGGCACCCGGCTGTGGCCGAAGTGGATGACCAGTGCCAGGCCGATCCAGGCCGCCGCAAGCAACCACAAAGCCGGCAGCCATGCAGCGGGCAACGGCGCGCCCCAGGCGAGCGCCATCTGGAAACCGACCGGCAGCATGCCGATCAACGCGATGCGCGGCGCGAGATCGATGTCCATCAGCAGGCTGCGCACCCGGTTGCGCTCGGGCACGGGCAGGCCACGCCGCGACATCACGCCGCCGGCGAGAAAAACACCGAGGTCCGCGCCGAGCCAGTAGGCAAACAGCACCACGTGTGCGAAGCGCAGCCAGTCATAAGAGTCGAACACGAGCCGTCACGAACCGGCGCTCCCCCGCGCCGCCTTCCGCCACTTAAGCCTATTGTCATGATGATAATACCAATCGCTACCCGCCTCATGCCGGCGCCAGCGGGGACGAAACGCCGGCCGGCAACTGCGCAGCGTGCGCCGACGCGGATTACAGAATGTTCCGCGCGCAACCGCACGTCCGGGTGCAGGCAACGCCCGTCGTCACGCGTCGGCGCAGGTTCATTTCGTGATCGCCGTCACAAAAGCGGGCCGTGGGGATACCTGGGGCCTGCATCAGAATATTTCTTCGTTAGTCATATAACTCGTTTATTTAAATAGTGTTTTTAATTACCAATCCAGCCCAATCAATACCCGGCCGGGCGCCGCGGCCAGGGCCCCAGCAGCCCCCCGGCGGGAGACCTGGCGTGAACTACTTCAAAGATTGAGCCGCTGCGGCTGCCTACTCTGCGCCCCGACCCAAGGCCACCAGGCAAGGCACGGCAGGCATGAAATTCCGCCATCGACAGCGCGGCTTCACGCTCGGCGAGACCATGACCACCCTCGCAGTGGTCGGCATCGGCCTGTCGCTCGCCGTGCCCGGCACCCAGGCGCTGGTCGAGAGCAATCGCCAGGCGACCGCGGTCAACGAACTCGTCGCGACCATGCATCTCGCCCGCAGCGAAGCGCTGACCCGCAACCGGCCGGTGTTCGTCTGCGCGAGCGCCGATGGCGAGCACTGCGGCAACGAACACTGGGAGCGCGGCTGGATCGCATTCCTGGACGAGAACCACGACGGCACGCGCGACCCCGGCGACCTGCTGCTCGACGCCGTAGGCGCGCTGCCGGGACAGGAGCTGAGCTCTCGCGAATTCCCGCGCGCCTTCAGCTACCGCCCCAACGGACGCGCCATGGGCGCGACCCCGCAACAGCTGAGCGGCGAATTCGCATTCTGTGAACCCGGCGCAGACGCCGCTGCGCGCGTGGTGATCGTGCGGCCGAACGGGCTGCCGGCGCTCGCCGAAAAACGGCGTGACGGATCCCTCGCACCGTGCAGGACCTCCGGAGCATGAACGCGCTTAGCACCACTTCGCTCGGGCGTCAGCAGGGCTTCAACCTGCTGGAACTCCTGGTGACGATCACGATCGCCGCCGTGGTGCTCGGCATCGGCGTGCCGAACTTCAGGGCATTCCTCGCCGGCAACCGCATGGCAGCCTCCGCCAACGACCTGGTGACCTCCATCCACGTCGCCCGGACCGAGGCAGTGAAACGCCGTGGCACGGTCACGATCTGCGGCAGCAGCACCTGGGACAGCGCGAACCCCGACTGCGATCTCGGCGGCGGCGCCGGCTGGATCGTCTTCTTCGATGCCAACGGCAATGTCGGCGTGGACGCGGGTGACGCCGTGGTGCTCACCCACGCGCCGCTGCCCGACGGCGTCAGCTTCGGCATCGATCCGGGCGCCACGAACTACATGCAGTACGGCGGCAACGGCTTCCCGCAGACGGCGGCGGTCGGGCTGCCGTTCAGCAATATCCAGCTCTGCGACGATCGCGGCGACGCGAGCACCGGCACTGACGTCGACGGCGCCGAGATCGCTGCCGGCCGCTGGATCGCCGTCGGCGTAACCGGCCGCCCGCAGGTCTACCGCACCCGTGCCGAAGTGCAGGGCAACCCCGTCGGCGGCTGTTGAGGACTGATGGTGATGAATACCCGTGAACATGCGCTGACCCGCCGCACCGGCTCCCGTCGCCAGCGCGGCTTCACCCTGGTCGAGGTGCTGGTCGCCATGGTGGTGATCTCCGTCGGCATGCTGGGGATCGCCGCACTGTACGTCGAGGGGCTGCGCGCCGGACGCACCTCGATCTATCGCATGACGGCGATCGGGCTTGCCGCCGACATGGCCGACCGGATCCGCGCCAATCCGACTGCCGGGGCGGCCTACGCCGGCGCCGGCGCAGCCAATGACTGCCGCGACGATGCCGCGAATCTCGCACCCGCGCAGCTTGCCGCCGACGACCTGTTCTGCTGGCAGCAGGCGGTCCAGGCGCGGCTGCCGGCCGGCAACGCCAACATCGGCGTGGTCCCGGGCGCAGGCAGCAACGCCTACACGATCGCGATCCTCTGGACCGAGCCGGCCGTGCCCCTGCCGCTCGACTACACCCTGACGGTGCAGC
Source organism: Nevskiales bacterium (assembly GCA_011526045.1). Taxonomy (GTDB): domain Bacteria; phylum Pseudomonadota; class Gammaproteobacteria; order Steroidobacterales; genus QUBU01. The sequence continues at coordinate 43,709 of WYBE01000044.1, read as the reverse complement.
TATGAGCAAGGTGACCGCCGGCATGACTTCACGGCAGGGCGCATCAGGCGCACGCGGTCTCGAAACCGGACTGACCCTGATCGAGATGCTGGTCACGATGGTGATCGGCGCCTTCCTGATGATCGGCGTCATCTCGATCTTCGCGCAGTCGCGCACCACCTTCCGCACCAACGACGCGGTCGAGCGCATGCAGGAAGCCGTGCGCTTCGCGCTGAACACCATGCAGCCGGACATCCGCCTGGCCGGCAACTGGGGCCTGCACAGCGATCCCACCTTCGTCACCGCACCGAACGGCACCACGGCGACCTGCGAGGACGGCACGGACGTCACCAACTGGGCGCTCGACCCGCAGCTCGGCGTGGAAGCCTCCAACGGCGTCAACACCCTGCCCTGCCCGGTGTTCGCCAATGCATTCCAGCCCGGCAGCGACGTGCTGGTGGTCCGTCATGCGAGCGGGCAGCCGCAGGCTGCGGCGAACACCGTAATCCAGCTGCAGAGCAATCGCATGGGCTCGACCGTATTCGATACCGGCGCCGTGCCCTTCGCCTGCCCCGCCGCGACACCCGCCTGCACCTTCGACTGGCAGACGCAGGCCTACTACGTTTCGTCGCAATCCTCGCTCGGGCCGAACGTGCCCTCGCTGCGCCGGCAGGTGCTCGTCCCCGGTGGTGTGCTCCAGGACCAGGAGCTGATTCCGGGCGTGGAAGACTTCCAGGTGCTGCTCGGGCTCGACGCCGACGGCGACGACGACGTCGAGCGCTTCGTGCACGCCAACGACGGCGCACTCGCCATCCTCGACCCGGCCAATCCCGCCTTCGTCGATGGCGCGCAGATCGTCGCCGTGCGCCTGTGGCTGATGTTCCGCGCGGAACACCCCGAGCAGGGGTTCGTCGACGGCAACGTCTACAACTACGCGGACATGGCCAATGTCACGCCGAACGACAACTTCCGCCGGGTGCTCGTCAACCGCACCGTGCTGCTGAGAAATGCCCGGGGCTAATGCCATGAACAGACCACAGTCGAACCGCAACAGACAACGCGGCGCCACCCTGATCATCGGGCTCGTGCTGCTGCTGGTGCTCTCCGTGCTCGCGATCTCCACCATGAGCGGCGCAACCTTCGGCCTCGCCATGGTCGGCAACGCGCAGTACTCGGAGAACGCCTTCCAGATGGCCGAGACCGGCGTGGAGCTGTCGCTCGCCGCCGGCGGTTTCACCAGCGCACCGGGCGGCACGGCCATCGCCGCGACCAACGTCAGCGATCCCAACGGGGATTTCATCGGCAGCTACCAGGCCGGGACGACGTACCAGGAATCCACCCCGCCGCTGCGCGGCGGCTTCAGCATCGGCAGCGGCAGCGCCACCTTCGACGCCTGCCACTTCCAGACCGTCGCGACCGGCACTTCCAGCCGCAACGCCACGTCCACGAATACCCAGGAGTTCTACGTGATCTGCCCCGGTGGGTCCTAGATCGCGTAAGGCAGCAAGGAGCCAAGCCATGAAGAACCGCATTCGCCTCGCCCTGGTGGCCGCCGCGACCGTCGCGAGCGCAGCCGCCTTCGCCGACGCGACGAATCTCGAGGACGCCTACGAGGCCGCCGCCGGCGACGTCCGCCTGCCGTCGAACCCGCGGGGCCAGCTCGTGATCCGTGAATGCAGCAGCTGCAAGCCCATCGTACTGCGCGTCGACGCCGGCACCCGCTACCTGCTCGCGCCATCGCGCGAGCCGGTCGCAGTCGAGCAACTGCGCACAGCGATCGAAGCAGCCGACGACGACGACCGCCTGCTCACCGTGTTCTACAGCCTGAAAACCGGCTTCGTGACCCGCGTCGTACTGAGCCCCGCCGGCTGAGCCAGCCGACTCAACGAGGTTTCGATCCATGAATACTCTTGCCAGTCGTTTCGCTTCCGTGTTGCTCGGTTCGCTCGCCGTCCTGGCCGCGGTACCGCCAGCCGCCGCGGACGACACCGAGATTTTCGTCGCCACGTCCAACCCGCTGCTCACCGGGGCGCAACCGAACATCCTGTTCATCTATGACAACTCCGGCAGCATGGACAGCAAGGTGCTCACCCAGCAGAACTGGGACCCGGACGTCACGTTCACGGGCTGCTACCAGTCCAATGCCCTGTATTTCTCCACCACGGGCACCACTCCCGCGTGCGGCAGCAGCAGCTATGTCAATGCGAGCGCCAACAACTGCGCAGCCTCGGTGACGCCGTTGCGCACCATCGGTGCCTTCTCCGACCGCATGCTGGCCTGGCGTGACCGGAACTTCGGCACGGATGCCTGGGAAGCCCTGAACAGCAGCGCCAGGAGTCGCCCCCTGGAGTGCCAGGACGATCGCGGCGTGCATGGCGGGAATTCCGGCGGTGCCAGCGACGTCTACGCGGCCAACGGTGCGACCGGCCCCTGGGACCCGAATTCGAACAACGAGCCGAACTTCAACACCGACTACACCATCTGGAGCGGCAACTGGCTCAACTGGAGCACGAGCGGCGGCATGGTGGAAAAGACCCGCATGGAAATCGTGCATGAGGTGACCATCAACCTGCTCGACAGCCTGAACAGCGTCAATGTCGGCCTGATGCATTTCAACTACGAGCAGGGCGGCACGGTGGCCCATGCCATCGAGGACATCGCCACGTCGCGTACCAGCATGAAGACTGCGGTGAACGCGCTGGCTCCCGAGACCTGGACGCCGCTCTCCGAGGTGATGTACGAGGCGGCCAACTACTACATGGGCCGCAACGTCGACTACGGCAACGTCGGCCCCGTGCGGAGCGTCGGGCCCTCGCGCACCAGTGGCACGGTCTGGGGCGCCACCTACAAGCGGCCGGCGACCCTCGCCTGCCAGAAGAACTACATCGTGTACCTGACCGACGGCCAGCCCACCCGCGACCTCGGCGCCACCGGCAAGATCAAGGCGCTGCCCAACTTTGCCGCCAACGTCACCGACCCGACCTGCAGCGGCGCTGCGGGCAGCGATGGCGAGTGCCTGCCGGACCTGGCCGAATACCTGTACCGGCACGATCTCGACGGCTCGCTCGCCGGGCTGCAGAACGTGACCACCTACACGGTCGGATTCGGCGTTGACCTGCTGATCGGCGACACCAAGTTCCTCGAGAAAACCGCGGAACTCGGCGGCGGCAAGTACTTTCCGGCCACCGACACCTCCACGCTGCAGGCGGCGCTGACCTCCATCGTACTCGACATCCTCGACGACGCGAGCACGTACTCGACGCCGACCGCACCGGTAAACGCCTTTAACCGCACGGAGAACCTCTCCGAGGTCTTCGTCTCGGTGTTCGCGCCCTCCATCAACCGGCACTGGCCGGGCAATCTCAAGAAGTACCGCTTCTCGGGCGGCCAGCTCGTGGACCAGAACAACGTGGCGGCCGTAGACCCGGCCACGGGATTCTTCAAGACCACGTCGCGCAGCTTCTGGTCCGATGAAGTCGACGGCGACCGCGTGCCCAAGGGCGGCGCGGCCAACGAGTTGCCCATGCACACGGCGCGGACTCTCTACACCGACGTCAGCGGCGGCGACCTCACCGCCGCCGACAACGCCGTCACCACCGTCAACAGCAACCTTACGGCAGCGCTCATTGGCGCGCCGCCGGCCGACCGCGACGCAGTGATCAACTGGGCACGCGGCCTGGACCTCACCGACGACGACGACGACGGCGACAGCACCGACATCCGCCACGTCATGGGCGACCCGCTGCACGTGCCGCCGGCCGTGGTGATCTACGGCGGCACCGAGGCCGCACCGGACGCCACCGTGTACGTCGCCACCAACGACGGTTACGTACATGCGTTCAACCCGGACGACGGCTCCGAACTCTGGTCCTACGTGCCGTCCGAGATGCTCGACCGGCTCTATGGCCTGTACCTGAACGAGACCACGACCAGCCGCTCCTACGGGCTCGACGGCGAGCTCCGCGTGTACATCGACAACAACGACTACCTGCCCGGGGTCGATGTCGCCGGCGGCGAGCGCGTAATCCTGTACTTCGGCATGCGCCGCGGCGGCGACACGGTCTATGCCCTCGACGTCACCGACCGCAGCAAGCCCAAGCTGCTGTGGAAGGTGAACAGCGCGGACACCGGCTTCGAGAACCTCGGCCAGACCTGGTCCACTCCGTCGATCGTCAAGGTCGACATCGGCGGCACGGAAAGGAAGGTCGCAATCTTCGGCGGCGGCTACGACGATGGCCAGGATCTGGTCGGCTACCGCACCGACGCGCGCGGCAACGCCATCTACATGGTGGACGCCTTCACCGGGGAGCTCCTCTGGAGCGCCGGCAACGGCAGCAACCACGACCTCAACCTCGCCGCCATGGAGCACTCCATCCCGGCCGCCATCAAGGTCATCGACCTCGACCTCGACGGCCACGCCGACCGCATGTACGCCGCCGACATGGGCGGACGCGTGTGGCGCTTCGACATCTTCAACGGCGAGACGGGCGCCGACCTCGTGCAGGGCGGCGTGCTGGCGAGCCTCGGTGCCGCGGATCTCGGCCCCACCCCGCCGGTCGCGGACGTGCGTCGCTTCTACGCCACGCCCGACGTGGCGCAGGTGGTCTCGCACAAGCGCGTGTTCCTGAGCGTGAGCCTCGGCTCCGGCCACCGCGAGCACCCGCTCGACACCGGCACCAACGAGGAGTTCTACTCGCTCCGCGACTACAACGTGTTCAAGCAGCTCACCAACGACCAATATGGCGCGCCGATCACGCGCTCGGATCTCACCGACATCACCAGCGACACGTCCCCCGAGCTGCCATACGACTCCCTCGGCTGGCGCCTGACGCTCGACCAGAGCCCGGGCGAAAAAGTCGGCAGCGAGTCGATCACGTTCCAGAACAGCGTGTTCTTCACCAGCTTCTCGCCGGGCGGCAGCGGCGATGCCTGCGTCGCGGCTGGCGGGCTGAACCGGCTCTACCACATCAGCGTCCTCGACGGCGCGCCGCGCACGAACCAGGACGGCTCCACGGAGCCGCAGCCGGAGGACCGCTACTACACGCTGGCCCAGGGCGGTTTCGCGCCCGAGCCGGTGATCTTCTTCTTCAACGACGACGGCGGTGGCAGCGGCAATGGCGGCGGCCCCGAGACGCCCATCTGCGTGGCTGGCGAATGCCCGCCGGTGCAGCTCACCAACCCGCCGGTGCGCACGCGCTGGAACCAGGACGGCGCCGAGTAACGTCGGAGGATGCCTGACATGAAACTGAAGAGCAGCGGCTTTACCCTGACCGAACTTATGATCACGGTAGGCATCGTCGCGGTGATCGCGGCGGTGGCCGTGCCCTCCTACCGGCAGTACGTGCAGCGGGCAAACCGGGCGGACGCAACCACGACGCTGCTGCGTCTCGCGGGCGCGCAGGAGCGCTTCTACATACAGAACAATACCTACGCCACCGACGCCCAGCTCGCCACCGCGCCTCCCGGCGGCCTGGGCTTCGGCGGCACGGAGCGAGGGCTCTACGACATCGCGCTCGTCGCCAGCGCCGGCGGCTGGCAGAACGGCTACACCCTCACGGCTACCGTGACTGCCGGTGAGGCCCAGGCCGACGACGACGATTGCCAGACCTTCACGGTGAACGAGCAGGGCCAGCGCGCCGCCACCGACGACGGCGGCAGCGACAACACCGCAACCTGCTGGCGCTGATCGCAGCCGGCACCGCGTCGCACAATTGCGATGTCCGGGGGGGGGGGGGGGGGCTTGCACCCCCTTCTTGACCGGCAGGGGTTGTTTTCCGCCAGCAATCATTTGTACAGTCGGGTCGGGGATCGCGGCAGCCGGGATGTGCGCACCGTGGCCGATGCCGGCCGACCGGTTGTCCAGACGTTGACTGCCTGACCGACAACTGGGGGGATCTTATGGACCGAGTAACCCGTCGTCACGCCGGACTCTGCGTTCTGGCCTGGACGCTGACCGCCGCAACTGCCTTCGCGCAGGCGCCGGCCGACACGCCCGCACCCGTCACCACGCTCACGCAGGACGAAATCGACGAAATCATCGTCACCGGTTCACGCATCGCGCGACCGGAACTGACTGCCATGAGCCCCTTCGCGGTGCTGAACGAGGAGCAGATCAGGCTCTCGAACCAGACCAATATCGAGAACTTCCTGCGCAACTCCCCGCAGTTCGCGCAGGCCGTCGGCAGCAGCACCAACAACGGCAACGATGGCTCGGCCACCATCGACCTGCGCAACCTCGGCGAGGAGCGCACACTGGTGCTGGTCAACGGCAAGCGCTTCGTGCCCTACGACTACCAGGGCTACGTGGACGCCTCCATGATCCCGGTGAGCCTGATCGAACGCGTCGAAGTGATCACTGGCGGCGCCTCGGCGGTGTACGGCGCCGACGCGGTCGCAGGCGTCGTCAACTTCATCATGAAGGACGAGTTCGAGGGCCTGGAATTCAACAGCTCCTACAGCCAGACCGACGAGAGCGACGGCGACACCTACGACTTCAACGTGACCGCCGGCGGGGATTTCGCCGGGGGGCGCGGCAATCTCGTGTTCAACGTCGGTTACACCAAGCAGGACCCGATCTCCCAGGGTGACCGTTCGTACAGCTTCGAGGCGCTGGGCTCCGCAGACATGAGCCCGTCAGGCAGCGCCAACAACACCGGCAGCACGGTGCTCTACAGCAGCTTCTTCGGCGACGCGCAGGAAGGCTGCGTCCAGTTCGAGGACAGCGGCGACCCGCGTCTCACCTGCGACTCCGACTTCAACTACAACCCATACAACCTCTTCCAGGTGCCGCAGAAGAAGTGGACCGCCACGGCACTCGGGAAATACGAAATCAACGAGAACGTGGAGTTCTTCACCCGCGGCTCGTTCGCCAACAACCGCGTCGACACGATCATCGCGCCGACCGCCACCTTCTTCTATCCGTTCCAGCTCAATGTCGCGGACGTGGCGAGCGGCGGCAACCCGTTCCTGACGCCCGCCACGCGCGCCTATCTCCAGAGCATCGACGCCAACGAGTGCGATCAGCCGCAGGTCGACCCCGACACCGGCGAATTCACCGGACCCTGCCTGGCGCCCTCAGCCGGTGCCGGCGACGGCATGATCGATGTCAGCCTCGGCCGGCGCCTGGTCGAACTCGGCACGCGCGACTCGCTCTATGAAAACACCGCCTACCAGTTCGTGGGCGGCTTCCGCGGCTCGATCTGGGACGATCAGGACTGGGAACTGTTCGGCCAGTACGGCCGCACCTCGCGCAACCAGAATTTCCTGAACGACAATTCCTACTCACGCGTGCAGCAGTCCCTGCTCGCCGTCGACGACGGCAGCGGCAACATCGTCTGCTCCGACCCGAGCGGTGGCTGCATCCCCGGCAACTACTTCGGCGCGGGCAACCTGGCCGAGGACGTCAGCAATTTCATCCGCCTGAACCTCGCGGAGACCAACAAGACCGACCAGATGGTGTTCGGCGGCTCGCTCTCGGGCGACCTGCCGGCACAACTGCCGATTGCGGATCGCGCCCTGTCCTACGCGGTCGGCGTCGAGTACCGCCGCGACCAGGGCGAGAACCGGCCGGACGACAACTACGCCACCGGCAACTCCCCCGGCTTCGGCGCGAGTTCCCCGGTGGACGCCGAGATCGAGGTCGAGGAAATCTTCGGCGAACTGCTGATTCCGGTGCTCTCCGATGCGCGCTTCGCCCGTTCGATCAACATCGAGACCGGTGTGCGCTACGCCGAGTACAACAACGACGTGAACACCGCTGCCGGCAGCTACGACAACACCTTCTACAACACGAGCTGGAAACTCGGCGGCGACTGGTCGCCGGTCGACGACCTGCGCTTCAATCTGATGTACCAGCGCGCGGTGCGGGCGCCGACCCTGCGCGAAATCGGCCTGCCGAAGACCCCGAGCGCGGGCGACCTGTCCGACGATCCCTGCGACAACGAGGGCACGCTGCCGGGAGCCGCCGGACTCACCGCCCTCTGCGAGGCGACCGGGGTGCCCGTCGGCCTCGCCGGCACGTTCACGAGCATCATCGCCGGCCAGATCAACAACTTCCTCGGCGGCAACCCGAACCTGGAGCCGGAGGAAGCCGATACGATCACGGCCGGCTTCGACTGGACGCCGGCCTTCCTGGAAGGCCTCTCGGTATCCGTCGACTACTACGACATCGACATCGACGACGCCATCGTCGAGCTCGCCGAGCAGGACATCGTCAACGCCTGCTATTTCGTCGAGCAGGACGCGAACGGGCCGTTCTGCCAGCTCATTGCCCGCAACCCGATCACCGGCGGCCTGGTCGGCGGCACGGACACCGGCATCTTCCGCGAACTCGCCAACGTCGCCTCGGAGTCGGCCCAGGGCATCGACTTCCTGGTGCGCTACGCGTTCGACGCCGGTGGCGGCACGGTCGATGTCGGCATCAATGCCAACTACGTCATCGAGCGCAAGACCCAGACGGCCGATTTCATCGCCGAGTACGACTGCGCCGGCCTCGTCGGCAACACCTGCCTGCGCCCGAACCCGGAATGGACGTTCGTCCAGACCACGCGCTGGACCATGGGACCGGCCACGGTGCAACTGCAATGGCACTACATCGACGGAGTCACCCAGGATGAGGTGGCCTTCGGCAACATGCCGGCATCGGACTTCGCGGTGCCGAGCATCGCCTCGCAAAGCTACTTCGACGTCACCGGCGCCTATGACCTGAACGACGTCTGGAGCATCCGCGGCGGCATCTCCAACCTGTTCGACCGTGACCCGCCGATCGTGGGCAACGACTATGGCGGCACGGCCGAGAACAGCGGCAACACCTTCCCGGCGACCTATCCCTCGATCGGCCGCGGCTATTTCCTTGGCGCCAGCGCCCGGTTCTAGCGGCCCCGGGCGGACTCTGCGGCGAACGGCGGGCCCGCCGGCCCGCCGTTTTTCGTTCCGCGCGGCGCCGCGCGATGCAGGGGCCGGCCATCCGACAGGGCCGAATCCGCTGCCACCGGGCGCCGCCACCTGGTGCGCCCTGGCGCTGACCGCCGTCCTGCCCGGGCTCGCCTGCGCCGCCGACTGGCGGGACTGCCGCGCCATGGCCGACGATGCGAAGCGCCTCGCTTGCTACGACCAGTTCGCCGCGGCACTCGCGCGGGAGACCCCGCCCGACGCACCCGAAGTGGCGGCTGCCAGCCCGGGTGCGGGCCCGGCAGCCAGTCCGGCCCCAGCCGGACCCGCGGCGCCGACACCGGAAGAGCTGTTCGGGCGCGACGCCGTGGCAGCCGAACAACTGGTGCGTGAGTCAGCCGGCATCGAACGCCTCGAGGAGATCCGCCGGCGCGTCGTGGCCGTGCGGATGAACCCGGCCAGCAAGCTCGTGATCACCCTCGACAACGGGCAGGTCTGGGAGCAGATCGACTCACCGATGCCCCGGATCAGCGCCGGCACCGAAGTCCACATCCGCAGCGCCGCCTTTGGTTCCTACCTGCTCGGCACCGACAACACTCCGCGCGGCGTGCGGGTGCGGCGTCTGCGCTGAGCGGCGCCACGACCGCTCGCCGGGGGTGCATAACCGCGCCGTGGCCGGAGCGATGCGCTTGGATGCCGTTGTGTTGTCAGCGCCCCCGCCCCGCGGTAGGGTGGCGGCGCCGCAGGTCGAACAACAAGGAACCGGCCCCGCGCGGCCTGCTCGCGCAGCGCTGCCGGGCCTGACCGGCCCGGCATCACGTGACCTTTCGCCTTGGAGGACGTTTCGTCATGAGGAATCTCGTACGTCGGGGCATGCCCACCGCGGCCATGCTGGCGCTCACCCTGCCCGCCGGTGCCGCAGAAGTCACCTACAACATCAACGGCTCCATGGGGAAGCTCAACAACAACTGCGCGAACATCATCGGCGTACTGACCGGCAACGACTGCAGCTATGCCAATACCGCTTCCCGCCTGACGGCGCTCGGTTGGCGCGGCCCGGCCGAGGGCGGCGGGTATTACGCCAAGGGCAGCGCCGGCGACAACATCAGCTACATCCCGGTGCCGGGCGACGCCAAGATCAGCGTGCCACTCTCCGGCAGCGTGACCATCAACGATCGTGACACCCCGGCCGACGGCACGGACGATCTCATCAGCGCCACCTTTGTCTTCGGCGCTGCTGCATTCAACGCGCAGACCGGCAATGGTGACCGCGCGCTGGAGCGCTGGGACGAGTTCCGCCACGTCCTTGCTCCGACCGCAGTCAACGCCGCCACCGCGCGGCCGGGCGGCGGCTTCGAGTACGTGATCGGCGCGCGCGGCAAGCCCAGCCCGGCGCCGCTGTTCATCGACGGCAACGCCGCCGACATGTTTCCGTCCGAGAACGCAAAGACCGTCCTGGACCTGCCCCCGATCTGGGACGGGGCGGCCGCGAACAACGTCAATGTGGCCCAGCGTATCGGTATCGAACGCAGCCTCGGGTTCTCCACGGCCGGCGGCTCGCCGGAAAGCTTCGTGCAGAACATCGGCGCCACCACCAGAGCGAGCTTCGTGAACTACGAGTGCATCGACGACCCGGGTGACTTTGACTGCGCCGGCAGCAGCTTCGCGTCCAACAACACGCGCAGCAGCGCCACGTTGTTCGGCCCGAACCGCGACAAGGACGACGATGGCATCGACGACGTAGACCCCTTCAGCGCGCCCTTCGCCGGGTTCACCGCCGATGGCCGCGCGGTGGGGCCGGATACCCAGACCGTGCCACTCGGCCCGGGCTTCAGCAACCTGATCCTGATCATCAACACCGACGACGACGGCATAGCGAGCGCCGATGCCTACTGGACGCGCGAGTACATCCTGCCGAACGGTCCCAAGTTCAGCATGGAGTCGCAGGTCCCCGCGCCGCTGCAGTTCCTCGTGAACAACTCCTGGGAGTCCAACCGCTTCACCTTTTCCAGCAGCGTGTGCGCCACCACCGGCTCCCCGCCGGTGGCCGTGGACGACGCCTTCCCCGTGGAGCAGGATGTCACCACGGACCTCGCGGTGCTCGCCAACGACACCTGCAGCAACCAGACGAACGGCATTTCGATCGCAATCGCCACCGGGCCGGATCAGGGCGGCACGGTCGAGGACGCCGGCAGCGGCGTGCGCTATACCCCGGCGCAGTTCTTCTCGGGGACCGAGACTTTCCGCTACCGCATCATCGACAACGGGCAGCCGAGCGAGGCGACTGTCACCGTCACGGTCGCCAACCGCCTGCCGCAGGCCGGCAGCTTCACGACGAGCTCGCGCAATGGTGCGCCGAGTTCCGCCGTCAACGTCCTGGCCCCGCCGACCGTGCTGGGCACCGGCGCGGTGTCGGATCACGCCGTGACGGCGACGACCATGACCAGCGGTGCGAACCTCGGCCAGTGTGCGCCGGGCAGCAGCCGTGGCACGGTGATCTTCACGCCCACTGCCGGCGCCGGGGACGGCACGGCGGTATGCGCCTTCACCATTGAAGACGCAGACGGCGACCCGGACGACGGCAGCCTGACCGTCAGCGTCAGCGGCAACACGGGCGGTGGCGGCAGCGGCGGCGTGAGCGGTCCGCAACTGCCCTCCGGCAGCAGCCTCGACTGGGTCACGCTCGGGGCCTTGCTCGCCGCGGTGCCGATGCTGAGCCGGCGGCGCAACCGGCGCGCGTAGCGACCTGCCTTGAGGCAGGCGCAGCGCGGCAGGCGGCGACCACCGACGGACGCCGCATCGCGCGCTGCTGCGGTAACCTGCCGCCATGCCGAGCTTCGATCGACCGCGCGATACCGACATCGCCCCCTCGCCCTGGGTCTGCCGCTTCGCACCCCTGATCCGCGCCGGTGGCACCGTCCTGGATCTCGCCTGCGGCAGCGGTCGCCACACGCGCTGGCTGGCCGCGCACGGCTACCGGGTGCTGGCCGTCGACGTCGACGTATCCGGTCTCGCCGACCTGCACGGTGCACCGGCCATCGAGATCCTGCAGGCCGACCTCGAAGGCGCGGACTGGCCGCTCGCAGGTCACCGCTTCGACGGCATCGTCGTCGCCAATTACCTGCACCGGCCGCAGTTCCCCCGCCTCGCCCGCGCGCTGCGCGCGGCAGGCGTGTTGATCATCGAAACCTTCGGTGCCGGCAACGAACGCCTCGGCCGGCCGCGCAACCCGGCATTCCTGCTGCAACCCGGTGAACTGCTGGCTGCATTCGGCCGCGAACTGCAGGTGCTGGCCTACGAGCATGGGGCCGAGCAGTCGCCCCGCCCGGCCGTGCGCCAGCGCCTCTGCGCGGTGAAGGCCAGCGAATCCGTCGAGCTGCCGGCGCCTCGGTAGCATCAGTCTGCTGACAGGTCGCGACTGAAGTCGCTCCCACAGGGCGCAATCCGGCGCAGCGTCGAACGAAGCCCTGTGGGAGGGGCTTAAGCCCCGATCACTGCTGCGTACAGCGGCTCGCCCGCGACGGTCAGGGCCGCCCCGGCAGGATACCGCCATAGAGCTGTACGCCGCTCGCCGGCTGCGACTGCCAGAGTTGCTCGGCGAAGCGTGGAATGCTCATTGCCACTATCGGAAAGCACTCGACGAGCTGGTCGGGCTCGAGCGGGATGCCGTAGAGCGCGTAGCAGAAGAAATCGCGCTCGTCCGGGCGCCAGAAGCCCCGGATGGCTTTGTGATCGGAGGTGACGGAACCGTCGGGATTGAAATACGCGCGGAAGACCAGTTCGCCGCCTGCCGTGACCATGCGATAGCGCACGGTATTCGACATCATGTGGTTCCAGAAGCTCGGAAAGCGCTCCGACAGCGGCTTGCTGCGATCGGGATCCACCACGACTTTCGGCAGTTCCGGTTTCGGCCAGTCGGCACCGCCGGTTTCGAGCATGAGAAACGCGATCAGCGCGAGCCGGTCCGGATTCGGCACGCCTTCCGGAACTGCCATCCGGTTACCCGGGATATCGCGCGCCGGATCGGCGAGAAATCGATCGAGCCGGTCCGGCGTCCACACGATATCGGCATTGAGCAGGGCATCGGAATAATTGAAGCTGCCGCCCCGGGTGCCTGCCGACTTCCCCATCAGGCCCCACAGGTTCGGCCCGGTGAGATGCGCGCCGCCCTCGGCGAGCGTGTGGCAGGCACTGCAGCGCATCTGGAACGCGCGCCGCCCGACGACGTAGTCAGCCTGCATCAGCGCATCCCGGGTCAACCCTTCCTGGGCGACGGCGCTGCCGGCCATCGCAGCCGCCAACCCCAGGAGCAACCACACACCCGAGTGCGTGCGGCGAGTCATGTTTCTTCCCCCTGCGCGTTCGACATCAGGTTTTACGCCGGAGTATGGCACGGCGTGGCGCCGGCATTGGTGACTGCGGGCGCTCTTTCTCCGTTCGTCGCCGGTCTGCGGGGACGGGGCGCCGTTGCTGCGGAGTCGATGCGCTGATCCCGCGCGGTGGCGGTGCTTACGGTCGCGCCCGTTGCGCAGCCGGTGCAGCCCGGCGCTTCTTCGTGGCCGGAGGCGCACCGCCGATGGCCGCCATCTGTGCCTGCAGCGGTTCCGCGGTGCCGATGACGAAGCCCTGCGCGTAACTGATGTTCAGGCTGCGCAGCAGATCCAGCCCCGCCTGGTCCTGGACATACTCGGCCACCGTCTCGAGCTGCATGACGCGCGCCACCTCGGCGATCGCCGCGACCACCGACTGCGACACGACGTTGCTGGTGACGTCGCGGATGAAGCTGCCGTCGATCTTGAGCGTGTCCACCGGGAACAGCTTGAGGTAGGCGAACGAGGACAGCCCGGTCCCGAAGTCGTCCAGAGAGAAGCGACAGCCGATTTTCTTCAGCGCATGCATGAACGCCTGGGCCTGCTGCATTTTCGCGACGGCCACCGATTCGGTGATCTCGAACGCGATCAGCTCCGGCGCCACGCCACTGCGCCGGATCGCCGTCTCGACGAACGGCAGGAAGGAATCGCTGCCGAGACTCTGTCCCGACAGATTGATCGCAAAACGCGCGTGCTCGCCCGACAGCGTGCTGCCGGCGCCGGCAATGAGCTGCAGGGTATTGGCAACGACCCAGCGGTCGAGTTCTTCCATCAACTGATAACGTTCCGCGGCCGAGATGAACTCCGCCGGTGGCATGTGCTGTCCGTCATCGTCGACGATGCGCACCAGCACCTCGAAGTAATGCGACATGCGCCCGTCCTTCAGCGGCAGCAGGCGCTGGCCCATCAGGGCGAGCCGGTTGTTTTCGATGGCGTTGCGCACGTAGCCGACGAGCTGGATGTCATCGGCGCGGCGGATGATGCTCAGGTCGGCGGGCTCGTAGACCTCCACGCGGGCCCGGCCACGGTCCTTGGCGGCCTGGCAGGCCACCCGCGCCGCGGCGAGACCGTCGGCGGCATCGTCCGCGGCCACCGTAACCGGCCCGACGCCGATACTCACCGTGGCGCGGTAGGTCTGGTCGCCGCGCACGTAGACGTCCTCGCGCACGCGATCGCAGATCTCCTGGCCCAACTGGCGCGCCTGCTCCAGCGCGGTCGCCGGCAACAGGACGGCAAAATGGTCGCCGGTCACGCGGGTCACGGAACGGCCGGGCAACATCTCGCGCAGCAGCGCCGCGAACCGGGTGAGCGCCTCGTCACCTGCCTCGCGCCCGAAGGTGTCGTTGAGTACGTGCAGGCGATCGAAGTCCAGGTACATCACCGCGCAACTGTCGTCGTCCGCGACGGCGGCGAGTTCACGCTCGAACGCCGGCCAGGCCATCAGCCCCGTCAGCGGGTCGTAGTCGCGCTCGAGCAGGGATTCGATATGCGAGCAGACGTAACGCGCCACCCGTGCAAGGCGTCGGCGGCTGAACCCGGAGCGCTGCCAGCCGTGCAATACGAGCACGCCCTGCACCGTGCGCGCGTGGCGATAGACCGGTACCCACAGCGTTGCATCGTTGTCCTGCACCTCCACCGGGTCGAATCCCGGCGCGGTAGCCGTCTCCAGCAGGCGCAGGCTCAGCAGTTCCGCCTCCGTTGCGCTCAGGGCATCGCCCTGCGCCAGGGCAATGCGCTTTTCCGGAATCGTGAGCGTCACGCCCTCGACGCCGAGATGTTCCTGGCAGAGCGCGAGCAGGCGTCGCAAGGCGGCATCGCAGCCGCGCTGATCGTGCAGGATCTTCTCCACCTGGTGCAGCAACCGCTCCTCGGCGGCCTGGACCTGCAGCTTGCGCTGGCTGTCGAGCACCCGGAAGCGCAAGGTGAGCTCCCGTTGCAGGCTGCGCAGTGCGGGCCCGAGCACGTCGCGGACGAACTCGCCGTCCATGGCGGCACTGCTCCGCTCCAGCAGCACGGTAAGAGCGCCGATCACGCGACCCGCATCGCCCTGCAGCGGCAGCAGGACCGCAACCAGGTTGCCGAGGGGCAGGCGCGTCGTATTGCATTTGCCAGAAGTGCCGCCGAGGGTGGTCGCGAGTGCGGCACGATAGGCGTCGGTCAGCTCGGGTGCGCCATCGACCGGCAGCTCCGACCAGAACAGCCGGCCGCCGCGATCGTGATACAGGAACCCCTGCGCCGGAGGCAGCAACGCCTTCAGGAAGACAGCGTAGTCGCTGAATACCTCGTCTTTTTCCGCCTCGCCCGCCATCAACCCCGCCGTGCACCCCGCGCTGGTGCCGACATAATGCCGGCGAGCGCCCTCTCCCGGCTGTGACCGCACTCGCAGTTCGCGGGTGGACCATGCCTTGCGGCTGCGCCGGCGATCCGGTTGCTATCATGGCGTGGCGACGCCCTGGCACGAAACCGAGAGGCGCCTGTGAGCCGCCCGATCGTCCTCGACCTGAGCGCCGTCATCCTGGCGGTGACTGCGGACCAGCCCCGCGTACTCACCGTCCGGCGGCGTGACGCCGGTCACAGTACGCCCGATCCCGCGGCGGCGATGCCGGCGGGCCCGCTCGATCCCGACAGCGACCGCACGCTGGAGCTGGCGCTGCGCCGCTGGATCCGCGAGCAGACCGGCATCGAGGTCGGCTACGTGGAGCAGCTCTACACCTTTGCCGACCGTGATCGCGACCCGCGCGAGCGCTCCGGCGGCTCGAGACAGGTCTCGGTCGCCTACCTCGCACTGGTGCACGAGCAGGCGGTCGCGGCGGGCGTGCCGGCGCAATGGCAGAACTGTTACGAGTTCCTGCCCTGGGAGGACCGTCGCGGCGTGACCAGGCCGCCCGCCCTGCAGGCCGCGCTGGCAGCCTGGGCCACCGCCGCGCCGGCCGCCGCAACGCGCCGGCTGCGCGAGGAGCGTTGCGCGATCTGCTTCGGCCTGACACCGGCCGGCTGGGACGGCTACCTCGCGCTCGAACGCTACGAACTGCTCTACGAGGCGCAGCTGATCGAGGAGGCGCGGCGCGAAGCCGTGCCGCGCAGCGCACGTTCCTCCCGGCCGCGCGACTTCGGCCTCGGCATGCAGCTCGATCATCGACGCATCCTCGCCACCGCGCTCGGCCGAGTCCGCGGCAAGCTGAAATACCGCCCGCTGGTGTTCGAACTGCTGCCGACCACCTTCACGCTGCTGCAACTGCAGCGCGTCGTCGAAGCGCTGGCTGGCGTGCGCCTGCACAAGCAGAACTTTCGCCGGCTCGTCGCCGCCGCAAGGCTCGTGGAGGGCACCGGCAGCATCCGCTCTGGCGGCCCCGGCCGGCCGGCCGAACTCTTCCGTTTTCGCCGCGAGGTGCTGCGCGAACGCCAGGGCCCCGGAGTGCGACTGCCGGTTGCAGCAACGCGGCGCGCAGCGCGTTGACCGCGGGCGTCGCGCCCGTCTAGGATGGCGCGGCACCGGCGCAATCCGGTGTATTTTTCCGGCTTTTTATACTCATATTGAGCATATAGCGGCCTGGTGAGCGCAAAGATGTCGAGCACTGCCAACGCACTGCCCTACACCGCGGCGGTGGAACGCGCCACGCACCACCTGTACGAGCGGGTACGCCACGTCATCCCCGCAGCGGAGTGGGCGGTGCATGCGCCGCTCATTGCCGCCATCAACGACCTGAAACGGGAACGCAACGCGGTCATCCTCGCGCACAACTACCAGACGCCCGAGATTGCCTACGGCGTCGCCGATTTCCGCGGCGACTCGCTCGGGCTCGCCCAGCAGGGCGCCGCCAGCGACGCAGCGGTGATCGTCCTGTGCGGCGTGCGCTTCATGGCCGAGACGGCGAAGATCATGAGCCCCGACAAGATCGTGCTGCTGCCGGACATGGACGCCGGCTGCTCACTCGCCGCGTCGATCACCGGCGAGGACGTGCGCCGGCTCAAGGCGCAGCATCCCGGCGTGCCGGTGGTCTGCTACGTCAACGCTTACGCCGACGTGCGCGCGGAGGCGGATGTCTGCTGCACCTCGGCCAATGCGGTCAAGGTGGTCGAATCGCTGCAGAGCAGCCGCGTCATCTTCATTCCCGACGGGTATCTCGGCCGTTATGTTGCGAGCAAGACCCCGGTCGAGATCATTCTCTGGGAAGGCGCGTGCGAGGTACACGAGCGCTTCACGCCGGAGGAGATCCGCGAGTACCGGCGCTCGCAGCCCGGCATCCACGTCATGGCCCATCCGGAATGCACACCCGAGGTCCTGCGCGAGGCCGACTACGTCGGCTCGACCTCGGGCATGATCCGCCATATCGCCGAGGCGCGTCCCACCCGGGTCGTGCTCATCACCGAATGCTCGATGAGCGACAACGTCGCGGTGGAGCACCCGGAGGTGCAATTCGTGCGCCCCTGCAACCTCTGCCCGCACATGAAACGCATCAGCCTGCAGAAGATTCTCCACAGCCTGCAGACCCTGAGTCCGGCCATCGACGTGGACCCCGGGATCGCGGCGCAGGCAAAACGCTCGATGGAACGCATGCTGGCCATCGGGCGTGCCTCGGCGACCACCTGAGCGGTGCCCCGGCGCGAGCCATGGAGCCGTGCCTGGCCGTCAGCCACTACATGCCGATTTGAATTAAAAATACGCTACAACTGATTGACTTCACATACGTTCGATGTCCTTGTCGTCGGAGCCGGGCTGGGTGGCCTGTCGGTGGCCCTGCGGCTCGCCGCGCCGCACCGGCGTATCGGCTTGCTCATCAAGAAGGGCTTTGAAGAAAGCTCGAGCTATCGGGCCCAGGGCGGCATCGCGGCGGCGATCGCCAGCGACGATTCACCCGCACTGCATGTCACCGACACGCTCGAGGCGGGCGCGGGGTTGTGTCACCGCCAGACCGTCGAGCGCGTCGCCGCCCGCGGGCCGGCCTGCGTGCGCTGGCTGCAGGAACAGGGGGTCGCCTTCACGCAGCACGACGGGACGGACGATGGTCTGCACCTGACCCGCGAGGGCGGCCATAGCCGGCGACGAGTCGTGCACACGGCCGACGCCTCTGGGCGTGCCATCATGAGCGCGCTCACCGCGCGCGTGCGCGAGCACCCGCATATCACGGTACTCGACGGCAGGATCGCGATCGACGTCATCACGCAGGCAAAACTGCGTGCCGGGCCGGGCAATCGCTGCCTCGGCGTGTATGCACTCGACCGCGCCAGCGGGCAGGTGCATACCTACGGAGCACGCGTGGTCGTGCTCGCCACCGGCGGCGCTTCCAAGACCTATCTCTATACGAGCAATCCGGATACCTCGACGGGTGACGGCATCGCCATGGCATGGCGCGCCGGCTGCCGCGTGGCGAACCTCGAGTTCGTGCAGTTTCACCCCACTTGCCTGTTTCACCCGCAGGCCAAGTCATTCCTGATCTCCGAGGCCATGCGCGGCGAGGGTGGGCGCCTGCTGCTGCCCGGCGGTCGCCGGTTCATGCCGGACCACGACCCACGCGCGGAACTGGCGCCGCGCGACATTGTCGCGCGCGCCATCGACTACGAAATGAAACGCGGCGGGTTCGAGTGCGTTTATCTCGACATCAGCCACAAGCCCGCCGGAGAAATCCTCACACTGTTCCCGACGATCGCGGAACGCTGCCGCGAATACGGCATCGACATCACCCGCATGCCGATCCCGGTCGTGCCCGCGGCCCATTACAGCTGTGGCGGCGTCGTCAGCGACCTCGACGGGGGCACCGACCTGCCCGGCCTGTATGCCGTGGGCGAGTGCAGCTTCACCGGCCTGCACGGCGCCAACCGCCTCGCCAGCAACTCGCTGCTCGAGTGCGCCGTATTCGGGGCGGCAGCGGCCGAGCGCATCGGGCGGGATCTCGCCACGCCCGGTGAGGCAGCTCCCCCACTGCCCGCATGGGACGAGAGCCGCGTCACCGATCCCGATGAGCAGATCATCGTCGCGCACAACTGGGACGAGCTGCGTCGCTTCATGTGGGACTATGTCGGCATCGTGCGCACCAACAAGCGCCTGGAGCGGGCCCGCCACCGGGTGGAACTGCTGCAGGAGGAAATCGCGGAGTTCTACGGCAACTTCCGGGTTACTAACGACCTGATCGAGCTGCGCAACCTGACACTGGTTGCCGAACTCACCATCCGCTGCGCGCAGCTGCGCCACGAGAGTCGCGGCCTGCACTTCAATCGCGACTACCCCGACACGCTCCCCGATGCCGAGGCGCGGGACACGATCCTGACGCCGAATGGGTAAGGTGCCGGTACTTCGGTTGCGGAAAGTCGCGGATGTCACTGACCAAAGCCGGGCCTTGAATGGCCGGTGGTGCCGGCGCAAGGGTTTCGAAGCGTTGCAGACGGGAGCGGAAGTGGCGAAGCGCTGCGTCGCCCGCTCGAGCGCCCGTCGCACGAGCGACGGGCTGGACCACCTCGGGCGGCCGGGCACTGCCTGACCGCGGGTCACGTCGGCGCCGACGGCTTGCGATCGATTCTAGCGCGCCCGCCGCTCGAGGTACGCAGCATCGATCGCCGCGAGCGAGGTCGTCCCGGCGAACTGCATGATCCGTTTCAGTTCCTCGCGCAGGATCACCAGCACGCGCGCCACGCCCTCCTCGCCGAACGCGCCGAGCCCCCAGAGATACGGCCGCCCGATGCAGATGGCGCTGGCGCCGAGCGCCAGCGCCTTGAAGATGTCCGTCCCGCGCCGGAACCCCCCGTCGATCAGCACCGGTGTCCGCCCGCCTGCCGCCGCCACCACCTCGGGCAGGCAATCGAGCGTGGCGCGCAGGCTCTCCTCCTGCCGGCCGCCGTGATTCGAGACGATGATCCCGTCCACCCCGCGCGCCAACGCGAGCGCGGTATCTTCCCGCGTCACGATGCCCTTGAGCACGAACTTCATCTGCGTGCGCGAACGTAGCCAGTCGACCGCCTGCCAGTCGAGCGCGACATCGCCGACACGCGGCGGTCCGGGGTAACCCTCGAGGTTGCCGAGTCGCAGCGCCGATGCTGCGGCCCCTGCCTGCCCGGCGGCCCGTGCCCACCATTGTTCGCCTTCGCGGTTGCCGCGGGTGTTGGAATCCACGGTCAGCACCAGCACCCGACAGCCCGCCTGCTCCGCATCGCCGATCAGCTTTTCGGTCAGGCGGCGGTCGGCTGACGCGTAGAGCTGGAACCAGGGCGGTCCGCCGGCACGCGCAATCTCGCCGATGCTGAAATTGCTGACGGTGGAACTGATCAGCACGTTGCCCGCCTGCTTCGCGCCACGGGCGCTGGCGAGTTCACCGTCGGGATGGATGGACTGCTGGTTGCCGGCCGGCGCAAGCAGCACCGGCACGGCGAGCTGCTCGCCCAGCACCTCGCGCGTCATGTCGATGCGGCTCACGTCGACCAGTCGCCGGACGCGGATGGCCCAGTCGTCGAAGGCGTCGCGGTTCGCCTGCATGGTCTTGCCGTCGTCGGCACCGTTCACGATGAAATGCACGGTCGGCAGCCCGAGCTTGCTGCGCGCGACACGCTCGATCTGAAAGACGTCGAGCGCCTCGCCTGCCGTGGCCGGTAGCGCCAGCTCCGGTCGCGCCAGGGCACGCAGCGGCAGCAGTCCGGCGAGTCCGGCCAGCCCCAACCCGAGTACCTCTCGCCGCTGGTGGTCTACGTCCTGCACGTGGCTGCCCGACGCCTCCGGTGTCGCTGACGAAGCGGATCGGACGCCAGCATGCCGTTGCTGGGGTTCGTCACGCAACCCGGCGCCACAGCGCCTGCTGGCGAATCGCTGCAAATGACCACCGCACCAACATGCGTGGATTTCAACATGTTAGAACCTGATTCAGAACTGCTTCCTGATCGATGTCGCAAGCGCCGGTCCGCGTCCTCACCGCGGAAGCCCCGGCACGGCAACCCTTGGCGTAACCCCTCGTGCGCTGCAATATGGCCGCTTGCGCGCAGGTTCACAGGCTCGAACGGGATTCGCAGGCATGGCAACACGCAGAACCGAGGCCCTCCACGATGACGTCGAACTGGCCGAGTGGCTCGAGTCGATGGCGTCGCTGCTGCATGCGGATGGGCCGGACCGGGCCAAGTCGGTCTTCCGGGCACTGCGCGACTACCTCAGCGACGAGCACGTGATCGTCGAGGAAGCCACGCTCAACACGCCCTACCGCAACACCATCCCGCTCGCACAGCAACCCGCCTATCCGGGCGACATTGCGGTGGAAGAACGCATCGAGAACATCCTGCGCTGGAATGCCATGGCGATGGTGCTGCGCGGCTTTGACGGCGGCACGGGTGTCGGCGGGCACATCGGCACCTATGCCTCGGCCGCGACCATGCTCGAGGTCGGGCTTCACCACTTCTTCCGTAACCGCAGTGCCGATTATGGCGGCGATCTGGTCACGATCCAGGCGCACGCATCACCGGGCATCTATGCGCGCGCGTTCCTCGAGGGACGGCTGACGCGCACGCAGCTCGACCATTTCCGCCGCGAGCTGCAACCCGGTGGCGGGTTGTCCTCGTATCCGCATCCGCGCAACATGCCGGAGTTCTGGCAACTCCCCTGCGCCTCCATGGGCCTGTCCACGCCCAGTGGCATCTACCAGGCGCGCTTCGCCAAGTATCTCGAGAACCGCGGACTGAAGCCCGCCAACGGCGGCAAGGTCTGGGTCTTCATCGGCGACGGCGAGTCTGACGAGCCAGAAGTGCTCGGCACCATCAACATCGCGGCGCGCGAGCGGCTCGACAATCTCATCATGGTGGTCAACTGCAACCTGCAGCGCCTCGACGGGCCGGTGCGCGGCAACGGCAAGATCATCCAGGAACTCGAGCGCAGTTTCCGCGGCGCCGGCTGGAATGTCATCAAGGTGATCTGGAGCGGCGAGTGGGACCCGCTCTTCGCCATCGATGACGACGGCGTCCTGCAGGCGCGCATGCAGCGGGCGGTGGACGGCGATTACCAGATGTACTCGGTATCGAGCGGCCAGGAGGTGCGCGAACACTGGGTCGAGGACGACTCCCGGCTCGCCGAGATCATGGCCGTGCTCTCCGACGAGGAGATCCGCTGCATCCGTCGCGGCGGGCACGACCAGCGCAAGATCTACGCTGCTTTTCACCGCGCCATGCAGACGAGCGACCGGCCGACCGCGATTCTCATCAAGACGATCAAGGGTTACGGCATGCAGGGCTATGAAGGCTCCAACGTCGTGCACCAGAAGAAGAACCTGGCCCCGGAGGAACGCGTCGAAACCGCACGGCGGCTGGGCATCCCGCTCGCGCCCGAGGACGCCATGCGCGCCGAGTTCTATCGCCCCGCTGAAGACAGCCCGGAGATGCGCTACCTCATGGCGCGGCGCGAGGCGCTGGGCGGTGCCTGGCCCCGGCGCACGGTGCAGTGCCCGCCGCTCGCCGCACCCGAACTGGGGTTCTTCCGCGAGCAACTCGACGGCTCCGGTGGCCGGCCACTGTCCACCACCATGGCCTTCGTGCGCATGCTGGCCAAGCTGATCGACCACCCGGAACTCGGCCGCTTCGTCGTGCCGATCGTGCCGGACGAAGCCCGCACCTTCGGCATGGAGGCGCTGTTCCGCCGTTCCGGCATCTACTCCTCCGAAGGCCAGCGCTATCGTCCGGTGGACAGCACGACACTGAGCCCCTATCGCGAAGCGAAGGACGGCCAGATCCTGCAGGAGGGCATCTGCGAGGCCGGGGCCATGGCGTCGTTCCTCGCCGCAGGCACGGCCTATGCGCTGCACGGGGTGCCGACCATCCCCTTTTATGTCTTCTATTCGATCTTCGGCTTCCAGCGCGTCGGAGACATGATCTGGAGCGCGGGCGACATGCTCTGCCGCGGCTTCCTGCTCGGCGGCACCTCGGGACGCACCACGCTCAACGGCGAAGGCCCGCAGCACCAGGACGGGCACTCGCAGGTAATCGCCAACACCGTGCCGAACATGGCGAGCTACGACCCGGCGTTCGCCTATGAGCTCGCGGTGATCGTGCGCGACGGCATCGAGCGCATGTATCAGCGGCAGGAGGATGTCTTCTACTACATCACGATCCACAACCAGAACTACGCCATGCCGGCGATGCCGGAGGGTGCGGCGGAAGGAATCGTGCGCGGCATGTATCGCTTCCGGGCGTCGCCGCTCAAGGCCGAGAAAGGCCGCCGGGCCCAGTTGTTCGGCAGCGGCGCGATCATGACCGAGACGCTCGCAGCCGCACAGTTGCTGGAGGAAAGCGGCGTGGCAACCGATGTGTGGAGCGTGACCAGCTACAACGAGCTGGCACGAGACGGCCTGCGCGCCGCCCGGAACGAGCGGCTGGCCGGTGCCGATGACGCGTCCGTGCCGTACGTGCAGCGCCTGCTCGCAGGCGAGAACGGAGTGTTCGTCGCGGCCAGTGACTGGATGAAGGCGCTGCCGCTGTCCATCGCTCGCTGGGTGCCCGGCCCCTATACCGTCCTGGGCACCGACGGCTTCGGGCTCAGCGAATCACGTGAGGAACTGCGGCGTCATTTCGCGGTGAGTGCTGCGGACATCGCCTATGCCGCCGCCGCGGCCCTGGCGAATCGGCGCGCGCTGACACGGCGGGACCTGAAGAGCCTGGCGCAGCGCTGGGGCATCGATCCGCACAGGCCGGACGCCGCAAGCCACGGCCCAACCGCTTACGATCGCGGCTCGAAGAACAACGCGTAGGAAGACAACCGGCTGCCCCGGTTCGGCGCGACAGCGCCAGAAATTGAAGGGGGCGGCCGCCAGCGGCGCCGCCCCCTGAGTCTTACGACGGTTCTACGACAGTCCTACGACAACCGCGCCGCCCGGCGCCGCAGCCAGCCGAACAGGCCGAGCGCGGAGCCAAACAGCCACACGGCGGCCGGAACCGGTACCGGTGAGGTCGTCAGCGTCGTCAGGGTGAACTTCTTCTGGATGAAGGCATCCTCGCCGGACGCATCGGTGAAGGCGCGCAGCGTGTTCTGGATCGTGACCGCCATGTCGCTCGCCGCACCAGTGAACGCGGTGGCCGGATAGAGCCAGGCCGTGATGTCATCGATCTGTGCGCCGCCGGTGTCACCGCTGACCGGGCCCCAGTTGACGAGGGTGCTGGTGCCATCGGAGGAGAGGATATTGCTGCGCGCCTGCGTATAGAGCGCCGCCCGCACCTGACCGTCGGTGATGATCTCGTAGTCGAACTCTTCGAAGGTCTTGAAGCTCGCGATCTCGTTATTGGGATCGACGGTGTACACCCGCGAGAAAATGAAGTTCGCCGTCGCCGTCACCCAGCCCGCGCCACCGCTGGACTGTGCCTTGAATACCGACGGCAGAAACTGCATGTCGTCGCCGACCAGCGACGGCGTGCCCGTCAGCGCAATCGCGGCCTGGGCATTGTCGTATTCGTAACAAACGTTGGGTCCGCAGGCCGTGATGATGGCGGCGTTCGCCGGTGCGGCACCAGCCAGCACCAAGGCGGCCAGCCACAGCGGACGGCGGGCAACACCTTGCAGGAGATGCACAGAGCGACTGCTGATCACGAGATCCTCCCCAGAATATTTCTGCTGTTTATTACCAGGACGCCTCTTCGGGCGGCATGGTCTGTTGGCTGAAACAGTATTCTCGCCTGTAGCCTACCGGACCACCGGGATGGTCGGGTAGCCTATTTGTCATAATCAGCGCCTAAAACCTAAGGCTGCACCGGCGGCTTTCAGCCCCCTCGAACCGCCCTGCGCCGTATCCCACCAATCAGGCCAAGCGCAGAACCGAACAGCCACACCGCAGCCGGCACCGGCACCACGTTGATGGAATCCCGCGTCACGGTCGACAGCGTGAATTTCTTCTGGATGAAGGCATCTTCGGCAAGCGCATCGGTGTAGGCGCGAATCGTGTTCTCGATCGTGATCTGCAGGTCGTTCGCCGCAGCGGCAAACATCGCTGCCGGGTACAGGTAGGCCGCAATATCATCGACCTGCGCCCCACCCGTATCGCCGCTGACCGGGCCCCAGTTCACGGTGGTGCTGGTGTCATCGGTCAGAAGGATATTGCTGAGCGCCCGCGTGTAGAGCGTCGCGCTGACCTGGCCATCGGTAACGATCTCGTAGTCGAGTTCCTCCGCGGTGTGGAAGGTCGCGATCTCGTCATTGGGATCGACCGTGTAGACCCGCGCGAAAACGAAGCTCGCCGTCGCCGTCACCCAGCCTGCGCCACCGCTGGACTGCGCGCGAAACGCCGGCGGCAGAAACCGCATGTCGTCGCCAACCAGCGACGGCAGGCCCGTCAGGGCCACCGCCGCCTGGGCGTCGTCGTACTCGTAGCAGACGTTGGGTCCGCAGTCAGTGATGGTGGCAGCATTTGCCGGTACGGCACCGGCCAGCGCCAGAACGGCCAGCCACGCCAGATGACGACCATGATCGTGCAGCATCTGCACGGAACGATTGAATAGCACGATGTTTTCCTCCCCCGAAGGCGCTTGCGCCATTGACCGCCGGATACCTGGGCGCAGGCCTAGCCTGTGGTTTAGACGTATTCTTGGCAGGCATCATAGCGGACTGCAACCGCCGTCAGGCAGCGGAGTTGTCATAATTCGCCGGCCCATTGCCGCCCGAACCCGGGCTCGACCGCCACCGTAGTGCGGTACCGGCGCAGGGGGCGGCCTCGCCCCGCGGCAGGCGGGCCTGTGTCAGTCAGGCGGTGTGGGCCACTCGCCGTACCCGGAACGCACCGAGTGCGGCGCCGGCAGTCACGAACAACCACAGGGCGCCGGGGAGCGGCACCGGCGCGCCGACCTCCGCCGTCACGATCAGGAACTTGTCCTGGATCCAGGCGAGGTCGCTGGATGCGGCTGTGCTGACCTGCAGCAGATTGCCGACGGTCACGCGAATATCGGTCGTCGGCGCCGCGAATGCGCCTGCCACGGACGCCAGGACATCGCGGCTCCACAGGAGCGCGCCCGATGAGTCGCCGGCATCGCTGAACACGGCGGCAGCCGCGACCTCTTCGGCGGAGAGATTGCTCTTCACGCCGAGCTCGATACGGCTGGCCACCGTGCCGCTGCCGATGATCTCGTAATCGCCTTCTGCCAGCGCGCGCAGCGCAAGAATCTCGCCGCCCGCCGGGCTGTAGATCCGGTCGAACACGAAGCTGGCAGAGGCATCCGCAACGCTTGCGCCGCCGGCCGACGCCAGCCACAGGGCCGGCGGCAGGAACCGCATGGCATCGCCCACGAGCACGGGCGCGCCCAGGCTGCCGATGGCGGCCTGCGTCTCGTCATACTCGAAGCACAAGGTCGGGCCGCACTCGATCACCATGGCGCGCGCCGCCGCAAACGGGCCAGCCAGCAACGCCAACACGCCGATCGAGAGGACAAAGCGAGAACGCAGCAATCGATGCATGTGGCCTTCCCTGGCAAATGCCGCACCCTGCCGGATGCGACGTGAACCCGCGGTTGTTCGTGTGCTGCGGGCCTGTGAGTTGTGGGCGGCATTGTAGTCAGCGCGCAGCGCCCGCCGCCAGCGTGTTTTCACAATAAGCACGACCTGCGTCCGGAAAACCGCAGCGATTGCGTGGAAACGCACGCCGTTTCAACCGCAACGCGTACCGGGGCGTATCGCTGCGGCCGGTATCGCGCGCGACGGCGCAGCCGGCCGCAGTGGGTCAACCGCGCAGCAGTACCATCGCGGAGCGTTCCGGCTGACACCCGAGACCGTGCACAACACGCTGGCGTTATCCTTGTTGCCCACCGCCGCAACCGGCGCACTGGCCAGCCGCGTCATGAATGACAACCTGTTTGCACACTTCGCCCGCGCTTTTCCGGCCGACCGGCGCGCGCCCCTGCTGGTCACGCCGCCGGGCGCAGCCTTCAGCTACGCGGACATGGAGCAACACTGCGCAGCGCTCGCTGTGCGGCTCGCCGGACTCGGCCTGGTCGCGGGCGACCGGGTCACGGTGCAAGTGGCGAAGTCGCCGCAGGCGGTCTGGCTCTATCTCGCCTGCCTGCGCGGCGGCTACGTGTTTCACCCGCTGAACGATGCCTACCAGAAAGACGAGATTGCATGGCTGGTGACCGATGCTGCGCCGGCGCTCGCGGTCTGCGACCCCGCCCGCGAGACCCTGTTCCGTGCGCTGCTCCCGGCCGGCTGCCGGCTGCTCACCCTCGGCGCGGACGGCGAAGGCACACTGGCAACGGACGGCCGTACCGCTTCAGGCGCACCGCCTCTGGTGCACCGGCGGGCGGACGATCCGGCCATTCTTTTATATACCTCCGGCACCACCGACCGGCCCAAGGGCGCCGTCATCAGCCACGGCAACCTCAGCGCGAATGTCATGGACCTGGTTGCGGCCTGGGGCTTCACCGCGGCAGACCGGCTCCTGCACGCGCTGCCGCTGCATCATGCGCACGGCCTGTTCGTGGGACTCGGTTGCGCACTCGCGAGCGGCGCCAGCCTGGCCTTCCTGCCGCGATTCGATGCCAGTGCCGTGCTTGCCATGCTGCCCGACTGCAGCGTCATGATGGGCGTACCGACCTACTACACCCGGCTGTTGCGCGAGTCCGGCCTCGACCGGGAACGCTGCCGTCACATGCGGCTGTTCATTTCCGGCTCTGCGCCCCTCCCGCCGACGACCTTCGCTGCATTCAGGGAGCGCACCGGCCACGAGTTGCTCGAACGGTACGGCATGACCGAGACGGGCATGATCTGCAGCAACCCGCTGCACGGACAGCGGCGCGCGGGAAGTGTCGGCCGGTCGCTGCCCGGCGTGACGGTGCGCGTAGTCGGCGCGCACGGGAAGCAGTTGGCATCCGGGGAGATCGGCGAAGTCGAAGTGTCCGGAGCCAATGTCTTTCACGGCTACTGGCGTCATGCCGGCGGGAGGGCCGATTCCTTCACCGATGACGGCTTCTTTCGCACCGGTGACCAGGGCTGGATCAGCGCGGACGGCTACCTGACCCTCAGCGGCCGGAGCAAGGACCTGATCATCACCGGTGGGCTCAACGTCTATCCGCGCGAGGTCGAAAACGCGATCGACGGCCTGCCCGGCGTAGCCGAGTCGGCGGTCGTGGGCGTCCCGCATCCGGATTTCGGCGAGGCGGTAATCGCCGCAGTCGTCGCCGGCCCGGGAGCCGGACCCGGCGAAGCCGGTATCATCGCGGGCGTAAAAGAGCAGCTGGCGGGCTTCAAGGTACCCAAGCGGGTATTCATGCTGGCCGAATTGCCGCGCAACGCGATGGGCAAGGTCGAAAAGACTGCACTGCGTACGCGCTATGCGCACACCTTCCGCGACGGAGGCGCCTTAAACGATGACTGACATGCCGGAACGCAAGCCGGGCTCCGGCCCGGTGCAGCCGCGTCGCTCGGCGTTGTACGTGCCAGGTTCGAACGCGCGCGCCCTGGAAAAGTCGCAGCGGCTCGCCGCCGATGCGGTCATCATCGATCTCGAGGATGCGGTGGCGCCCGGCGCCAAGCTGGCCGCACGGCTCGCCGCGGTCGAAGCCGCGGCGAGCGGTGGCTTCGGCGGACGCGAGGTGGTGATACGCGTGAACGGGCTCGACACCGCGTGGGGAGCGGACGACATCGCAGCCGTCGCCGGCAGTGCCGCCGACGCGGTGCTGTTCCCGAAGATAGACGACACGGCTTCGCTGCATGCTGCGATCGGCTGGCTCGACCGTGCCGGCGGCAGCGCCATGCCGGTCTGGGTGATGGCGGAGACACCGCGCTCGGTGCTCGCCATCGAGGCCATCGCGAGCCTCGCGCCGCGGGTGGCAGTCATCGTCATGGGCACGGCCGACCTGGCCAAAGCGCTGCGCCTGCCGCCCGACCCGCAACGCCTCGGTCTGCTGCCGGCTCTCAGCCACTGCGTGCTGGCGGCCCGGGCCCGGGGTGTTGATATACTGGACGGGATTTTCGCGGAGTTTCGCAACCCGTCGGGGTTCCGGGATGCCTGCCGGCAAGGCAAGGCACTCGGCTTCGACGGCAAGACGCTCATCCACCCGGACCAGATCGCCGCGGCTAACGAGATCTTCGGGGTCTCGGCCGACGAGGCCGCCGCGGCCAGTCAGCTCGTCGCAGCGTGGGAGGCGGCGGCAGCAGCCGACCAGGGGATTGCGGTACTCGACGGTCGCATGGTCGAGCGACTGCACGCGGAAGAGGCCCGCCGGATCCTGGCCTTGCACCAGGCGGTCGGGGAGCGCGCGGCGCAGGACAGGAAGACATGACAGGTTTCGCGAAACGCACGCTCGCCGACTGGGAACGACTCGCCGCCCGTGAAAACGGCGGGCACCCCCCGGCCGAGATGGCCTGGCAGACCCCGGAGGGCATCGCGGTCAAGCCGCTGTACAGCGCCGCGGACCTCGCCCGGCTCGAGCATCTCGATGCCCTCCCCGGCTTCGCGCCGTACGTGCGCGGTCCGCGCGCCACCATGTACGCGGTTCGGCCCTGGACGGTGCGCCAGTACGCCGGCTTCTCGACGGCCGAAGAATCCAACGCCTTCTACCGGCGCAACCTCGCCGCCGGCCAGACCGGGCTGTCGGTCGCCTTCGACCTGCCCACGCACCGCGGCTACGACTCCGACCACCCGCGTGTGGTGGGCGATGTCGGCAAAGCCGGCGTCGCCATCGACACCGTCGAGGACATGAAGATCCTGTTCGACCAGATCCCGCTCGACCGCATGTCGGTGTCCATGACGATGAACGGCGCGGTCCTGCCGGTGATGGCCATGTACGTGGTGGCGGCCGAGGAACAGGGTGTCGGGCAGGCGGCGCTCGCCGGGACCCTGCAGAACGACATCCTCAAGGAGTTCATGGTCCGCAACACCTACATCTACCCGCCGGCGCCTTCGATGCGCATCGTGGCCGACATCATCGGCTACACGGCCCGGCACATGCCGAAGTTCAATCCGATCTCGATCTCGGGCTATCACATGCAGGAGGCCGGCGCGACCTGCGTGCAGGAACTCGGCTTCACCATCGCCGACGGCATCGAGTACGTGCGGGCGGCGATCGCGAGCGGGCTCGCGGTGGACGAGTTCGCGCCACGACTGTCGTTTTTCTTCGGCATCGGCATGAACTTCTTCATGGAAGTGGCCAAGCTGCGCGCGGCACGCCTGCTCTGGGCGCAGCTCATGCAGGAGCTCTTCCAGCCGCAGGACCCGCGCTCGCTCATGCTGCGTACCCACTGCCAGACCTCCGGCGTCAGCCTGACCAGCCGCGACCCCTACAACAACGTGATCCGCACCACGATCGAGGCGCTGGCCGCAGTCCTCGGTGGCACGCAGTCGCTGCACACCAATTCATTCGACGAAGCGCTGGCCCTGCCGACGCCGTTCTCCGCACACATCGCCCGCAACACGCAACTGGTCATCCAGGAAGAGACCGCCGTGACCCGTGTCGTGGATCCGCTCGCCGGCTCCTACTACGTCGAGCATCTCACCGCCTCGCTCGCGGGCGAGGCCCGCAAGCTGATCGACGAGGTCGAGCAGCTCGGCGGCATGACACGGGCGGTGGAATCCGGCATGCCGAAGATGCGCATCGAGCAGTCGGCGGCGCTGCGCCAGGCCCGGATCGACCGCGGTGAAGAGGTGATCGTCGGCGTCAACCGCTACGAACGCGAAGACGAGCCGGAAATCGAGGTCCTCGACATCGACAACACGGCGGTGCGCAAGGCACAGGTCGGGCGGCTGCAGCAGGTGCGCGCCACGCGTGACCGCGGAGCCTGCGAGGCAGCGCTGGCCGCACTGGCCCGGGCGGCGGAAGAAAACCGCGGCAACCTGCTGGAACTGGCTATCACCGCCGCTCGCTCCAGGGCGAGCGTCGGCGAGATCTCCGATGCGCTCGAAAAGGTGTTCGGACGCCATCGGGCGTTGATTCATTCCATCAGCGGAGTGTACGGATCCGTGTACGAAGGTGACGAAGGCTTCGCGCGCGTCAAGCAGGAGGTCGAGCACTTCGCGCGCCGCACCGGCCGCCGCCCGCGGCTGCTGGTTGCCAAGCTCGGCCAGGACGGGCATGACCGCGGCGCCAAGGTGATCGCAACTGCATTCGCGGACCTCGGCTTCGACGTGGACATCGGCCCGCTGTTTCAGACGCCCGAGGAGGCCGCGCGCCACGCGATCGAGAACGACGTGCACGTGGTCGGCGTCTCCTCCCAGGCGGCCGGCCACAAGACGCTGGTGCCGCAGTTGACCGCGGAACTCGCCCGCCAGGGCGGCGGCGACATCCTCGTGGTGTGCGGCGGCGTCATCCCGCCGCAGGACCACGCCATGCTCAAGGATGCCGGAGTAGCCGCGATTTTCGGGCCCGGCACCAATGTCCTGGTTTCGGCCGGCCAGGTACTGGAACTGCTCAAGGCAACATCCTGATCGGTGCCGCGGACCGGCGCCGGGAGAAAGATGCATGCAGGACATCATCCGTCAGCTCGAGGAGAAGCGCGAAGCAGCCAAGGTCGGCGGCGGCGCCAGGCGCATCGAGGCGCAGCACGCCAAGGGCAAGCTGACCGCGCGCGAACGTCTCGCGCTGCTGCTCGACGAAGGCAGTTTCGAAGAGTGGGACATGTTCGTGGAACATCGCTGCTCGGACTTCGGCATGGCCGAGCAGAAGATCCCGGGCGACGGCGTGGTGACGGGCTACGGCACCATCAACGGCCGGCTGGTATTCGTTTTCAGCCAGGATTTCACCGTGTTCGGCGGCTCGCTGTCGGAGGCGCACGCCGAAAAGATCTGCAAGATCATGGAGCAGGCGCTGAAGGTCGGCGCGCCGCTGATCGGTCTCAATGATTCCGGCGGCGCCCGCATCCAGGAAGGTGTGGCCTCGCTCGGCGGCTACGCGGAAGTCTTCCAGCGCAACGTGCTCGCCTCCGGCGTCGTGCCGCAGATTTCGGTCATCATGGGCCCCTGCGCCGGCGGCGCCGTGTATTCGCCCGCCATGACGGACTTCACCTTCATGGTGAAGGACAGCTCCTACATGTTCGTCACCGGGCCCGACGTGGTGAAGACCGTGACCCACGAGGAGGTCTCGGCCGAAGAGCTCGGCGGCGCCATGACGCACAGTTCGCGCTCGGGCGTGGCCGACCTCGCCATGGAGAACGACGTCGAGGCCTTGCTCAGCGCGCGCCGGTTCTTCAACTTCCTGCCGGCGAACAACCGCGAAAAGCCGCCGGTCTGGCCGACCACGGACTCCCTGTCGCGCACCGAGCCCTCGCTCGACACGCTCGTTCCGGACGACCCGGCGAAACCCTACGACATCAAGGAAGTGATCCTGAAGATCGCCGACGAGGGCGATTTCTTCGAACTGCAGCCCGATTACGCGAAGAACATCGTGATCGGCTTCATCCGCCTCGAAGGCGCCACCATCGGCGTGGTCGCCAACCAGCCGATGGTTCTGGCCGGCTGTCTCGACATCAGCTCCGCCATCAAGGGTGCGCGCTTCGTGCGCTTCTGCGACGCGTTCAATATCCCGATACTGACGCTGGAGGACGTGCCCGGCTTCATGCCCGGCACGGCGCAGGAGTACGGCGGGATCATCAAGCACGGCGCCAAGCTCCTCTATGCCTATGCCGAGGCCACCGTGCCCAAGGTCACGGTCATCACGCGCAAGGCCTACGGGGGTGCCTACGACGTGATGGCATCCAAGCATCTGCGCGGCGACGTGAACTTCGCCTGGCCGAGCGCCGAGATCGCCGTGATGGGCCCGAAGGGCGCGGTGGAGATCATCTTCCGCAAGGACCTGGGCGACGAGGCGGCGATTGCCGCGCGCACCGAAGAGTACCGGCGCAAGTTCGCAAACCCCTTCATCGCGGGCGCGCGCGGATTCATCGACGACGTCATCATGCCGCACGCGACCCGTACACGCGTCTGCCGGTCATTCGCCATGCTGCGCAACAAGGACCTGAAAAATCCCTGGCGCAAGCACGGCAACATACCCCTCTAGGCGTTCTTGCGGAGCGCGCAACCTAAATGTTCAAGAAAATCCTGATCGCGAACCGTGGCGAAATCGCCTGCCGCATCATCCGCACGGCCCGCCGCATGGGGATTCGCACCGTGGCGGTGTTCTCCGACGCGGACCGTCATGCCCTGCACGTGCGCATGGCCGACGAGGCGGTGCACATCGGTCCGGCACCTTCGGCACAGAGCTACCTCGTCGCAGAACGCATCATCGAGGCCTGCCGCACGACCGGCGCGGAGGCCGTGCACCCGGGCTTCGGCTTCCTCTCCGAGCGGGCCGCCTTCGCCGAGGCGCTGGCGAAGGCCGGGGTGGTTTTCATCGGCCCGGGCGTCCATGCAATCAACAGCATGGGCGACAAGATCACCTCGAAGCTGCTCGCGCAGAAGGCCGGCGTATCCACGATACCCGGCTTTACCGGCGTCATCACGAACGCCGACCACGCGGTGAAAATCGCCCGTGAGATCGGCTATCCGGTGATGCTCAAGGCCTCGGCCGGCGGCGGCGGCAAGGGCATGCGCATCGCGCGGAGCGACGCGGAGTGCCGCGAGGGTTTCGAGCGCGCCACCAACGAAGCGCAGGCCGCCTTCGGCGACGGACGCGTGTTTGCCGAGAAGTTCATCGAGGACCCGCGCCATGTCGAGATCCAGGTGCTGGCGGACAAGCACGGCAACGTGATCTACCTCGGCGAGCGCGAGTGCTCCATCCAGCGCCGCCACCAGAAGGTGCTCGAGGAGGCGCCCTCGCCACTGCTCGACGAGAAGACGCGCAAGGCCATGGGCGAACAGGCGGTCGCGCTGGCGAAGGCCGTGGATTACTGCTCGGCAGGCACGGTGGAGTTCGTCACCGACCAGCAGCGCAATTTCTACTTCCTCGAGATGAACACGCGCCTGCAGGTCGAGCATCCGGTGACCGAAATGGTCACCGGGGTCGACCTCGTGGAACTCATGATCCGCGTCGCTTTCGGGGAGAAACTGCCGCTGCAGCAGAAGGATGTGAAGCTCCGCGGCTGGGCGCTCGAGGCGCGCATCTACGCCGAGGATCCGTTCCGGAATTTCCTGCCGTCCACGGGACGCCTCGTCCGCTACCGTCCGCCCCTGCAGACGCCGCACGTGCGTGTGGACACGGGCATCGAGGAAGGCGGCGAGGTGTCGATGTATTACGACCCGATGATCGCCAAGCTCGTCACCCACGGCGAGACCCGGGACGAAGCGATCGCGCGCATGCAGGACGCACTCGACGCGTACTACATCCGGGGAGTGGCCCACAACATCAGTTTCCTGAACGCGGTGCTCACGAAGCAGCGTTTCCGCGAGGGCCGCCTCAGCACGGGCTTCATCGCGGAGGAGTATCCGGACGGCTTCCACGCCGCCACCCTGGCACACGCCAACCCGGGCCTGCTGATCGTGCTCGCCGCGACCGTGCACCGGCGCTTCATGGACCGCGCGGCGAGGCTCTCCGGCCAGTTGCCGAGCCACGAGCGTCGCGTCGGGGCGGACTTCGTGGTGATCGTCAATCGCGAGCAGCACCCGGTTCAGTTGCTGCCGGTCGAGGGTGGCTACGAAGTCCGCCACGGCGGCCAGGCCTATCACGTCGTCACCGCCTGGCAGATGGGCCAGCCGCTGCTCAAGGCGGAAGTCGGCGGGCAGCGCGTGACCGCACAGGTCGACCGCATCGGCCTGCGCTACCGGATCGCACACCGTGGCTCGCAGATAGACGCGTTGGTGGTGACGCCGGCAACCGCCGCACTCGAGACGCTGATGCCCGAGAAGCGACCGCCGGATCTTTCGAAGTTCCTGCTGTCGCCGATGCCGGGCCTGCTCAAGCGACTCGCGGTCAAGGTCGGGGACGAAGTCAAGGCCGGCGAGGAACTCGCGATCGTCGAGGCGATGAAGATGGAGAACAGCCTGCGGGCGGCCGACGACGTGGTCATAGCGAAGATCCTCGCCAGCGAAGGCCAGAGCCTCGCGGTGGATCAGCCGATCCTGGCGTTCGAGTAACGGGGCGGCACGGCGCCGGCCGCGCGCCATTGCGGTGGTGCAGGCCGCGGCTCCCGCTGTGACTTAGAATGACCTGATGTCCACGCCAGCCGCCCTGTCACCCGAAGCACTCGCGCAGCAGGTCCGCTCGGGCGACCGGCGAGCGCTCGCGCGCGCCATCACGCTGGTGGAGTCCAGTCGTCGCGAGGACCAGGAACCCGCCGATCGCCTGCTCGGGATGCTTGCCCCCGAGGCGGGCCGCTCCCTGCGCATCGCGATCACCGGTGTGCCGGGCGTCGGCAAGTCCACGTTCATCGAGGCCCTCGGCAATCACATGATCGACCGCGGCCACCGCGTCGCGGTGCTCGCCGTGGACCCGTCGTCTGCCATCAGCGGCGGATCCATCCTCGGCGACAAGACCCGCATGGAAACGCTCGGGCGACGGCCGGAAGCCTTCATCCGCCCCTCGCCGGCCGGACGCACGCTCGGCGGCGTCACCCGGCACACCCGCGAGGCGATGCTCCTGGTGGAAGCCGCGGGTTTCGATGTCGTGCTGGTGGAGACCGTCGGCGTGGGACAATCCGAAACGGCGGTGGCCGAGATGACCGACATGTTCGTCCTGTTGCTGCTTCCCGGTGGCGGCGATGAACTGCAGGGCATCAAGCGCGGTATCGTCGAGCGCGCCGACCTGGTGGCCGTCAACAAATGCGATGGCGAGATGCGCCCCGCGGCCGAGCGGGCCATGGCCGATTACCGCAGCGCACTCGGCCTCCTGCACCCGCGTTCGGCCCGCTGGCAGGTGCCGGTGCTGGCCTGCTCCGCGCGTGACGGCGCCGGCATCGACGCGATCTGGGCGGACATCGAGCGGTTCCGCACGACCATGACGGAGACCGGTGAGTTCGCGACGCAACGGGCCCGGCAGGCGCGCGCCTGGCTGTGGAGCGAGATCGCCGAGACCTTGCTCGATTCCCTGCGCGAGGACGCAACGATGCGCCAGCGCGTCGCGGCGATCGAGGCGGCGGTCGCGGGCGGACAGTCGGCGCCGCGGGTCGCGGCCCGGGAACTGGTCGCCATATTCCTGCACCAGAGCCCGGCAACGGATTCCTGACTCGGGGGACAACGATGATCGGCAGACTCAATCACGTCGCGATCGTGGTGCCGGACCTCAAGGCGGCCACCACGCTGTACCGCGAAACGCTCGGCGCGAAGGTTTCCGCGCCGGTGCCGCTGGCGGAGCATGGCGTGACCACCGTATTCGTGGAACTGCCCAATTCCAAGATCGAGCTGCTGCACCCGCTGGGGGATGAATCGCCGATCCGCCGCTTCCTGGACAGTCACCCCGCCGGCGGCGTCCATCACCTCTGTTACGAAGTGGCCGACATTCTCGTCGCGCGCGACCGGCTGAAGGCGGCTGGCGCGCGCGTGCTGGGCGATGGCGAGCCGAAGACCGGTGCACACGGTAAGCCCGTGCTGTTCCTGCACCCGAAGGATTTCTGCGGCACCTTGATCGAACTCGAGCAGGCCTGAGCGCTCCCCTCCCAGCTGCGGAGCCGTGATCGACTGGCGGTCAGTGACGCGGTGGTCCCGCCCCGGCGCGTGCCGCTCCTCGCACATCCATGTGCTCGTTGCTATGAGTTCCGCCGGCTGCTGCCCTCCTGGCAGCCGGCTGCACACATGCCCTCGCCGGGGCTGCGACCACCGCTTCCTCGGTCGGGCAGCGCACCCACGTGCAGAGCGGAAATCCAAAGCGCCACACCGCCGATCAAGGGGCGCACCGGGCAGTGACCGAGGTCAGCCTGGCACGGCGCCGCGCTCGGGACGGCCTGCAACGGGCGTGTGAGGCCGGCGCAGCAGGAGCGCAGCCGTAGCCGAAGTCGAGCGAGCGCAGTACATGGACGTACGGAGCGAGCGTCCCGGCGCAGGCCGTCCCGAGCACAGCCGCGTCGCCGGGGCGTCTTCCGCGAACAAGCGGAGCGTCAGCGCACGGCGCCGAGCGTCGTGCCGAGATCCCTGACCGCCGCGGCAGTGGCCGCTTCCGGATTGGCCGCGCAGTAATCCACGAGGTGGGCCGTCAGGCGGTCGAACGTCCACTCGCCGCCGCCCGTCTCTGCAGCCGCCGTCACCACCTCATCGAGGGTCTTGCCCGACGTCGCGGCGAAATAGCCGGCCGCCCAAGTGAGCAGCGACAGCCGCGTGCCGAGCGGTCCGACCACGATCATCTGGCTGAACACGCGGCAGGGAATGGCACCGATATCGGGCACACCGCCCATGCCGGCAGGCAGCTTGACGTTCGCGGCCGGTACGCCGGCGGAGCCGAACAACAGGCCGATGATCAGCGCCACCCGCAACACGGGGCGCAGCAGAGCAACACGAGTCATGGTCACCTCGCCTCGGGATCCGGTTTTTGATTCATCGCCTCGACACCGCAGCTTCCCCGCAGCTCGGCGGTGAGCCCTACTTCTTCCACCCACCGACCTCCGAGGGCTTCTTCGGCGCAAGCAGCAGCAGGCCG
Organism: Nevskiales bacterium; assembly: GCA_011526045.1. GTDB lineage: Bacteria > Pseudomonadota > Gammaproteobacteria > Steroidobacterales > QUBU01. The sequence continues at coordinate 6,048 of WYBE01000044.1, read as the reverse complement.
ACCAGCACCAGAAAGGCGACGAAAATCACCGACATTTCCAGCGTGTAGCTCCACGGATCCACCCAGATCGCGTTCATGCGGTCGAACTTCTCGAGGATCTCGACGTTCACCCAGGCGATGTTGCCGACGGGAATGGCATACCGCAGCGCCGTCGACGTGCGCTTGAACTGGATCAGCCTTGTGAAACAGAAACCAGCCCAGACGGTCGCGACGAACATCGAGGCCAGGTTGAGTGCAACGAACAGGTCGCTCTTGCCCACCAGCCCCGGATCGAAAATGAGCAGGTTCCAGGCATAACAGAACCAGGTCACGAAAAACGTTTCCATGAAGGTGATGATGGCGTAGTTGCGATCCTTGGCCGTCTTGGTGCTGGGGCCGAGACCTTCCTTGAGGCCCAGCTTGTCCTGGAACCACAGGAACATGTTGCAGCGGGTGTCCTTGTCGAAGGTGTAGTACGACAGCATCATCAGCAGCACGCCGACCGTGGAGCCCATGATCATGTACTCGGGCCAGGTTCCGCTGACGCGCAGGCCATCCACGCCGTCCATGCGCGGCAGCATTCCCCAGTTCATGCGTCCGTACCACATGAAGAAGAACTCCACCCAGCACATCCACACGATGATGCCGCCGAAGAAACCGATCCAGGTCTGGAAGCTCTCGTTCTTCGACTTCACCCCGTACCAGAGCATGACGATGCCGGAGAACCCGAGCAGCGGCGACACGGCCAGCGTGGTCTCGCGGCCGAGTTCGTGCTCGATCAGGACCATCATCGTGTGCGCCAGCCCGACGCCGATGAACATCAGCACGAAGGTGACGATGCCGACGATGGGCGGCTGCCAGAGCCTGGATTTGCCGGCAGCCGGTGCGTTTGCCGATGTGGACATGAGCCTGCTCCTCGATCACCCGTGTCAGTTGGCAGCGCTGTTCAATCTAGAACGATCACTGCCCGAGGTCACCGTGGCACGTTGTCGCGACACTACGGCTGGCGTGTGTCTCATGTTCGATGCGCGGCCACGCAGGCTCCTGCCTGACCGGGGTGCAGGCGACGGCCGACGGCTATTTACGGAGCCGGGGCAGCAGCGAACCCGCGGCTGTCGTAACGACGATCAACCGGGCCCGTTCGCCCGCAACCGGTCGAGCTTGTCCGCATAGCCAGCGCGCAACGACTCGTCACCGCTCAATCGTGCCGCGCGGGCAAGCCAGCGTTCGGCGGCTGCCGTTTCACCGCGGCGCAGATAACTCAGCCCGAGCAGTGCGGCGAAACGTTCCTCCGCTGGCTTCTCGCGCGTGGCATAGCGCAGATGCCCGATCGCCGTATCGTAGTCCTGCTGACTGAACGCCTGCCGGGCGAGGATATATCTGAAGTACGGATTGCCCAGGCGGTGGCGCTCGATGCGGCTGCGGTACTCATCGGCGAGGTCTGGCCGGCCGAGCGCGCGGTAAGTGCGCTCGAGGCTGCTCAGCGCCACGGGTTCCCCGGGCGAGATATCCAGCACATGCCGCCATGCGGAGACAGCCCATTGGGCATGACCGGCGCGGTGGTACAGCGAGCCCAGGTTGGCCCATGCGGGAGTGAAACTCTCGTCCTCCTCGATGGCCTTGCGGAAGTGACGCAAGGCGTCCACGGTGGCACCCTGCTGCATGCGCTCCACACCGAGATTGTTGTGGTAGTGTGCCAGCGCACGCCGGTCCGCAATGGGGCGACGGTCGTAGGAAGAGCGAAAATCCTCGATATCGAAGTCCACCACGCGCTCGTGCCCGGGGCTGTCGCGGACCAGTACATCGACATGCCGGTTCAGCACGAAACTGTCGCCGCTGCGGGTCCACTCCGGCGGAATATCCACCTCCTGAAACTGCGCATCGAGACCGGCTTCGCGCGCCAGTGCGACGAACATCGCCGTAAAGGACAGGCAGTTCGCCTCTCGCCGGTGAAAGGCTTCGGCGGCGGAATAGGTCTGCGCGCCGTAGGCGACGCCGACACCACCCTCGCCCATCACCGCCGCCAGCAACTGCCGCAGGCGCACCGCAGCGGAGGCATGTGGACTGACGTGCTCCGCGACGAAGCGGCGCATGGCCTCGTCGGTGGCCAGGAAGTCATCATCGGGCAACGGTGCAGCCTGGTTGGCCAGCACCCTGGCCTGCAGCAGGGCTGCGGGGGGAATCCGTGCCCCGGGATCCTCGTCAGTTACAGGAGGCGTAGTGCAGCCGCTGGCGAGCAGCAGCGCGGCGAGAACCACGCCCGCCGGCCGCTGCAGGCGCCGCTCAGGGCGTGTGGGTCGCGAACACGCTCTTGCGGCCCGCTGCGTCGAGCGCGAGCACCTGGAATGCCTCGGCATCGGGGCCCTCCATGCCGGGCGAGCCGATCGGCATGCCCGGGACGTAGATTCCCGTGATTTGCGGCCGCGTCGTCAGCAATCGCAGGACATCCTCGGCGGGCACATGGCCTTCGACCACGTAGCCGCCGACACGCGCCGTGTGGCAGGAAGAAAGCTCAGGCGGCACCCGGAACTGCCGGCGGATCGGCGTCAGGTCGTCCATCTCGGTGACCTTGACCTTCAGTCCCGCTTCCTCGAGGTGGCGAACCCACACGGTGCAGCAGCCGCAGGTCGGCGTCTTCCACACCTCCACCGTCGGCAATTGCGGCTCCGCCGCAGCAACGACGCGAGCGCCCAGGGCCAGCGCCAGCCATGCGGCGCAAATCACGCGGATCAACCTATTTTCCATGGGGTGCAGTCTGCCGCCGCGCAGGGGCCAATGTCCAGACCGTGCCGGGCTGCGGTGGCGGCCTCTGCAGGAGCGGCACGCGAACGACCCGCGCCTCAGTGCGACAACTGCGCGGCGGCGTCGCGGATGGTGGCCGTACTGATCGCCGCCGCGTACTGTGCCTCGTAGCCTGCGCCCCGCAGCGTCTTGCGCACGATGCTCTCGAGGTTCGGGCGCTTGTCTGCCGGCCCCTCACCGCTGCCGATGCCGCCGCCGAACTCGATCATGTGCGTGACGCCCTGGGCCATGGCGGTGCCAAGGCAACCCACCCAGTCGACGGGATTGAACAACTGGAAGAACAGCCGGGTACGGATCGCTCCCGGCTCCGGGTCGTGCAATCCCGCGGTGTAGTTCGACAGCACGCCGTTGCCGGGCGGCGCGAACGCCGTTGCGTCCAGCGTCTCGCGAAAGCGTCGCGCCGCCTCCACCATGAGATAGGTATGGAATGCGCCCTCGGTCGCGAGGCGCACCGCGCGCTTGCGCGGGTTGATCCGCTCCATCTCGGCCGCCAGCGACTCGAGATCGGTGTCGAGCCCGCCCACCACCGTCTGCTCCGGCAGGTTGATGCTGGCGATCTGGCAACAGTGGCGATCGGCCACGGCCCGCGCAGCCGCCCGGTCGAGCCCGAGCGCGAGCATCCCGCCGGCACCGTACTCGCCCATCAGTTCGCCCCGACGCTTCACCAGGCGCAGCCCCGCCGCAAGGCTCAGGCTGCCGGCCGCGACCAGTGCCGTGTACTCCCCGAGGCTGTGCCCGGCGGCGAGCACGGGCTGCGCCGCCGGCGCGAGCTCGCTGAAGGCCCGCAGGCAGGCAATGCTGTGCGTGAGCAGGGCCGGCTGCGTATAACGCGTCAGCCCGATCTCGCCCTGCGGATCCTCGAACGACAACCGGGCGATGTCGTAGCCAAGCGCCTCGGAGGCCTCCGCGTAGGTGTCCCGGGCGACGGCGAACTCCGCCGCCACGTCGCTGCCCATGCCACGGTACTGGGAGCCCTGCCCCGGGAAGACGAACATGATGCGCCGTTCGGCCATGACCAGTACCTGCTGAACAATGAGCGCGCAGAGAATAGCAAAAAGCCGATCGTCCTCCCTGCCTCAGGCAGCGCGCCGCTCGTCGAGCCAGGCTTCGAGCTCATCAGCACCACCGATGCGTCGGCCATCGATGAATACCTGCGGCACCGTGCCCGTGCCCGCCAGTGCCAGCAGCGCCGGGTGGCGAACATCGCGATTCAATGCGAGTTCCTCGAATTCGATGCCGTGGCGTTTCAATGCCGCCTTGGCCCGGGCGCAGTGCGGGCAGCCGGCGCGGGTGAGCACCAGCACACTCGGCGGCGGGGCCGCCGCGGGGTCGAGGTAATGCAGCATCGTATCGGCATCGGAGACGTGGAACGGGTCGCCGGCCTCCTGCGGCTCGATGAACATCTTCTCGATCACGCCGTCACGGACCAGCATCGAGTAGCGCCATGAACGCATGCCGAAACCCAGATCGTCGCGATTGACCAGCAGGCCCATCTGCCGCGTGAACTCGCCGCTGCCATCGGGCACGAAGGTGACACGGTCAGCGCCCTGGCGCTCGCACCACTCGTTCATCACGAAAGTGTCGTTCACGGAAACGCACAGGATCTCGTCGATACCGCGGGCCCGGAACGCCGGGGCCAGTTGATGATAGCGGGGCACGTGCGACGACGAACAGGTCGGCGTAAATGCGCCCGGCAGCGAAAACAGCACCACGTTGCGGCCGTCGAACAACTGGCGGCTGGTCACGTCGACCCAGTCGCAATCCCGTCGCACTTTGAAGGTGACGTCGGGGACGCGGCGCCCTTCCATGGATTTGAACATGTTCAATCTCCTTCCGGTTGTGTGGACTGGTGAACCATAGCGGTTCCAGGTCTGATATAAAATAGAATATATCAATCGATTTATTCGGTTTTCCAGATGAGCAAGAGTCGCAGTCATCGACCCTCCCCCGGCGCGCAGCCCCGGCACCTGCCCAGCACCCGGCAACTGCGTTACTTCGTCGCGCTGGAGCGGATCGGGCATTTCGGCCGTGCTGCCGAGGCGTGCTTCGTGTCGCAGTCGGCCTTCAGCGTGGCCATTCGCGATCTCGAGCGGCTGCTCGGCCTGCGCCTGGTCGAACGCAGCAAACGCCGCGTCACGATCACGCCGGAGGGCCGGGAGGTCGCCACCCAGGCGCGACTGTGCCTGCGCGATCTGGAAGGCCTGCTGGATCTGGCGCGCGAACGCGGGCGGCCGCTGGCCGGCCCGCTGCGCCTCGGCGTGATCCCGACCATCGCGCCGTTTCTGTTGCCGGCCGTGCTGCCGCGCATCCGCCGCAAATACCCGGAGTTGCAGCTCTACATCCGGGAGGGACTGACCGACGATCTGCTCGGCGAGCTGCGCAACGGTTCGCTCGACCTCGCGCTCTTCGCCATGCCCTACCCGGTCGACAACATCGAGGTGATGCGGCTGTTCCGCGACCGCTTCATGCTCGCCGCCCGGGAGGGCACCCGGCTCGTCGACCCCGGGAAGTTCGCGGTGAGCCGGCTGTCCGCGGACAGCATCCTGCTGCTCGAGGAAGGCCATTGCCTGCGCGAGCACGCCCTGGCCGCCTGCCGCCTGCGCGACCGCGCCAAGCTCAGCCGGTTTGCCGCATCGAGCCTGCTGACCCTGCTCGAGATGGTTGCAAGCGACCTCGGCGTCACCTTCCTGCCGGAGATGGCGGTGGGCTCCGGCCTGCTGCGCGCAACCCCGGTACGCACCTGGCCGTTGCGCGAGACGAGCTTCCGCGAAATCGCGCTCGGCTGGCGCAAGAGCTCCGCGCGTGGCGCCGAGTACCGCACGCTCGGCGCAATGTTCCGCCCGCCAGCCCGTGACACGGGAAAGCGCAACGCCTGACCGGATTTTTTTTGGTTCATCGCCGATCTGCGGGGACGGGGCGCCGTCGCTACGGAGTCGAAGCGTTGACTGCGCACGGTGGCGGCTCGCGGGGCCGCTGCTCCGGGGCACACGGCACAGGCGCGGGCTTCGGAGCCGGACGACCTGCGCCGGGACGCTCGCTTCGCACCTCCCTGTGCTGCGCTCGCTCGGGTTCGGCTGCGGCTGTGCTCCTGCTGCGCCGGCCTCACACGCCCGTTACAGGCCGTCCGGCTCCGACGCCTGCTTCCGACACGCCTGTCGTGACCTCACCGCCAGCCGCCCGGGTGAGTCCGGATCAGCGGCGGCACGCCGCCCGCGGTTTGCGGTCAGGGGGTGGCCCGGTGTCCGGCGAGAGCACGTGTGGAGCCGG
>WYBE01000043.1 GCA_011526045.1 Nevskiales bacterium | reverse complement strand
TGGAGGATGCGGTGGTCCCGCCCGCCGGCGCGTGCCGCTCCTCGCACGTCCCTGTGCTCGTCGCTATGGGTTGCGCCGGCTGCTGCCCTCCTGGCAACCGGCTCCACACATGCCCGCGCCGGGGCCGCGCCAACCGCTGCATCCGCCTCGCCAGGGGCGATGTGTCGCACGACGAGCGGGGCGTGGATCCGGATGCCAGGGCGGTGCGACTCCGCCCGTCTCCGGGCCGAGCCCATCAGCCGGTTGGCCGAGCAGGCGTAGCGAGCAAGGCCAAGCTCGCAGAGGCAGCGGCAGGGATGCCGCTGCTGCGCGCCCACGAGACCCAAGGATGTCGAGTGGCGCGCACTCCGCAGCGAGCACGCCTGCGAGGGCACCCGCAGGGCCAGCCGGCGGCGAGGCCCAGAGACGGGCAGAGTCCGGCACGCGCCGGGGCCGCAACCACCGCCACAGCATCATCCACCGACGATCCGCTGCATTCCCGCAGATCGGCGATGAACCAAAAAAAACGGCTCTTCGCAGGTCGTCCGGATCCGTAGCCCGTCGCTGTGTCGTACCGCCCGGCGCAGTGCCAGTGGCCCGTACCGCCCGGCTCAGGTCATGCACTCGAGCCCCGCCCCGACGGCACGAATCAGCACCGCAAGCTCCTCCGGCGCAATCACGTACGGCGGCATCAGGTAGATCAGCCGGCCGAAGGGCCGAATCCAGGCACCGGCTGCGACGAACGCCTCCTGCACCAACTCGACCGGAACCGGGCGGCGCGTTTCGACCACGCCGATGGCGCCGAGCACGCGCACCTCGGCGACCGCCGGATGCGCTGCGAGCGGCCGCAACCCCAATTCGAGCTGCGCTTCGATGGCGCAGACACGCTGCTGCCACGGGCTGCCCTCGAGCAGGTCGATGCTGCGACAGGCAACGGCGGCGGCGAGCGGATTGCCCATGAAGGTCGGTCCGTGCATCAGCGCCCCGCCATCGGCCGAGATGCCGCGCGCCACGCGCGCGGTCGCAAGCGTCGCGGCCATGCTGAGATACCCGCCGGTGAGCGCTTTGCCGACACAGAGAATGTCGGGCTCCACCCCCGCATGCTCGCAGGCAAACAGGCGGCCGGTACGCCCGAATCCCGTGGCGATCTCGTCGGCGATCAGCAGCACGTCGTGGCGGCGGCAGAGTTCTGCCACCGCGGCGAGAAAGCCCGCCGAGTAAAACCACATGCCGCCGGCACCCTGCACGATCGGCTCGAGAATCACGGCCGCGATCTCGTCGTGGTGACGGACGAGCAGCGCTTCGAAGCTGTCGATATCGCCCGCGCACAACGGTTCGCCGAAGCGGCTGCGCGGCCGTTCGGCAAAGAAATGCCGCGCGAGCACGCCCATGAAACGCTCGTGCATCCCGTTGACCGGATCGCACACGGCCATGGCCCCGAACGTATCGCCGTGGTACCCGCCGCGGATGGTCAACAGCCGTGACTTTCGCGCGCGGCCCGTGGCGGACCAGAATTGCAGCGCCATCTTGATCGCGACTTCCACGGCGACCGAACCCGAGTCGCACAGAAATACGTGCTCGAGCGGTCCCGGCACGATGCGCAGCAACCGGCGGGCAAGTGCCACCGCCGGCTCGTGGGTCAGCCCGCCGAACATCACGTGGGCCATCTGCCCGAGTTGCGCGGTCAGCGCGTCATTGAGCTGCGGATGGTTGTAGCCGTGGATCGCACACCACCAGGACGACATGCCATCCACCAGCTCGCGCCCATCCGCAAGCCGGAGGCGGCAGCCCGACGCCGACGCCACCGGGTACGCCGGCGGCGGATCGGTCATGGACGCATACGGGTGCCAGAGGTGGCGGCAGTCGAATTCGAGCATGGATCAGGCCTGCGACATGCCCGCCAGGTGCGCCAGGTCGATGTACCGGGTCATGTCGTCCGGCTGAGCTGCGGCGCCGAGCCAGGGCAGCGACGCGAGCCGCGGCGTAGCGAGGCGCTCGTCGAGCGTCGCGACGTTCGCATCGAGCCCCGGCATTTCCGGCCACGCGCTGTTGGCGACCCAGCCGGCCAGCGCCAGTCCGCGGGCACGGATCGCGGCAGCGGTGAGCAGCGCATGGTTCAGGGCACCGAGGCGCATGCCGACCACGAGGATCACGCCCCAGCCCAGGGCCGCGGCAACGTCGGCCATGGTCTCGCGCTCGTTGAGCGGCACGAGCCACCCCCCGGCTCCCTCGACGAGCAGCAGATCGTGCGCGGTCCGGCTGACCTCGACGCAATGGCGTACCAGCGGCGCGGCCTCCAGGCGCACGCCGTCCGCGGCGGCCGCGAGATGCGGTGCCATCGCCAGGCGCAGAGCCACCGGGTTCACCTGCGGGTAGTCGAGCCGCACGCTGGCGCAGGACTGCAGCAGCAGCGCGTCGGCATTGACCTCACCACCCGCCCCGCGCTCGGTGCCGGCAGCGAGTGGCTTGATGCCGATCGTGCGCCGGCCCGCCTCACCGGCGGCACGCAGCAACGCGGCGGTGATCAGCGTCTTGCCCACGCCGGTATCGGTGCCGGTGACGAAGAATGCAGCCATCGGCGTCAGGCCGGCGCGCAGGCACGCAAGGCGTGGCCCAGCGTCTCCACGAGGCGATCGACATCGCCCGGCAGATGCGCCGCGGTGAAGGTGACGCGCAGCCGCGCGGTGCCCGCCGGAACCGTCGGCGGACGGATCGCCGTGACCAGCATCCCGGCCTCCTCCAGAGCAGCGCTGAGCCTGACGGCGCGCGCGGGATCGCCGACCACGATGGGCTGGATCGGTGCCTCCGAGGCCGGGCAGTCGAGTCCAAGCTCACCGAGCCCGGCGCGGAAGCGGCCGACGAGTTCGCGCAGCCGCCCGCGCCGCCACTCCTCCGCCTCGACGATAGCGAGGCTCGTCAGCGTCGCAACCGCGAGCGCTGCGGGCATCGCAGTCGTATAGATGTAGGGTCGCGCCCGCTGGATCAGCAGTTCGATCAGCTCGTCCTCCCCTGCGACGAAGGCTCCGGCAGTGCCGAAGGCCTTGCCGAGAGTCCCAACCAGCACCTGCACATCGGCCGTGCCAACGCACTGTGCATCGACGAGCCCGCGGCCGCCGCGGCCGTGAACCCCGATACCGTGCGCATCGTCGATCATGACCCAGGCGCCGTGCTCGCGCGCCACGGCCATCAACTCCGGCAGCGGGCAGCGGTCGCCGTCCATGCTGAAGGTGCCGTCGCTCACGACCAGTGCGCGCCCGCCGCCGACGTCGCCGCCGGGGCCGAGCTTCGCTGCGAGATCGGCCATGTCGCCATGCCGGTACCAGGCGAACTGCGCGCGGCTGAGCCAGCCACCGTCGAGCAGCGAAGCATGGTTGAGCCGGTCTTCGAGCACCCGGTCGCCGGGGCCGAGCAGCGCAGCGATCGCGCCCATGTTCGCCGCGTAGCCGGTTGAGAACAGCAGCGCACGCGGCCGCCCGGTGAAGCGCGCAAGCGCCTCCTCGAGTTCATGGTGTGCACGCGTATGGCCGCAGACGAGGTGCGACGCTCCCGCTCCGACACCCCAGCGCGCGGCTGCCTGCGCAAAGCTGGAGGCAAGGCGCGGATCCGCGGCCAGCCCGAGGTAATCGTTGCTGCAGAAATTGAGCAGGCGGCAGCCATCGATCACGACTTCGCGCCCCTGCGCGCCGTCGAGCACGCGGCGGCGCCGGTACAGGTTGCGGCTCCTGAGTGCCGCGAGCTGATCGCCGATGTTGCGCGGGCGCGCCACCTGACCTCCTGCTGCGTTGGTTCCGGCGCATAGTGTAGATTCTTCGCCGCCCGGCGGGGACGTGCCGGATGGCGGGCTCGTGCAGCAGGCGTGCAGAGCCTGCGGCAGCGCTTCTCCGTAGGTACAACTCGCAGGCACCGCGCAGCGGGGCCGGCGCGGGCGCGTGCTAGATTCGCAGGCCGGATGTTCCTTCCCGGAGAGACGACCATGCAGATCGACGTCATTCTGGAGGCCGACGCCACGCCCGCCCAGGTCGCCGAGCTCGCGCAGCTCGCGGAGAAGTACGGCATCCGCGGCCTGTGGACCCAGAACTACTCCAACGCCCGCGACGCATTCATGTGCCTGATGCCGGCCGCCGCAGCGACCCGGACGATCCGGCTCGGCGCGGTGGTCATCAGTCCCTACGAGATGCACCCGCTCAAGATCGCCAACTCGGTCGCGACCCTGAACGAGTATTCCAGCGGGCGCGGCATGGTCGTCATCGGCGGTGGCGGCGAGTGGCCGGGAGTGCTTGCCGTCAAGCTCGGCAAGCGCGTCGTCGGCTGCGGTGAGGCCATCGCCATGGTGAAACGCGCCGTGCAGGGCGAGGTCGTGAGCTGGAAAGGTGAGGTCCACAGCGCCCGCTACTTCAGGTCGACCTGGGTGAAGGGCCCCGCGCCGATCATCTATGCCGGCGCGACCGGGCCGAACATGCTCGACATGGCCACGCAGTTCGCCGACGGCACCATGCTGAGCGATATGACCCTGCCGATGCTGCCGAAAACCATGGCTTCGGTCCGGGACGGCCTGGCAAAGCACGGCCGCGACGCGGGCGCGTTTCGGGTCAATAACTTCTGCGCCTTCCACGTCAAGAAGGACCGCGAAGCGTCCTTCCGCGAGGCGCGTCGCGAACTGATGATCCGCGGCTGGCTGGAGCCGGCCTGGTACACGCCGTTCCTCGACGCCGACGAAGCACGGATCGTGCATGAGAAACGTGACGCATTCCTCACTGCATTCCGCACGCGCAGCGGCGACATCAGGGGCGTACCGCCGGAGATCTGCGCGAAACTGGTCGAGGGCCTGAGCCTCGCCGGCGACCTGAGCGATCTCGACCGCCACGCCGAACGCATCAGGACATTCGCTGCCGCCGGCATGACCGAGAACGCTTTGCGCCTGCACGACGAGCCCGAGCAGGCGTTGCACATAATTGGCAAGGAACTGCTACCACGTCTCAGGTGATTTTGCCGTGTAGGCTATGATCTGCGGCGTTGGGTCCAGGACGGTCCCGCAAGGGCCGCATGGGAGTAGCGGTTGGGCAAAGCACATCGGGCACGGGTGTGTGGCAGCGCGCGCACGCTGGGTGCGACAGTCTGGTTTTTGCTGGCGGCATGGATGCAACCGGCGCAGGCAGCAGGCCCTCCGGCCAGGCTGCTCTATGCGGAGCCGCTCGCGGCCACATGGACGCAGGACGCGCGAGTTCGCGCGCCGGACCCGGACCGGCCGGCTCACAGCCGGATGCGTTTTCACGCCTTCGGGCGGGCATTCGAATTCGATCTGCAATCGAACCCTCGCCTGGACCAGGCCGCCGGCGGATCACCGGCCCAGGCCGGCACACTGACGGCCACACCGGGCTCCTGGGCGCGCATCACCCGGCGCGGCGACGACCTCATCGGCCTCTTCAGCGACGGCAAGGAACTCTACGGTATCGAGCCGGCAGCGGGCCTGGTCGAGTTCATGGACCCGGCCGCCCCCCTGCCGGACGGACACAATCTCGTGTATCGCCTCGCCGACCTGCAGCTGGACGCGGGCGCGCTCGCCTGCGGACTGGACCCGCCGGAGGGCATGGTCTCGGCCGCCGCGGCAGTCGCTGCCATCAGCGGAGAACTGGCCGTGCCACCAACGGCCGCGGCGACCACGGGTACGCTGCGCCAGATCGCGCTCATCCCGGTCGCCGATGCCGAGTTCGCCAGTCGTTACGGCGCCGATGCCGACAGCGAGATCATGGCGCGGCTGAACATCGTCGATGGCATTTTCCGGGAACAGGTGGGCATCGACTTCGACGTCGGCGCGCCCGAGATCTTCCGCTCCACCGCGGAGCCCTACCCGTTCAAGTCCACGACCGCCAACACGCTGCTCAACCAGCTTTCCGACTACCGCGTGCAATCGGGACAGTATCGTGACTTCGGGCTGACCCACCTGTTCACGGAGAAGCACCTCGACGGAGACCTCGCCGGCATCGCCTGGCTCGGCGCTGCCTGCCTGACCCGCGAGGGCGCCGCGCTGAGCTCCAGCTATCAATTACCCGTCAGCATGCACGCGCTGGTGGCGGCACACGAGATCGGCCACAACTTCAATGCGCAGCACGACGGCGAGGCCGGATCATCCTGCGAGTCGACCGCCAAGACCTTCCTGATGGCGCCGCAGATTTCCTCCGGCTCGACGGCGGCGACCTTCTCGACCTGCAGCGTCGATCGCATGCGCGCCAGGATCGACCGGCTCTCCTGCCTGACCACGATTGCAAGCCTCGATGTGGCGCTGCTTGCCCCGAGCGGAGTCACGGGACCGCTGGGCCAGCCCACCGACATCGAACTGACGGTGCAGAATCTCGGCGCACAGGACGCCACCAACGTGGTGCTGACCATCGCGCTCCCCGCTGCGCTCACGGTGGCCTCGAGCACGGCAGCTCCGGGCAACTGCGCGGCACAGGCCGACGGCCTGCGCTGCGATCTCAGCCTCCTCGGCGCCGGGGCAAGCTGGCTGGTCCGCATGGCAGTACGCAGCGACGCAGCCCAGCGCTACACCGTCACGGCGCGGGCTGCTGCGGCCAACGACGAAAGCCCCGCCAACGATGCCGCGCAGTTTTCCGTTACCATCGGCAACCCGGAGCCACCCGCCTCTAGCGGTGGCAGTAGCGGCGGTGGTGGCGGTGGCGCTCTCGGCGCTGCTACGCTCGTCGCACTCGCGATCGCCGGCCTGCGCCGGCGCACGCGACCTGGCGGCTGAGACTCTGCCTGAGCGACACGGAGTGGCGTGCATGCGAATACTGGCCGGCCTGCCGGTCCTGGTCCTGTTGGGCGGCTGCGCGTCGACGCCGGAGCTGACGCCCTGGCAGGCCGATGCGCTGTTGCCGTCGCTGCCGGCGGACTGTGCGGACAGCGCCGCACCTGCGTCGCAGACAGCGTTAAGCGGCGGCGTTCCCGGCGGCCTTGCGGTGGTGCACAGCGAAGGCCGCGACGTGATCCTGGTCGCCGCCCGTTCCTGCGTATGGACCGTCGACGCGCAGACGGGCGCGGCCGCACCGTTGCCGACCCATGGTGATTCGATCGCGCCGACCATGATCGACGCCGGCCGCGCCGGGCTCGCCTTCTCGAGCAGCCTTTCAGGGTCGGTGCGCACGATCGACGCGGCGGGCGCCGTCGTCCTCAACGTCTCCGGACTGCGTCAGCCGCTCGGCACGCGCCTCCTGCCGGGCGGCATCGTGCTGGTCGCCGAACATGGCACGGGCCGCATCCTGCGCCTCGGGCCGAGCGAGGAATCCCGGCCACGCCTCGTTGCCGACGGGCTCGATGGCCCCACGGGCCTGGTCGTGGTCGATGCGACCCACGGCTACGTCACCGAAGCGGGCAGCGGACGGGTGACCCTTGTCAATCTCGGTCATCCGGAACAGCGTGCGATCGCCACGGGACTGGAACAGCCCGAAGGCATCGCAGTGCTCAGCGACGGCCGACTCGCCGTCGCCGAAGTCGGCGCGCGCCGGCTGGTCGCCGTCGATCCGCGCACCGGCGCCGTCGAGGTCCTGGCCGACCACCTGCCCATTGGACCCGCGACCCCGCAGGACAACGCAGACCTCCATGCGGTTACCGACGTCGCGGCGACGCCGGCGGGCCTCATCGTCATCAGCGCCGCCGGCGATCGCACGATACTGAAGCTGAGGCGGCGCGCACCGCCCCGCGAGGAATGAATCATGGCGACACCAGGCAGTAACCTGCCGTCGGCCGTGGTGCTGGCCCTGGGCATCGCCATGGCAGGCTGGTTCACCGGCAGCGGCTTCATCAAGGCACGCACAACCGACCGCGCGGTGACCGTCAAGGGAATTTCCGAACGCGACGCCCGGGCCAACATCGCGATCTGGCCGCTGCGCGTCACGGCGGCGGACGACGATCTCGCCGCTGCGCAGGCACGCCTCCAGCGCAGCATCGGGGAGATCAATGGCTTTCTGCAGCGCCAGGGGCTCGGTGAGGGCGCCGCCAGGGCCGAGGCGTTTTCCGTCAGCGATGCGCACGCCAACCAGTACGGCGGCGACACCCGCGGCAGCCGCTTCGTCATCACCCAGACCCTGATCGTGCGCTCGACGGAGCCCGAAAAAGTGCGCGCCGCCGCCGAGAAGGTCAGTGAACTGGTGGCAGCCGGCGTAGTGCTGTCGTCCGGGGAGCAGTACGGCGGGGGCGGCCCGACCTATGTCTTCACCGGCCTGAACGAACTCAAGCCCGCGATGATCGCCGACGCCACCGCCCGCGCCCGCGAGGCCGCCGAGCAGTTCGCCAAGGATTCGGGCAGCGCGCTCGGCGGAATCCGGCGCGCGAACCAGGGCGTGTTCGAGATTCTGCCGCGCGACCAGGCCCCGGGCATGAGCGAGGGCAACCAGATCGACAAGACGGTGCGGGTCGTCGCGACGGTCGAGTACCGCCTGGAGCACTGAACGCGCGCAGGCCCTGCCGGCCAGCGACCCATCGACTATTCGCCGACCGCTGGTGACACATGCACGATTTGCTGCAGCAATTCCTCACCTGGTACATGTCTGCGCTGGAGGAAGGCGGCTACGGCCTGATCGTCCTGCTGATGGCCATGGAGAGCTCCATCATTCCGCTGCCGAGCGAAGTCGTCATTCCGCCGGCAGCGCACCTCGCCAATACCCGCGGCGGCATGACGCTTGCCGGAATCGTGCTGGCCGGCACCCTCGGCTCCTGGATCGGCGCAACGGTGATGTACTGGGGCTCGCGCCTGATCGGCCGGCCCCTGCTGATACGCTACGGCCGCTACCTCCTCGTGCCACCGGCGAAAATCGCCGGCGCCGAAGCCTGGGCCAACCACTACGGCACGGTGGGCATATTCATCTCCCGGTTGCTGCCCGTGATCCGTCACCTGATCGGCATCCCTGCCGGAATCGTGCGGATGAACTTCTGGTATTACTCGATTGCGACCCTCGCCGGCTCGGCGATCTGGTGCTCGGTGCTCGTGTGGCTCGGTGTCACCGCCGGCCAGGACCAGGAACTGCTCAACGGCGAATTGCACCGGGTCACCGTGTGGGTCGGCGGGGTGCTCGGCGTTCTCGGCGTCATCTACTACGTGTTCGTCCACCGGCACATGCGCGCGCAAAGACGCTGACGCAACGGCCAGCCAGCACCGCTGAAAGCCGGCGTCGCCGGCTGTGCGAATCGCAGGATCACGGGCAGCACTTCACGACACGCCGGCATCGCGCGGCAGCCGCCGGGCACGATGACCACAGCGCAACCCGCGCCTCGCCGCCCGTGCCAGTGGTCATGGATCTATGACATGATGCCCACGGCCGCGTCCGGGCGCAGCGCCACGCGGCCGGCCGCAGGGGATCCAGGTGTCCGCTTCGATTTCGCCAACTTCCGCTCCCGCAGCGCCCGTACCGTTCTCGATCCGCCTCGGCTGGGGCATCGGATCGCTCGGCGTGGCGATCCTCTTCAACAGCTACTCGGCCCTGCTCCTCTTCTACCTGACCAACGTGGTCGGGCTGCGGCTGGAGCTGGCGGGCCTGCTCATCTTCATCGCCAAGCTCTACGATGCGGCGATCAACGTGCCGGTCGGCATCGTGAGCGATCGTGTACGTACCCGCTGGGGCCGCCGCCGTCCGTTCTTCCTCGCCGGCGCAGTCCTCTGCTCGCTGTGGTTCGTGCTGATGTTCCACACCACGCCCGCGCCGGCCGGCGAGGCGCCGCCTTCGCTCGCTGCCTGGGTGCTCGCCTGCCTGCTGCTGTACGCGACCGGCTACGCGCTCTTCAATGTGCCCTACATGGCGATGCCGGCGGAGATGTCCCGCGACTACAACGAGCGCACCGCCATCATGTCCTTCCGGGTCATTTTCATCCAGGTCGGAAACATCATCGCGGTGGGGCTCGGGCCGCGCATCGCGCAGCACTTCGGCGGCGGCCTCGAAGGGTACGCGGTGGTGGGCTGGGTGCTCGGCCTGCTGACGCTCATCACCATGATCGCCTGTTTCTTCGGCACGGCGCGGGCGCGCACCGTGGAGCGCACGGAGGCCCGCTTCGGCGCGCGCGAACAACTGCGCTCGGCCCTGTCGAACCGCCCCTTCCTGCTCCTCGCCGCGTTCAAGTTCCTGACCCTCGTGTCGGGCGCCACCGTCTTCGCGACGCTGCTCTTTTTCGTCAAGAACGTGCTCAGGCTCGACCAGGGCGTGATGCTCTGGTACACGGTCGGGCACGCGGCGGCAGCCTTCATCACCGTGCCGCTCCTCTGGGTCCCGCTCGCCGCCCGCATCGGGAAGAAGGCCGCGATGGTGATCGCCACGCTCGGCTTCATGCTGGTCGCGCTGAGCTGGATGCTGGCCGGCCCGGGGGAACCCACGTGGATCTTCGCGCTGCGCGCATTCCTCCTCGGCGCTTTCCAGGCGGGCAAGCTGCTGCTCGGCCTCACGATGCTGCCCGACGTGATGGAGTACGACTCGTTGCGCACCGGCCTGCGCCGCGAAGGGGCGTATGCAGGAGCCTACAACGTGGTGGAGAAAGCCGCATTCGCGCTGAGCCCGCTCGTCATGACCCTCATCCTCGCCGCATTCGGCTACCAGGAATCGATCGACAATCGCACGGTGGTTCAGTCGGCGGAGGCGGTGTTCGGCATCTACCTGAACATCGCGATTGTGCCGGCCGCCTGCAACCTGCTCGCCGCGCTGGTACTCCTGCGCTATGACCTGACCGGCGAGAAGCTCGCCGCCATGCGGGCGCAGGCGGCGCACTCCGGCCAGGTGCCGGGCGGGTAGAGGGACTGAAGATCATGGACCGCGGCAAGGACCATCTCGCAGCCGGCGCGCAGGCCGAGGCCACGCTCACCGTCACCTGGAGCGACACGGCCGCGGCGCTCTCGCCATCGGCGCAGGACACATTTCCGCCGGTGTTCGCGACGTCGCGCATGGTTGCGCTCATGGAACTCGCGGCGGCGCGGGTCCTGCAGCCGCTGCTGCGGGACGGCCAGTTGTCGGTCGGCACGTCGCTCACCGTGGGCCATACCGCCGCGACCCCGGTGGGTTGCGAGGTGCGCGCCGTGGCAACCTACCTGGAACGGGACGGACGGGCCTTTCGCTTCCGGGTGGAAGCGTTCGATGCCGCCGGGCCGATCGGTGCCGGCGAGCACTCGCGCGCGATCGTCGCCACGGAGCGACTGCTCGCCGGGGCGGCGCGACGCCGGCCCGGGTAGCCCGGCGAATCAGCCGGGCGCGGCCGGCGACGGGAGCCGTGGCGCTGCACCTGCACCGGACCATCCTGCCAGCAGGATGCCGCCGAGGCCGAGCAGCAGCACGACGAATCGCACGAGGTCGCCAAGCAGCGGGATGCTGCCGACCAGCGCCAGTGCAACCAGCACGAGGAACAGCGCGCCGAGCCGCCGGCCCGGCGTGGCCCCTTTCCCCGGACTCGCAAGCTCCAGCGCACGATCGCCGAGGAACAGCGCCCCGACCACGTAAGCGGCCAGCACCATCGCGAGGTACACCAGCAGGAGAATGAGCGCGAGCGGAATGCCGATCAGCGTGACGAACAGCGTCATGATCAGGGGCGGCATGCAGACCAGCACCAGGAACCCGACCAGCATCGCCAGCCCGGGCCGTTCGGCGAGCACCCGCGACGTGCGCCGCGAGAACTGCTCGAGGGAAAATGCCAGCAACAGCCCGACCCCGAGCAACCCGGCGAGCCAGAGCCATCCGGCCCGCTCGCCGATTGCGCCGGCATCGATCCAGGACCGGCGGCGTTCCCGCTGCTCCGCATCGCCGGACTCGCGCGCGATGCCACCCGCCACCACCAGATCGGCGGGCAGATCCACTGCACCGTGCACGCGGTAGCTGAGCCGGCCGCCGATGCGCGTACCGGGTTGCACGTGCAGCTCGTCGGCAAAAATGCGTACATCGCCGGCGATGTCGCCGCCCAGCGTGACTTCGCGGCCAGCCACCGTCAGGTAGCGCCCGAAACGGCCGCCGGTGGTGACACTGGCGCCTGCGATGGCCGCGCCACCCTCGATGCGGGCTTCCGGCATGATCCGGACACGACCGCCGGCCACCCGGGCGTTGCCGCCGATCAGCGCGTCAACGGTGACGTCCCCACCCGCGACGTAGAGGTCGTCTCCCACCGTGGCCCGCACCGCAACCTCACCGCCCGCCGCAGACAGATCGCCACCCACGGAAGAGTTGCTCGCGACGCTGCCGGCAGCGAGCAGCGCATCGCCCGTCACCGGCTCGCGCAACTCGACACTGCCGCCGGCGGCCATGTAATCGTCGGCCAGGGCCGCGACCGTGGTCTCGCGACCGGAAACAAGGGTTGCGAGGAGCAGCAACGCTGCGGCGACGACGATGCGTCGGCAGTTGCGCGCGCAGCACGCGGCCCGATTGCTCCTGGTCACGTTCGAGTCACCGGGGTTGATGGCCGGCGACAGTGTACTGCGCCACGTACCGGCCCGGCAGGCCACGCTGCGCCGCCGGTCGCGACCGGTTTCCGGTGGTTAGGCGTGACCGCGATGCGACCTGCCGGCGTGGCCGCCACTCTTGCCCGTGCGCGGACGCGAAGGGCCCTGGCGCCGGCCGCGCGGGCCGTGGCCACGCCCGGCTGCTGCGCGGTGCGTGATGTCGTTCCCGCCGCCATGCCCGTTGCGTGCCGGTTGTGACGCCGGCGTCTCGACCGGAATCTCGAACTCCGGCATCTCCGCCACCGGCAGCGCCTGCCGCAGCAACCGCTCGATGTCCCGGAGCAAGCCCGCCTCGTCCTTCGAGACGAGCGAGACCGCCTCACCGGCCTGCCCGGCCCGCGCCGTGCGACCGATGCGGTGCAGGTAGTCCTCGGGCACGTTCGGCAGTTCGTAGTTCAGCACGACCGGCAGTTCCTTGATGTCGAGCCCGCGCGCGGCCACCTCGGTCGCTACCAGCGCGACGATGCGGCCTGCCTTGAAATCGGCGAGCGCTTTCGTGCGTGCGGCCTGGCTCTTGTTGCCGTGGATCGCGGCCGCCGCAATGCCGGCGCGCTCCAGGTGCTGCGTCAGTCGATTGGCCCCATGCTTGGTCCGCGTGAACACCAGCACCTGGTTCCAGTCGAGCGTGCGGAGCAGGTGGACCAGCAGGTGGCGCTTGTCATCCTTCACCACCTTGTAGATCCGCTGCGCGATGCGCTCGGCGGCGGTATTGCGAGGCGCCACGTCGATCTCCTGCGGCTCGCGCAGGAATCGCGCGGCCAGCGAGCGGATCTCGTCGCTGTAGGTCGCGGAGAACATGAGATTCTGCCGGACCGCGGGCAGCAACTTCAGCACGCGCTTGATGTCGTGGATGAACCCCATGTCGAGCATGCGATCGGCCTCGTCGAGCACGAAGTGCTCGACGGCGCGCAGATCCACCGCGCGTTGTTCGGCCAGATCGAGCAGACGGCCCGGGGTGGCAACCAGAATGTCGCAACCGCGGCGCAACGCATCGATCTGCGGATTGATGCTGACGCCACCGAATACCACCACGGTACGCAGCCGCAGGTACTTGCCGTATGCGCGTGCACTTTCGGCCACCTGGGCCGCGAGCTCGCGCGTCGGCGTGAGGATCAGCGCGCGCGGCGTCGCGCCCCGGCCGCCATGCAGTTTCTGCAGGATCGGCAGCACGAAGCCGGCGGTCTTGCCGGTGCCCGTCTGTGCGCCGGCGAGGACGTCGCGCCCCGACAGAACAGCGGGGACGGCGCGGGATTGAATGGGAGTCGGCGTGTCGTAGCCCTTGTCGGCCACAGCACGCAGCAATTCGGGCAGAAGCCCGAGATCGGAAAATGACATGCAAAAAATTCCTGAAAGAAAAAATGAAGCCCGCTCGTCCGGGACTGCATCCCGGTGCGGTCACAAGCGAGGAATAACCGGAGTACGTCGAACGTTGCGGACGAACTGCGAACCGAGGCGGCGCTGACCGCGCACGTGCCTGATCGGTGCCGCGCACTGTACAGGGTCAACCGCGGCCCGTCCATCCCCGTATGTCGCGGAAGGTGCTTACCAGCCACAGCGCTGAACGAAGCCCTGTAGGAGCGGCGCCAGCCGCGACCGATGATGCCGCGGCGCTGAACGGTGCCTCAGCCCGGACCAACCGGTTGCGCGCCAGGCTGCACGACGCCGAGCAGCGCTGCCAGCAGCAGCGCGACCCAGATCGCCAGCACGAACGGCCGGCCGCGTGCAAAGCTCGCGCGCATTGCGAGATCGAGCCCGGGTGAACCGTTGTCCGCCGCGAGCTCGCGCACGCCGTCGCGAAACGGCGCGTGGGCGCGGCGCGCGAGCAGGCTGAGGAGCGCGATCAGCGCGAACAACAGCAGCTTGCCGCCGACATACGGCGCCGCGGCCAGACGCCCGGCCGTGATCGAATACGCCACCGAGACCGGCACGGCCAGCACGATGACGATGCGCAAGGCCTGCTCGAGCCGCTCTGCGATCGCTCCGGCACCCGTGGCCGCACCGAAATGAGCGGCTACCGTCAAAGTCAGCCACACCGGCCCCAGCAGCCAGATCGCCGCAGACTGCCACCAGGGATGATCGAGACCGACCTGCTCGCTCAGCACGCCCCCGACCGTCAACATCAGGCTCATGCAGACCCGCGGCATGATCTCGTAGTAACCCATCATGCGCGCAGCGGCGACCCGCTGGGCCGCGTTCAGCGTAGCGCGAATCGCATGCTGACCGGCCACAAGGATGGCCACCTCCGGCCCCAGCCAGAACACGAGCAGCACCACGTGCAGGTAACGCAGCAGCTCGTGCATACCCCCCGGGGACTCACCGGTGTGAGCCACGGCAGCCGGCGCCAACACGACGCCACCCGTTGCCACGATCAGCATCAGCACGACACGCAACAAGAACACCTCCGGCTGGGATGCAGCCAGGCCAAGCGTATTGGACTTTCGCTGGCGCGCTCAACGCACGCACGTCCCGGTCCGCGCCGTGGTCCGCGCTGACCTGCTGTGCCCGGCTGACGGCGAGCAGACGGGGGCTACGGAATCAGAGCAGGAGGGTGGAATCCGCTATAAGAAAACGATTGATAAATATCATATATATTATTGTTTTTTTTGCTATTTTTATTCATCAATTCATTGCTGCACGGGTCGCTTCCATCTCCGCCCGTACCGCTTGCGCCAAGGTTTCGAACGGCTGGCCATTGAGCATGATCCTCGCCAGCGCCGCCTCGGCCTGCGGTTGCTCGGCCGCATCGGAGCGCCGCAATCGGTAGTGGAGTTTCGCGGCGCAGAGTATGCGTGCGAGCGGCGTGAGGTCGCGATTGTCCACATCGAAGATCGCGTTCTGGTTCTCGACTGCCTCGGCAACGCGCTCCGGTATCCGCCAGTGGTCGAGAATCGTGCGCGCGATGGTCGTGTGCCACTCGTCCAGCGCCTCCTCCCAGTCGGCGATGTCGGCCGGCTCGATGCTGTCCCGACGGGCGCGCGCGAACAGGTAGAGCTTGCCGATCAGGTGAAAGAGCCCGGTGGCCATCGCCTCGTCCGCCTGTACGCCCGGCACCTGCCGCGCCACCGCGAACGACAGCGCGGCGACGCTGTTGCTCGCTCTCCAGATCTCCGCCAGCACCGGGCGGATCGGCTGCAGCCACTCCTGCTGCTCCATCTGGCGCATCGCGAATGCGGTCGCCTGGCTGCGGACCATGTTGAACCCGAGGCTGTTGATCGCGGCCTTCAGGTCGCTGACCTCGCGACCCGAGCGGTTGAACGCTGCGGAGTTGGCGAGCTGCACCAGGCGGGCGCTGAGCGCGGGTTCTCTCGCCACGAGTTTCACCACATCCTTCGCGGCAGCGTGTTCGTCAGCCAGCACGTTGTGCAACCGCGCCACGATGTCGGGAAAACCCGGCAGCTCCACCTTGTCGGTGTTGAGCTCGCGAGCAAGTCCCATGACGATGTCGGCGGCTTTGACGCTCTTCCCCGCGCCGACTGCAATCATCGGGTCCGCCGGCCGTGCCGGTGCCACAGTCTTTTCCATTCGCAGCTCGCGGGCGAGCTGCAGGTCGTCCCTGACCGCCATGTGAGTCCCCAAATCGAGAACGTGGCCGGCGCCACCTGCCCGACGGGCGCCACGGAATCGCAATACTAGAGAGACCGACCCGGCACGGCTGTGACTGAGTGCCGATTCCTGGCCAGGCTGGCGCCGCGACCGAGTCGCGGCTTGCGCCGCTCCTACCGCGCTGCGTTCACCGCGGCCGTCGGCCAGCACCCGGTAGGAGCGACGTAAGTCGCGACCACCGCAGCGTCAATCGCAGCAGCCAATCTCGTCGCGGCTGGCGCCGCTCCTACGGCGCTGCGTTCGTCGCTGCCGTCAGCCAGCACCCTGTAGGAGCGACGCAAGTCGCGACCCGATCCCGCAGGGCTTCGTTCGACGCTGCCGTCGGCCAGCACCCTGTAGGAGCGACGCAAGTCGCGACCCGATCCCGCAGGGCTTCGTTCGACGCTGCGCTGGACAGCACCCTGTAGGAGCGACGCAAGTCGCGACCCCCGCGTCGTTGATCGCGGCGGCCGATCACGTCGCGGCTTGCGCCGCTCCTACCGCGCTTCGTTCACCGCTGCGCCCCGGGATTGCCGCCCTACCCCGGACGCCAGTCACGCAGCTGCGCGCCGAACAGCCGCTCGACCTCCGCGGCCACCTCCGGCGCCCCCTGCTCGAGCAAGGCCCGATTGGTCTGCGGGAAGTGCTCGCGGCCGCCTTCCTCCGGAAGCTGGCGGGTGGCGTCGATCACGATCTTGCTGGTGCGGCCCTGCATCGGCTGGCTCGGGTCCGTGATGATGCCGACGGCATCCTTGATGATCTCGGCTGCCGGCCACGGTTGCCAGCGCGAACCCATCGCGAAGGTCACCTCGGTGCGATCCATCACGTCCACATCCTTGTCCACCACGATGACGATCTTCGCGACCGGATTGCGCTGCGCGATCCGCCGCCCGGCGGCGAGCCCCTGGCCCGGGGCGGTCTTGTCGATCGACATGATCGCGACCCCCATCACGTCCTGCGGCTGGTAGAGCTCGACCAGATTCGGCACCGCCTTGCGCGTCATGAACTCGTAGAGCGCGTCCTGCGGCGCGGTCACCATGCCGCGCTGCATGCCGGTGAAGGCGTTGTGCATCCAGGGATCGCGGCGATGCGTGATGGCGGTGATCCTGATGAAGTAGTTTTCGTTCTTGCGCGGCCCGAGATAGCCGAACATCTCGCCGAACGGCCCCTCGGGCAGCAGCGGCTCATCGAGGGGAATCTCGCCCTCGATCACCATTTCCGCGTGCGCCGGCACCCGCAGGTCGTTGTCCTCGGACTTCACCACCTCGACCGCCTTGCCGCGGAAGCCACCGGCCATGGCGAGCTCGTCGATCGGCTTGTTGCTGGTGAAGCGATTGGCGACCTTCGTGCCGCTGATGAACCAGGTGACCGGGTCCTGGCCCAGCACGCAGGAGATCTGCACCGATTTCTCGCCGCGCTTTTTCGCCGCCTCCAGCATCTTCCAGCCCGTCTGGCCCGGTTCCGGGTTGAAGCCAAGCAGCCGCGGGCCACGTACCTGGCAGCGGTAGGTGCCGAAGTTGCCGCCGATCTCCGGGTCCCACATGAAGCAGGAAGCCGTATTGACGTAGCGGCCCGCGTCCGCCGGATTGGTCTGGATGAAGGCGAATTTCGTCACGTCGATGTCGTCGCCGCGCAGCACCACCTGCTTGCAGGGCGCCGCTTCGCGCGCGACCTCCACCGGCGCAATCTCCGGATAAACGCCGTTGTTCTGCGCCAGCACATCGAGCAGATGGGCCTTCGCCGCGCGGTAGCTCTTCCGCGGGTCGTCGAAATCGAGCGGCTGACCGAATACGACTGCGTCCGTGAGGAGGTTGGCCTGCAGCAGCCCCAGCACCGGCCCGCGCATCCAGCGGCCCTCCACTTTCACCTCGTCGAACCACAGCGCCGGCACGCCGAACATCGTGAAGAGATCGTTCGCCCGGAACACCAGCCCGGTTGCGTGATACGCATCCTGGTCGATCCGGGGGATGCGCAGCAGCAGGCCATGGGCATCCAGCGCCGCCACGTAGTCACGCAGCGAGTCGAAGGGTGGGCGTGGGGCGGGGCCGGTCGCACCGGAGCCAGGCGTGCGCGCCGCGCTGAGATTGCTCGCCGCCAGGGACGTCGCGGCGGCACCACCAGCCACCAGCAGTTCGCGGCGCGACAGCCCCACCGTCGAGTCCGAAGTCCGATCCGTCATGCAATACCTCCACCCGACCGGGTACACGACACCACCGGTCTCATTGTCGGTTCCACACGGAGAAGTTGGAATAGCCGCGCCGCTGCCAGGCGGTCAGGTGACGCGGCTGCCGGCGGCGCCGCTGCAGGTCAGGGTCACGTGGTAGAAGTTGTTCGTCCCGATGTCGCGCCGGGTATGAATCGCCATCGAGCCCGCCCCGGCCGGGATGTGGTCCCTGTACTCCGTGACGCCGCCTCGTGTCACCTTTTCCAGGATGCCGCCGCTCTACCCGAAAAGCCAATAAGCCAAACCCGGCACCGTCTACATCAGGCGATCTTCAAGGCCGCGAACAACAACCCGAGGCCCAGCATCAGCATGGAGCCGAGCCGCACCGTCATCGTCGTGGACAGGAGTTGCAGGTCCTTGTGGAAGGCCGACGACATGGCTTCCAGGTCCTTGCGCACGAGCGCGAGTTCCTGACGGAACTCCGCCCGCAACAACTCGAGATCTGACTTCGTTGCCAGCGTGGTACCCATGTCGCGTTCCATCGCATCGATCACGGCCCTTGCCTTGTCGGCCGGGACGTTGATGCTGACGAGAGCATCATACAGCGAATACAGATAATCCACGGCGTGCCTCATGGAGTGTCATCCTCGACCCCGACCATGGTGCAGAGAAAGGCCGGGAACTGGCAGCCAGGATTCTGGCCTATTCGCAAAGAAAAGCCGTCTTTATTCAGCGCGACGGGAAAACGGCGCGGGACGGTAATAGCGACTCCGTTTACTACAAACGCCTATCTAGGATGACCGAAGCAGACGCTGCAGCCCATCCCAATCCGTCCTGGTCGGCGGGGTCAGACGCGGGTCGAGCAGGCCAACCTCCTCGAGCGTGTACGCTATCCCAACGGAGGTCCGCCCGTAGTTGCAGCCCGAGCAGGTCACGAGGATATTTGAAAGCGAGTTGTCCCCGCCCCGGCTGTGGGGAAGGACGTGGTCAAACTGCAGCCACATGCACAGCAGCGCCGCGTGGCATGCGCCGGTTGCGCTCCAGTATGCCGCTTCGGGATATGCGGCCGTCAGCGCTTTGCGCACCTCGGCGGTCACGAGCGGAATTCCGCAGAATGCGCAGTTGTATCCGTACAGCGCAATCAGGTCAGCCTTCTGCGCCGCCGTCGGCATGCGTGCAGGGATGCGGTCTGCCTTGGGCAGGGTGGCGGGTGCACCGCTGACTTGCCGAAACCTTACATCGGCGGCCCGACCTGGAAATTGCTGGTCCGACCCCAGTAGCGGCAATACCCAGTCGCCTATGGGCGGCATGTCGGCCTCGCGAATCAGGTGGTCCGCGCGCCCACGATCCCCGGCCAAGTGTGCATCGACGGCCTCGCTCAGCCGGGACGCAGCCTCGAAAATTTCGGGAATCGGCTCCTTCAGGCAGCGGCGCGGCGCGTGGTAGTTATCGCCTGTCAATCGATCAGCCCGAGGAACTCGGTGCGCGTCTGCGGCTGGGTGCGGAAGCAGCCGAGTATGCAGGAAGTAGTCATCACCGAGTTCTGCTTCTCGACGCCGCGCATCATCATGCACATGTGCTGCGCCTCGATCACCACGCCGACGCCCTTGCCCTGGATCGTACTCTGCACGCACTCGGCGATCTGCTGGGTAAGCACTTCCTGGATCTGCAGCCGCCGGGCAAAGAGATCAACGATCCGCGCGATCATGGACAGGCCCAGCACCTTGCCGTCCGGAAGATAGGCAACGTGGCATTTGCCGATGAACGGCAACATGTGATGCTCGCAGAGCGAATACATCCTTGTACATCCTTGTAGATCGGCAGGTGCTCGTAGCGGGCCATTTCAGGCGGGCAACATCAGCGCGACGCGGGGTTGCTCAACAAGCCAATAAGCCAAACCCGGCACCGTGAACCGTGAACCGCCCCCGGACCATCGTCGGCTGGCCGGGCGGCAGAACGTCAGGTGCTC
The DNA here is from genome assembly GCA_011526045.1 of Nevskiales bacterium. GTDB lineage: Bacteria > Pseudomonadota > Gammaproteobacteria > Steroidobacterales > QUBU01. The sequence continues at coordinate 31,002 of WYBE01000043.1, read as the reverse complement.
CGGCCTAACAGTGCACCAGAACCCAGTTCGGCGGGACGTACACCCACTGGTGACACCCATGTACGGTTCCCTCGACGGGCGCCGAATGCGTTGGTATGCCCTCATTCGTCGGATCGTGGATCACAATTGTGACTCGGCCTATAACAATCCGCTGAACTTCGCGACCCGATTTCTCCGGGGCAAAGGCTTGAGTGACTACAGGCTGTGCCCCTTTTCGACCGACGATCCCCTCGAGCTCGCCGTAGCGGTTCAACCTGGCTTCGATTTCCGGCGTGTCCGCATGCACTGCCTCGGCCACGACACCGCAGAAAACCGCTATTGCACATGAACCCAGCGCGACGATAGTTTTGCTCATACTTTTCGCTCCTGTACCTGCGCCCTGCGTCGGGCGGATTGCTGACGAACATCGGTCAAGCCATCGACCATTCAATTCCGGCGTAACAGCCCGCTGCCCAAGCCCGCAGCATCGGTCTGCCAAGGACAGCTGTACCGCTCAGAACGCGATCGTCGCCTTGAACAGCGCCAGTCGCTCCGGAACGATCTGCGGGTTCTCCGGGTCGATGTCCTGGAACCTGAATGACTCGTCCAACGCGTTCTTGACCTCCAGTTGCAGCAAGCCCCAGCGCTTGGGCAGTCGGTAGCTCAAGCCCGCATCGACGACGATGAACTCGTCACTGTCCTCGAACGTCTGGAAAAACGGCACGGTCTGGTCCGTAAACGTACCGCTTTGGTCGACGTACGTGGCCACAACCCGGGCGCCCAGACCCGACGGGTGGAAAGCGCTGAGCTTCAACGGGATACGGTGCGTATCCAGCTTCAACGCCCCGGTGAGGTCGAAGTCTGGATCGTTGTCGAACTGGTCGAACTGGTACTCTGCGCTGATGCTGATAAGGTCGCTGGCAGTCCAGTACAGGTAGCCGCGGGCCGTCTTTTCCTCGTTGTCGGCCGTGGACAGCACCAATTCGGTCTCGGGGAATTCCGGGACAGCGAAGAACGGCACCTCGTTGTCGCGCTCTGAGTACTCGGCACCGACCCAGATGGCGGAGGAAGCCCGATGCTCGATCCCGGCTCCGTAACGCCAGGCCTGTTCGCCGGCGCCGCTTGGGAAGAACTGATTGAAGCCCCCGACCAATGTCGGCTCGAGGGACGGGTGGATATCCTGACGCGAGTACACAGGGAAGCTCAGGGTGCGGGAAACCCCGGCCCTGACTACGGTGTCGTCGCGTGCCTGCCAGGCGAGGCCCAGCTTCGGGTTGAGCCGGTCACGCTCAAAGTCCGGGTCGTCCAGCCAATCAGCACTTGCACCCAGCGTGACGGTCAGATCCGGTCCCATCTCGACGTTACCGTACGCGTAGACACTGAGCGAATCCGAACCGAAGTCGGCTATATCGGTACCCTCGATCGCGAAGGGCGGATCCGGAATGGGAATCAGGAACGAGCTGACGGACTCGGTGTCGCGGTCGGAATAGCGTACGCCGGTCGTCAGGTTCCAGCGTTCCGCACGGTACAGATGCTGGATCTCAACCGTATACACATCGATCGTCGATTCGTTATTGAAAAGACTGCCGATATTCGTCGTGTGATCGACGCTCTGAACCGTCAGCACGGCGAGCAGGTCAGACCACGGCAAAAACGAGTGCCGCCCGCCGATACGGAAAGTATCCGCCTCCTCGCTCTGGCGCTGGTTCGTAAAGAAGAAATTCGGGTCGAAACGCAACACCAGGTCGCCCTGCTCACGGTCGCTGGTGCGGGCTTCGGCCAGAAGCGTCGTCGCGGCTGACGGCTGATATTGCACAAAGGCGTTGAGCAGGTCCTGATCGAGATCGTTGTTCTCGCGGAAACCGTCCGTTTCCAGGTGGAACTGGCCGAGGCTGAACGACAGCGCGCCCGCCAGACCGGCGACGACCGCATCATTGCCCCAGGTGTCGTTGCCGCCGACCACCCCAGAGCCCTGCGCGGTCAGACGATCGCGGCTGAACAGAGGATTGAATTCGTTGAACGCCAGATCCTGCGGTCCTGCGCTGTCGAGGCTGAAGAGGTTGGACTCCCCCAGTTGAGGCGGTATCGGAACCACGTTCGACGGCTGCAGGAGCTGCGATTGCAGCAGCTCGTTAACGCGAGCAACTTCGTGCCTCGGCACGGTCGAATACGTGTCGGCAAGAAGCCGGTGTCCGGAGAAGTTTGCCGGCTCGTGGAGGGTCGTCCGCCACCCTTCCCGGAGCGCCAGCTCTTCGAAGCCCAGGTCGCGATACACCCGGCCCACAGCCGCGCTGCGTGCCGCGAGATCCTGGTCGAGCAGCAACCGTGAGCGGTACACCTTGCGGTTGTCGTTCAGGGCCACCGACTGCTGCAGGTCGGCGAGCGCCTCGACCGACCGGTTGACGGTCTGCTTGCGGATTGCGTCGTAGAAGTACGCCGTCGGGTCCAGCGGATCGAGTTCCTTCGCGATCCCGAGCTGGGTTGCGGCGAGCGCGTCGCGCTTTTCGTCGTAGTAGGCCTTGCCGATGTAGCTGCGGATGAGGGCGTTGCCGGGGTCAAGAATGACCGCGATCTCGATCTGCTCGCGGCCACCGGTCAGGTTGCCCTCGCGGATGAGCGCGAGCCCGAGCCCGAGCCGCGGCAGCGGCGCGGCCGTATCGAGCCGGATCGCCGTGTCGAAGGCAGCGCGCGCCCGCGTGGTATCCACACGCGCGAGATGCGCGAAGCCGAGCACGCTGTGCGGCAGGGACAAACCCGGCTCAGCGGCAACCGCCGCCTCGGCGGCGGCCACTGCCTGCTCCACGCCGCCGAGAGCGAGCCACAGTTCGGCAAGCCGCGCGCGCGCCAGCGCGTTGTCGGGCTCGGCGGCAACTGCCGCCTCGAGTGACTGCAACGCGCCGTTGAGATCGAAGTCGGACTGTTGCACGTAGGAGCGGGCAATCAGCGCCGCGGCCAACTCCGGCGCCGCCGCCACCGCCTGGTCCGCGAGGCTGCGCGCGAGTTCGCGGTCGTCCTGCGTGAGGGCGATGATGGCGCGCAGCGCGAGTGCGGTGGCGTTCGCCGGATTCGCGCGCAGTGCCTGCTCGAGCGCCTGCTGCGCCTCCTCGACGCGACCGACGGCCAGCGCGGCCGAGGCACGCTCGGTGAGCTGCGCGGCCGCCGTCGGCGCCGCAGTCGTTGCAGCAGTGGTCGTCACCGGCGGGAAGTACAACGTCCATTGCACGGCGTCGCGCGGGCGCGCCACGGCGGTCACCACCGGCGGCGTGCCGGGACCGGCGCTCACCTGCTCGCCGCTGGCGGCCGTGGCCGAGCCGGCCGCGCTTTGCATGACCACCTGGCCTTCGAAGACGAGGATCGACGCTGCACTCGGCGACACCGTGACGAGGAACTCGGTGCCTTCGATGCCGGCGTCGGCGAACGGCATGATGACGCGCAGCGCCTGCCGGTCCCGCGTGATGATGTGCAGCACGCCCTCGACAATCTCCAGCCAGGTTTTCTTGCCGTCCGTGGGTGGCTGGAAAGTGATCACCGTATTCTGGTCGAGACGGGTCACGGTCTCGTCGGGAAGCACAAGCGCCGCCCGGCTGAACTCGCCGGTACGCAACCGATCCCCCGCACACAGGCGCTCGTCGGTGGCGACAGCCAGCCACTGCGACTGGTTGGCGCGCTGGGCCTTGACGACCCCCTGCCACGAAATCACCCGCGCCACCGGCGGATCACAAGTCTGGGCCAGCGCTGGCAAGGCAGCGCAAAACAGCAAGGTGCAAAACGCGACCCGGCGCGCAACGGCCACGTAGCCGCAGCGATCCCCCAAGCCATGATCCGCCCCCACGGATCGGTACTCCACCTGCATCGCGATACCCCCCGGTAAGCAGACGACGCCCAGCTGGATTTACGGGATCGGATCAACCAGAAATTAGCCGGCTGATCCCTTGTTGGCGCTGTACATTCTTTCGAGTTTGGATACCCACAGAAGCTAGCACCTAGCTCTCGGCAGGGCAACAGCAGCCATCAATTCCCGCCTACTTCTGGTCCAGCCGCACTACGCCATCGCGGAAGGAAACCGAACCGTTTGCGAGGTACTCCTCGCACAAGCGCAGATAGAAGTGCGCCGGCCCGTCAGCGGCCGTGCCCTCGAGACAGCGGCGGAAGAGCTGCGCCGCCGCGCCCCAGCGCTGGCCGCGAAACTCGGCGAGCGCGCCGGCGAAAAGCTGCAGATCCGGCACCCCGGGGGTGTCAGCCTGTGGCAGCGCACCGAGCAATTCATGCACGGTCACCGGCAGCGTTTTCCCCGCCACCAGGAAGGTACCGATCTCGCGCGCGCAGAAGCCATCGAGCCCGGCCAGCGTTTCGGCAGAGACCAGCACGCGGGTGCCGAGCTGCTTGTTCAGGCTCTCAATGCGGGATGCCGTGTTGACGATGTCCCCGACAGCGCGGTACTCGCGATGATGATGCGCACCGACAGTGCCAAGTTGTATGCGCCCGCTGTGCAGTCCGATGCGGGTGGGCAGTGCGACACGCTCACCGCTGCGGTGTCGCCGCTCCAGCTCGGCCGCGAGTCGCAACGCTGCGGCACAGGCACGAGCCTGCATCGTCGACTCGGAGAGCGCGCTCACCCAGATCGCCATCATCGAGTCACCGATCACATCTGAGACCTGCCCTTCGTGCCGTTCGACCTCGGCGAACAGGATCTCGTAATAGGCATTCATCAAGCGACCGAGCTCGTCCGGGGCCAGCGTCTCGGCCAGCAAGCTGTACTGGGACGCATCGGTCACCATGCAGGTGCCATGCACCATCTCTGTGGCCTCAGCGTCACCCTGGCCCTCGGCAACGAGTCGCTCGACCACCTTGGGCGGCACGTAATGCCCCATGACCGTGCTGATGCGGTCGCGTTGCCGGCGTGTCTCGCGAAGCTGCAGCAGGATTGCGCCGAGTGCGGCCAGCGACGGCTGCAGGAAGACGGGCACAATGACCGGCAACCAAATGTCTGCCGTCGAGAACGCCACCACGGCTCCGGTCAGGTACGCAGTGGCGCCGAGCGTTGCAACCAGCACCGGGGCAGCGCTCATCAGGCGACAGGCACTGCCGAGACAGATGCCCCAGACGCAGAGCGCCATCAGCGCGGCGGGTCGCGCCAGCGGTCGCAGAGTCCGCCCTTCGAGGAGATTCGCGGTAGCTGTCGCGGCAATTTCCACGCCGCTCAGGTTCAAGCCGGTTTCCTCGGAAAAGACCGAGTAGAAACTATCCCTCTGATCGGCCTGCCGCCGGGCCGCGAAGCCGACGAACACGATGTGGTCCCGCAAGTCGAGCGGTTGCCCGTCACCGGTACGCAGGGCTGTGCCGTCAATCACCCGGTGATAGGGAATGCTCGGAATGGTGAAGGGGGGGCCGTAGAAATTGATGAAGTAACTCGCCGGCCCGGCATACAGGCGGATCAGGTCGCGAGCTTCCGGGCGTCGGCCGCTGCCCGAATCCCCGGGCTGCGCAGTGGCTGTTACGTCGAGCAGTGCCGCCGCCAGGTCCGGCTCCGCCGACAAGTAGTCACGCATTTCCTGCATGAACTCGACGAGGCCAGGTGCCCGGTCAGAGGCCGATATCGGGCCTGGCGTGCTGACTTCCGGGAGAATTCCTTCCAGCTCCCCGCGCAGGCTCACCCCATCGGCCTGCAGCACCACCGCCGGCAGCGTGGGCCGATCGCCTGCTTCGTGGTGAAACGCCCAGAACTGGCTCACCTTCATCGGCCAGACCGGCAGGGAGAATGGCGCCACCGCCAGCGCGCTCTCCCGCAGCGACTCCGCCGGCGTCTGGATGCCGATGCGAATGGCCTCGATGGCCGGTGCATCACCGGCCGGCCCGACCGGCAGGAACCGCTTCTCGATGCGCGCAGTCAGCACGACGTTACCGGCCTCGCGCATGGCCGCTGCCAGCGCAGCGTCTTCGGCCGGCGGCCCCGGTTCGCCGAAGAACACGTCGAAGGCGATGACGCGGGCACCGGCTGCCGCCAGATGGCGAACGAGGCTCGCGTGCAATGACCGGGGCCATTTGGCCGGGTCGAGCGGAACCCCCAGCGCCTCGGCGGAAGACCGGTCGATATTCACGACGACGACGTTCGCCGGTGGCGGTCGCACGCCGCGCAAGGCGAACAGCCAGTGCAGCCCGCCGCTTTCCTCGATGCTCGCCACGGACGGCAACAGACTCGCGATGCTGCCGACGACGCCGATGGCGATACCGAGCATTGCGGCAGTTCTCGTTCGGCTCAGCATGACGTCTTGCGTCGCGTAAAGCGGCCCGGCACGAGGGATCCAAACCCGGAGAATACTGTAATTTCAGGCGGCCGCCGCGGGGTGCGTCCCGTTTCTGCCCGGCCCACCTTGCAGGCTTCGCACGGTTTCATTTCGAGGGAAGCGTCGCCCGGCGGACAGACGCCCGCCTCGCGCCGGCGCAATGTCGCCGCCATCAGCATCACGGCTGGCAACTGCGATGGAGTGGTGATGCGATGAAAACCACGACAACAGGCAGGTCATCACGGTATGGGTCATGCGTGGCGGCACTGTGTGTCACGCTGACCCTGACGGCACATGGCGGCGAACCGCTGGCATTGCAACTCCACGGGCTCGATGTGCCCGGCGTCAGGGACATTCAGGCGGGACGGTACGCGCAAGGCGTGCAGCGACTGGAAGCTCGCCTGGCGGCCGCCGGCTATTCAGCGTCGCGCCGCGCACCCGCCCTGATCGCCCTGTGTGCGGGTTACGCCCTGATGTACCGGCTCGATGCAGCGGCACGGGCCTGCGACGACGCCATCAGGACCGGACGCGACACAAACCTCGCGTACAACAATCGCGCAGTCGTCAACATGCTGCGTGGCAGGTACGACGCCGCGGTCCGCGACTTCGAGCGTGCCCTGCACCGCAATGCGCGCGATCGGATCGCCCGTTCGAACAAGCGGATCGCCACCGAGCGCGTCGCCGCGATCAGATGGCAGCGCGAGCAGGCTCTCGCCGCCGGCAATTCCGATATCCAGGATGTCAGCACCGCGACGCTGCGGCCGGCCGGCCGGTAACCCGGCAGCAGCCGGCGGAACTCATAGCGACGAGCACAGGGACGTGCGAGGAGCGGCACGCGTCGGGGGCACGACCACCGCATCGTCCACCGCAGACCCAGCGCATTCCCCAAGATCGGCGATGAATCTTACTTTTTCCGGGCGCCAGCACTCCGGCGGGTCAGTCCTGCGGCCGGCGGCGGGGATTGCGCCCGGCGTCGGCGGCCAGCTCGTCACGCCGCGCGACGGCCGCCAGCGCGTCGGCATCACGAATTACCACGGTGCCGCGGGCCAGACTGACCCAGTCCTTGTCCCGCCACGCCTGCAGATGTTCGTTGACCACCTGCCGCGAAGCACTGAGGAAGTTGGCCAGGTCTCCCTGGGAGATCCGCAGTGTCATGCCCTGTGGCTCGACCTTGCCATGGCTGTGGCCCAGCTTCAGCAGGCGACTGGCCAGTCGGGCCGACACGTCGAGAAACGCACCTTCCTCGACCAGATCGCTGACCCAGCGCAGGCGCTGGCACAGGATCTGCAACATATGCAGCGACAATGCGGGGTCCCGCTGGAGTTGCACGAGCAGGGCGGAGCGGGGGACGAGAAACACGGCGGTCTCCTGGACCGCAACCGCCGTTGCCGTCCGCGGTGCGCCATCGATCACCGCGATCTCGCCGAACACGTCACCCGATTCCAGGATGTTGAGGAAGACTTCCCGTCCCGTCTCGTCCTGGCAGCTGACGCGCACCTGGCCCGCGATAACCGCGAAGAGCGCGTCGCCCGGGTCGCCCTGGCGGAATATCGTCGCACCGCTGACATAGGAACGCCGCACGGCAATGCCCGCGATGCGATCGAGACTGGTCTCGGCCAGACCGCGAAGCAGGAGGTTCTGTCTCAGGACAGCTTTCGCGGTAACGGACATCGCATCTCTGGCTGAAGGGGTCGCCCGCCGCCCGGAACGGTCTGCCGACAGGACGGTGACCGCGAACTGTCGTCCGGGTGACAGAAAGCCACGCATCCGGAGGGCAATGTAACCCATACCCAGATGAACAGGACAGACCATTCGAGCACGGCCAACTGCGCCTCGCGGATTCCCGACCACGAGCGACCGGCGCTGGCGCCCTGCTCCTTCGCAATGCCTGGCCGGCCCCGGTTTCCGGGGGCAATGTTGGCGACAGGATTCGCCCGGACCACGCCGCTCGCGGGCTGCCGGGAAAACCTGTGCCCTCACGAAACACGCCGCAGTGTCCCTCCAGAGCTGCGGCGGGGACCGGCCAGGCTCCATTGCGTCGAGGATGCGTCCCGCCGTGCCACATGCGGGCGGATTATGTCTGCCGCCAGACCGGCCATTCCCTGGTGTGACACCAGGTTTCGCCACCGTACCAGAAGACGTGCAACCGATTTCGGACCTGCCTTGAAACGCCAACCCGGAGCATCACCATGAATACAATCCGCCATGTCAGGTTTCGTCGCCCCGATCGTCAGATCGTCGGCATGCTGGTCGCAGCGTCGCTGGCCTTCGGGCTGGTGTGGAGCTTCCTGACCTCGACCAGCGTCATTCACTGGCAAAGCAGCCAGGTCGCCGGCAGCGGACCCACCGTCGGAGCCTGCCTGCCACAGACTGCCAGTCGCCCTCCGGCCTGAGGGGCGGCGTCGCCCGGAAGCGGACATCGCCAGCCAGGGCAGCAACATCGATGCAGCGGTGGTCACGGCCCCGGCGCGGGCAGGTGTGGAGCCGGTTGCCAGGAGGGCCGCAGCCGGCGTAACCCATAGCGACGAGCACAGGGACGTGCGAGGAGCGGCACGCGCCGGGGGCACGACCACCGCATCGTCCACCAGCGAGCCGCTGCATTCCCGCAGATCGGCGAAGAACCTTTATTCCCGGGCTGCTACGCCAGCGTGGCCGGCGCGCCCATCTGCGCCAGCAGCGCCTTCTTGCGAAAGAAGCGCAGCAGCCCGGCATCTCCGTGCCGCGAGCCGCCGCAGCCGGAGAACCCGAAGGAGTGTTTCTCCGCTTCGTAGGTCTCGCGGGTGAGGCCGGCGTCATTCAGGCTCATGCCACCGGCGTTGACGCGCTCGGCGACCGCGCGGGCCTCCTCGAGCGTGCCGGCGAACACCGCACCCGAAAGCCCGAAGATCGTCTCGTTGGCGAGCGCCACGGCCTCGTCCGTGGTGCGGAACTTCATCACCGGCATCACGGGCCCGAAAGTCTCCTCGGTCATGAGTTGCATCCGATGATCGACGTGGGTGACCACGGTCGCCGGCACGTAGCGACCGCCGCCGAGCCGCCGGCTCTTGCCGCCGCAGCGGATCGAGGCGCCCTTCGCCACCGCATCGTCGAGATGCGCGTCGATGATGTCGGCCTGCTGGTCGAAGATGATGGGGCCGAGCTCGCCCTCGTCCGCATTGGGATAATTGAGCCGGATGCGGCCCGATTTCTGCACCAGCAGATCGACGAAGCGGTCGTGCACCGACTCGTGCACGTAGATGCGCTCTAGCGACAGGCACACCTGGCCGCTCGCCATCGCCGAGGCGCGCAGGATGGCGTCGCTCGCCCGCTCGAGGTCCGCGCTCGCGAGCACGATGGCCGGGTCCTTGCCGCCGAGTTCGAGAAAGGCGGGAATGAAGCGCCCGGCCGCGGCCTCCGCGACCTTGCGGCCCGTCGCGACACTGCCGGTGAAGCAGATGGCATCGACGTTCGCGACCAGTTGCGCCCCGGTCTCGCGTCCGCCGGCCACGACGTCGAAGACCTGCGCGAGTTCCGGCACGGCGGCGATGGCTTTGCCGAGCGGCGCGGCGAAGCGCGGTGTCACCTCGCTTGGCTTGACGATCACCGCGCAGCCGGCGAGCAGGGCCGGGACAGTGTCGATCATGGACAGCGCCAGCGGAAAATTCCACGGGCTGATCACGCCGACGAGCGGGTAAGGCACGAGCTGGTGGCCGATGCGAAGCGTGGGCATCATTTTCGACGGGAACTCTTCCATGCGCACGATGCCGGGTGCCCGCTCGCACCAGCGGCGCACGTTGCGGGCGGCCGAGGCGAGCTCGCCGGCGGCAATCAGCGTACGGCCGGTGTCCGTGGCCAGCGCTGCCACGATGGCGTCGCGATGCGTCTCGAGCGCGTCGGCAAAACGGCGCATGACCGCGCAGCGTGCCTCGAGCCCGGCATTCCACCAGGCGGGCTGCGCGGTTCGCAGCGCCCGGCAGCGGGCCGCGAGTTCATCGCCGGTGGGCGGGGTGAACCCGTAGTCGTACTCGCCGCTGCGGGGATTGCGGACCTGGAGTGTGTGCGCTGTCTTGCTGCGTTCGGGTGTTGCCATGTGTCTTGCCTTGCGGTGGTCGCGGCTGACGCCGCTCCTACCGCGCTTCATTCTGCCTCGTGCCGACCGGAGTCGAGGTCCCGCCGACGGTGCTTCGTTTTGCCTTGCGGTGGTCGCGGCTTGCGCCGCTCCTACCGCGCTTCGTTCTGCCTCGTGCCGGCCGGGGTCGAGGTCCCGCCGACGGTGCTTCGTTTTGCCTTGCGGTGGTCGCGGCTGAAGCCGCTCCTACCGCGCTTCGTTCTGCCTCGTGCCGGTTGCCGCTGACGCCGCTCCTGCCGCGCTTCATTCTGCCTCGTGCCGGTTGCCGCTGACACCGCTCCTACGGTTTGCCGACCGCCTTGAACACGCGCGCCATGTACTGTGCCGCATCCGCACCCGGTTCCTCGACGGACTCGGGCGCAATACCGGCCAGCGCCTTCGCCAGCGCCTTCTTGAACTCGACCTGCATGGCGCGCGAGATCTGGATGCGCTGTGCCTGCGGCGACCCGGCCCCGTGCAGCGACTCGGTGAGATAACCGACGGCGTTTCGCCCGAGCGTCATGTTCTCGATGAGCCGCAGGATGCGCAGCCGGTCTTCGGTCGGGATCTCGGCCCTGCCCTGCAGATACTTGCGGATCAGCTCGCCCACGACGGGCGCATCGAGATCCTTCTGCGCAGGCATGGTCACCATGAGCCCGCCGGCGAGATCCTGTGCCAGCCGGCCGATCTCGTAGGGCATCTTCGTCACGTGATGCTTGCAGACGTTCGACAGCATGTCGTCGGACAGGAACACGCCCGACGGCAGTTCGGTCGCCTGGTAGCTGGCCGCGACCCCGGTGCCGTAGATGGTTTCGTTCAGGTGCGTCATCTCCACCAGCTTGTCGCGGATGTGCGAGGCGTTCTCCACCCCGTTGTAGTCCGCGACGGTGGCTGCCGCCCCGATCAGCACGTCGCCGACCCCGGTCTTGCAGACGTAGCTGCGGCGGTGATAGCAGGTGAACCGGTCGACCAGCGGCGCGGCGAACTCGAACTCCCCGTCCATGAACACCCGATCGTGCGGGATGAACACGTCGTCGAAGACGATCATCGCCTCCTGCCCGGAGAACCGGCGGTTGCCGGCGTCGAGGTCGCCGTCCATCGCCCGCGTGTCGCAACTCTGACGGCCATAAATATAAGTGATGCCGGGCGCGTCCACCGGGATGGCCCCGACCACCGCATAGTCGCGATCCGCCGGCCCGAGCCTCATGGTGGGCATCACGATCAGCCAGTGTGAATTGATGCAGCCGGTCTGGTGTGCCTTCGCGCCACGGATCCAGATGCCCTGCTCATCGCGGCGACTCACGTGCACGAAGAGGTCCGGGTCGGCCTGCTCGTGCGGGGGCTTGCTACGGTCGCCCTTGACGTCGGTCATGGCGCCGCCGATGACGAGATTCTGCCGTTGCGCGAACGCGATGAAATCGCGCAGGCGCTGGTGATAGGCGGTGCCGCGCGCGCGATCGATATCGAAGGTCACCGAGTGCAGCGCATTGAACGCGTCCATGCCGACGCAGCGCTGGAAGCAGGTGCCGGTGAGCTGCCCGAGGCGCCGCTGCATCTTGTTCTGCATCACCAGGTCTTCGGGCGACGTGGCAATGTGCAGGAAGCGGTTCACCGGGCCGCCGGTGTAGGGCGAATGCGCCGCGGCGAGCGCCGGGTTGCGCAGCGCGAGATCGTAGGTTTCCGCCACGGCGTTGATCGACGGGCGGATGATCGGGTGATCGACCGGCTCGGCCACGAGCTCGCCGAACAGGTACACCGCGAGCTTGCGGTTGCGCAATGACTCGATGTACTCGGCGCCGCTGCGGATCGGCCGCGGTGCCGGCTCCGTCCTGCCACTGACCTTGTCTGCGCGTACCGCCATGTCCGGGTTCCGGTTGCCTGCCATCGACCGCGGAATTATTGCACCGCACCGGGGGCATCGCCACGCGCGCCGCCCATCCGCAGCAGCACGGCGAGCACCTCGCGCTCGGCGGACTCCATCGCGCCTTCGATGCCCTGCTGCAGCACGGCCATGTGCTCCCCGATCCAGTGCACCGGGCCCCAGGGCGCGCGCGCGAGCGCCCCGAAGCGCGTGGTCTGGCCGGGGCCCCAGAAGTGATAGGAGCCGAGCGCGTACGGATCCTGGCCCCAGGCGGTGATGTCGAGGACCTCGAGCTGTCCCGCGGCTGCGGGACGCGCCGCGGAGATCTCGCGGATGACGAAGCGCCCGATGCGATCGCTGGTCCAGTCGTCGAGCTTGGCGGCCTGCTGGCCGTCGATCCAGCAATTGAGTTCGTTGAGCGAACCGTCCTCGGCCGGCACCGCAAAGAGCTTCTCGAACGGGCGGTCGCTCACCATCGCGGGCGGCAGGCCGTCGTCTTCCCAGAAGCGCCGGCGAAAGGCGAGCTTGACCTGCGTGATCTTGTTGTACGGCAGGGTGCGGATGATCTCCGCCTGCGGCGGCTGCGGGTGCAGGATCACGCTGCTCAGCACCGACCAGGGCACGGAGCACAGCATGAAGCGGGCCCGGTAACGCCGACCGTCCGCGCAGCGGCACTCCACCCCGTCGTCGTCGACCTCGATGCGGGAGACCGCCTGGCGCAGACGCACGCTGGAGCCGAGCGTGCGCGCGATCGCCTCCGGCAGCCGGGAGCTGCCACCGCTGATGCGGAAGAACTGGCCGCCGCCCGCCTGTGCCACGAGGCGCTTGCGGTAGGCGAACAGCGCCGACATGTTCGCCGTGCCGCGGCCGTCGTAGAGGATCTCGATCAACCGCAGCGCCTCCGCCGATGCGCCGAGCCGGCGCAGCTCCGCGTTGAGCGAGCGACTGTCGACCCCGGCGAACTCCGGCTTGAGCCAGTCCGTGAGCGCCGTGAGCGGCGAGCCGCGATCCAGGTAGAAGTCGGCCAGGCGCTGTGGCTGCACGGCGCGTTCGGCGCCTTCCAGGCGATTGGCACTGGATTCGCTCCAACGCGCGCCGTCGAGGAGTTCCCCGTTCACGTGCAGCGTGAGGCCCGGCGCATAGCTCTTGCGCGGAAATACGCCGACGCCGAGCTCGCCGGCAGTGGCCAGGGTGCGGGCATAGAGCGCATCGAGCGTCTGGCCACCGGCTTCGGGCGCACCGCGCAGGTGATCGAGAGTCAGCAGCCGCCCGCCGATGCGGTCGCTCGCCTCCAGCACCAGCGGGGTCAGACCCTGTCGCTGCAGCAACCATGCGGCATACAGGCCAGAGATGCCGGCGCCGAGCACCAGCACCTCGACCTGCTCGGGGGGGCGCGCGCAGCGCGTGAGCGCGGGCACCGCGGCCGTGGCGGCCAGCGCGTGCGTGAATTCGCGCCGCGTGAGCGCGATCCGGCGGTGACGCCTGGGCGCGTCAGAGCTCACGCGCCACCCGGAATCCGAAGAACGAGTACAGCGTCGCCTCGGGATCGCGCCCACGGAAGCTCACGCGCTGGCGACCCGGGCGCGTGATCCAGCTGCCGCCACGCACGGCACGCTTCTCGCAGGCGCCTGCAGCTTCCACGGCGCTGCCATCGACGGGTTGCTCAGGATACGGCGCGCGGTAGCAATCCGCGGTCCATTCCCAGACATTGCCGATCATGTCGTGCAGGCCGAAGGCATTGGGCCGGAACGAGCCGACCGGTGCCGCCTGGCCAAACCCGTCGTCGCAGTCGAACGGCGCCCAGTCGAAGTGATTCGCCGCGGCGCCGGCGCGATCGTAGACGTTGGCGTAATCGCAGGCCCGCGTGAGATCTGCATCACCGCCGTTGGCCGCGCTCCAGAAAAACGCGCCCGTCGTGCCGGCGCGTGCCGCGTATTCCCACTCGGCCTCCGTCGGCAACCGGTAGGCCTCACCCGTGCGGCGGGTGAGCCAGGCGACATAGGCCGCGGCGTCCGTCCAGGCAACGCAAGCAACCGGCTCGTCGTCGAACGGCAGGCGGCCGTAGCCCGGATTGGTCCAGTCCGCATCCGCGGGATACTGCCACTCGCCTTTCCAGACCTGGCAACCGCCGCTCGTCACATGCCCCGTGGCGGCAACGAAGGCGGCGAACTGCGCCTGCGTCACCTCGTACTTGCCGAGCGCGAAGGCACGCCCGATGGCCACCACGCGCACCGGCCCCTCCGGGCGGCCTTCCTCCCCGCCGTCGAAGCCCATGCGGAAGCTGCCCGCGGGAATGGCGACCATCGCCGGGCAGCCGGCGCAGTCACTGAACTCCGCTGGCGCGCGCCGCGGGTCGCCCGCGCATGCCGCGAGCGCCAGGCACAGCGCGCCGAGCCGCGTCATCCGCGCCGCCACCGGCATCTAGACGAGACCGTGCCGCGTGAGCGGCAGCGAGCGGATGCGCTGGCCGCTGGCCGCGAAGACGGCGTTGACCACGGCGGGTGCGAGTGGCGGGACACCCGGCTCGCCCACGCCACCGAGCGGCGGGCCACCCTCGACGAGGGTCACCTTGATCTCGGGACAATCGGCGAGGGACAGCATCCGGTAGTCGTTGAAATTGGCCTCGCGCACCGCGCCCTTCTCGATGTTGATTTCGCCGTAGAAGAGCGCGCTGAGTCCGAACACGATGCCGCCCTCCATCTGCATGCGAATGACTTCAGGCTGGATGGCGCGACCGCAATCGATCGCGCAGCACACCTCCAGCACCTGCAGCCGGCCGTCGCGCACGCGCACGCGCGCGACCTGCGCGACCGCCGAGCCCTGGTCTTCCACCAGCGCAATGCCCATGCCCTCGCCTCGCGGCAGCTTGCGGCCCCAGTGCGCAAGCTCTGCGGCCGCGCGCAGCACTGCCTGCAGCCGCGGGTGTTCAGCGAGCAGCGCGAGGCGGTAATCGAGCGGATCGCGACCCGCGCGCACCGCCACCTCGTCGATGAGGCACTCGATGAAGAAGCCGTTGTGCGACTGGCCGACCGAGCGCCATACGCCGACCGGCACGTGCGTGGGCACGTTCACCCAGCGCAGCCGGTAGCCCGGAATCGCGTACTTCAGCTCGTCGAACGTGCTCACCGCCAGAGGATCGGCCTTGCCCTGCAGCCGCCCCGGCCGGCCCCACTCGGAGATGGAAGCGCCGGCGAGCGTGACATCGAGCGAGCGCAGCTTCCCCGCCGCATCGATCGCGGCGTCGGCACGCATCGCGAACATCGGACGATAGAAATCGTGGCGCATGTCTTCTTCGCGCGACCAGATGAGCTTCACCGGCCGGCCGCGGACCTCGCGGGCGATCAATGCCGCCTGCACACCGAAGTCCACCTGCCAGCGCCGCCCGAAGGCGCCACCGGCAAAGGTGCGCTGGACCGTCACGCGTTCCGGCGCAAGCCCGAGCGCCTCGGCCACCGCATCGCGCAGCCGCATCGGGCCCTGCGACGGCGCCCACAATTCGCAGCCCGCCTCGGTGACGAGCGCCGTGCAGGTCATCGGCTCCATCGTGGCGTGGGCGAGGTACGGCACCTCGTAGTCGACCGCGATGCGGCGCGCGCCGGCTTCGCCGGCCGCTGCGAGCGCGCCGCGCTCGACGGCGGTGACTCCCGGTTGCCCGAGTGCGTCGCGCACGGCCTGCGCCAGCGTCGCCGTGTCGCTGCGCTCGTGCGGGCTGGCCGCGAACTGCGGCGCGAGCGCCTGCACCCCGCGGGATGCCGCCCAGAAATTTTCGGCGACCACAGCCACCGCATCGGGCAGGCGCACCACGCTCACGACCCCGGGCAAGGCACGCGCGGCCGCTTCGTCCAGCGCCACCAGGGGACTGCCGAACACCGGGCTTGCATGCACTGTTGCCACGAGCAGGCCGGGCTGGCGCACATCCACGCCGAACTGCGCGGTACCGGTGACTTTCGCCGGCACATCCTTGCGCTGCTGGTCGCGCCCGACCAACCTGAGATCGGAATCCTTCCTGAGCCTGATTTCGGCGGGCACCGGCAACGCGGCCGCAGCGGCCACCAGTGAGCCGAAGGCGGCACGCCGCCCGCCCGGCGGATGCAGCACCATGCCATCGACGGTAGTGCATTCAGCGGCATCAACGCCCCACTCGCGGGCGGCCGCCTCGCAGAGCAGCGTCCGCGCCGTCGCGCCGAGCCGCCGCAGCAGCTCGAACTGGCCGCGCACGCTCATGCTGCGCCCGGTCGCCTGGATACCCTTCATCGGGTTGATGAAGCTCGCGTCCGCCCAGGACTGGCGCACTTCCAGGCGGGCCCAGTCGGCGCCGAGTTCGTCGGCCAGGATCAGCGGCAGGGAGGTGTACACCCCCTGCCCGACCTCGAGCTCCGGGGTGGTGATGCGCACCGCGCCTTCCGGCGTGATCTCGAGATAGGCGGCGAGTTGCGCGTCGCCGAATGACGCCGCCGGCCGGGCACTGGCACCGAAATACAGCCCGGCCGCCGCGCCGCCGGCCACCACCACGAACGCCCGCCGGGAGAGCCGCGCCACGCCCGGCTCATCGGCACGCAGTCGGCCCCGCTCATCGCTCACGGCCGCCCTCGCCGCAATGCCCAAAACAGTCTATTATCATGACAATATGATAACTTGAGCGGGAGCATGATCGCGACCCCCGTGTCCCGTTTCGCCTTCCCCACCCTGTTCGCCGTCGTGTTCATCGACCTGGTGGGCTTTGGCATCGTCATTCCCCTGGTGCCGTTCTACGCCGAACGACTCGGCGCCGGACCGGAACTGATTACTCTGATCATCGCCCTGCACGCATTGTTCCAGGCCGTGGCCATGCCGCTGTGGGGCGTGCTGAGCGATCGCCTCGGGCGGCGACCGGTGCTGCTCGTCAGCATGCTGGGGCACGCCGGCTCGTACCTGCTGATGGGCTTTGCCGACTCGCTCTGGCTGCTCGCGCTCGCCCGCACCCTGAGCGGCGTGACATCCGCCAACCTCGCCACCGCCTACGCCTATATAACCGACATCACTGCGCCCGACCAGCGGGCGGCCGCCATGGGCAAGATCTCGGCGGCGTTCGGGCTGGGCTTTGCCGTCGGCCCGGCCATCGGCGGCGTGCTCGCCGGCGGGACCACGATGGAGGACGCCAACCTCATGCGTCCCGCCATTGCGGCGGCGCTGTTCTCGCTGGCTTCCGCCGCAGCGATCTTCGCGTTCCTGCCGGAAACGCGCCAC
This sequence comes from Nevskiales bacterium, assembly GCA_011526045.1. Taxonomy (GTDB): domain Bacteria; phylum Pseudomonadota; class Gammaproteobacteria; order Steroidobacterales; genus QUBU01. The sequence continues at coordinate 13,565 of WYBE01000043.1, read as the reverse complement.
GCGGGGGCGAGTGGCGCACCGCCTCGCGACCGGCGCGGCGTCCTCACGGATTTCGGCCGCGTCACGCGCCGGCCCGTCATCACGCTGATGCTGAGCCTCGCCCTGATGGTCGTCACGTTCATGGCGGTGCGCGAGTCCATCTTCCCGCTGTGGGCGCACTACCAGCTCGGCTTCAACGCGCGCGAACTCGGCATCACGCTCGGTTACACGGGGCTGCTGATCAGCGCGATCCAGTTCACCGCGATGGGTCCGCTCGCCGAGCGTTTCAGCGAACTCGGGCTGGTCAAGGCGGCAGTCGTGCTGTTTGCCGGGGCCTGGGTCGGTCTGGCGTTGTCACGCAACATGCTGGCCTGCCTCGCGGCGCTGACGCTACAGGGCTTCGGCACCGCGTTCTTCCAGTCCTGCATGCAGAGTCTCATCTCGAAGCGAGCCGGAGCCGACGAACGCGGCCTGGTGCTCGGCGTATACCAGTCGACCAGCGCGCTGGCGCGCTTCATCGGCCAGGCCATCGCGGGCACGCTCTACGGCCAGATCGGCATGAACGCGCCGTTCCTGATTGGCGCCGCGTTCATGGTGCCGGCGATGTGGCTCGCGCTGCGCATCAGGCGGCGCATCGACACACCACCGCTCGCGGCGCGCGGCAGCACATGATGCCGCAGGCAGTGCAGAGTGCGGCGCGGGCGTGCCAGAATGCGGCCCGGCGGATTCACGACGACGGTCCGGCTACGACACGATGATTCATTTCATACTGCGCCGCATCGGCATCGCCATTCCGACGCTCGCCATCATCGCGACGGCAGCGTTCTTCCTGATGCGCGCGGCGCCCGGCGGGCCATTCGACGCGGAGGCGGACCTCGAGCCCGAGGTGCTCGAGAACATCCGCGCCGCCTACGACCTCGACAAGCCGCTGCTTACGCAATACCTGCTCTACGTCCGCCGGGCCCTCGGGGGCGACTTCGGGCCGTCGCTCATCTACAAGGACTTCGGCGTCACCGAGTTGATCAGCATCGGACTGCCGGTCAGCATGCGCCTGGGCCTCACCGCGATGGCACTCGCGCTCATGGCCGGCGCATTCACCGGCATCATCGCGGCATTGCGCCAGAACCGGTTCGTCGATCACGCCGTCATGGCGCTCGCCATGACCGGCATCGCAGTGCCCAGTTTCGTCACTGCGCCGATACTCGCGCTGATCTTCGGCCTGTACCTGCGCTGGCTGCCGGTAGCCGGCTGGAACGACGGCGCGCTCTCGAACATGGTGCTGCCGGTCATCGCACTCGCCCTGCCGCAGATCGCGATCATCGCGCGGCTCACGCGCGGCGGCATGCTCGAGGTGCTGCGCTCGAATTTCGTGCGCACGGCGCGCGCCAAGGGCATACCGGAGTCGCGGGTGGTGCTGCGCCACGTGCTGCCATCCGCCGTGATCCCGCTGGTCGGCTACCTCGGCCCGGCGATTGCCGGTGTCATGACGGGCTCGCTGGTGATCGAACTGATCTTCAACCTGCCAGGCGTCGGGCGCTACTTCGTGCAGGGGGCGCTGAACCGGGACTACCCGCTGGTCATGGGCATCGTCATCGTGTACGCGAGCTTCATCGTACTGCTCAACCTGCTCTCGGACCTCGCCTACGCGGCGCTCGACCCACGCATCCGCAAGGGGTACCGGTGAACCAGAGTTCGGGCAACGTGCTCACCTCGGCGCCAGTCACCGCCGCACTGAGCGGCCAGGCGTCGCAGTCGCTCTGGCGGCAGGCGGCGCGGCGTTTCCGGCGCAACCGCGCGGCGATGGGCAGCATTTTCACGCTGGTGCTGATCGGCGTGACATCCATCCTGGTGCCGGCGCTCTGGCCGCATGGCATCGAGGATGCAAACTGGGAGAGCATCCTCGCCGCGCCAACGCTCGAGAACTGGCACTGGTTCGGCACGGACGCCAACGGACGCGATCTGTTCGTGCGCGTTTTCTACGGCGGGCGGGTGTCGCTCACCATCGGGCTGCTCACCACGCTGGTGGCGCTCTCGATCGGGGTCGTCTACGGCTCGCTCGCCGGCTTCACCGGCGGGCGCACCGACAATCTCATGATGCGTTTCGTGGACGTGCTCTACTCGATGCCGCTGCTGTTCTTCATCATCATCCTGGTCACCGTGTTCGGGCGCAACATCTACCTCGTGTTCGTCGCCATCGGCTGCATCGAGTGGCTGACGATGTCGCGCATCGTGCGCGGCCAGACGCTCGCGGTGAAGACGCGCGAGTATGTCGAGTCGGCGGTCGCGATCGGGCTGACGCGCGGCGCGATCCTGCGCCGCTACATCATCCCGAACGTGCTCGGCCCGGTGGTGGTCTACGTGACCCTGCTGATCCCCACCAACATCGTGGTGGAGAGCTATCTCTCCTTCATCGGGCTCGGGGTGCAGGAGCCGCTGACGAGCTGGGGCTTGCTGATCTCGCAGGGCGCCGGCCAGCTCGACACCGCGCCGTGGCTGATCTTCTTCCCCGCGACGTTCCTCGCCGTGACCATGTTCTGCTTCAACTTCATTGGCGACGGCTTGCGCGATGCGCTCGATCCGTCGAACCGCTGAGATGCGCCACCGCGCCGGCCGGTGCAGCCTCCGATGAATACGCTCCTCGAAGTGGAAGGCCTGCATGTCGGTTTTCGCACCGACAACGGCCGGCTGGACGCGGTCAGCGACCTGAGCTTCTCCGTGGCGCAGGGCGAGTGCCTCGGCGTCGTCGGTGAGTCCGGGTCCGGCAAGAGCCAGACCTTCCTCGCCATGCTGGGCCTGCTCGCACCGAACGGCTCGGCGAGCGGCTCGGCCCGCTTCGACGGCCGCGAGCTGTTGAACGCACCCGCCTCGGCCCTGAACGACCTGCGCGGCAACCGCATCGCGATGATCTTCCAGGACGCACTCTCGGGGCTGACGCCGACCATGCGCATCGGCGAGCAGATGACCGAGGTGCTGGTCGCCCATCGCCGCATGAGCGGCGCCGACGCGCGCCAGCGGGTCCTGGAGGTGCTGCAGATCGTGCGCATACCGGACGCGCCGGAGCGCATGCGCGCCTATCCGTTCGAACTCTCGGGTGGCATGCGCCAGCGGGTGATGATCGGCCTTGCCATGCTCTGCAATCCGCAGTTGCTGATCGCCGATGAGCCGACGACCGCACTCGACGTCACCGTGCAATCCCAAGTGCTGAAGCTCCTGCTCGGGCTGAAGCGGCACACGCGCTCCGGCATCGTGCTCATCACGCACGACCTGGCGGTCGTGGCCGGCCTCAGCGATCGCGTCATGATCATGTATGCGGGCCGGGCGGTGGAAATCGGCCCCGTCCGCGATATCTTCGCGCGGCCGCGTCACCCGTACACCGCCGGCCTGTTGCGCTCGGTGCCAAGCCTGACGCACGCCCCGGACGAGGACCTGCCCACCATTCCGGGCCAGCCGCCGGACCTCGAGCAACTGCCGCCGGGCTGCCCGTTCGCGGAGCGCTGTGCTCACGTGATCGAACGCTGTCTCGTCGAACGCCCGGCGCTGCGTCCCGCGGGCGCGGGCCGGACGGCCGCCTGCCACCGCTTCGAGGAACTGGCGTGAACGCACCGGCACCGCTGCTCCAGGTCCGCGACCTGAAGGTCCAGTACCCGATCCGCAGCCGCGGGCTGCTGCGACGCCAGCACATCGTCCTGCGGGCGGTCGAGGACGTGAGCTTCGATCTGCACGCCGGCGAATCGCTCGGCATTGTCGGCGAGACGGGCTGCGGCAAATCCTCGCTCGGCAAGGCGCTGCTGCAGCTCGTCCGGCCGACGGCGGGCAGCGTCGTCTGGCAGGGCCGTGACCTCTGCGCCCTGCCCCCGCAGGAGCTGCGCCAGGTGCGGCAGGAAATGCAGATCATCTTCCAGGACCCGCTCTCCAGCCTGAACCCGCGCATGACGGTCGGCGAGATCGTGGCCGAGCCCCTGCGGGTGCACCGGCCGGAGATGACCGCGGTCGCGCGCGAGCAGGCGGTCACCGACATGTTCACGCGGGTGGGGCTGCGGCCGGACATGACCGCCCGGTATCCGAACGAGTTCAGCGGCGGCCAGGCGCAGCGCATCAGCATCGCGCGCGCCATGATCCTGTCCCCGCGGGTCATCGTCTGCGACGAGCCGGTGAGCGCGCTCGACGTGTCGATCCAGGCCCAGATCTGCAACCTGCTGCGGGAGCTGCAGCGCGAGACCGGGGTGTCGCTCATCTTCATCAGCCACGATCTCGCCATCGTCCGTTACATGTGCCAGCGCGTTATGGTGATGTATCTCGGCCGGATGATGGAGCTTGCCGAACGCGACGCGCTCTTCGCGCATCCGCGCCACCCCTACAGCCAGGCCCTGATCGGCGCCGTGCCGGAACCCGATCCCGACCGCCCGGTCACCGATGTGGCAACCCTCGACGGCGAACTGCCCTCACCGATGAACCCGCCGGGTGGCTGCGTGTTCAACACCCGCTGCCGGCACTGCATTCCCCGCTGCATCAGCGCCCGCCCGGCGATCGAGGAAGCAGGCCCGGGCCACCTCGTTGCCTGCCACCGCTGGCGCGAGATCAATTCACCCTGACGACATCGGCATGTCCCGCGCCCAGGCCGCGAGCGGCACCGGAGAAGCATCGATGAGCGAGAAGCGCTGCTACATGATCGTCGTGGCCGAGCTGAGCGATCGGCCACGGTTCCTCGAAGGCTACGCCCGCGTCGTACCGAAACTCGTCGAACAGCACGGCGGGCGGTACATCGCGCGGGGCGCCGGCGGGGAATTTCTCGAAGGCGGCTGGTGCGAGCATCCGAGTGCGCTGGTCTCCGAGTGGCCGAGCAGGGCGGCCGCCCTCGCCTTCTGGAATTCGCCGGAGTACGCACAGGCGAAAGCGCTGCGCGCAGGCACCGGCCGGTTCCAGGTGCTGCTGATCGAGTCTGCCTGAGGCGCCTCGCCCGGCAGAGCACCGGCGATGCGGCGAGCGCGCTGCCGGCGAGCGCTCGCCTACTCGAGCGCGCGCCCGCGCGTCTCGATCACCCAGGGCATGGCCAGTATCCCGAGCAGCGGAATGAACCCCACGTAGAACAGCACGTCGAAGGCGGCGCCGCGCGCGGCGATCGAGCCGACGAGCACCGGGCCTGCTGCCGCGACCACCCGCCCGATGTTGTAGCAGAAGCCGGCGCCGGTGCCGCGCAGTCGCGTCGGAAAGAGCTCCGGCAGGTAGTAGGTGAAGCTGCCGAACACGCCGAACACCGACAGCCCGATCGCAAAATACAGGTACAGGCGCGTCTCGGGCGGCAGGTCCAGCCCGAAGGTGGCGAAAATCGACAGCGCCGAGGCGAGCCAGTAGATGGTGAACATTGGTTTGCGACCGAGGAGTTTCGCTGCGGGGATGGTCAGCAGCGTGCCAAGCAGCCCGCCGAGGTTGAACCAGCTGGTGGCGAGTGTCTTCCACTGCTCGACCATCGCGAACGTCGCCGTGCCGTCGAGCCCCTGCGCCTCGGCCGCCTCGCGGGCCAGCCCGCTCGCGATCACCGGAATGAAGGCGTTGCAGCTCCACCAGGTGAGCAGCGCAACCACCGACATCAGGAAACCGGAGGCCGTGGCCCGACGGATCCCCGGACCGAAGAGCTCGGTAATACGCACGTTGCGCGCATTGCCGAGGCTCTTCCAGCGCTCGGGTTCTTTCACGAACAACCGGACGAGGAACGCGGCCCCGGCCGGCAACAGGCCGAACAGGAACACGTAACGCCAGGACAGCTCCGGGCTGTCGGCAAACCAGTTGCCCGCAACCTGCATGTTGACGAAGGTGGCGAGGAACAGGCCCATCGGCGCCGCGGTGTAGAGCAGCGCTCCGGCCTCGACCCGCTTTTCCTCCGGCACCGACTCGGCGACCATGGCCGCGCCCGCCGCCCACTCCCCGCCGATGCCGAGCGACGCGATGACGCGAAAGACCAGCAACCACCAGATGTTCGGCGCAAAGGCGCAGGCGGCGGTGCCGACCGCGTAGAGCAGCATCGTGAACATCAGGGTGCGGGTGCGACCGATACGGTCGCAGACCAGGCCAAACAGCACGCCGCCCGTGGCCCAGCCGAGCAGCAGCACCGAGGTCAGCAGGCCCGTCCAGAACAGCGTCGCCTGCTTCGCCTCCGGCGAACCGATCGGCAGCCCAAGCAGGGTCGGCACCGCGTTCGGGGCCACGTAGTTGAACAGCAGGCCGTCGAAGACATCAAAGCCCCAGCCGAGCCACGCGGCGAGCAGCACGGTCCACTGATAGCGGGTGAACAGCACTCAGCGGCCTGCCCCGCCGGGCCGTCTGCCTTGCGCTCCGGCCGTCACCGCCGGATCGGGGCTGTCCCCGGCTTCGCCTGTCCGGCGCACCCGCGACCCGGCCAGCGTCACTTCTGTACGTCGAGCCAGCGGCTGAGGTTCAGGCCGCGCGGATTCTCGGTGAAACCCTTCACGTAGGGTTTCACGAGAAAGCGGCGCACGTAGAAGAACACCGGTATCACCGGCTGGTCGGCGAGCATCACCGCCTCGGCCTCGCTCAGTTGCGCGAACCTTTTCGCCGGATCATTGAGCGCGTTGGCGGCCGCGAGCATCGCGTCGTACGCCGGATTGGAGTAGCCGGAATAATTGGACGGATTGCCGGTTTCGAGCAGGCCGAGGAAGCTGTACGGGTCGTCGTTGGTCGCGAACCAGGTGTAGAGCAACGCCTGGAAGTCGCGCGTGCGGGCGCTCTTGTTGAGCGCGATGAGGTCGCGATTGAGCGGGCTCGCGCGCACGCCGATCGCCTGCCACATAGCCGCCATGGCCACGGCCAGACGGCGGTTCTCCTCGAGCGTGTTGTATACGAGATCGAAGGCGAGCGGCTTGTCCGGCCCGAAACCCGCCTCCGCGAGCAGACGGCGCGCCTCGGCCACGCGCTGCGCCTGCGGCGTCTTCGCGTAGTCGGGCAGCGGGTGGCGGTAGTCCTCGATTGCCGGAGGCGTCATGCCATAGGCAGGCGGCGAACCCGGCGTGACGATCTTCTTCACGATCCCGTCACGGTCGAGCGCGAGTGACAGCGCGCGGCGCACGCGCGGGTCGCTGAACGGCGGCCAGTTGTTGTTCAGCAGGACATAGCCGAGCAACAGGCCCGGCCAGATCTTGACCTCGCCCGGGATCGACTCGCGCAGCGACGCGAGCTGCTCGTTCGGAAAGTTGAGCAGGATGTCGATCTCACCGGCCAGGAACCGCTTGAGGCTGGTGTCCTGGTTGCCCGACGGATACCAGTTCACCTTGTCCAGCCGCACCGCACCCGCATCGAAGAAATGCGGATTGCGGACGATGGTGACGTGATCGTTCGGCACCCACTCGGACAGCATGAACGGGCCGTTGCTGACCATCTTGCCGGGGCGCGTCCACTGGCGGCCGAGCGACTCGACCAGTTTCGCCGGCACGGGGCTCGCGACGTTGGATGCCAGGTTCTGCAGGAAGTATGGTGTCGGGCTCTCGAGCCGGAAGATCACCGTACGGGCGTCCGGCGCCTCCACGCCGAGCTTTTCCGGCGGCAGTTCACCCTTGACGATGCGCCGCGCATTCTTCACCGGGAAGAAAAACGACGCAAAACGCGAGCTCGTTTCCGGCGTCACGACCCGGCGCGCCGAATAGAGGAAATCCTGGCTGGTCAGCGGGGAGCCGTCCGACCATTTCAGCCCGTCACGCAGCTTGAAGGTGTACGTCAGGCCATCGGGGCTGATCTGCCACGACTCAGCGGCACCGGGAATGATCTTGCCGTTGGCGTCGTAGGTCGTCAGCCCCATGAACAGATCGTAGAGAATGTAGGAAGCGGTGTTGCCGGTCGCGATGGCCGGGTCGAGGCTGTTGGGTTCGGCCGACGAGGAGCGGTTCAGCGTGCCACCGGCGACGGCGATGCCTGACGCGAGGAGCGCGCACGCGAGGAGCCCCGCGCCGCACCCGCTGATGGCCGGTCTGCGGGCGGGATGACCCGCGGCCTGCGGCTGCCATCGGCTCCGGGTGGCGAGTGCATGACGGATGAGAAACAGGAATGCAGGGAAACCACTCATTACCGACCGCCTCCGGCGTGCGTGACTCAGCGCGACTTGCGCGTGAGGTGTACGTGATGATGGTAGTAATCGCCCCGATACCAGGCGACCAGCCGCTCGACCGGGCGGCGCTTGCTGTCGAATACCACGAGACGAATGTGCACCAGCGGCGCCCCGACCGTGGTGTTGAGCAGCGAGGCGAGACGTGCGTCGGCCAGCGTCGCGCTGATCACCTGGTCGGCGGAGGCGATGTCCACGCCCTTGCGCTCCAGCAAGGTGAGCATCGGGCTCTCGTTGAGTTCCTGCAGATCGAAGCGCACCTTGAGCGAGGCCGGGATATAGGTGACGACGTAGCCGACCGGCTGCTTGTCGTGCAGTCGCACGTGCGATGCCTTCTGCACACGCGCGCCCGCGGGCAGATTGAGATCCTTGGCGGTCTCAGGGTCGGCATCGACTTCGACGACCTCGCTGTCGGCGACGCGGCTGGTCTTGCCGAGCCGCTCGACCTTGCGCAGCAGCTGGTCCATCTCCCCGACCACCGGCGCGTCCGCCAGGTCCTCGACGACGAAGGTGCCGCGCCCGGGCTGGCGCATCACGAGCCCCTCGTCGACCAGCATGTCGACCGCCTTGCGGGTGGTGATCCGCGACACCTGGAACAGCCGGCAGAGCTCTTCCTCGGTCGGCAACCGCTCGCCAGGCCGGTAGTTGCCCTGGTAGATCCAGTCCCGCACGGCGGAATACACTTGAATGTAGCGGGGACTGCGGATCGCGTGATCGATCAGCTCGTTTCGCGCCTGCACCATCATGATGGCCTCAACCTGGCGGCCGCGGGCCGCTAAGAGGTATTGACGTCATGTGGATATGATAATGTCAAAGCTTACCCCAGAGGAAAAAGAAGCAATGTCCGACAAGAACGAGCCCATGGTGCGCCCCGACGGCACCTACCCGACCGCGAAACTGCGCCAGGACGTCATCACCGCTGCCGTAGTCCAGACCCGTGTGCAGGGTGTGGACGGCGCCAATCCGGGGCCGGACCTGCGTCGCAACCTGGATTACTTCCTCGAGTGCATCGACATCGCGCAGGGCTACGGCGGGCGCAGCGACCTGCTGCTGTTCCACGAATTCCCGATCACGGGTTTCTCGGACTGGACCCGCGACCAGCACTACCGGATCGCCATCGAGGTGCCGGGGCCGGAGGTCGCCGAGGTCGCGAAAAAGGCCAGGCAATACAACTGCTACATCGTGTTCGGCACCTACGCCCGCGACGAGAAGGACTGGCCGGGGCATATCCTGCACCTGATGGTCATGGTCGGCCCGGACGGCTCGGTGGTGAAGCACTGGAAGCAGCGCAACGTGCGCGGCATGTTCCCCGGATCCGAGCAGTACACCTCGGTCATCTACGACGTCTATGACCGGTTCGTGGAAATGTACGGGCTCGACGCCGTGATTCCGGTCGAGCGCACCGACATCGGCAACATCGCGATGTCGGCGGTGCAGTTCGAGCCGGAACTGTTCCGCTGCATGGCGATGAAGGGGGCGGAAATCGTCTGCCGGGTCGCCACGGGCGGATTCGAGTCGGACGACATGCGGCTCACCTCCTACCACAACAGCGTCTACACCCTGATCTGCAACAACTCGGTCAGCACCCACGGCCGCAACCCGGGGTTCTTCGAGGACACTGCCTTCGGCGGCCCGGGGCGCTCGGCCATCTATGCGCCGCGCGGCGTGGAAATGGTCAAGGCCGGCGTGTTCGAGACCAAGCAGCTCGCGCGCATCCCGATCGCCGAGTTCCGCGCCCGCCACCGCATACCGGACCTGCACATGAAGCTCTACAAGCCGGTGCTGGACCAGTACCGCGAACGCTACGATGCCGGCCTGTACCTGCAGTACGTGCCGAAGGACAAGCGCGACGCGTACCGGTACTTCCAGGAAAAATCCCGCTGGACGCATTTCTGGTAGCCGCCGTCGTGCCCCGGCTGCCGGTGGCCGCATCCGCGAGAGCGCCGTGATGGGCGGCAGGCCGCTCGGGCACTCGGGCCTGAAAGTTTCGGCAGTCGGCCTCGGCTGCATGAATTTCGGGCTCATGTGCGACCAGGCCGCGGTGAACGCCATCGTGGATGCGGCCCTCGATGCCGGGGTTACGTTCTTCGACGTAGCGGACATCTACGGTGGCCCGCACGGCGCGGCGGAGTCCCTGCTCGGCAAGGCGCTCGGTGCGCGCCGCGGCAGCATCGTGCTCGCGACAAAATTCGGCGCGAAGCGCGGCAGCCGCGGCGGTGCGGCCGACCGGGGCGGCTCGCGCGAGTACATCGTGAAAGCCGTCGAGGACAGCCTCACGCGCCTCGGCACGGATTACATCGATCTCTACCAGCACCATTTCCCCGACGCCGGCACACCGGTCGAGGAAACGCTGCGCGCGCTCGAGGACCTGGTCCGCGCCGGCAAGGTGCGCCACGTCGGCTGCTCCAACTACGACGGCGCGCAACTGAAGGCGGCCACCATCGCGGCCAAGGCCGGTAAGTTTGCCGGCTTCGTCTCGGCGCAGAACCGCTACAGCCTCCTGCACCGCGCAATCGAAAGCGATCTCGTGCCGATCGCGCAGGGACAGCAGATCGGCATCATCCCGTACTTTCCCCTCGAGAGCGGTTTGCTCAGCGGCAAGTACCGGCGCGGCGCGGCTCCGGGCGCCGACACGCGTTTCGGCAAGTGGAAGGGCGGCGGCAGCTTCGTGTCCGAGGCGCGCTGGGCGATCGTCGGGAACCTGGAGAATTACGGCGCCGGCATCGGCCACTCGCTGCTCGATCTCGCCATCGGCTGGCTGGTGGCGCAACCGTACGTCTCGAGCGTGATCGCCGGCGTGACCAATCCCGACCAGATCCGGCAGAACGTGCAGGCTGCGGCCTGGGCGCCCACACCCGAGCAGGTCGCGAAGATCGGCGAACTGGCCGCTGCCGGCTGACGCCGCTACCGGGCGCGCCGGCGGTCGGTATCCTTGCTCCGGCGCTCGCGGCCGGCGCTCGGCGTGATGCCACCGAAGCGGGCGAAGGGATCGCGCCGGTCATCCGCAGCGCGTCGGTCGGCGTGGCGCACGTAACGGCACCCGCAGCTGTGCCGCTCGCAGCCTGTCACCGGCAAAGCCGGCGCGCGCAGCGCGAGGTAGCGCTGGTCCTGGATCCTGAGCACCGCGGCGCAGGGGGCATCGGCGCAGGGCCGGATCGACACCGCGGCGAACGGGTTCGCCGGGCGCACCGGCGGCGACGTGCCGCTACCGCCCCGCACCGCGCTGCGCGCGACATCGCGCCGGCGCTGCAGCTGCAGCAGCATGAACGGAGAGGCAAGGCCGAGCGCCACGCCGAGTACCACCCACATCATTACGCTCATCGCCCGAAACTCCGCAGGGCACAGAGCCGCCTTGATAACCGATGCCGCCGGCACTTGCCGCGCCACCGGTCACATTCCGGCCGCGCACCGGAGCGCTCACCGCCACGCGCCCGCCCGCGGCACCCCCCTACTGCGCGCCGAACTTGAACTGCACCTCGATACCGTAGTCGCGGCCCCGCTGGGGATTGAGTGAATACATGTTGGGGTACACGTCGTCGTTGTCGCCGTACACGCCGTTGCCGCCGGGCGAAATCGCGCCATAGCCGAAGTTGACGAAGGACAGGGCTGCCACCGGCGTATCGTCGTCCATGAGGTTGCGCACGTAGGCGCTCACGCCCCAGCGCGCGGAGTCGAAGCCGGCCCGCAGGTTGACCAGCGTGCGATCGTCCAGCCAGGCCAGGTTCGCCGTATCGAAGTAGCGCTCGCTCTCGTAGGCGAGGTCGGTGCGAAACAGCAGGCTCCAGTCGGCATTGAGCGGCTTGTTCACCACGGCACCGAGCACCAGGCTGTGCTCCGGCGCGCTCGGGATCCACTTGTCCTCGACGTTGCCGTCGCCGGTCAGGGCCGCGAGATTGGAGTCGAAGCCCTTGCGGAACTTCGCCCTCGTATAGCCGTAGTTGGCGATCAGGGTCAGCTCGTCGGTGACGACGAAGAGCGTCTCGAGTTCGCCGCCTCGATTACGCGAATCGCCGACGTTGCGCAGCAGGGTCGTCGCGAGCGTCTCGTTGTTGTCGAACCCCGGAAAATCGTAGGCACCGAAATTCTGTACCTGGAAGATGGTCTGCTTGTCCCACTCGATCCAGAACAGCGCGAGGTTGGCCTGTATCCGCCGGTCCCACCACTGCGTCTTGGCGCCGATCTCGTAGGTCCACTGTTCTTCCGGCTCGATCGTGACGTCATTCGTGTACACCTGCGCCTGCTCGCAGAACTCCCGCGAGACATCGCCGCGGAAGAACTCCGAGTTCACGTCGCCCGGCTTGTCCCCGTTCGCCGCCTGCGCGTAGAAGCGCAGATCGTCCGTCGGCATGAAGGTCAGCGATACGCGCGGCGTAAAGTTGTAGTAGGTCGCTTCGCTCCGACAACGATTGCCGCCAAGGTACTCGATCTCTTCGGATGCGTAGCGTCCCTCGACATCGAGCCGCCACAGCTCCGTGACGTCCCAGGCGACGCTGCCGATCCACGCGAGGTTGGCGACATCGCGCTCGGCCTGCGGCCCGTAGCCGAGATCGCCGCCGAACACCGGGCCGGGGCCCGGGATGCTGCGCTGGGCCGAGGTCAGGTTGCGGTCGTAATAGAAGGCGCCGACCTCGCCGCGCACCGGCAGCAGCGCGGGGGTGGCGAGCCGCAGCTCGCCGGACCAGTCGCGGTTGTCCTTGACCGAGTCGAAATTGAACAGGCCGAAGACCGCGCGGGTCTCGGTATGGTCGAGATCGTACGCGTTCTCGAACTCCTCGTCGTTGAGGCCGCCACGCGCAGTCAGCACCCACTCGCCAAGTTCCTGGCGATACTGGAGGAGGTAGCGGTTGCCGGTCTTATGCAGCCCTGGGTCGGTGCCCGGGACGAACCGGCCGTCGTTGAGCGACACGCCGTTGTCGAGATCCGGCAGATTGACGCGATTCTCCCACCCGGTCGCATTGAGCTTGCCGCAGATGGTGCCGCCGGTGGTGCGCCACCAGGCCTCTTCGTCGCCCGCCGGCTGGCCGGCCGGCAATGGATAGCGCCCCTCGGGCGGCAACCAGCAGTTGAGCGTGGCGAAGATGCCGTTTGTGCCCGGCCGGTTCAGGGACGCGCGCGGGTCGCCGGGCGGGAGATTCTCGAGCAGCTCGCCCTCCGGGGCGACCAGCGAGGGCCACATCGAGTCGTCCGTCTCGTAGCGGCCATACTTGAAGTTGAACTCACCGCCGTCCCAAGGTGTCCAGACCAGCTTGGCGAGGTAATCCTGGGTCTCCTCGGCGCCGAGGCGGCTGCCATCCGCCTGTTGCGGCGGATTCGCCAGGAAGTTGAGCGCCGGCTGGTTGAAGGCCTGGTTGTAGCGGTCAAGGATTTTCTGGACAGTGGGTTGATGGTCACTCGGTTCGTCACGCCGCAAGTTTCTCGCTGTTGTCGTAGAACGCCCGCCGCGCCTCGGCAGGAGACTTGAAGCCGTGGCGCTCGA
>WYBE01000042.1 GCA_011526045.1 Nevskiales bacterium | reverse complement strand
TGTCGCGTCGAGCGCGCACCGGACATCCGGCGGGCGTTGGTCACCGAGTTTCCGTTCCACATCATTTTCCGTGAGCGCGGAGGAGTCATTCAGATTCTTGCCGTCGGTCACTTTCGCCGTCGCCCACGTTACTGGCTTTCGCGGCTCTAAAAAATCGCTCCACCGGTCCGGTTCAGCGAAGTGACACGCGCGTCGCGCGTCAATACCGGCCGGTGAGCTTCGGCGTTAGGCGCCATGAGCGCACGTGATCGAAGGCATGAAACGAAGGTACCGAATGACCCCGTCAGGCCATCTGGCTGATCGTGCGGCGGAAGCGGCCGAGCGCGACGCCGAAGAACAGCGCGCCGATCGCCGCCAGCGCGAGCAGTTGCGGCCAGACGATCTGCAGGCCCGCGCCGCGAAACAGGATCGCCTGGCCGGCGATCGTGAAGTGGGTGGTCGGCGCGGCGAGCATGATGTTTTGCACCAGCAGCGGCATGCTCTCGCGCGGCGTGCTGCCGCCCGAGAGCATTTGCAGCGGCAGCAGCACCAGCACCATCAGCAGCGCGAACTGCGGCATCGAGCGCGTCATCGTCGCCATGAAGATGCCCATCGCCGTGGTCGCGAACAGGTGCAGCGCGGTGGTCAGCAGGAAGAGCGCCGTCGAGCCCTCCACCGGCACGCCGACCAGCCCCTTGACGACGAACTGCAGCGACGCCGCCACCGCCGCCACCACCACCAGCCCCATCGACCACACCTTGGACAGCATGATCTCGGTGGGCGTCACCGGCATCGCCAGCAGGTGTTCGATGGTGCCGTGCTCGCGCTCGCGGATCAGCGCTGCGCCGCATAGCAGGATCGACACCATCGTCACGTGGTTGATGAGCTGCGTCATGGCGCCGAACCAGCCCTTGTCCAGCGTCGGGTTGAAGCGCGCGCGCAGCGCCAGCTCCACCGGCGCGGCCGTGCTGCCCTTGTAGCGCTGCACGAAGGCGGCGACCTCGCTCTGCACGATCTGCTGGATCGAGCCGGCGCCGTTGAAGGCCTGCGTCATGCGCGTGGCGTCGACGTTGAGCTGCAGCGCCGGCGCGCGCCCGGCGAGCACGTCGCGCTGGAAGTTCGCCGGAATCACCAGCGCGAAGGTGTAGATGCCGGCATCCATGCCGCCATCCAGCTGCTGCAGGCCGATCATCGACGGGCTCAGGAACTGCGGCGGGTAGAAGGCGGCGGCGATGCGCGTGGACAGCGGCGAGGCGTCCTCGTCGACGATGGCGATCGGCGCGCGGTTCAGCGTCTCGGGCATCGCGCGCGCGCCGGAATAGACCGAGTAGCCGAACAGGAAGACGATCAGCACCAGCATCGCCGGGTCGCGCCACAGGCCCCACAGCTCCTTGACGCCCAGGTGCCAGATGTTGGCGAGCGTGCGGCGCATCAGCGTTCCTGCTTCTTCAGCAGCGCGATCGACAGCAGCAGGACCACCGGCACCGCCAGCGCCAGCGCGCGCAGCGAGCCGCGCAGCTCGTCGAAGCCAAGCGCCTTGTTGAACACGCCGCGGCTGATGTCGATGAAATGGGCGGTCGGGTAGATGCTGCCGATGGCGCGGCCCACGCCGTCCATCGACGCCACCGGGTCGAGCAGGCCGGAGTACTGCGTCGCCGGGATGATCGAGCCGACCATCGCCAGGAACATCGCCGCCACCTGGCTGCGCGTGAAGCTCGACGCCAGCAGGCCGATGCCGGTGGCGCAGATCACGTAAAGCAGCGCGCCGGCCAGCAGCGTGGCGAAGCTGCCGGTGACCGGCACGCCGAACGCCGTCACCGCCAGCAGCACCATCAGCAGGAAGTTCAGCAGCGCCAGCGCGACGTAGGGCAGCTGCTTGCCGAGCAGGAACTCGCTGCGCGTCACCGGCGTGACGTACAGGTTGAGGATCGAGCCCAACTCCTTCTCGCGCACCACGGCCAGCGCACCGAGCATCGCCGGGATCATCATCAGCAGGATCGGGATCACCGCCGGCACCATCGCCGGCAGGCTCTGCACGTCGGGGTTGTAGCGAAAGCGCGTCTCGATGCGGGCCGGCGCGAAGGCCGCGGCTTGGCCCGTGGTGGCCAGCGCATGCTCGGCCAGCCAGCCCCGGTGCATGCCCTGCACGTAGCCGGCAACGGTCTCGGCGCGCGCCGGCATCGAGCCGTCGATCCAGACGCCGATCTGCACCGGCGTGCCGCGCCCGAGATCGCGCGCGAAGCCGGGCGGGATCTCCAGCGCCAGCGCCAGCTCGCCGGCGCGCATGCGGTGGTCGAGCGCGGCGCTGTCGGCGAGCGGCGCGCGTTCGATGAAGTAGCGCGAGCCCGCCAGGTTGTCGATGTACTCGCGGCTGGCTGCGGTCTGGTCGCGGTCGAGCACGGCAAAGCTCAGGTCCTCGACGTCCATGCTGATGCCGTAGCCCATGACGAACATCAGGACCAGCGAGCCGGCCAGCGCCAGCGTGAAGCGCACCGGGTCGCGCTTGAGTTCCAGCGATTCGCGCCAGCTGTAGCTGAGCAGGCGCTGCAGGCTCGAGCGAAGTGAGCGCGACGCCTTCGCCGCTGTCGCGCCAGGCACGACGGCGGCTGGCGCTGCGCCCGCTGCCTCGGCCGCCGGTGCGCTCGGTGCACTGCCTCCGGCCTCGACCAGGTAGCCGATGAAGGCCTCCTCGAGCGTCGCGGCACCGCGCTTTCGCACCAGCGCCGCCGGCGCATCGCTGTCGAGCACGCGCCCGGCGTGCATCATCGACATGCGGTCGCAGCGCTCGGCTTCGTTCATGAAGTGGGTGGAGATGAAGATCGTCACGCGGTCGCGCCGCGACAGCTCGACCAGCAGCCGCCAGAAGGCGTCGCGCGCCACCGGGTCCACCCCCGAGGTCGGTTCGTCGAGGATCAGCAGCTCGGGCTGGTGCACCATCGCCACCGCCAGCGACAAGCGCTGGCGCATGCCCAGCGGCAGGCTGTCGGGCAGGCTGGCGCGCACGCCGCCGAGGCCGAAGCGCTCGACCATCTCGCCGACGCGTGCGCCGATCCCGGCCTCGGGCACGTGGAACAGTCGCGCGTGCAGCACCAGGTTTTGCTGCACCGTCAGCTCGCCGTAGAGCGAGAAGGCCTGCGACATGTAGCCGACGCGCCCGCGCGTGGCCAGATCGGCCGCGTCCACCGGCTGGCCGAAGAGCCTGGCCTTGCCCTCGCTTGCTTCGAGCAGGCCAGTGAGCATCTTCATCGTCGTCGACTTGCCGCAGCCGTTGCTGCCGAGGAAGCCGAAGATCTCGCCGCGCCGGATGCGCAGGCTTACGTGGTCGACGGCGACGAAGTCGCCGAAGCGCATCGTCAAGCCCTCGGCCTCGATGGCGATGTCGTCGCCGCTTGCCTGCAGCGGCGGGATGCACACCGGCTCGTGGCCGCGCCGCCGTTCCTCGGGCAGCAGGCGGATGAAGGCGGCTTCGAGCGAATCGCTGCCCGTGCGCTGCAGCAGTTCGGCCGGCGTGCCGGTGGCCAGCACGCGCCCGCCGTCCATGCTGACGATCCAGTCGAAGCGCTGCGCCTCGTCCATGTAGGCGGTGGCGACCAACACGCTCATGCCCGGCTGGCCTGCGCGGATGTGCGCGATCAGGTCCCAGAACTGCGCGCGCGCCAGCGGATCGACGCCGGTGGTGGGCTCGTCCAGGATGAGCAGCTCGGGGTCGTGGATCAGCGCGCAGCACAGCCCGAGCTTTTGCTTCATGCCGCCCGAGAGCTTGCCGGCCGGCCGCGCGAGGAAGGGGTACAGCCCGGTGCGGCGCGTCAGCTCGTCGATGCGGCGGCGCCGCTCGGCCGCGTCGTGGCCGAACAGGCGGGCGAAGAACTGCAGGTTCTCCTCGACCGACAGCGTCGGGTACAGGTTCTTGCCGAGCCCCTGCGGCATGTAGGCGATGCGCGGGCACACCAGGCTGCGATGGCGGGGCGAGGCCATGTCACCGCCGAGCACCTCGATGCGGCCGTGCTGCAGCGCGCGTGCGCCGGCCACCAGCGCCAGCAGGCTCGACTTGCCGACGCCGTCGGGCCCGATCAGGCCGACCATGCGGCCCGCCGGGAACTCGAGCGTCACGTCGTCCAGCGCCAGCGTCTTGCCGTAGCGCAGTGTCAGGGCCTGCGCCCGCGCGACCGTGGCCGGCTCGCGCGGCGTCACGCGGCTATTCCGGCACGCGCACCGCGAGCGACGTCGGCCACTCGCGCGACGCGTCGGTGCGCACCCAGGCCATGCCGGGCAGGCCGGTCTTCACCTGCGTCAGATGCTTCAGCAGCAGGTCGCGGTCGATCTGCGCGCGCACGCGAAACATCAGCTTCTCGCGCTCGCTGGCCGTCTCGACCGTTTTCGGCGTGAACTGCGCACTCGCCGAGACGAAGGACACGCGCGCCGGGATCACGAACTGCGGCGCGGCGTCGAGCACGATGCGCACCTCGCTGCCGATCGCCAGCCGCCCGGCGTCGGCCGCGGGCAGGAAGAAGGTCATGTAGACGTCGGACAGATCGACCAGGTTCAGCACCTTGCCGCCGGCCGGCACGACCTCGCCGATGTTGGCGACCCGGTACTGCACGCGCCCCGCCAGCGGCGCCTTCAGCGTGCTGTCGGCGATCTCGGACTCGATGCGCGCCAGCGCCGCCTCGCCCGCTGCCACCGTGGCCTGCGCGCCGGCCACCTGCGAGCGCGCGGCGTCGATCGCCGCCTGCGCCGCCTTCTCCTGCGCGTGCGCGGCGTTCGTCGCGGCCTCGGCGCTCCTCATGCTCGCCAGGTCGTTGTCCAGGTCCTGCCGCGTCCACATGCCCTGCTCCGCCAGCGTCTTGGACCGCTCGTACTTCGCGCGTGCCGCGGTCAGCGTGGCTTCGTGCTGCGCGATGGCCGCCAGCGCGCTTTGGCGATCGCTCTCGCGCGCCGCGACCTGCGCCTGCGCGGTGGCGACCGCCGTCTTCGCCTGCGCGATCTGCGCCCTGGCCTCGTCGCGCTGGGCGTTCAGCACGTCGACCTGGATGTGCGCGAGCGCCTGCCCCTTCTCGACGAAGTCGCCTTCGCGCACCAGCACGTCCTGCAACCGCCCGCCGGTCTTGGCGGCGATGTCGATCTCGGCGGCCTCGATGCGGCCGTTGCTGCCGATGAAGCCTTCGCCCGGCGCGCGGGAATCGAATCGCCCCCACGCGTAAAACGCCGCTGCCGCGACGGCGACGGCTGCAACGGCCAGCAGGGCACCGCGTTTCCAGTCGATCTGCATCCGGCTCCTCGGCTCGAGACGATAGCTTGGATACTAGCTACGAAGGGAGGCCCCCCGGCTCTGCCCGGGTGGCAGTAGAAGTTTGACTTATCCGGGGGTTATCCACCGTAGAGAGTTCCAGCCGCGAGCCGCCAAGCACATGAAAAGAAGAAACACGATGGACAAGTTCGAAAGTTTGAGCCACACGGCATGGAACTGCAAATATTACGTTGTCTTCATACCGAAGTGTCGGCGCCGAACGCTGTACGGGCAGCTTCGCCAGCATCTGGGCGGGGTGTTCCGCAAGCTTGCGGCGCCGCTTGCTGGTGACGCAGGAGACGTGTCGATGAAGATCGTGAAATGCAGCGTTTTGCATCGAAACCGGTCCCGCAAAGCCGCGAATCCGGTGCCGGGATCGGTCTCCGTCCCAATGCTTTCCCCGAGCTCGCTTTCATGACCGGTTCTTCAGAGTTTCCTTAGAGCGCTTTGGCTTGAGAGGCGTCGCCGGCAGGCGAGCGAGATGATGACGCCGTAATCAATTCAATTGCTCCGGCAGCGCTGCCGCTGACTTGGCCCGGGCGCGATACAGGCTCGCCCGCATCAGCAGGATCGCGGTCGCCGGTGCCGTGATCACGACGAACACCGTGATCAGCAGCGCATGTGGCACGAACCGCCCCGCCATTGCCGAGGACACCACGACCGAGGCGATGATGATGCAACCGAGGCCGAGCGTGCTGCCCATCGATACCCCGTGCATGCGCGCCTGGAAGCTGCGCAGGCGCACGAGCCCCAGCGATCCGACCAGGGTCAGCAGCCCGCCGGCAACGAGCAGCAGCACGACGGGAATGGCCACCCACGGCGACTCGATTCCGGTCATGGCTCGATCACCTCGCCGCGGAGCAGGAATTTCGCGAGCGCCACGGAGCCGACGAAGCCGAACAGCGCGATGAGCAGCGCAACCTCGAAGTACACGCCCGAGCCGACGCGAACACCGAGCACGAGCAGGGTCAGCATGCCATTGACGTACAATGTGTCGAGCCCGAGCACACGATCCTGGGCCGCGGGCCCCCGGATCACGCGCCAGGTGGCGAGCAGCATCGCCAGCCCCGCGCATGCAGCGGCAAACCAGGCGGCGTAGTCGATCAGTTCACTCATGACTGGAAGATGCCGATCAGCGGCCGCTCGTAGCGATCCTTGATGATGCGGATCCATGCCGCCTCGTCCTCGAGATCGAGGATGTGCAGCCGCAGTGTGCGGCGATCGGCGGCAAGACCGACCCACACCGTTCCCGGCGTCGAGGTGACGATCATCGCCAGCACCGCGAGGCCGTGCGGATCCTGCAGCTCCAGGGGTATGTCGAGGAAATCCGAGTGTACCGTCCGTCCGCCGGTCAGGCCGAGAATGATGCGCCCGACCGCAATATTCGAGCGCACAATATCGACGAACACGACCGCAAGAAGGCCGAGCGCGAGCTGCGGCCGGTGCAGCCGCGGCCGCAGCGGCCGCATGCGCGCCGCCCACCACGCCAGCGCCGTGGCCAGCAGGATTCCGGCCAGCACCTGGCCCGGAGCAAGCGTGTCGTTCAGCACGAGCCACATCGCAACGAGCGCCACCGTCAGCACCGGCATGCCACGCCTCATGGCCCTTCCTCCACGGCGAGCACGTTGTCGACATAAACCCGCGGCGCGCGCAGCGACTTCGCCGTATCCTCCAGGAAGCTCATCGCCGGCCCCGCAGCCGCCGCCAGCGCGACACATAGCAGTACCAGCATCGCCACCGGCCCCGCCTCGAGCATGCGCAGGCGCGGCGTGTTGCGGCCGGTCACCGACCAGAACAGGCGCATGCCGATCCGCGTCAGCGCGATGAGGCTCGCCAGGCCCGCGGCGATCGTCACCGCCACCAGCAGCCAGGCCGCCGGCGCCCAGGTCGTCGTCGCCGCCGCATGGATGGCGCCGGAGAGGATTGCGAACTTCCCGACGAAGCCCGACAGCGGCGGTGACCCCGTGACCAGCAGCACGCAGAACGCGAACATGAGGCCCATGAATGCCTTGGCGGCGGGAATCGCCACGCCCACGGCGTCGTCCGGTGCGTGCAGCGCCGGCGTGCGGCGTATGCCAAAGGGCACATAGCCACGCGTGGCCACTGGCAGCTCGTCGGCCGGTACCGCCGGTTGCGGGGCCGGAACGCGCCATGCCCGCTCGGTCATCCCGGTGAGCATGAAGAATGCGCTGGTCGCGAGCACCGAGCCGACAAGGTAGAACAAAGCCGGCGCGAGCAACGGATCGTGGTTGAGCCCCATGACAGCGAGCAGCAGGCCCGAAGAGACGATCACGGAATAACCGACCAGGCGCGCGAGTTGCTGGGCGGCCAGCGTGCCGAAGATGCCGAAGCCCATCGTCGCGATCCCGATGTAATACAAGCCGCCATGAAACAGGTCCGCCCGCAGCAGCGCTGTGCCACCGGCCTGCCCGAGTGCGTCGGCGCTGCCGATCAGCGACCCCAGCCGCAGCAGCGCATAGATGCCGACCTTGGTCAGGATCGCGAAGGCGGCCGCGACGGGCGCGCTTGCTGCCGCATAGGTGCCCGGCAGCCAGAAGTTGAGTGGCCAGCCACCCGCCTTCGTCAGGAACGCCACGCCGAGGATGGCGGCAGCCGAATCGAAGATGGCGCGGTCCGCAGCCGACAGCGCGGCCGTTCGCGCCGGCAGGTCTGCCATGTTGAGGGTCCCGGTCACGCCATAGATCAGCGACACGCCGATCAGGAACAGCAGCGAGCCGGTGAGATTGACCACGATGTAGTGCAGGCCGTTTTTCACGCGCTGGGCATTCGAGCCGTGCAGCAGGAGGCCATAGGATGCCGCGAGCAGCACCTCGAAGAAGACAAACAGGTTGAACAGGTCGCCGGTCAGGAAGGCCCCGTTCACCCCCATCAGCAGGAACTGCAGCAGCGCGTGAAAGTGCGGCCCGACACGATCCCAGTACGCCAGTGCATTGAAGAATGCCGCGAGCGCGACGACCGCGGCCAGGATCAGCATCAGGCCGGCCAGGCGATCGATCACCAGCACGATGCCAAACGGTGCCGGCCAGCCGCCGAGCGCATACACGCCGACACCCTGTGGCCAGATGTCCGGAAATGCCTCGGTCGTGAGCGCGAGGAGCTCGATCGCGACGAGGAACTGGACGACGATCGAGAAAAACCCGACCGCAACGCGCAGGCCCCGCGCCCGCTCGGTGAGCAGCAGGATCGCGGCTGCGGCGATGAGCGGCAGGACGATCGGTACAGCGGGCAGGTGCTGGAACCAGGGGCTCACTGCTGCTCCCGCCCGTCGACATGGTCGGTCCCGGTGACGCCGCGGGCCGCAAGCAGCACGACGAGCAGGAGCGCGGTCGTCGCGAAACCGATCACGATGGCGGTGAGCACCAGCGCCTGCGGCACCGGGTCCGCGAACCCCGCGACACCCCCCGCCGAATCGACCGCAATGATCGGCGCCTGGTCGCTCCGGATCCGTCCCATGCCGAAGATGAACAGGTTGACCGCATACGACAGCAGCGCAAGACCGATGATCACCTGAAAGGTCCGCGGGCGCAGCAACAGCCAGACGCCGGAGCCCGACAGCACGCCAATCGCGATGGCCAGCAGGGCTTCCATCGTCAACCTGGCGGCGGGCTGCGAAAAGACTGGTGCGCCAGCGCCACGAGCATCAGCGAGGTCGCGCCGACCACAACGAGATACACCCCGAAATCGAACAGCAGCGCGCTCGAGAGATGCACCTCGCCGACGAGCGGCAGGGTGACGTCAGTCTCCAGGCTGGCCAGGAAGGGCGCACCGGCGGCCCAGGCGAACGCCCCCGCGCCGCCGGCAGCCATGAGACCGAGCGCGACCCAGTTCTGCGGGTGGACCCGCATGCGCCATTCGATCCACATTGCGCCGCCGACCATGTATTGCGTGACGAAGGCGGTAGCCATCACGAGCCCGCCGACGAAGCCGCCACCGGGGGCGTTGTGACCGCGCAGCAGCAGGTAGACCGCGACGAGCCCGGCCATCGGCAGCAGCAGCCGCACCAGGACGGCCGGGATCATCAGGTCGCCCGCCGGCAACTGTGCCTGCGGCTCGAAGCCACGCCCGCCGCCCAGCGCAACGCCCTCGCGCTGGGCGCGCGGCACCTCGATGCTCTCCGGTGCCGGCCGGAACCGCCGCAGCAGGGCGTAGACCGTCAGCGCGACAATGGCCACCACCGTGATCTCGCCCAAGGTGTCGAAGCCGCGGAAATCGACGAGGATCACGTTGACGACGTTGCGCCCGCCCCCCTCCGGCAAGGCCCGCTCGACGTAGTATCGCGCCAGCCGATCCAGCGGAGCGCGGGTCAGCATCGCGAACGACAAGGCGGCGAGCCCGCTACCGACGATGCCCGCAACCACCAGGTCACGTGCCCGCCGCATGCGCGCCTGGCGCGTACTGCGGTCGGTGTCGTCGGACTCGACACGGCGCGGCAGCCAGCGCAGCCCGAGCAGCAGCAGCACCAGCGTGACGACTTCGACCGCAATCTGCGTCAGCGCCAGATCCGGCGCCGCAAACCAGGCGAAGCTCAGGCCCGTGAACAGCCCTGCTCCACCCAGCATGATCAGGGCTGCCAGGCGGTGAAACTTCGCCTGCACGGCCGCGCCGAGGGCGCAGCTACAGCCGACAAACCAGAACAGCAGATACACGGGATCGACCGGCACGAGCCGCATGTTGCCGCGTGCGAGTCCGCCTGCGAGCAACGGCAGTGCGCCGACCACGAACGCCATGCTCACGATCAGGAACAGTTGCGACTGCTGGCGGCGCGACGACGCAAAGCGCACCATGCGCTCCGCGATCCGGTGCAGCACCACGATCAGGATGTCGAACACGCGCCTTCCGTCGAGGGGCGCACGCACCGGCGAGAGGCCTGTGGCGCGCTGCCCGTAGAAGTACCGCAGCAGGTAGAGGCCGACACCGCCGACGAGCGCCGTCATGCTCATCGCGACCGGCAGCGTGAAGCCGTGCCAGATCACGAGGCTGTAAGCGGGCGTCTGCGCCCCGAGTATCGAGCGCACGGCCAGCGCAAGCCCGGGCCCGATGGTGCGCGCCGGCAGAATGCCGACGAGCAGGCAGGCGAGCACGAGCAGGACACCCGGCGCCAGCATCCAGCGAGCCGGTTCCTGCGGGGCACCCCGCGGCAAGTCCCGGGCCAGCGGGCCGAAGAACACCTGGTGCACGAGGCGCAGCGAATACGCCACGCTGAAAACCCCCGCGAGCGTCGCCATGGCCGGCAGGCCGACGCGCAGCAGCGGCCCTTCACCGGCGAAAATCGCCTCGGCGAAGAACATCTCCTTGGAGATAAAGCCGTTGAGCAGTGGCACGCCGGCCATGGCCGCGGCCGCCACGGTCGCGACCGTCGCGGTGATCGGCATGACGCTCGCCAGGCCGTTCAGCCGTCGCAGGTCGCGCGTGCCCGCTTCGTGGTCGACGATGCCGGCTGCCATGAACAGCGTCGCCTTGAACGTGGCGTGGTTCATCATGTGGAACACGGCGGCCACCAGCGCGAGCGGGCTGTTCATGCCGAGCAGCAGCGTGATGAGCCCGAGATGGCTGATCGTCGAGTAGGCGAGCACGCCCTTCATGTCCCGTTCGAACAGCGCCGCCACCGCACCGAGCAGCAGCGAGGCGAGTCCCGCGCCGCAGACGAGCCCGAACCAGAGGTCGGTGCCGGCGAGGACCGGCCATAAGCGCGCGAGCAGGAACACCCCGGCCTTGACCATGGTCGCCGAATGCAGGTAGGCCGACACGGGGGTCGGCGCGGCCATTGCGTGCGGCAGCCAGAATTGCAGCGGAAACTGCGCGCTCTTGGACAACGCGCCGAGCAGGATGAACACGAGCGTGGCCGGGTACCAGGAGTGCGCACGCACCGCATCGCCCGCCTGGAGCACCCGCTCGAGATCGTAGCTGCCGGCAATGGTCCCGAGCATGATGACGCCAGCGAGCAGGCAGAAGCCTCCGGCTGCCGTCACCGTGAGCGCCATGCGCGCGCCCTGCCGCGCATCGAGGCGGTGGTACCAGTATGCGATCAGCATGAACGAGCTGAAGCTCGTCAGTTCCCAGAATACGACCAGCTGGATCAGGTTGCCGGAGAGCACGATCCCCAGCATCGAGCCCATGAACGCCAGCAGGAACGCGAAGAAACGCGGCACCGGATCCTGTGGCGACAGGTAGTAGCGCGCGTAGATGACGACCAGCGCGCCCATCACCGAAACGAGCAGCGCGAAGAGCCAGGCAAAGCCGTCCATGCGCAGGCTGAAATCGAGCCCGGCTTGCGGCAGCCACGGCACCGCGGCCCGCAGCACGACGCCGTCGGCCACCTGCTCGTACTGCGCCAGCGTGAGCGCGGCGCAGGCGAGCGCCACGAGCCCGGCGAGCCAGGCTTCTGCATTTCGGGCATTCGACGGCAGGAACGCGGCGCACAGGCTGCCGACGAACGGCAGCAGGACGATCAGCGCGAGCGCCATGCCTGACTCCAAGTCATACCCCTTTCCGGCGTGCGGCGTGCGACGCCGCGAGGCGCCGGTAGCAGGCCAATTGCATGCAGACTGCCACCAAATACGCAGAAGTAAAGCCAGCCGCCCGGCTTCGCGGGACGGTGCCGGAGCATCTGATTACTCGATGGTCGCAGCCTGGAACGAGGCAGGAGTCCAGGCTCCGGCACCGATCCCCGTTGCCGCGATCAGGGCGATGCCGGCCGGGCCTTCGCTTCTGCCTCGATCGCCCGCCTGATGACTTCCTGCTGGAAGGCCATGCGCTTCGGGAAAATGGCGGGAAGCAGCTGCGGCCGGTCGCCGAATTCCATCGTGAGGGGATGCTCGCGCGTAAAGGGCTTCCAGCCCGGGACATCCTTGCCGTTCGGGTCGCCGGTGCGAGCGAAGTTGATCCAGTAGCGCCGCAGCGGAATCGAGACCTCGAGGTCATGCGGGCTCAGCACCCGGTGCGCCCGCAGCGAGCGCCGGAACAGGTGGCTGACCTCTTCACCGTGGGCGGCGCCGGGCACCTGGCCGCGCTGGTCGTCGTCGACATAGCTGTAGTAGTAGAGCCAGGCAGGTGTTTCTGCGGCCTCCATGTCAGCCGCCAGGGTCCAGGCCGGCGCAAGGAACAGTATGTCGCCGAAGTAGGTCTCCTTGAGCGCCTTGTCGTCCAGGGGGCCGTAGACCTTGCGGGCCTCGTCCGGCGTGACGCCGGGCATGATCGCAGCCAGCGGCAGGTTGAAACCCTGGATCAGGCTCGCTTCCCAGCTGTTGGCGCCTGCGATGTAGGGCACCGGGTGCTGGCGGCCTTCGCGGAACATCTTCCCGAGATCGTCGGGAATGACCTTGCCATCCACGACCGGATTCATCGAGAAGTCTTTCTGTGGATAAGCCAGGATCTGGGCCACGGTCAGCGCACGCAGCGTTGCCGGCGCCTGGTCGTCATTCGCGATGCCGAAGCTGGCGGCGAACCCGAGGCCCTCGGATTCCAGCGACTTGAAACGCCCCGAGTCCCTTCCCAGGTGCTGGCTGGCATCGGCGGCCACGCCGCCGCTCTCGGAGATCGCGCCATGGAACAGGCCGCGGGCTGACGGTGCCACCATCAGGTAATTCACCGACACGCCGCCTGCAGAGTAGCCGAAGATCGTGACCCGCTCCGGGTTGCCGCCGAAGCCCGCGATGTTGTCATGCACCCACTGGAGCGCGGCGATCTGGTCCATGATCCCGTAGTTCGCGAGGCCTTCGCCGGCTTGCGCGCGGGTCAGCGCCGGATGGCCGAAGCGGCCCAGCCGGTCGAGCCGGTAGTTGATGGTCACCAGCACCACGCCCTGGTGGGCGAATGTCACGCCGTCGTAGGCGGGCAGCGAACCGGATCCCCAGCGAAAGCTGCCGCCGTGGATCCACACCATGACCGGCAGGCTGCCGGCCGACGCATTGGCCGGCGCGTAGACGTTCAGCGTCAGGCAATCCTCGCTCTGCGGTGTGTCGGCCGACACCAGGCGAATATCCTGCGGACAAACGGGGCCGACGGCCGTCGCATCGCGCACACCCGTCCAGCCCGCCGCCGGCTGCGGCGGCCGCCAGCGCAGGGAGCCGACGGGCGGCGCGGCATAGGGAATCCCGCGGAATACGTTGATGCCATCCTGTGTGGCGCCCTGTAGCGCGCCGCGGTTGGTCTGCACCACTGGCGCAGCCGCTTGCGCCGGTCCCGTCGCGCCAAGACAGGCAAGCAACACGGCGCCGAGGGACAACAGGCTGCTGGTCCTCAAATGGAATCGCATGTCTTACGTCCGCCTTCAGGTCTCGGTTGGCTGGTCGCGAATCGTGGGCCCTCGGGATCGCTGCCGGCTGCCCACGCCCCCGTGATACCCGGCATTGCGGGATGGAGTCAATCAGCCACGATCGCGGCATCGGACCTGCGGACACCTTCGCCGGGCGGCACGGCCAGGCTCAGATCGGGACGTCGACGGGGGTTTCCCGCACCATCCTGATTACCGCTGCGGGTACGCCGGCGCGCGCGCATGCCTGCCACGGCAAAGGCGGTCACCTCGAGCCAGGCCAACTATTCGGTCTCCACCGAATCGCTGACGGTCGGTACGAATTTCCCGGTTCTGACCCGCCAGAACTGCACCAACAACATCGCCGCCGCGGCCGCTGTACCGGCTGCGAGCGCCACCGTGACCACAGGCCTTCCGGGCACGGCGAAGAGGAGGCCGCGGCTGAGGAAAGCCACGGCGATCCAGGCCAGTGGCGGAAAGTACGAGCAGAAACCCGCCGCGACCGCCAGCCCGCAGGAAACAACGACACCGGCGGTCACAATCCATGTGCCTGCGGTCGCGCTGTCGGCGCCGCTCGGCGCTCCACCCGACGCGCCTGCGAACATGAGCGTGAACAACAGGACCAGCACAGCAGGGATGGCCGGCTGCGGCCGGCAGTTTGCGATTGCCGACTCCAGCAGTGTTGCAGGGGCACGCGGCATAGATGCTGCAACTATAACCGTGACCGGGCGACGGTGCGTTACGGCAGGCCCGGCACCGATGGCGCTGCGCCCGGCGCATGGTGCGATGCCGCTCGGTGGGGCTGCGCTCGCCAGCGGCGCTGCGACCCCCGGCTCTCCCGGGGACAACTCGCCGGGGGTGCGGGCAGGTCGCCTCAGTTCCCCTGCCCTGTCACCCGTGCGCGGCCAGCAGGTACAGCACCAGCGCGAGCATGATGGTCGCCTCCAGCTGGTTGACTGCGCCGTCGTCCCCCAGCGACTGCCGCAGCACCAGCAGCGTCGGAAACGCGAACAGCACCACCAGCACCGTCTCGAAGTCGATCGCCACGAGGCCGGCAACGGGTAGCACCGGTGCTATGCCAACTGCCGCCAGCACCACCGCTGTGGATACCGCGGGCCTTCGCCGAAGTAGTCGAGCATGGCCCGCCGCAAAACCGGTGAGAACTTACAGGTACGTCACGGTGCTCCGGCACCTGACGTCCTTATGTCGATAAACACCACCGAAACCGGAGTTGCGAGCAACTGCAGGAGCGGTCACCATACACATTCGGAGGTGTATATGCGGACTAACATCGTGCTCGACGACCGGCTGGTCGCAGAAGCCATGCGGCTCACCAAGGCCCGTAGCATGCGGGAGGCCGTGGACCTTGCGCTGCGGGAACTGGTAAACCGGCGGCGACGGAAGAATGTGCTCGCCCTGGTCGGCCAGGACCTCATCGCACCCGACTACGACGTGCGAGCAGTGCGGGCAGGCATGAACCGTGGTTCTCGTCGATAGCTCCGTCTGGATTGACCTGTTGCGCGAGAGGGATACCGCGCCAACTGGAGTCCTGCGTCGGTTGATCGCGCGTGACGAAGCGAGCCTGACGCCAGTGATCTATCAGGAGATCCTGCAGGGGGCCGCATCGCCAGAGCGATTCACGACGCTACGGGCCCACTTCAGCACACTTCCCTTTTTGCTTCCGCAGCACCCGGTAGCGACCTACGCCTCTGCCGCCGAGCTTTATGTGCGGTGTCGCGGGCAGGGCTTCACGCCGCGCAGTCCGCACGATTGCCTCGTCGCGTGCATCGCTGTCGAGCACGGCGTCGCTTTGCTGCATGACGACCGCGATTATGAATTGCTGGCGCGGATGGAGCCTGGCCTGCGGTTTCAGCCGGTGTGAGGCCTTCGGAAGGCCGACGCACGAATCGGCCCAGACCATGTCGCATTCAAATAATCAGATGCGCGGGCACCATTTCCTGGAGACCCTGGCGGATATCGCGGCGCCGAGCCAATCGGCGACGCCCTCTGAGGGCGCTTTGGCTTGCGCGCCAGCGGGCTGCCGCGGGCCGAAGTAGACAGTGGTCGAGCCGTCGGCGTTCGCGTCGGCCGCCGGCGACGGATAGTTCTGGCTGCCGGCGCGCGGGTAGTTCTGCGGCGTCGCGAGCAGGTATTGCGAACCGACACCCGGCAGGCGCATCGCCATTGCCGGCGTGATGCCGGTGCTGCAGCAGGACGATGCGGAATCGATCCGATGCCGTCCACCGTGCTAGCATCGCTGCAGTTGCACGTCGAGGACCTATGCTGCGCTCGATCCTCGCCTCCAGCCGCTTCATCACCCTCATCGCGGTCCTCGGCACCCTCATCGGGTCATCGGCGCTGATCGTCTACGAGGCGTTCGTGATCGGAGAGACGCTCGTGGGCATCGTGCAGGCCGGCGACGTGTCGGCGAAGGCGGCCAAGATCTTCGCCGTGGGCCTGATCGAGGCGGTCGACGTGTTCCTGATCGCGATCGCGCTCTACATCATCAGTCTCGGACTCTACGCGCTGTTCGTCGACGACCGACTGCCGCTGCCGAAGTGGCTGCTCATCCAGAACCTCGACGACCTCAAGGGGCACCTGGTGAGCGTCGTGATCGCGGTGCTGGCGGTGCTGTTCCTGAAGGAGGCGGTAGCGTGGGATGGCACGCGCGACCTGCTCGCGTTCGGCGCGGCGCTCGCACTGGTGATCGCCGCGCTAACCTTCTACCTGCAGAAGCTGGGGGACGGAGAGAGCGAGAAAGAAAAGTAGCGCCCTTCGTCGGCGTTCGCGCGTTCTCCGACCGAAAAGCCGGGCGCCGCCGATCAGGCGAGCGGCGCGGACGTGATCCGCGGTCGGGCGGCGCCTGGCATCCTCGCGCGGCGGCACTCACCGCGACGTTCGGTGATGTATCGAACGCGTTGCCTGACCGGGGCCGGGTCGGGACTGCAGTCCATCCCGGTGCCCGGCGCGTGCATGTGTGGAGCCGGTTGCCAGGAGGGCAGCAACCGGCGCAACCCATAGCGACGAGCACAGGGACGTGCGAGGAGCGGCACGCGCCGGCGGGCGGGACCAGCGCATCCTCCACCAGTAATCCACGACATTCCCGCAGATCGGCGATGAACCAAAAAAAAGCCCCGCCGAAGCGGGGCTTTTTCGCTGGACGCCTGAAGCAGGCGTCGAGACTTACATGTCACCCATGTCGGGCATCGGCGGGCCGCCGGCAGACTTGTCGTCCTTCTTCGGGGCTTCCGTGACCATCGCCTCGGTGGTGAGCAGCAGACCAGCCACGGAGGAAGCGTTCTGCAACGCAGAGCGCGCCACCTTGGTCGGGTCGATAATGCCCATCGAGACCATGTCGCCGAACTCGCCCGTCTGGGCGTTGTAGCCGTAGTTGCCCTTGCTCTCGGCGACCTTGTTCAGCACCACCGCACCGTCTTCACCAGCGTTGATGACGATCTGGCGCAGCGGCTCCTCGAGCGCACGCTTGAGGATGTTGATGCCGACGTTCTGGTCGTCGTTGGCGCCCTTGAGGCTCTCGAGCGACTTCTTGGCGCGGATGAAAGCCACGCCACCGCCCGGCACCACGCCCTCTTCGACTGCCGCACGCGTAGCGTGCAGCGCGTCTTCGACGCGGGCCTTCTTTTCCTTCATCTCGACCTCGGTCGCGGCGCCGACCTTGATCACCGCCACGCCGCCGGCGAGCTTGGCCACCCGCTCCTGCAGCTTCTCGCGATCGTAGTCGGACGTCGTGTCCTCGATCTCGCGGTTGATCTGCTCGATGCGCGCCTTGATGTCCTTGGTCTTGCCGCCACCGTCGATGATGGTGGTGTTTTCCTTGGCTACCTGGATCTTCTTCGCCTTGCCGAGGTCCTCGAGCTTGACCTTCTCCAGCGACAGGCCGACCTCGTCGGAAATGACCTGGCCGCCGGTGAGGATCGCGATGTCCTGCAACATGGCCTTCCTGCGATCACCGAAGCCGGGCGCCTTCACGCCCGCGACCTTGAGGATCCCGCGGATGTTGTTCACCACCAGCGTGGCGAGCGCCTCGCCTTCGATGTCCTCGGCGATGATCAGCAGCGGCTTGCCGGCCTTGGCGACGCCTTCCAGCAGCGGCAGCAACTCGCGGATGTTGGAGACTTTCTTGTCGTGCAGGAGGATGTAGGGGTTCTCCAGCTCGCAGCTCTGCGTACCGGCATTGTTGATGAAGTACGGGGAGAGATAGCCGCGGTCGAACTGCATGCCCTCGACCACTTCCAGCTCGTTCTCGAGGCCCGAGCCCTCTTCCACCGTAATCACGCCTTCCTTGCCGACCTTGGCCATCGCGTCGGCAATGTTGCCGCCGATGACGTCATCGCCGTTGGCCGAAATCGTGCCGACCTGGGCAATTGCCTTGGTGTCGGAACAGGGCTTGGAGAGCCTCTTCAGCTCCTCGACGACGGCCACGGTGGCCTTGTCGATGCCGCGCTTGAGGTCCATCGGGTTCATGCCAGCGGCGACCGCCTTTAGGCCTTCCTTGAGGATGGACTGAGCGAGCACGGTGGCGGTCGTGGTGCCGTCGCCGGCGGTGTCGGAGGTGTGCGAAGCGACCTCTTTCACCATCTGCGCGCCCATGTTCTCGAACTTGTCGTCGAGCTCGATTTCCTTGGCGACCGACACGCCGTCCTTGGTGACGGTGGGGGCGCCGAAGGCCTTGTCGAGCACCACGTTGCGGCCCTTCGGGCCGAGCGTGACCTTGACGGCGTTGGCGAGCACGTTGACACCGGCCAGCATGCGGCGGCGGGCGTCGTCGCCAAACCGGACTTCTTTAGCAGCCATGGTTCATTTACCTCTCGTGAAAAGTTTCCGTGAATCCGAATGTGTCGTGGCGACCGGCGGGCTTCAGCCCTCGATCACGGCCATGATGTCGTCTTCGCGCATCACGACCAGGTCTTCGCCATCCACCTTGACTTCGGTGCCGCTGTACTTGCCGAACAGCACCGTGTCGCCCTTCTTGATGTCGAGCGGGCGGACTTCGCCCTTCTCGGTAATGCGGCCGCTGCCCACGGCAATCACTTTGCCGCGCACGGGCTTCTCGGTCGCGGTATCCGGGATCACGATCCCGCCCGGCGATTTGCGCTCTTCTTCCAGCCGCTTGATGATCACCCGATCATGAAGGGGACGAATCTTCATGGGAAAAACTCCTTTAAAATCATATGAAAACGGTACGATGCGGGACTCGAGCGCCGTTAGCACTCACCAAAAACGAGTGCTAATAGTAGTCAGCG
Source organism: Nevskiales bacterium (assembly GCA_011526045.1). Lineage (GTDB taxonomy): Bacteria > Pseudomonadota > Gammaproteobacteria > Steroidobacterales > QUBU01. Next base: position 59,034 of record WYBE01000042.1, on the reverse strand, counting down.
AAAAGCCGATTGCAAGCCCCCGGCCGCTACCGGCATGTACGGCCGGCTCGTGGCGGGCGCCTGCTCACCCCCCCCCCGCGGGCCTGCCGGTGTGCACCCCGTCATGACAGGCCGAGCGGGGCACGGGTATCCTTCCTTGCGCGGCGCAAGAGGGCATTTAAGATGGCGGACGATTGTCTCCTGGTGCTCAGCACCTGCCCGGACAACCGGACGGCGGCCGAGATCGCCACGATCCTGATTGAACAGAATCTGGCCGCCTGCGTGACCCGGCTGCCGGGCGCCAATTCCTGGTATCGCTGGCAGGGACACCTGGAAAAGGAAGAGGAAGTGCTGCTGCTGATCAAGACCACCCGCAACCGGTTCCCGGAACTGGAAGTCGCCGTGCGGCGCCTGCATCCGTACGAGGTGCCCGAGATCATTGCCCTGACCCTGGCCGCGGGCTCCGAGGCCTATCTGCAATGGATCAGGAACGCCACCGGCGCATGATGCACCCGCTCCGCCAACCCGGCCGCATCGTTACGTGCCTGACACTGCTGCTCGCATGGGCAATGGCATGGGCTGCCGGCGAGCCGCAGGTACTGCGCCCGGAAGAGGCATTCCGTTACGAGGTGAGCACCAGCGAGGGCGACATCGTCGTGCGCTGGACGATCGAGCCTGATTACTACCTCTATAAAGAGCGCATGTCGTTCGCGACGAAAACGCCGGGTGTCGTCCTCGGCGATGCGCAGATGCCGGCCGGAAAACCCTACCACGACGAGTTTTTCGGCGACATGCACATCTATCGCAACGAGGCGGTGGTGCGAATCCCGGTGCGGGAGGCGGGACCAGGTCGGCTGGATCTCGAGATCCGTTCGCAGGGCTGCGCCGACATCGGGCTGTGTTACCCGCCGCAGAAATGGATCGCCCCGGTGGTGCTCGATACGAGCCAGGCCGCGCCCCCCGCGGGCCGCTCCATCGCCAGTGTGCTCGGCGGCGCTGCCGCGCCTGCTGCGCCGCTGCCGCCGGAACGGGCGTTCCGCGTCAGTGCGGCCATGCCCAGCGCCCGGCTCCTGCGCGTGCAGTGGCTGATTGCGGAGGGCTATTACCTCTATCGCGACAGCCTGAAGATCGAGAGCGAAAGCCCGGGCATCACTCTTGGCACCCCGCGTTTGCCGGCGGGAGTGCCCAAGGAAGATGAGTATTTCGGGCAGACCACCGTATTTTTCGAGGAAGTGTCGGCTGAGCTCGACGTGACGGGCAGCGCCGATCCGCTGCAACTGCGCGTCTCCTACCAGGGCTGCAAGGAAAACAGCATCTGCTATCCGCCCCAGACCGTGCGGCTCAGCGTCTCCGCCGCCACCGGCCCGGGCGCGATCAGCACGCTCGCCGGCGACACGGCGGCGGTGGCGAACGCTGCGGGCAGCGCGCCGATGGTTTCGGAGCAGGACCAGTTGGCCGGCATGATCGGCACCGGCAACCTCGCGCTGGTCATGCTGACCTTTGCAGGACTCGGGGTACTGCTGTCGTTCACGCCCTGCTGCCTGCCGATGGTCCCGATCCTGTCAGGCATCATCGTGGGCCAGGGCAAGAACGTGACTACCGGTCGGGCCTTCGCGCTGTCCCTGACCTTCGTGCTCGGCATGGCGCTGACCTACACCGCCGCCGGCGCGATCTTCGCGGCCGCCGGCCAGCAGATCCAGGCAGCCCTGCAGCAGACCTGGGTCACCATCGCGGTGGCGACGTTGTTCGTGGGCATGGCGCTCGCGATGTTCGGCGCCTACGAGCTGCGCCTTCCGGCCGTGCTCGTGAACCGGATCGATGCGGCGAGCGGGCGCCAGAAGACCGGCACGTTCTTCGGGACGGCCGCAATGGGCGCGCTTTCGGCGCTGGTGGTCACCACCTGCGTGGCGCCACCGCTGGTCGCCGCACTCACCGTGATCGCCAAAACCGGGGATGTGACGCGCGGCGCACTGGCCCTGTTCGCACTGTCGCTCGGCATGGGCCTGCCGCTGTTGCTGATCGGGACGTCCGCCGGGCGGCTGCTGCCCAAGGCGGGCGCGTGGATGAACAAGGTCAAGGGCGCGTTCGGCTTCATGATGCTCGGGCTCGCCGTGTGGATGATCGACCGGATCCTGCCCGATGCGATCACCATGGTGCTGTGGGCGGTGCTGGTGTTCATGGCCGGCGTGTTCCTCGGCGCCTTCGAGCGGCTCGACGGTGTGGCCGGAGTCCCGCGCACGCTCGCCAAGGGCGCCGGGCTGCTCGCGGCATCCTACGGGGTCGCGCTGCTCGCCGGCGCACTGGCCGGCGGCCATGACCCGCTGCGCCCGCTCGAAGTGTTCAGCGGCGGAGGCGGTGGCGCTGGCAGCGCCGAGGTGACCAGCCTGCCGTTTCGCCCGGTCAAGACCGTGGCCGACTTCCAGGCGGCAGCCGCCGCGGCCAGCGCGGCCAATCAGCCCCTGATGCTGGACTTCTACGCCGACTGGTGTGCATCCTGCATCGAGATGGAGCGTTACACGTTCTCGACCCCGGAAGTCCGCGCGGCACTCGACGGCGCGGTGCTGCTGCAGGCGGATATCACCGCCAACGACCAGGCCGATCAGGCGCTGCTCGAGCATTTCGGCATCTTCGGGCCCCCCACCATCGTGTTCTTTGGTACCGACGGACGCGAACGTGACGGCCACCGCGTAGTCGGCTTCAAGAACGCGGCGGCCTTCTCCGCCCACGTCCGCAGCGCCTTCGGCCGCTGACCGCATGGGCTCGACCGGTCGGCTGCTGCTGCTCGTTGCGCTCTGCGTGGTCGGCGGTTTTTTTGCCGGCCGCGCGTACTGGTCGCTGCGGCAATCGCCACCGCCGCTGCCAACGGCGCCGGCCGCACCCGCCACCGCGGTGGAGGTGCCGGATGTGCGCCTGCCGGATCTCAGCGGCACCACCCGGTCTCTGCACGAATGGACATCGGATTCGCTGGTGCTCAATTTCTGGGCGACCTGGTGCGCCCCCTGCCGTCGCGAGATGCCGCTGCTCGAACAGTTGCACCAGGAGCGTGGCGGGCGCGGGCCGGCGGTGGTCGGCATAGCCATCGACCGCGAGGATCCGGTGCGCCGCTTCGTGGCCGAAACCGGCGTGACGTACCCGATCCTGTTCGGCGAGACCGAAGCCATGGCGGCCGCCGAATCGTTTGGCCCGGAGTTCGTCGGCCTGCCGCTGACCGTGATCGCCGCCCCCGGCGGGCGGGTGCTGAAGATGCACATGGGGGAAATCGACCTCGACGACATCCGGCTGATCACCTCGGTGCTCGACCGGCTGAAAACCGGCGAACTCGACGCCGCCGCCGCAACCGCGGCGCTGGCCCCACTGGACGCCCCGGCTCCAAGTACCGGCAACTGAGTCCGGCTCCACACAAAATTACTTCTATTTGCCGCCAAAGTCGTTAAACTTGCCGCCATCTGCGGGAAACGCTTGGGGATGGCGCACGGATGGCCCGCATCCTGCTGGTCAATGGACCGAATCTCAACCTGCTCGGCACCCGGGAACCGGGGCTGTACGGCCGTACTACGCTTGCCGACATCGAGCGCGACACCCGTGCGCTTGCAGCAAGCCTCGGCCATGACCTCGACACCTTCCAGAGCAATGCCGAAGCCGAGTTGGTCGATCGCGTACAGGCGGCTTCCGGGCAGGCCGATTTCATACTGATCAATCCCGGGGCGCTGACGCACACCAGCATTGCCCTGCGCGACGCCCTGCTCGCGGTCGGCATCCCGTTCATCGAGATCCACATCAGCAACGTGCACGCGCGCGAAGAGTTCCGCCGTCACTCCTATTTCGCCGACATCGCGGTCGGCACGATCACGGGCCTGGGGCCGCTCGGCTATGGACTGGCGCTGCGAGCCGCCGACCACCGGCTGCAACCGCCGGCCCCGTAGCGCCGGCGCCGAAAGGAGCGCTGTCCATGGACATACGCAAGGTCAAGAAACTCATCGAACTGCTGGAGGAATCCGGCATCGCCGAACTGGAGATCTCGGAAGGCGAGGAATCGGTCCGCATCAGCCGCTATTCCACCGGGGGCGCCGTCCAGCACATTGCCGTCGCGGCTGCACCAGCCGGCGCCGCAGCACTGCCGCCGCCGGGTCGCAGCGACTCACCCGCCGCGATTTCGCCGACGACGGCAGGCGGCAAGAACGAGCCGGATATACCCGGCCACAAGGTCGTCTCCCCCATGGTCGGCACCTTCTATGAAGCGGCCACCCCCGGCGGGGACCCCTTCGTGAAAGTCGGCAGTGAAGTCAAGGCTGGCGATACGCTGTGCATCATCGAAGCGATGAAGATGATGAACCAGATCGAAGCGGACAAGGCCGGGCGCATTGCCGCCGTGGCCGCCACCAACGGCGAACCGGTCGAATTCGGCCAGACGCTCTTCATCATCCAGTAAGCACAGAGCCCCGCCCCCCCTACTCTCCGAAATGCTCGACAAGATCCTCATAGCCAATCGCGGCGAAGTCGCGCTGCGCATTCAGCGTGCCTGCCGGGAACTCGGCATCAAGACAGTTGCGGTCCATTCGACGGCCGATGCGAGCCTCAAGCACGTGCTGCTGGCCGACGAGACCGTCTGTATTGGCCCGCCGCCCTCCGCCCGCAGCTACCTGAACATGCCGGCCATCATCAGCGCCGCCGAGGTCACCGACGCCGAGGGCATCCATCCCGGTTTCGGCTTTCTCTCGGAGAACGCCGATTTCGCCGAACGGGTCGAGAATTCCGGCTTCGTGTTCGTCGGACCGCCGCCCGACGTGATACGCCTGATGGGCGACAAGATCTCGGCGAAGGAAACCATGCGCAAGGCCGGCGTGCCGACCGTGCCGGGCTCGGACGGGCCGCTCGGCGACCAGATCGAAGAGAACCAGCGCCTGGCGAGGGACATCGGCTACCCGGTCATCATCAAGGCGGCGGCGGGCGGCGGCGGGCGCGGCATGCGCGTCGTGCACACCGAGGCCTCGCTCGCCAACGCAGTGTCGGTGACCAAGGTCGAGGCGCGGGCCGCGTTCGGCAACGACACCGTGTACATGGAGAAATTCCTCGCCAGGCCGCGGCATATCGAGTTCCAGTTGCTCGCCGACGGCAAGGGCAACGCCGTCTACCTGTTCGAGCGCGACTGCTCCATGCAGCGCCGCCACCAGAAGGTGATCGAAGAAGCCCCGGCACCCGGGATCAGCGAAGAGTTGCGTCGCAGCATGGGCGAGCGCTGCGTCCAGGCCTGCCTGGAAATCGGCTACCGCAGCGCCGGCACCTTCGAGTTCCTGTTCCAGGACGGCAAGTTCTACTTCATCGAGATGAACACCCGGTTGCAGGTCGAGCACCCGGTCACCGAGATGATCACCGGCGTGGACATCGTGCGCGAGCAGCTGCGCATCGCCGCAGGCGAGAAGCTGTCCTTAAGCCAGGAGGATCTCGCCATCCGCGGCCACGCGATCGAGTGCCGCATCAACGCAGAGGATCCGAAGACCTTCCTGCCCTCGCCGGGGCGGATCGAGCTGTGGCACCCGCCTGGCGGCCCCGGGATCCGCGTCGACAGCCATCTCTACAGCGGCTACGTCGTGCCGCCCTTCTACGACTCGATGATCGCGAAGATCATTGCGCACAGCGATTCGCGTGCCTCGGCCATCGCCCGCATGTACGTCGCGCTGACCGAAATGGTCGTGGACGGCATCAAGACCAATATCCCGCTGCACCTGGAACTCATGCAGCACTCGGCGTTCAAGGCGGGCGGCACGGATATCCACTACCTGGAAAAGCGCCTCGGCCTCTGAAGTGGCGGTAGCAAACTGGCTGACGGTCGAGCTGACGGTGCCGGCCGGCGCGGCAGACGCCGTCGAGGCCGCGCTGCTCGGCCTCGGCGCATTGTCCATCAGCTTCGCCGACCCGGGCGCAGAACCGATCCTCGAGCCGGCGCCGGGCGCAACGCCGCTGTGGCCGCAGGTGCAGGTGAGCGCCCTGTTGCCCGCCGGGACCGCGGCGCAGGACATCAGGGAACGCCTGCAACCGCTGCTGCCGGGGCCCCTGGCCATCGGGTTTTCCACGCTGGTCGAGCGCGACTGGGTGCGCGAGTTCCGCGAGCAACTCGTGCCGCAGCGCTTCGGCGCGCGACTGTGGATTTGCCCGACCGGAGCCGCATGCCCCGATCCGGCCGGCGTCGCCGTGACGCTCGAGCCGGGCCTCGCGTTCGGCTCTGGTTCCCACCCCAGCACCGCGCTGTGCCTGCAATGGCTCGCCACGTTGCCCCTCGCGGGGCTCGCGGTGCTCGATTACGGCTGCGGCTCGGGAGTGCTGGCGATCGCCGCCCTGGCGCTGGGCGCACGTTCGGCCACCGCGCTCGACATCGATCCCCAGGCATTGCAGGCCACCCGGGAGAACGCCGCGCGCAACGGCGTCGTATCGCGCCTGCGCCTCGCCCTGCCGGAGCAGTTGACCTGCGCCGGCGACCACGATGTCGTGGTCGCGAACATTCTCGCCGGCACGCTGATCGCATTGGCGCCTGCGCTGCACGGCCACTGCCGGGCTGGCGCGCATGTTGCACTGAGCGGTATTCTGACGTCGCAGACGTCGCAGGTCAGAACCGGCTGCCGGCCGTGGCTGGACCTGCGCCCGTCAGGCGAGCTCGCCGGCTGGGCACTACTGGCCGGCACGCCGGCCACCGGCCGACAGCCGGTCGATGCGTCGACCGGCTGACCGCGCCCATCCGCTGAGGTCTTGCCAGTCGGCTGTCATGTATACGCGCTGTCCAGGCTGCAGTTCCACCTTTCGCGTGACCGCCCCCGTGCTGCAGATGGCCGAGGGCGACGTGCGCTGCGGCTCCTGCGGCACCGTGTTCAACGCACTGCGCACCCTTGTCGACGACTGGGACGAGTCAGCGCACACCCTGCCGCCGACACCTGCGCCACCGATCGACCCCGTGGAGCAGGAGCCCGCCGGAGAGAACCTGGAGTTCGACGCCCCGGAACACGACTGGCAGCGGTTTTTCATCGCGGCCGAAGAACCCGCGCTGACGCGCCGCCCGGAACCCGCACTTGGCAGTGACTTCGAGGCCGACGCAGCCACGCCGGTCGCCGCGGGGGACGCCGGGGCCGGAACAGAGGCTCCGGAACCGGCACGTTCGCTGGAGGAGGAAACGGCGGACACCGACACCTGGAAGACTTTTCTGCAGGAGGCCGACAGCGCCGCAGCAACGGATACCGAAGCAGACGAGTCGCCGCTGTGGCTGATCCGCACGGATGACGATGCCGGAGGAGCCGCCGAGCCCCTGGTTCGTGCCGCCGACATCGCGGAGCCGGAACACCTGCCGGTGTTCGAACTGCAGGAAGAACCTGACGAACTTCGCGATGCAGACAGGCTGCCCGCAGACACCGCCTCCGCCGCGATGCAGCCTGCGGCAACCGAAGCCGCGATCGCCGACGGCCCGCTGGCCGCCGGCGCGACCGCCGAACCCGCGCGGCCCGACACGATTCTGGAGTGGGGTCCGCCGCCGGCATTTACCCAGGCACCGGCTCCGCGCCACACCGCCCGCTGGCTTGCGGCCAGCGTGGTGGCGGCGCTCGTGCTGGCTGGCCAGGTGCTGCACCAGAACCGCGACCAGCTCGCAGCGCATCCGCAATACGGCGACATGGTCCGCGCGCTCTATGCGCGACTCGGCCAGGCGATATACCCGGATTGGCCGCTCGACACGTACCAGATTCGCGGGGTGAAGGCGATCGCGGGCAACTCCGCCCCGGGCGCCCTCGACATCGTGGCGGAGATCGCCATCACCGGTAAACGCCCGGTCGGCTTGCCGCTGGTGCGCGTCGTGCTGCGCGACCGTTGGACCAATCCGGTCGGGAGTGGCGTGTTCCGTGCCGCGGAGTATCTCGCCGGACCCGCGTCCGCGTCGGGGATCTATGCGCCGGGCGCGCTCATCCCGGTCGAACTCAGCCTGCCCGACCCGGGCACGACGGCACAGGGCTATGAAGTCGACGTCTGCCTGCCAAACCGGCGGCTCGGCCTGCAGTGCAAGACTGCGCGCGATCCGTACCGGCACTGAGCGCGTGAGATAGACCGGGTCTCGATTGGCTCGCACCGAAGCGCGGTCAACGATGCGAGACGTTGCGATTGAGTGGCGCGTGCGCGTTCATGCACTTGAACACGACAGGCGAACAGCAATCTAGTTTCACATCGCGAAGCACCGTTGACCGCGCAATCAGCGTGCTATCATTCCGCCCCCCGCGGGATAGGGTGGAGGCGACGGCGACGTCGCCAGTGACTGGAGCGAGAAAGCTCGCGCCTGTGCATCCGACGGATCGCACTGGCTGATTTTCCGGATTCCGGTCGCGACGCGGGTTATCGCTACATCGCCGGCCTGCGTTCGAGTCCGCAGGTCTGCCGGACATGGCCGGAGCGGATGCATGCCCTCCGGGGAGTGGGTCAACCGTGACAACTAAAAGAAAAACCGCTGGCATCCGCAAATCGACCGGCCGCCAGCGCGAGTCCGTCGTGCAGCTGCGCAACCGGCCACTGCGTGATTTCACCGACGAGGCGCTGCGTACCTATTTCCGCGACCTCAATGGCCACAAGCCGAACGAACTCTACGATCTCGTGCTCGGCGAGGTGGAGCCGCCGTTGTTCGAAGCGGTGCTGGACTACACCCAGGGCAACCAGAGTCGCGCGGCAGCCATACTCGGCTTGAACCGGGCAACGCTCCGCAAGAAACTTCGGCAGTACGACCTGCTCGGTTGATCTGGCCGGCGCCGTCGTGGCCGCTTTGCAACGCCGGCGGGCCGCACGCCAATTTCGCTTGAACCGGACCTGGGGCCCTCTGACGTGAGTCGCATCGCGCGCGCGCTGATCAGCGTGTCGGACAAGTCCGGCATCACCGAATTCGCCCGCGAACTCGCGGCCATGGGCGTGAAGCTGCTCTCCACCGGCGGTACCGCCCAGGCCCTGCGGGGCGCCGGCCTCGACGTCACCGACGTGAGCGATGTGACCGGGTTTCCCGAAATCATGGACGGCCGCGTCAAGACGCTGCATCCGGCGATCCACGGCGCACTGCTCGGACGCCGCGACATCGACGCCGCAGTGATGCAACGGCACGGCATCGAGCCGATCGATCTCGCCATCATCAACCTGTACCCATTCGAGGCGACCGTCGCCCGGGCCGACACCCCGCGGGAGGCGGCCATCGAGAACATCGACATCGGTGGCCCGGCCATGATCCGCGCAGCGGCGAAGAATCACGCCTTCGTCGCCGTGGTCGTCGATCCGGCGGACTACCCGGGACTCGTGGCGGAGCTGCGCGAACAGGGGGCCACGCTGTCCGACGCGACGCGCCGCCGCCTCGCCCGCAAGGCCTTCGCCCATACCGCGAGCTACGATGCGGCAATCTGGCACTACCTGGATGCGGTCGAGGGCGACGGGGCGCTGCCCGAGCGCCTGCCGCTTGCGCTGCGCAAGCAGGCGGACCTGCGCTACGGCGAGAACCCGCACCAGCGTGCCGCGTTGTACCGGCAGGCGGGGACCCGGGCCGGATCGCTCCTCGACGCACAGCTGCACCAGGGCAAGCCGCTGTCGTTCAACAACATCGCAGACGCGGATGCGGCGCTGGAATGCGTCCGCGCGCTGCCCGCACCGACCTGCGTCATCGTCAAGCATGCCAACCCCTGTGGCGTGGGCACAGGCACTAATCTCGCGGCGGCCTACGAGAAGGCCTACGCGACAGATCCGGAGTCCGCCTTCGGTGGCGTCATCGCCTGCAATTCGACGGTGGATGGCGCGCTCGCGGCCACCATCGTGGCCCGGCAGTTTCTCGAGGTCTTCGTGGCGCCCTCGTTCAGTGCCGAGGCGCTCGCGACCCTGGCCGCCAAGCCGAACGTGCGCGTGCTGTCGCTGCCTTCCCTCGGCGACCCGGCAGCTCCCGGCCTGCGACTGCAGCAGGTCGAGGGCGGGGTGCTGGTGCAGGACAAGGATGTGGCGATGCTCGCGCGCGACGCCTTGCGCGTCGTCTCGAAACGCCAGCCCACGCCGCAGGAACTCGACGATGCCTTGTTTGCCTGGCGGGTGATCCGTTTCGTCAAATCCAACGCGATCATCTACTGCCGCGACGGCGCGACGCTCGGCATCGGCGCAGGCCAGATGAGCCGGGTCATGAGCGCGCGCATCGCAGCCTGGAAAGCCGCCGAGGCCGGGCTCGACATCCGCGGGGCGGCGATGGCCTCGGACGCATTCTTCCCGTTCCGCGATGGCATCGACGCGGCGGCCGGACACGGCATTACCGTGGTCATCCAGCCGGGTGGCTCATTGCGCGATGAGGAAGTCATACGTGCTGCGGACGAGCACGGCATGGCGATGTTGTTCACCGGCGTACGGCATTTCCGGCATTGAGCACCGAGCCGGCCGCCATGAGACGTGCCGCATCCACCGCGCAGCTGGAGACCAGCCCGTGAAGATCCTCGTCGTCGGTGGCGGCGGACGCGAGCATGCCCTGGCGTGGAAGCTCGCACAGTCACGACGGGTGACCGAAGTCATCGTCGCCCCGGGCAACCCCGGCACCGCGCTGGAACCGAAGTGTCGCAACGTTCCCGTGGCAGCCGACGATGTCGAGGGGCTGTTCAGCCTCGCGCGCGAGGAGCACGTCGGGCTCACCGTGGTCGGCCCCGAGGCGCCGCTTGCCGCCGGCATCGTCGATCGCTTCCTCGGCTCCGGGCTGCGCTGCTTCGGGCCGCGCAAAGCGGCCGCGCAGCTCGAGAGCTCGAAGAAGTTCGCCAAGGAGTTCATGGCGCGGCACGGGATCCCCACCGCCCACTTCGCTTCGTTCACCGACTTCGACGAACTCGAGAGCTACGTCCGCCAGCAGGGCGCACCCATCGTGGTCAAGGCCGACGGGCTCGCCGCCGGCAAGGGCGTCGTGGTGGCGCAGAGCGTGGACGAAGCGCTCGCGGCCGCTGCCGCGATGCTGCAGCAACAGCAGTTCGGCACCGCCGGCAGCACCGTGGTCGTCGAGGAGTTCCTCACCGGCGAGGAAGCGAGTTTCATCGCGATGGTCGGGGTGGATGGGGCCATCCTGCCGCTCGCGAGCTCCCAGGACCACAAGGCGCGCGATGACGGCGACCGCGGTCCGAACACCGGCGGCATGGGCGCGTACTCGCCCGCGCCGGTGGTGACCGAGGCCGTCTCCCGCCGGGTAATGGACGAGATCATGCAGCCGGTGGTCGAGGGCATGCGCCGCGAAGGCCTGCGCTATTTCGGCTTTCTCTATGCCGGGCTCATGATCGCCGCCGATGGCACACCGAAGGTGCTCGAGTTCAACTGCCGCTTCGGCGACCCGGAGACGCAGCCGATCCTGTTTCGCCTGAAATCCGATCTGGTCGACCTGCTCGATGCCGCGCTCGACGGCAAGCTCGGCCGGGCCCACGCCGAGTGGGACTCTCGCCCCGCGCTCGGCGTCGTGATGGCGGCCGCCGGCTACCCGGGGGAGTATCGCAGCGGTGACCCGATCGGCGGTTTGCCGGCGGTGGCCGGGATTCCGGACAGATCCGCAGCGTCCTGCAAGGTATTCCACGCCGGCACGGGGCTCAATGCCGATGGCCGCATCGTCACGCGCGGCGGGCGCGTGCTCTGCGTGGTCGGCGCGGGCCAGACGGTGCGCGATGCGCAGGCCGAGGCCTACCGCGTCGTCGCGCAGATCCGCTGGGACGGCGCGCAGTACCGGCACGACATCGGTTATCGGGCAGTGGCGCGGGAGCGGCGCTAGCGCTGGCGGCCGACGCTGTGCCTACAGTTCCGCCGTCGAAGCACGCTGCTCGCGCAGAATCGCCTCGATACGCTCACGCGGGATCAGCGCTCCCCGGCCGATGCCGGGACAATAGGCAGCAATGGACGTCCACGCCTTCGCGCCCATGTTCTCCGGCCAGAAGGGCCAGGTGCGGCACTGCACGGGCCGTGCCTCGTAGACCGTGCAGCGGTTCTTTTCGAGGAAGCGGCAATCGGGGCCCTCATCGCGCAGATGGAACAGGCCGTCGGTCTTGACGCAGTACTGCCGCGTGAACTGCCGGGTCGGGATGCCGAGAGCGGCTGCCAGCCGGCGACGATCGGGCAGCGTCAGGTAAACGAAACCATGCGCCCCGCGTGACACGCAGCACCTGCCGGAGCCCTGGCAGGCGAAGCGGACGCCATCGTGCCACCATTTGTCCGCCGGCACCGGTCGCGCGCCCCTCGGCCGATCAGCGCTTCATCGAGTCGAAGAACTCTGAGTTGGTCTTGGTATCTTCCATCTTGCCGATGAGGAACTCGATGGCGGCCAGTTCGTCCATCGGGTGCAGCACCTTGCGCAGCACCCACATCTTCTGCAGCTCGTCGGGCTGGGTCAGGAGCTCTTCCTTGCGGGTGCCCGAACGGTTGATGTTGATCGCCGGGAAGACGCGCTTCTCGGCAATGCGCCGGTCGAGGTGAATCTCGCTGTTGCCGGTGCCCTTGAACTCCTCGTAGATGACGTCGTCCATCTTCGAGCCGGTGTCGATGAGCGCGGTGGCGAGGATGGTCAGGCTGCCGCCCTCTTCGATGTTTCGCGCGGCGCCGAAGAAGCGCTTCGGCCGCTGCAGGGCGTTGGCGTCCACGCCACCGGTGAGCACTTTGCCCGAGGATGGCGCGACGGTGTTGTAGGCACGCGCGAGCCGCGTGATCGAATCGAGCAGGATCACCACGTCGCGCTTGTGCTCGACGAGCCGCTTGGCTTTTTCGATCACCATCTCGGCCACCTGCACGTGCCGGCTCGCCGGCTCGTCGAAGGTGCTGGAGACAACCTCGCCGCGCACAGTGCGCTGCATTTCGGTCACTTCCTCCGGCCGCTCGTCGATCAGCAGCACGATCAGGTAGGCATCCGGGTTGTTGGCGATAATGGACAGCGCGATGTTCTGCAACAGCATGGTCTTGCCGGCCTTCGGCGGCGAGACGATGAGCCCACGCTGTCCCTTGCCGATCGGCGCGACCAGGTCGATGATTCGCGCGGTCATGTCCTCGCGGCTGCCGTTGCCCTGCTCGAGCTTGAGGCGGTTCTTCGGAAAGAGCGGCGTCAGGTTCTCGAACAGCACCTTGCTGCGCGAACTGTCCGGCGCGTCATAGTTGATCTCGCTCACCTTGAGCAGCGCGAAATACCGCTCGTTGTCCTTCGGCGGGCGAATCAGCCCCGAGACCGTGTCGCCCGTGCGCAGGTTGAAGCGGCGGATCTGGCTCGGGGAGACGTAGATGTCGTCGGGGCCGGCGAGGTAGGAACCGTCAGCCGACCGCAGAAAGCCGAAGCCGTCCTGCAGGATCTCCAGCACGCCGTCGCCGTAGATGTCCTGGCCGCTCTGCGCATGCCCCTTGAGGAGCGCGAAGATGACGTCCTGCTTGCGGGAGCGGGCCATGTTCTCCAGGCCCATCGACTCGGCCAGCGCGACCAGCGCCCCTACCGGCTTCAGCTTCAGCTCGGTGAGGTTCATGACGTTGCGGCTGTTCAGGTCCAGCTCGCTCTTGGAGATGACGTCGTCCTCGCTGAAGGTCGGTGCGTCCTCCTCGTGACCGATGCGGCGCATCTTCTGGTGGCGCATCATCGGGTCGTTATTGCCGCCACCGCCACCGCCACCACCCTTGCCGCGGTTGCCCTGCTTGGCGCGCCCGCGCGCCGAATTGCCGAGGTAGCCTCTCACAGGTTTCCATCCAGTAATTTGTTGAGCTGGCTCTTGGAGAGCATTCCGACGTGCTGAGCCTCGACCACGCCGTTGCGAAACAGCATCAGCGTCGGGATGCTGCGCACCCCGTAGCGCATGGCTGTCGCCTGATTGGAATCGACATCGACCTTGGCCACCCGCAGCTTGCCCGCGTATTCGGAGGCGACCTGGTCGAGAACGGGCGCGATCATCTTGCACGGACCGCACCATTCAGCCCAGAAATCGACGAGGACCGGCGTGGACGACTTGATGACCTCGGACTCGAAAGTATCTTCGGTGATATGAACTATGCTCATGGTCTCGCTAGCAGCTCTTGGATAAGTTCAGGATTGGTGTTGGCCGCGCCCCCCATGTCGGTCGCGGCATCAACGCTCAAAAGACGGCGGCTTCAGCGCAAAGCTGCCGGCCCGATCAGGCACGATGCTGGAATTGAATTCGAAGTTTCCTTCGACAGAATCAGACAGCTAGGTGGCGGTGATCCGGGCAGGTGCGGAAATGGTCCGCAATGAGTTGACGCGAGTTTGAACCGGTCCCGGGGCAATTTGCAAGTACCCGATCGCGTTTTGGGCTATCGTTAGCGCCCCATGAGTGGACCGACCCCCGTACAGTTCTCCGGCCTCGGCCTGCCGGACGAGATCCTGGAGGGCGTGCGTCGCGCCGGATTCCAGGTGTGCACGCCGATCCAGAGCCAGACCTTGCCGTTGGCGCTCGAGGGTCGCGACATCGCCGGACAGGCGCAGACCGGCACCGGCAAGACCGCGGCGTTTCTCATCGCCACGTTCACGCACCTGCTGCGCCAGGCGCCGAAGAATCCGCGCTCGCTCGACGGACCGCGGGCGCTGATCATGGCACCGACCCGCGAACTCGCGGTGCAGATCCATGCGGACGCCACGGTACTCGGCACGGCCACCGGGCTGCGCATGGCGGTCGTCTTCGGCGGAGCCGACTACGACAAGCAGCGCGAGCAGGTGGCCGCCGGCGTCGACGTCCTCATCGCGACCCCCGGGCGGTTGATCGACTACTTCAAGCAGCACGTTTTCAGCCTGCGCCATGTGCAGGTGCTGGTCCTCGACGAGGCGGATCGCATGTTCGATCTCGGCTTCATCAAGGACATCCGCTACGTGCTGCGGCGCCTGCCGCCGTTCGACCGGCGCCTGAACCTGCTGTTTTCCGCGACGCTGAGTTACCGCGTGCTCGAGCTCGCCTACGAACACATGAACGATCCGCACCTGGTGCAGATCGAGCCCGACAAGAAGACCGTGGACAAGGTAACCCAGGTCGTCTACTTCCCGGCCAACCACGAGAAACCGGCCCTGCTGATCAGCCTGATGCAGCGCATGCAGGCGTCCCGCACCATGGTTTTCGTCAACACCAAGCGCGAGGCCGACCACGTGGGTGCGGTGTTGTCGGCGAACGGGATCGGTGCGGCCGCGATCTCGGGCGACGTGCCACAACCGAAGCGGCTGCGCATGTTGCGCGACTTCCAGGCGGGCAGCCTGCCGGTGCTGGTGGCGACCGATGTCGCCTCGCGCGGCCTGCACGTCCCGGACGTCAGTCACGTGATCAATTACGACCTGCCACAGGACGCCGAGGACTACGTGCACCGCATCGGCCGCACCGCGCGCGCTGGCGCCAGCGGCGACGCGATCAGCTTCGCCTGCGAGACCTACGCCATCACGCTGCCCGAGATCGAGGCCTATATCGGCCATCGCATACCCGTGGCGCAGCTCGACCCGGGGCTGCTCACGGAAGTGCAGATTCCGCCGCGTGAAAGCCGCCCGCGCTTGCGCGGCGCGCCGCCCCGGGGCGGCGGTCGCGGCGGCCGTGGTGACGGCCCGGGGGCGCGACGGCGTCATCGCCCCCGCTGAACCTCGTTCAGCGGATCAGTTCCCCGACACTCTCGACCGCGTAATGCCGGCCGGCCGCGCGCGGCGGCTGCCGCGTGTCCGGGCGTGTTACCGCGACGACCGCGCCCAGGCCGAAGTCCGCCGCGGCAGCCAGCACCGCCGGACTGTCGTCGACGAACAGCGTCTCGTCACGCTCGAACCCCAGCCGCGTCCGCAGCCGCGGCCAGAACTCGGGTGACTCCTTCGGTGCACCGAGCTCGTGCGACGAGATGCATTGCTCGAAAAACGCGCCGAGGCCGCTCACTCCCTTCTTCACGTGCAGCGTATCGCCATGGGCGTTGGTCACGAGCACCAGGCGCTTGCCGGAGGCGCGCGCATGCTGAAGGAACTCCCGGGCACCGGGCAGGTAGCGGATACGGTGGCTGCTGGCGTCCTTCAGGGCGCGCAGATCGAGCCCCAGTTCATCGGACCAGTAGTCGAGGCAATACCATTCCAGGCTGCCCTGCTTGCTGGCGTAGTGTTCGAACAGCAGGTCGCGCACGTCCTGCGCGGGGGCGCCCCGTGCCCGCGCCAGGCAGCGCGGCACGGCCTCGCGCCAGAACCAGTTGTCGAAAGCGAGGTCGAGCAGCGTGCCGTCCATGTCCAGCAGGACCGTGGCGCAGTTGCGCCAGAGGCCTGACACGGAACCCGGCCGCCCTTCCTGCATGGTCTATACTGCGCCGCGCGATCGCTGAAGTTGCCTCATTTTAGCCCTTTACCCCGTCGCCGAGAGTGAGTCATGGCGCACGCCCGTTCACAGGACCTGCGCAAGCTCCTCGATGAGGTGCTCGTCATAGCGCGGGCGGCCGGCCGGGAGATACTGCGGGTGTACGAGTCCGATTTCGTCGTGCAGACGAAGGCGGACCGCTCGCCCCTGACCGCCGCCGACGAGGCTGCGCACCGGCTCATCGCCCAGGAGCTCGGCCGGCTGACGCCCGAGGTGCCGGTGTGGTCGGAGGAATCTGCCGACGTCGATTACGCCAGGCGGTCGGGCTGGCAGCGCTTCTGGCTCGTCGATCCGCTGGACGGCACCAAGGAATTCATCAAGCGCAACGGCGAGTTCACCGTGAATATTGCGCTGGTCGAAGGCCATGACCCGGTGCTTGGCGTCGTGCATGTGCCCGTCATGGACCGCGATTACTACGGCGGCCGGGGTATCGGTGCGTTCCGCCGCGACGGCGCGCAGCCCCCGCGGCCCATTGCCGTCTCGGCACCGGCCCGGGAACCCGCGCGCGTCGTCAGCAGTCGCTCGCATGGCGGGGACTCGCTGCAGCATTTCCTGCGCGGAGTCGGGCCGCACGAACGGGTGGCCATGGGCAGCTCCCTGAAGTTCTGCCTGGTGGCCGAGGGTGCGGCAGACGTCTACCCGCGCCTCGGCCCCACCTCGGCATGGGATACGGCAGCCGCCCAGGCGGTGGTGGAAGCGGCCGGCGGGGCGGTGCTCGGACCCGACCGCGAACCGCTGCGCTATAACCGCGGCCCCGGAGTGCTCAATCCGCATTTTGTCGTCTGCGGCGACCCGGCGCGGGACTGGGTCGGTTACCTGGCGGAAGCCAGCGCACGCTGACCGGATTTTTGGTCTAGAATGAGCCTGAATTGACTGCGTGAAGTTTCTGGGGCGAGTCGCTGCTGACGCAGACAGCACCGGCGCCGTGGCTTTGCCGGATCACGCCGACGAGTAATAACGACAATGCTGTCCGCGCTCCGCTCAGGGCTCGACCGACGAGCATGATGAGTACCAGCAATATCGACACTGACACCTTCGGAGCGCGCATCCGCCTGAAGGAGCTTCGTGTGCAGCATCGGGATCTCGATGTTGCGATCGCCGAGTTGATCAGGAACCCGCATGCGGATCAGCTGCGGGTCAGCCGCCTGAAAAAGCAGAAGCTGCGGCTGAAGGACATGATCACCCGGCTGGAAAGCGAGCTCATTCCGGACCTCAACGCCTGACGCAGTCGTCAGGGCCCTGCGGAAAAGCGCCGATATACGCAAGGGGGCCGGAACAGGCGCCCCACCGGCCCGGTGCAGGCGGCAAACGCGGCAATTCTCCGATTGTCGGCATTTCTGACAACCGCGCATCGATTGCAAGCTGCTGATTCTCTTGCGACTGGCACCAGAAGCGTGACCGGGTCGTCAGCAAGTCGCGCCCTCGAACGTCGGTAACTTTAACAACCGGCCCATTCGCTGCCCGCGGCATACCCGCGCGACCTGCCCGCAACCCGCGACGACACGCCCTGCCACGTGACCGGCGTCACATAACCGGGTGACTTCGGGGTCTTCTGTCAAACCGCCCCGCTCCTTGGCCGCGGCTGGCACGCGAAGTGCAAT
This sequence comes from Nevskiales bacterium, assembly GCA_011526045.1. GTDB lineage: Bacteria > Pseudomonadota > Gammaproteobacteria > Steroidobacterales > QUBU01. The sequence goes on along the minus strand of WYBE01000042.1, from coordinate 41,120 downwards.
GTATTCCCCGAGACGCAACACAGCCATTGCACACAACCCCAACGCAACGCAGACAACACAACGCCCACAACGCACAGCCTGAATAAGAACAAGAACACTCAGGCACAAGAAAAATAAAAAAATCGAAAATTCCGCGCCCATCCCCACCGCCCCGCAACGGGGCGGTTTTTTTTTGTTCTTCTCCCGTCTGCAGGGTCATCATGCGGCGAACGCCGCATCGGACTCCGCCCATCCCCGGGCCTCGCCGCCTGAGGCCACGCGCGTCGTTACGCCGCAGCAGCGGTGGGCGCGGCCCCGGCGCGGGCATGTGTGGAGCCGGCTGTCAGGGAGACAACAGCCGGCGCAACCCATAGCGACGAGCACAGGGACGTGCGAGGAGCGGCACACGCCGGGTGCGGCCTTGCGCTCAGGCGACCGGTTGAGCCAACAGGTCCAATGATGGGATCAGGGCCCCTGCACGTACGCGGCCCCGGTATCGGCGCCGCCGCTTGCTACGTACACTGGCGTCATGAGGCTCCTGGTTGCAGACATCGGTGGCACCAATACCCGGTGCACGGTCGGCACCACGTCCGGCGAACTCGGCAAGCCCGCGGTGTTCCGTAATGCCGAATTCCCCGATCTGGCCACGCTGCTGACCCGCTACCTCGAGCCGCTCCACGGCCCGGAGCGCCCCGAGACGGCAGCCATCGCCGTTGCCGCGCCGATCCGCAGCGACACCGTGCAGATGATCAACCTCAACTGGCATTTTTCCCGCCGCGGCTTGCAGCGCCAGCTGCAGTTGCAGGAACTGCATGTGCTCAATGACTTTGCGGCGCTCGCCTGGTCCTTGCCGACTCTCGCCGGGCGCGACCTCGTGCAGGTCGGCACCGGTGTGGCCGCCCCGGGATATCCAAAGGCGGTGCTCGGTCCCGGCACGGGCCTCGGCGTTGCTGGCCTGATTGCGCTCGCCGAGGGGTGGCAGGCAATCCCCGGGGAGGGCGGACATGTAACGCTGCCTGCACAGGACGAGCGCGAGGAGCGGCTGATCCGCGCAGCCCGCGAGCGCTTCGGTCATTGCTCGGCCGAACGGCTGCTGTCCGGGGCGGGCCTGTCGTTCCTGCACCAGGCCCTGCACGGCGGTGAAACCATGCCGCCCGAGCAGGTCGGCGCGCAGGCATCGGCGCGCGGTGCACCGGCGCTCGAGACGCTGGAGGTCTTCTTCCGGCTGCTCGGCTCCGTCGCCGGGAACCTGGCGCTCACACTGGGTGCATTCGGCGGCGTGTACATCGGCGGCGGCATCGTTCCGCGCTTCGTCGAAGCGTTCTCGCGTTCCGGTTTTCGGGACCGCTTCGAGTCGAAGGGACGTTACCGCGATTACATGCGGGGCATTCCGACCTGGGTCATCACGGCGCCATACCCCACGCTGAACGGCTTGCTGGCCTTCGCCGCGGCACGAAAAAGCTCATGACTCCGACAGTTCCCGCAGGAAGAGGCCGAACAGCGCGCGCACTTCGGCGAGATTCGCAGTGAGGCGGTGGTCGCCATCCACCAGCGTGAGCCGGGCCCGCGCGGTTTCGGCGTAGCGGACGCTGCCCTGCCAGGGGACCACCGTGTCACGCCAGCCGTGCACGATGGTCACCGGACAGGCGGGTGGCGGGGGCACGTACTGCTCGTAACCGGGCACGTAAAACGCCGGCGCCATCAGGAACAGCCCGCGCACCGGCACGCGCGCCGCGACGTCGGCTGCCACGAAACCACCCATGCTGCTGCCGGCGAGCGCCATCGTCCCATCGAACTCCCGGCAGTAGGCCAGCAGTTTGTCGACCCGGGCTCGCGGATCGTCCATGCCCTGGAAGTCGAGCGATTCCACCGACCAGTGGTCCGCCCGCGCCGCCTCGGCGAGCGCGCGGATCTTGGTTCCCCACGGGCCGCTTTCCTGGCCGTGCGCGAAGCAGATATGGCGGATGCTCAACGCTCCCCCCTGCAAGCCGGTTCACGGCGGCCGCGATCACGGGGACCCCACAACAGGGCATCGAGATCCGCGAGCGGCACGACGAAAGCAGGCGTACCGACCCGCCCGCCGTTGACGACGACACCTTCGGCGCGCAGGCGCCGGCGCTGCTCCGCGCCTGCCGCCGATTGCTCCGGCAAGGCGATGCGCCCGGCGGCATTCACCACGCGATGCCAGGGGACCCAGGCCGGACACTCCGACAGCGCACGGCCGACCAGCCGCGCGCCGCCCGGGAGGCCGGCGGCGCGGGCAATCGCGCCGTAGCTCGCAACACGCCCGCGGGGGATCCGGGCAACCGCCTCGTAGATGCGCTGGTAGCGAGTGGCAGTCGACGCAGCGGCGGCGGACGTTCGAGCAGTCCTCATGGCTGCAGTATGCCTCAGCACCCGACTCCGGCTGCGTCGTTGCTACTTCCAGCCGCGCGGTGGTTGCAGTAGATTCGCGCCTGTCATGCCGGAGTCGCGTTACGGGTCGCGAATCCGGCGCCCTCCTCTCCCTGCCAAGGCCAACGTGACCCAGGATATCGCGCTCGTCCTGCTGATCCTCGCCGCCTCGGTATTGATGTTCATCACCGAGATCCTGCGGATGGATCTCGTTGCCCTGCTGGTGATGTGCGCGCTCGCAGTCACGGGCGTCGTGTCACCCGCCACGGCGCTGTCCGGGTTCAGCAACGAGGCGGTGATCACCGTCTGGGCCATGTTCATCCTCAGCGAGGGCCTGGCACGCAGCGGCAGCGGCCAGATTGCCAGCCGGCGCATCCTGCAGGTGGCGGGGCGGAGCGAGCCGGTGGTGGTCGCCACACTCATGCTGGTCGGCGGCGCACTGTCGGCCTTCATGCCCAACGTCGGCGTGGCGGCGTTGATGCTGCCGGTTGCCGTCGAAATCGCGCGCCGCACCGAGATTCCCTCGTCGCGCCTGCTGATGCCGCTCGCCTTCGCGGCCCTGCTTGGCGGCATGACGACCTTAATCGGGACGCCGCCCAACCTGCTGATCAGCGACGCGCTCGCAGCGGCCGGAGAGCGCCCGTTCGCCATGTTCGATTTCGCCCCCGTGGGCATCGGCGCGCTGCTTGCCGCGACTGCATTCGTCGCGCTCGCCGGGCGGCGCATCCTGCCGCGCCAGGATCCGGGACTGGAGGCTCACCAGCGCAGTCAGCGCAACCTGCGCGCGCAATACGGGCTGCAGGACCGCACCTTCATGATGCGGGTGCCGGAAGGTTCGGTGCTGGTCGGCAAGACGCTCGCCGACAGCCGCATGGTCACGGCCGCCGGCATGATCGTGATTGCGCTGGAACGCCGCAACAAGGTCGATGCCCTGCCATCCCGCACGACGGTGTTGCAGGGCGGGGACAAGCTCCTCGTGCAGGGGCGACGCGAGCGGTTCGAGGAACTGCGCCACTGGAGCGGGTTGATCATCGAACGGGAGGCGCCGGTCCTGCAGGGTCTGGTTTCGGAGCAGATCCGCCTGGTGGAAGTGACGGTCGGCGAGAACTCTCCGCTGGTCAAAGAACCGCTGCACCACACCGAGTTCCGTCGCCGTTTCAATGCCAACGTACTGGCGATCCGCCGCCGCGACCTCGTGCGACGGGTGAACCTGTCGCACGTGCCGCTGCGTGCCGGCGACCACCTGCTGCTCCAGGGCAGCGAGGAGACGCTGCGAACCCTGGCTGGCACGCGCGAATTCGGCGAGATCCGTGCGGTGACCGAAGAGGACTTGCGCGACACCTACCGGCTGCAGGAGCGATTGTTCGTGGTTCGGGTGCCGCGCGACTCCAGGCTCGGTGGCGGGGCGCTCGGGAGAAGCCGCCTCGGCGATGCCTTCGACTTCCGCCTGCTCGCGACCTTCCGCGAGGGCGTATTGCGCATCATGCCGCCGCCCGACGAGGTGATCCTCGGCGGAGATCTGCTCCTGATCCAGGGCCGGCCGGAGGACCTCGATGTCCTGCGTGGCCTGCAGGAACTGCAGATCGAAGACCGCGTATCACCCAACCTCAACATCTTCGAATCCGACCGGCTCGCAACGCTCGAAGCGACGCTGTCGCCCCAGTCGCCGCTCGCCGGGAAGACGGTTACGCAGATCAACTTCCATGACCGCTATGGGCTCGAACTGGTCGCGGTCTGGCGCTCGGGCCAGGCGCTGCGCACCGGCCTCGAGCAACTCCAGCTGCAGTTCGGCGACGCCCTGCTGCTCGTCGGCCCGCGCCAGAAACTCGCGCTGCTGAACGACGACCCGGACCTGCTGGTACTCACGCCGGTCAGCCTGCCGGTCACCGACAGCACGCGCGCGCCGGTGGCCGTGCTGATCATGACGGGCGTCGTCGTCTCAGTGCTGGTCGGATGGCTGACGATCGGAATCGCCGCCGTGCTGGGCGCTGTACTGATGGTGCTCGGCCGCTGCCTGACGATGGAGCAGGCCTACCGCGCCATCGACTGGCGGGCGGTGTTCCTCATTGCCGGCACCCTGCCGCTCGGCGCAGCGATGGTCCAGACGGGCGCCGCAGCCTGGCTCGCCGCGCAGATGATGGCGGCACTCGGCGGCCTCGGCCCATGGTCGATCATCGTCGGCCTGTACCTCGTCACCGCCCTCGCCACGCTCGCGATTCCGACGCCGGCGCTGGTCGTGCTGATGGCGCCGGTGTGCATTACTGCCTCACGCGAGCTCGGCATCGCGCCGCAGACCGCGCTCATGGGGATCGCCATGGCAGCTTCGTCGGCCTTCGCAACGCCGATTGCCCACCCGGCGAACCTCCTGGTCATGGGGCCCGGCGGCTACCGCTTCCGTGACTATGTCCGCCTTGGCGTACCGGTGACGCTCCTCGTGTTCGCCACCGTGATGCTGCTGCTGCAGGTGTTCTGGCCGATCCGCTGACCCGGCGCGCGCGCACCGCGCCGCCCGCCGGCGCGAACCTTCAGGGCAGGAGCACCGTCGAGCCGGTGGTGCGGCGCCCCTCCAGGTCACGGTGCGCCTGTGCGACCGCGGTCAGCGCATAGGTCTGGCCGATGCGGATCTGCACCGCACCGCTCGCGATGACGCCAAACAGCTCGGCGGTCGCCGTTTCAAGATCGGACCGGGTGGCGATGAAATCCCACAGCGTCGGGCGCGTCACATAAAGCGAACCGCGCTTCGACAGCTCGAGCGGGGAAAATGGCTCGACCGCGCCGGAGGCGTTGCCGTAGGTCACCATCACCCCATGACGGCGCAGGCAGTCGAGGGAACGGCTGAAGGTATCCCTGCCGACCGAGTCGTAAACGGCGGCGACGCCCTGCCCTCCGGACAACTCCCGCACCCGCGCCACGAACGCCGGATCGTCGGTCAGCACCACCTCGGCGCAACCGTTGGCTTTCGCCAGCGCAGCCTTCTCCGCCGTGCCAGCCACGCCGATGACGCGCACCCCAAGGCTGGCCGCCCATTGACTGAGGATCAGGCCGACGCCGCCGGCGGCAGCGTAGGAAAGCACCGTATCGCCCGGGCGCGCGGGATAACTCCGGCGCAACAGGTACCACGCGGTCAGGCCCTTGAGCATCGCCGCTGCCGCCGTGCGCTCCTCGATGCGGGGCGGGATCCTGACCAGGCGGTCGGCGGCAATGGCCCGGCTTTCGGCGTAGGCGCCCGGCGGCGGCCCGCAATAGGCCACGCGATCGCCGACCGCAAAACGATCGACGCCCGCACCAAGGGCCTCGACCACACCGGCTGCCTCCATCCCGAGACCGGACGGCAGCTTCAGCGGATACAGGCCCGAGCGCTGATAGGTGTCGATGAAGTTCAGACCCACCGCCGTGTGGCGGACGAGGACTTCGCCCTGCGCCGGCACCGGCGTGGGCGCTTCTGTCACTTCCAGCACTTCCGGCCCGCCATGGCGGCTGATCTGGATCGTCTTCATGAGTCGCGAATTCCTGGACTGCCCGGCGTCGGGAGTTTGCATGCTACCCGAGTCTTCCCTGAGAATTGAGCGCCACGCTCTGGGATGCGTTTCAGCCCGCCGACCCGATCATGCCGGAAACCGTTGTCATCGCTGGCGCTGGCCAGGCGGCCGCGCAGGCCATCGTCACGCTGCGCCATGGCGGGTTCGCGGGCGACGTGATCCTGATCGGCGAAGAACCATACCTGCCGTACCAGCGCCCGCCGTTGTCGAAGAAATTCCTCGCCGGCGAACTGGAACTCGAACGGCTTCACCTGCGCCCGGCGACTTATTACGGCGAACACAAGGTCACGGTTCGCACCGGCACGCGCGTGGAGCGGATCGATCCGGCCGCGAAAACCGTTCGTGCCGATGGTGCGGACCTCGCGTATGACAAGCTGATCCTCGCCACTGGCGGCTATGTACGCCGCGCCCCGGTGCCGGGCCAGGACCTGCCCGAGGTGCATTACCTGCGCAACATCGACGACGTGCGCGGCATCCAGACCGGCTTCATCGCCGGACGCCGGCTGGTGGTGATCGGCGGAGGTTACATCGGGCTCGAGGTGGCGGCAGTCGCCGTGACAGCGGGGCTGAAGGTTACCGTGATCGAGATCGCCGACCGCGTCATGGCCCGCGCCGTGGCGCCCGCGATCTCGCGCTTCTACCTCAAGGCGCATCAGCAGGCCGGCGTCGAAGTACTGCTCGAATCCGGCGTCACCGAGATCCGCCAGGCTGCCCGCGGTGTACTGCTACGCACCACCGCCGGCACGCAACTGCCGGCTGACCTGGTCGTCGTCGGCGTGGGCATCATGCCGGGCACGGAACTCGCGGAAGCGGCCGGCCTGAAGTGCAGTTCCGGGATCATCGTGGATGAGTTCTGCCGCACCAGCGACCCGGACATCTACGCCGCGGGCGATTGCACCAACCACCCTAACAGCCTGCTGGGGCGGCGGCTGCGCCTGGAGTCCGTGCACAACGCGCAGGAGCAGGGAAAAACCGCGGCGTTGTCCATCCTCGGCAAACCGGAACCCTACGCGCAGATCCCCTGGTTCTGGTCGGACCAGTACGACCTGAAGCTGCAGATGACCGGGCTTGCCGAGAACTACACGGCGATGGTGCTGCGCGGCGATCCGGACAGCCGCTCGTTCGCTGCCTGCTATTTCTTCGGCGATACCCTGATCGCCGTGCACGCGGTCAACAGCCCGCGCGAGTTCATGTTGTCGAAGAAACTGATCGCGCAGGGCGCCCGTCTCGATCCCGAGGCGGTCGCCGATACCCGCGTGCCATTCAAGGATCTTGCCGACTCCGCGCGGCTGCCGGAGTAGCGGCGAGGCGGACACCGGCGCGGCTAGTCCAGCGCCAGTTGCAGCCGACGCTGCCCGGAGAAGGCGCCGGCCCGGTCTTCGAGCGGCGACAATTCTTCGCGGAAGGCCATGCGGGCAGTGGCGAACTCACCGGTACCGGCACCGAAGGCATTGCCGCCCGGCGCCGGAAATGGCGGCAGGATGTAACGGACAGCGCCCGGCCTGAAACCACGCCCACGCACCGCCGACCACAGGCCGTCGCGCAAAGGCCGCCAGAAATTCTCCGACCCGGCGAGCAGCACCGTGCCACGCTGCGGCCACACGAGGTTCCATTGCGTCACCACGCCCAGGCGTGCCTGCAACAGCGAGTCGTGGTCGGAAATCGCCGAAAGACGCACGCCAAGGGCAGGCGGCAGCTCTTCATCCGCGGCCAACCGGACCACCTCCGCGCGCGCGTAGCGGATGCCGGGCTCGGCGAACTGTCGCGGTGGCTGACGGCGGTCGCCCGCTCCGAGCAATCCGCGTGGAGTGAGCTCAAAGCCCCGGAAGCCCTCACCCGCTTCCCATGCGAGCGTATGCACTGCCCCGGAAAGACTGATCGGTGCAGGCTGCAAGAGCAGCATCGGGTTCACGAGCAGCAATGCGATGCCGAGAAACACGCCAACGCACAACCCCGCCACTACGAGCACCAACCGCATCAGGATCCCGCCTCCAGCCGGGTGACGAGCGTGATGCGGCCTTGAGTCACGCCGCCGGCCCGCGCTTCCTCGAGGTCCCAGGTTTCGTCGTAGCTGCCACTCAGGCCGTAAAACTCGTCGGTACCACCGGCCACACGCCCCGCACCGTCGCCAGCCGGGCCGCCCGTGATCCGCAGCCGGTTGCCCTGCGACCACAGGCCGGCGACATCATCGACCGCGACCTGCAACTCGCCGTCGGTCGCGCGCCGCCTCGGCGCAACGTCATGCTGGTTCACCTGGGTGAGGAACAATGCCCCGCGGCTCGGGAGCATGAGCACCCAGTCGGTGCCCTGCACCGACGACCCGCCGGCGGCAGCGCGCCGCGAAGTGCTGCGACTGGCCAGACCGACGACATTCCCCGCCGAGTCCCGCAGGCGAAAAACCTCGACGCTCGCCCCGGCCGGGTCACCCTCGTCGAGGGCGATCGCCGCGCCGATCTGGCGCAGACCCGGGGCGGCACCGAGAACCACGCGGTCCTGCGGCCACTGGATCAGGAAGGTCTCGGCGCGCCCACCGTCTGCGATGACGGTAATGTCGGAACGATAGCGTTCGTGCCGCGGCAGCGGGAACACACCCGCCGCGAGCACCGCCAGCAGGACACCCACGAGCACCGACCCGTAGAACAGGCGCGCCAATTCCTGACAACCTTACGCGAACAACCCTGCAACGGATACTAAATGACGGGCCACGCGCACCACAACCGCACCACCTGAAAGGCGCCGCCGTCAGTCGTAGTAGCAGGCAAGGTATTCCTCCAGGCTGAGGGTGTCGTGCTCCTCCAGCCAGCACTGCCGATCCAGCGAGGCGAGCGCCTCCTCTTCCAGCGTCCGGTAGTGGCGATTGGCCGAGCGGGGCCGGGAGAGGAAATGCTCCCGATGACGCCGCGACAGGGCCAGGCCAAATTCCCCGAGCGACCCTCCCGACTCGGCGAGCGCCTGCATCAAGCGCGCCGACGGCGTGCGTTGCGGATCGGCGACGCTCGAGGCGCACTCCTGCACGGCCCGGCGATATTGCGCCCCGGCACCGAGATCCAGCAGCTCTGCCACCCCGTGCATCGCCTCGATCGCCTCCGCGGCCCAGGCGCGCAGCGCTACGGCACGCCCGGCCCGGCGCAGCTCGAGTCCGGGTTCGCGCCCCTGCCGCGCCACGACGCCGTGGTTGTGACCGATCTCGACGCGCTCCGCGGCGCCGATCGGCGGGCTGTCGAGGAGCAGGCAGTACAGCAGAAAAACTTCGGCGAACCGCAGCCGCAGCTCGTCGACGCCTGTCGGGGCGAACGGGTCGAGGTCGAGCGCGCGCAACTCGATGTACTCGATCCCACCGCGACGCAAGGCAGCCGTCGGCCGCTCGCCACTCAGCGCCGAACGCTTGGGCCGCACGCTGCTGTAGTACTCGTTCTCGATCTGCAACTGGTGAGTGTTGAGCTGCCGATACTCGCCACCGACGCGTACGCCGATCCGCTCGTAGGCCGGATGGGGGGTACGGATCGCACGGGTCAGATCGGCGATGTATTCATCGAGACTGTTGGCCGAGACGAAGATCTCCGCCTGATTTGCATTCTTGTAACCGATATCGCTCATGCGCAGCGAGGTGGCGTACCGGCCGAAATAGGTGTTGCGGTCGAACTTCTCGAGACCTGCGTCACCGCCCCGCAGAAAGCAGCCGCAGACCGCGGGCGAAGCGCCGAACAGGTAGAGCAGCAACCAGTCGAGGCGACGCACATTGCGTACCAGCGCCAGGTACGCCTCGGACCGCTCATCCGTGCCGTCCGATGGCTGGTCCTCGAGCTCGCCGAGCGCCGGCCAGATGGCGTCCGGGGCCGAGTAATTGAAATGCAGGCCGGCAATCGCCTGCATGTAACGGCCGTAACGGAACCCCAGGCCACGCCGGTAGATGGTTTTCATCATCCCGACGTTGGAGCTGCCGTAACGGGCGATGTGGATGTCCTCCTCCGAGCGCACCCGGCAGGGCATGGACATGGCCCAGAACAACTCGTCGCCGATGGCCGGATAGGAAAACTGGTGAATGTCCTCGAGAAACTGCAGCGTTTCCGGGGTCGTGGTTTCCGGGGGCGTGATGAACTCGATCAGCGCCTCGGAGTAATCCGTCGTGATGAACCGGTTGGTCAGCGCCGCACCGAGCGCCACCGGATGATCGCTGGCCGCGATATAGCCCTCGGGGGTTACCCTCAGACACTCCTTTTCGACCCCACGCAGGCCACCCTGCAGCAGCGCGGGTTCAGCCGCGGCCGATAGCGCCCGTAACCTGGCTTCGAAGCGCGACTTCACACGATCCCTCGTTCTCCAGCGTCCCGGTAGCGTACACGCGCCGGCGCTCCGGCCGCACCACGCCGGCCCGGAACCCGGCGATCATAGCCCGGTCAATAGCGGCAAGAGCGCCTCAGATCGCTCCCCGGGGGGTCGCCATGCGCCAGTCACACCGCCTGATAGTCATCGTCGCTGCCCTGCTGCTGGCCGAACCGGCGCTGGCACTGCGATGCCAGAGTCGTCTCGTCAGCGAGGGCGATCCCCAGGCCAAGGTCCTGCGCTTCTGCGGGACGCCGACCGCCGTCCAGCGGCGCGTGCTCTACCGCAGTGGCATCCCCTCCGCGCAGGCCAGCCGCGGGCTCGTCGTGAGCGACGGCCGGAGCGAAATGCGCTTCACCAGCGAGGAGCTGCTGATTCACCAGCACTCCGTCGTCGAGATATTGATAGAGGAATGGACCTACAACTTCGGCCCGCGCAAGCTGATGCGCATGGTGGTCTTCGAGAACGGCCTGGTTCGGGACGTGCGCCGGCTCGGCTATGGCTACGTGGAGTGATCGGCGGCCCGGGGTGATTCGAAGACGCCGGCAATGTAGTCGTCCAGCCAGCTTCGCAGCCGGTAATCGGCGATGAATGCGCAGTGCCCGCCGTGGCGGGTCCGGCGGACCCTGAGCGCGGGCGGTCGTGCTAGTGCCGCGGCGCTGTGCACCGGAATCACGGGGTCGTCGTCCGCCAGCAGGATCTCGGTCGGCACGGACAGACCGGCCAGGCGCTCGCCGGTCACCGCGTAGCCGCGCAGGTAGCTGTCGAGGTCGGGAAAACCGGCGTAGTTGCAGACCAGGTGCTCGGTCAGGGCGCGCAGGGTCCGGAACCGGCCGAGCCGCCCGAAATCGTACAGCGCCGGAAACGCCTCGCGCTTGCGCTGCAGCGACCGCCGCCAGCGACGGGTGAAATACATCCGGTAATGAGGCAGCCCTTCATCGAGCGAGCGCAGCGTTTCACGCGGATCGAGCACCGGGCAGACGGCCGCCACGCGCTCGATCCGCAACCCGGCAGTCCCGGCTTCGGCAGCGATGCGCAGCGCGAAGTTGCCGCCGAGGGAAAACCCGCCGAGGCACAGGCGTTCACCGGGATAGCGCCGCTGCAGAGCGCCGACTGCATCGCGAACCTCGGCGAGCAGGCAGGAGTGAAACAGGCCCTCGTTGAGCGGGTGCGAGCCGCCGTGGTCGCGCAGGTTCAGGCGCAGCACGCGATAGCCGCTGCGGTACAGGCGCGCGGCGGCCGACACCATGTACACCGAGTCCGCGCTGCCCTCCCAGCCGTGGATCAGTACCGCCACGCGGCCCGGCGCACCGGCCGGCGGGGTGTGCACCCCGAGCAGGCGCACGCCGTTGCCGCAATCCACGATCTCCGCGGTGCTGCGCGCGAGCAGCCCGGTGGCGTCCCGCCGGACTGACCGCTCACGCAGCGGCAGGCTGGCCAGCACGGACTGCAGGTGCGGGCCGGCAAGGCCCCGCGGTGCACGGTACGCATCCACTCGCGCGGCGTCAGGGCGCGGCTTCGCCCGGCAGCAGCGTCACGACGACGCGGTTGTTCTGCCGGGCGTAGGCGTTCCAGTCGCCGGCGGTCAGGCCCTGCGGACCGGCCGGATACGACACCGCCGGCGCGGCATTGCCGTGCGGCACGATCTCGATACGGATCGTCGGGTCGTCGAGCCGCGCACCGAGAAAGTTGGCGAACGCGATGGACTCGCGCGCAGAAGCGCGCTTCGCCTCGCCGGCCGGCAAGCCGATCCGCTCACAACGCTCTGCCGGCAGATCGTCGGGTGCCAGTGCCAGGGCCTCGCCGGTGGCCGAGGTCACATAACAAAAGTCGCCGACGTGGCTGTCGAGGCGGAGCGTTCCGGTGAAGCCGATCGCCGCGAGCTGCTCCAGCAGTCCCTTGACGATCTCGAGCCGTTGCCCGTCGAAGGGCTCGACGCCGGGCGGATACAGCGAGGACTGATTGACGCCCCACTCCAGGGCCCGGACGAAGTCGCCATAGCGACCAGACATCTCCACCCGTTCAGCCGTCATCTGCTGCGCCGTGTCGGCGGCGGTCGCGGTGGCCGCTGCACGCCGCGAGGTCAGCGTCGCCATCAGGCCCAGGTTCTGGTCCACCGCCGCGCGCCACTTGCGCTGGGTGTCCAGGTGCAGCCAGAAAAAGATCCCGGCAAGCGCGGTCAACGCCAGCACCAGCAAGGTCGTCATCGGCGAGCGCCGCACAGACGGTTGCACCGCGGTGGCAGCGGCTTCTTCCCGTGCCGGTGCCTGTTCGCGCAGGACGCGCGCCACGGTGGTTTCCACCTCGGCGCGAATCTCCGCGCCGTGATGCTCGAACATCTCCTGCAACCAGCGGTGGAGATCGCTCCAGTCACGACTGTTGATCTCGGCGTTGACGTCGCGCCGGCTGTCCGTGGTGGCGTCGGCCGCGGCGGCCGGCTCCGCTGCGGCGGGTGCCACCACGGCGACGCGATCCTCGGCATCGAGCAGGTGCAGTGACTTGAGTACGTCGGTCACTTCGACCGGCTTGATCTGCTTGGGCAGCACGCCGACGGCACCGAGTGCGCGCGCCTGCCCGACGTACAACTCGCCCTCCTGGGAGGTGTACATCATGATCGGGATGGTGGCGGTGGCGGGATTGGCCTTGATCGCCCTGACTGCCTGCAGCCCGTCCATCCCGGGCATGTTGTGATCCATGAAGATCACGTCAGGCCGGCTATGACTCAGGTACTGCAGCGCCTCCTCGGCGGTGGCGGCGGTTTCCACCCGCAGGCGGTTTGCGGCCAGGACATCACCGAGCACCTGTCGGGCCGTCCGGCTGTCATCGACGATCAGGGCACACTTGAGCGCCATATCGCGGGCGAATCACGCTCCAAGGCTGCAGCGCGCTGATGATTGTAGCCGGCCGAGCCCGAAAAACAGCGGCTGCGTCACACAACCGGGTCGAGGCCGGCAGCCAGGGATGCCCGGCGGTGGCTCTGCGGCGAAGCCCGCCTGCTAGAATCTGGCGACAGCGGGGAAGCGGCGCCCCGCCGTAACGACAACAACAAGCGCCACGGCCGGTTCGCGACGACAGACATGCGACCCCTCAGCCTGTTACCGAAATATCTCCTGATCACGGCCCTGGTCTGCGCGGCCGCCGTCGGTATTGCGACCTTGTCGCTCTACCTGGTGTTCCGCGCCTCGCTCGAGACCGCGCTGAACGAGAGCAGCCAGATCTATCACGACCGCCTGCTCGAACGGACGCAGAAATACGCCCAGCGCACCTCGACAGCCATTGCCGGGCGGGTCGTCATCCCCCTGCAGGCGGGCCACACGCAGGACGTGGAGGGCGTGCTCGCCCGCGCCATGGAACTCAACGGAGCCGCGTTGATCGTGGTGCTCGACGACGCCGGCGCGACGCTGGCTCACGCCGGCGATATTTCGCTGCTGCCCGCCATCGAGACCGCTCCCGCCGGAACGACCGTCACGGGCGGGCGTACCATCGTCTCCCGCACGAGGATCGGCGAGCCTGCCCAGGCGCTGGGCGCGCTCGGCCAGGTGTTCGACACCATGATCGCACCGGCGGAACTCGGCGGATTCGGCAGTCTTCTGCAGGAGATTCGCGCGGATTACCGGCGCCAGAGCCTGCTCAGCGGCGCGCTGATCGCCCTGGTCATTGTTTCCGCAGCGGTCGTCATCCTGGTGGTTTTCGCCTTCCGCCAGGTGCGCGCGATCCGCTTTCTCATCGGCAACGCCGAGCGGTTGACCGGCGGCAGCTACGACGCGGCCATCACCCTGCCACGCGGGGACGAGCTCGGCCAGCTCGCGCACGCCTTCGACCAGCTGCGCGAACGCCTGCGCACCGCCACCATCTCGCGGGATTACCTCGACCGGGTGCTCGGCAGCATGAACGAGGCGCTGATCCTCACCGACGCCGAGGGCAGGATCACGCGGGTGAACCTCGCTGCCAGCCGCCTGCTGGAACTGCCGGAAACGACCCTGCTCGACCGCCCGGTCACGCAGATCATCGCCACCGCGCGACGCGAGGACTTTCGCCTCGAAGACTCCGCTTCGCGCGCACAGGAAAGCGTGCTGCTCGGCCGCGACGGCACCGACATCCCGGTGTCCTACACCATCTCCGGAATCCACGACAGCAATCCGGGCTCGCGCGGCTTCATCATCGCTGCACGCAACATCGCCGAACGCAAGATGGCCGAGCAGCGCATCCGTTACCTGGCGCGGATCGACGCGCTGACCAAGGTGCCGAACCGCATGCAGTTCCAGCACCTGTTGCAGCGCTCCATTGCCCGCGCCAGCCGCTCGGGCAGGCGCCTGGCGCTCCTGTATCTCGATGTCGATCGGTTCAAGGACATCAACGACATCTACGGCCATGCCGGCGGCGACCTCTGCCTGGAAACCCTGACCGACCGGCTGCGCCGGCTCCTGCCGGAGAGCACGGTGGTCGGCCGCTTTGCTGGTGATGAGTTCGGCATCATTCTCGATGACCTCGACGAGCCCGGAAACGACACCCAGGATCTCGCCGACCGCGCCCGCAAGGTGCTGCGCGAACTCTCGCAGGTGATCGCTTTCCAGGGCCAGCAGATCCACATGACCGCCAGCATCGGCATCGCGGTGTATCCGGCGGATGCCAACAACGTCATCGACCTGGTGCGCAGCGCAGATTCGGCGCTGTATCACGCCAAGCGCAGCGGCGGCGGCGACACCATCGAGTTCTTCGACCCGGAGATGAACGCGGCGGCGACCGAGCGGCTCATGCTGAAGAGCCGGCTGCGCCGGGCCTACGAGCGCGACGAACTGCTCGTCCACTACCAGCCGAAGGTCGACCTGCGTACCGGCCGCGTCGCCGGTGCCGAGGCCCTGGTGCGATGGGAAATGTCGGAGCGCGGCATCGTGCTCCCGTCGGAGTTCATTCCGCTCGCGGAGGAAAGCAACCTCATCCTGGACATCGGCGAGTGGGTTCTCGAACGCGTCTGCCACGATTTCAGCCAGTGGCAGAAAAAAATGCTGTTCCCCGGCAAGGTCTCCCTGAACCTGTCGCTGAAGCAGCTGCGCCAGCCGAATTTCAGCGGCCGGGTGGCGGATATATTCCGCAAGCACGGCGTGCCGCCCGCGAGCCTGGAACTCGAGATCACCGAGAGCACGCTCATGGAGAACCCGGAGCGGACAGTGCGCATCCTCGACGAGCTGTACAGCATGGGCCTGTCCCTCGCAATCGACGATTTCGGCACCGGCTACTCCTCCCTGAGCGCGCTGCAGAAGTTCCCCATCAGCACGCTGAAGATCGACCAGTCCTTTGTGCGCGACGCCGCCACCGATGCCGACGACGCCACGATCGTCGCGACCATCATCCAGATGGGTCACGGGCTGAACCTCGACGTCATCGCCGAGGGCGTCGAGTCTCACGGCCAGCTGCGCTTCCTGCGCTCGACCGGCTGCGACTACGTCCAGGGGCTGCTGTTCGGCGAGCCGATGAGCGGCGCCGAGTTCATGCGGCTCCTCGCGTCGCAGCGACAGGGCGCCCCGCCTTTCAAGGCGATGTTCGGCTGAGGCGCCCCCGCGCGGCCGGGCCGCCCGTGGCTCATCCCCGGGACACGCTGCCCGGCCGGGCCCTGCGCCGTGGCTTGACCGGCACCGATGACCACGGGCCATGGACTGCGGCATAATCCGGCCCACAGGGCACCACAGAAGGCACCGCACACAATGACGACACGTATCCGCTCGATCCTCGTGATCCTGGCAGCCGGCGCACTGCAGTCCGCAAATGCCGCGTGCAACTACCCCGCGGAGGTCAGCGTGCCCGACGGCGGCACCGCCACCGAGGCCGAGATGAAAGCGGCCAACCAGGCCGTCAAGGAATACATGGCGAAGGTCGAAGAGTATCTCGCCTGCCTCGATGGCGAGGAGAAAGACCTCGGCGACACGGTGACGGAGGAGCAGAAGGGCGTACACACGGCGAAACACAACGCCGCGGTCGACGCGCTCAATGCGGTTGCCGCCCGCTACAACGAGCAGGTCCAGATCTTCAAGCAACGCGGCAAGTAGGCGCGCACAAGCCGCGACCTGCCGGAGGCGTCCGCCGGAAACCGCACCTGCCCCGGCCGCCGGCCGATGCCAGCAGGTTTGCATCAACCTGTTAGAATCGCGGCCGCATTGGCGGCCCGGGGCCGCCTGCGCAAGCACGGAATTCAGGAGAAGGGCTTCCCATGACCCAAGCCGCCAGAGTCGTCATTACGGGTGCCGCGGGCCAGATCGGTTACCAGCTCGCGTTCCGGATCGCATCCGGGCAACTGCTCGGTTCCAATCAGCCGGTTATTCTGCAGTTGCTCGAAATTCCGCCGGCGCTCAACGCCCTGAAGGGCGTCGTGATGGAACTCGAAGACTGCGCCTTCCCGGCGCTGCAGGCCGTGGTGGCCACCGACCAGGCGCAGGAGGCGTTTCGCGACGCGGACTACGCCCTGCTGGTGGGCGCAAAACCCCGCGGTCCGGGCATGGAGCGCGGCGACCTGCTGAAGGAAAACGCGAAGATCTTCTCGGTGCAGGGACGGGCGCTCAACGACCACGCCAGCCGCCAGGTTCGCGTCATGGTCGTCGGCAATCCCGCCAACACCAACGCGCTGATTGCCCAGCGCAACGCGCCGGACCTGAATCCGGCGAACTTCACCGCCATGACCCGGCTCGATCACAACCGGGCGCTGGCGCAACTCGCCGCGAAGACGGGCGCGCATGTCACGCAGATCAGCAACATGACGATCTGGGGCAATCACTCCGCCACCCAGTACCCCGACATCAGCCAGGCCGTGGTCAATGAGCGCGCCGCGAAGGACCTGGTGAGCCAGGAGTGGATCGAGAAGGACTTCATTCCGACCGTGCAGCAGCGCGGCGCCGCCATCATCAAGGCGCGCGGCCTGTCGAGCGCGGCCTCCGCGGCGTCCGCGGCCATCGACCACATTCGCGACTGGGCGCTCGGCACCCCGGGTGACGACTGGGTCAGCATGGCAGTGCCGGCCGACGGCAGTTACGGCATCCGCGAAGGCATCATCTACTCCTTTCCCTGTCGCTGCTCGAAGGGCAAGTACGAGATCGTGCAAGGCCTGCCGATCTCCGATTTCAGCCGTGCACGGATGGACGCGACGGACAAGGAACTGCGCGAGGAACGCGCCGCCATCGCCGACCTGCTGCCGCGCTGAACGCCCGCCTCCCGCCGTTGATTGCGCGGCCCGCGGCAGCCCGCGGCCGGCCGCGGGTGCGGAGCCTGCGCCGGATTCCGCTATATTGACCCGCGTCCGGCCCACCTGCTCCACTGGAGGAAACCGCCGTGCTCGACTTCCTCGCCTGGCTGTTCTGGACGCTCGCCCTGTGCGCCGTTGCCCTTGCGCTGGCGTACCGGCGGGTTGATCTGCGCACATCCACCGCGACGCTCGGCATCGCGCTGCTCGCCTATTTCCTGCTCGCAGACTCGCATTGGCTGTGGATCCTGCTACTCGCCGTGCTGTGGGTGGCGCTCGCGACGCTGAATTTCGGCGAGTTGCGCCGGGAACGGATCACGGCGCCACTGCTGCGCTTCTACAAGACGCTCGTGCCGCAGCTGTCGGCAACCGAGCGCGAAGCGCTGGAGGCCGGCACGGTATGGTGGGACGGGGAACTGTTCACCGGCCTGCCTGACTGGTCGAAGCTCGCCGCGTTGCCGCCCGGGCGATTGTCCGACGAGGAGCGCGCCTTCCTGGATGGGCCGACCCACGAACTGTGCCAGCTCCTCGACGACTGGGAGGCGACCCACGAGCTCGGCGACATGCCGCGCGAGACCTGGGAATTCATCGTCGAGAAGCGCTTCTTCGCGATGATCATCCCGAAGCGCTACGGCGGGCTGGAGTTCTCGCCGCTCGCGGTGGCCGCGGTGCTCGCCAAGGTCGCCAGTCGCAGCGGGCTCGCCGCATCAACCATCGGCGTACCCAACTCGCTCGGACCCGCCGAGCTGCTCCTGCATTACGGCACCGATGCGCAGAAGGACCATTACCTGCCGCGACTCGCGCGCGGCGAGGAAATCCCCTGCTTCGCGCTCACCAGCCCCCGCGTCGGCTCGGACGCCGCGTCGATCCTCGATACGGGGATCGTCTGTCGCGGCACGTTCAATGGCGAGGAAGTGATCGGCATCCGCCTCAACTGGGACAAGCGCTACATCACGCTCGCACCGATTGCGACCGTGCTTGGCCTCGCCTTCAAGCTCCACGACCCGGAGCACCTGCTCGGTGAGCAGGACGACTACGGCATCACCGCGGCGCTGATCCCGACGAACCTGCCCGGCATCGAGATCGGGCGGCGGCACTTCCCCATCAACGTCCCGTTCCAGAACGGCCCGACGCGCGGCCGCGACGTGTTCGTCCCGCTCGACTACATCATCGGCGGGCGGGAACGCGCCGGCCAGGGCTGGCGCATGCTGATGGATCAGCTCGCCGCGGGGCGCGGCGTCGTACTGCCGGCCAACGCAATGGGCGGCGCGCGGGCCGCCGCCTTCACGACCGGGGCCTATGCGCGCATCCGCCGCCAGTTCAACCTGCCGATCGCGCAGTTCGAAGGCGTGGGCGAAGCGCTGGCCCGGATCACGGGCTTCACCTACATCATCAACGCCGCGGTTACCGTCACCTGTACCGTGCTCGGCCGCGGCGAGAAGCCTGCCGTGCCGTCGGCGATCCTCAAGTACCACTGCACCGAGTTCGCGCGGCGCGTTTCCAACGACGCGATGGACGTGCACGGCGGCAAGGGCATCATGCTCGGGCCGAAGAACTACCTCGCGCGCAGCTACCAGATCCTGCCGGTGGCGATCACGGTCGAGGGCGCCAACATCCTCACCCGCAGCCTGATCATCTTCGGCCAGGGCGCCGTCCGCTGCCACCCGTTCGTGCTGAAGGAGATGGAGGCCGCCCAGGACCCTGAGTTCGAGCGCGCGCTCGTCAATTTCGACCGCCACCTCTTCGGCCACATTGGCTATGCGGTCAGCAACGCCGCGCGCTCCTTCTGGCTGGCGCTCACTCACGCGCGCTACAGCAACGCGCCGAACAACGGCCCGACCGAGCGCTACTACCAGCACATCAACCGCTTCAGCGCCGCCTTCGCGCTCTCGGCCGACGTCGCCATGCTCACGCTCGGCGGCTCGCTGAAGCGCCGCGAGATGCTGTCGGCGCGCCTCGGCGACGTGTTCAGCGCGATGTACCTCTCGAGCATGGTCCTCAAGCACTACGAGAACCAGGGCCAGCCCGCAGCCGACCTGCCGCTGGTGGAATGGGCCTGCCGGACGCTCCTCTACCACGCGCAGGAACAGTTGCACGGCTTTCTGCGCAACCTGCCCGACCGTCGCGTCGCGATCGCGCTGCGCGCCCTGATCTTTCCACGCGGGCGCATGTTCTCGGCTCCGCCTGACGATCTCGGCCAGCAACTGGTCGCGCTGATCTCCCGGCCGACCGAGACCCGCGAGCGGCTGTGCGCCGGGATCTACGCAGCCAACGAGGCCGACTGTCCTCTCGGCCTCCTGCAGCGGGCGCTGGAGCGTGCCGAAGCACTCCTGCCGATCGAGGAGCGGATCCGTGAAGCGATCCGCAGCGGCCTGATCGACGCGGAGCACCCGCTCGAACGGATCGACTCGGCGGAACGCCAGGGCATCATCAACGCCTCCGAGGCCGACCAGATGCGCCGGCACGATGCACTGGTGATGGAACTGGTCGCCGTGGACGATTTCGACTCCGGGGAAATCGGCCGGGCCGCCGGCGACGCCTGAGAGCCGGAGCGGTTGCGCGGCGAACGCCCGGGTGCACCGGCGCGCTCACCGCAGCGCGCTCGTGGAGCGGCAGCGTTTACCCGGACCCGGAAGGAGGCAGACCCCGTTCGGAGCCGATCAGCCGATGACAGCACGTCACACCACCGGACCGCAGCCCGCGAAAGGCGTCATGTACGCGCCGTGGGAGCGGGCCTTCGAGCGCGTCATCACGCCGTTCGAGGAGTTCATCCACCGGCAGACCACCAGCGGACTGCTGCTGATGATCACGACCGTCATCGCCCTGATCGTCGCGAACAGTCCGCTGGCCGCGGCCTATTCACAGCTGCTGCACGTCCCGGTCAGCTTCGGGGTCGGCGGGTGGTCCATCGAGAAATCGCTGCATCACTGGGTCAATGACGGGCTGATGGCGTTTTTCTTCTTCGTCGTCGGCATGGAGCTCAAGCGCGAGCTGCTGGTCGGCGAACTCGCTGACCTGCGCCAGGCGGCGCTGCCCATCGTGGCCGCGATCGGCGGCATGCTGGTGCCGGCGCTCGTCTACCTCGCCATCAACCCGGAGGGCAGCGCGGCCCGCGGCTGGGGCGTGCCGATGGCCACCGACATCGCATTCGCGGTGGGCGCACTGGCACTGCTGGCCGCCCGCGTTCCGCGGGGGCTGATCACCTTCCTCGTGGCGCTCGCCATCGTCGATGATCTCGGCGCGGTGCTGGTCATTGCGCTGTTCTACACCGACGCGCTGGCGCCCGCCTGGCTCGCCGCGACCGCCGGCCTGCTGGGAGTGCTGGCGATGATGAATCTCGCGGGCATCCGCCGCATCGTGCCCTACTTCTGCGTCGCCGTGCTGCTCTGGTACGCGATGCTGCAATCGGGCGTGCATGCCACGCTAGCCGGCGTGCTCGGCGCCTTCAGCGTGCCGGCGCGGCCGAAGTACGACCCGGTCGCGTTCAGCGCACATGCCCGCCAGATGCTGGAGCGGGTGGACGCAAGCCACGTGCCCGGAACCAGCATCATGACCAACGATGCACTGCGCGCCGTGGTGCAGGCACTGGACAATGGCGTCGCCGCCGTACAGACACCCTTGCAGCGACTGGAGCACATCTGGCACCTGCCGGTGGCGTTCTTCGTCATACCGGTATTCGCGTTCTTCAACGCCGGCATACCGCTCGACCTGGCCGCCTTCCCCGCCACGCTCTCGCATCCGGTGGCGCTCGGGGTCATCGCCGGTCTCATGCTCGGCAAGTTCGTGGGTGTCGCCGGCGCGAGCTATCTCGCGCTGCGCATGGGCATCGGACAGTTGCCTGCGGGAACCCGCTTTGCGCACATCGCAGCGGTGTCGCTCCTGGCCGGCATCGGCTTCACGATGTCGATCTTCATCGCAGAACTGGCCTTCGCCGAACAGCCGGACAAGCTCCTGATGGCGAAGATCGGTGTTATCACCGCTTCGGTGCTGAGCGGGCTTGGCGGGATTGCCTGGCTGTGGCTCCTCAGCGCCAGGCGTGCGACTCACACTCCGGGCTGATCGACTCCGGCCCGGGGCCTGCGTGGCTCACTACAGCGGGTGACTGGCGCCTGGCGATGCGCTCCATGGCGGCGATAACTCAGCCCGGCACTGCGGGCACAGCGTGCGCGGGCGGTGCCGGTGCGAGATGACCTGCGCGACCGGGCGCTTCCGGCCGTGGCGCAGACAGCGGCTGCAAAGCACCAGATCGGTGAGCCGGCGGAGCAAGCCGCCGTCGACAATCGCTGCATTCGTCGCCGCCACCGTGCAACCCCGCGCCAGGTTCGGAACCGGTA
Source organism: Nevskiales bacterium (assembly GCA_011526045.1). Taxonomy (GTDB): domain Bacteria; phylum Pseudomonadota; class Gammaproteobacteria; order Steroidobacterales; genus QUBU01. Next base: position 19,323 of record WYBE01000042.1, on the reverse strand, counting down.
GCCTATGGGCGGTCGCGGTCCGACCGCCGGTACGCAGCGCACAGTTCGCGGTGTGCGACGGCACCCCGCTGCCGGTGCGGCGCGCGCAGGGAGCAGGCGGGGCGTTAAGACCACGCAGGTCCTTCGCCAAGCGCCGGAACCGCCCGCACCGTTGCCTCGCAGGTGCGAGTGGGGGTGGCCCGGCGTTCGCCGGCCGCTGTTTGACGATAGCTGCGGGTCCGGACGGCCTGTAACGGGCGTGTGAGGCCGGCGCAGCAGGAGCGCAGCCGCAGCCGAACCCGAGCGAGCGCAGCACAGGACGTGCGTCGCGAGCGTCCCGGCGCAGGCCGTCCGGACCCGAATCCCGCGGCCGCGCAGCGTCCCCACAGATCCGCGAAGAACCGTAAGATAAGAGCGATCAGCATCGGAGGATCGCCATGACCAACCGCTTGTGTGTCACTGCCGTCGCCACCGCATTCGTCGGGCTCGCAGCCTGCGGCGGACCGCCATCACCGCCGCCGGCTCAAGCGCCGGCAGCTCCCGCAGCCGCGCCCAGCACCGCAGCACCCGCGGCCATGCCGCGCACCCCGGCGCCGACGGGTGCCAGCGTGCGGATCATCGAACCTGCTGCCGGCGCGGTCGTGCAATCACCCGTCACGGTCCGGTTCGCGATCGAGGGCATGGCGCTGGCCCCCGCGGGTAACCACGATCCCGGCACCGGGCACCATCACCTGCTGGTCGACACCGGCATGCCCGCGCCCGATCAGCCGATCCCGACGGATGCGAACCACATCCATTTCGGAAAAGCACAGGTCGAGGCACAGATAGAACTGGCGCCGGGCCAGCACACGCTGCAACTCCTGCTCGGCGACGGCAACCATGTGCCGCACGATCCGCCGGTGGCGTCCGAGCCGGTCACCATTACGGTCGAGTGATACAGACCGGGGGCGCGGGCCGCGTCGAACACGCGGCCCGCGCTGACAGGCTGCTGCCGGCAGTCGGTCGCTCCGCACCGACACCCGGTAGCGACGTTGCGCCGTTCACCTCGGCAGCGGTCAGTCCACCGTGACGCCGGCGGCGATGGCGTTGCCGGGCAATGTCAGGACGTGCTCGCGCGCCAGCGCGGCGGCAATCCGGCTGATGACCAGGGGCGAGTCCGCGAACGCGATGCCGAAGTCGCCACCCCCCGCCCCGGACACCTTGTAGACCGCGCCCTCCAGCGCAGCGAACCGCGCGAGACGCTCGTGGGCCGGCGTGTAGATTCCGAGGCCGGCACCGGCGTCGAGTGAACGCAAGGCATCGTCGTAGTCGGCCAGCGCGCGCAGCAACGTGGCCAGCTCCTGCCGCTCCCAGGCCCGCGCGACCGCCGCCGCGATCGCGCGCATGCCGGCATCATGGCGCCCGAAACGCAGGGGCTCGGCCTGCCGGAACGCTTCATAGCGCCGGAGCAAGTCCGGCGTGGACGCGCTCTCGCCCGACCAGATCGCGAGCCACGCGAGACCGTCCGGCCAGGGGTGATGACGCACGGCGCCACCGACACCGGCCAGCTGCACCACCCCGCCGTGCACGGCCGCGGCGACGTCGAGCCCGCTGCCCGCGCCATGCTGGAAGCGGCGGTGCGCGCGCGCGCAGATGCCGAACAGGTCCACGCGGTCCACGGTGCCACCGGCGTGCGCGAGCAACGCGGCGGTCAGGGCAACCGTCAGCGCCGCGCTCGAGCCAAGGCCGAGCTTGATCGCGCGCTGCCCCGCCTCCGCGACCTGGAATGCGCGCGTATCGAGCGAGATCTCCAGCGCCGCCGACTGCGGTGAGCCGGCCTCGCCGAGCGTCGCCGCCACCGCTTCGAGGATGAGCCCCTGGCCCGCCGGCGGCTGCTCGCGCCACTGCGGCAGCCCATCGCGCCAGGTGAACGACCAGCAACCGTCGCCGGCAACGCTGAGCCGGCAGATCCCGTCGGCCGGATGCACCTGCGCACGCGCGCGCGCATCCATCGCGACGGCGATCGCGGGCGCCCCCCCGAGCACAGCATACTCGCCGCTGACGACGAGCTTGCCGGGCGCGTGTGCCTCAGTCATCGGTCACGCGCGCGCCCGCGCCGAGGCCACATACGACAACCCGCGTCACGCCCTGGAGGCTGCCGAGGGCCGCAGCAACGCTCGGGGCAGTCTCGGGCAGGCACACCGCCTTGACCTGCGGCCCCGCATCGACGGTGAAAAACACCGGCGTGCCGGTGCGTCGCAGTTCGGCCACCATCCGGATGCAGGCGAGCGTGGCCGGCGTCCAGTAAAGGAGTGCCGGTCGCGTCGTCATCATGACTGCATGCATCTTCAGGCAGCTGTGCTCGGCAATGTCGGCCAGCCCCGCGAAGTCGCGCGCGCGCACCGCGCGCTCACCACGGTCGAGATCGGCCGCGTGGCTGCGCACCCATTCGGCGTAATACGGTGAGGTGTCGCGACTGAGCGCCATGCCGTCGCGGGATCCGACCGCCTTGCGCGCCGATTCCGTGATCGCCACCACCACGCGTAGCGGCCAGTCGGCAGGCGCGAGCAGCGGTTCGCAACTCACGCGGTCGCCCGGGATGTTGCGCAGCAGGGCGAAGCCGCCGAACAGGGAACGCGGCGCCGAGCCGGAACCGATGCGGGCAATGTCGGCGAGTTCCCCCGGGGCAAGCCGCAGATCGAGCGCCGCCGCGGCCGCGGTTGCGAGCGCGGCGAACCCCGCCGCCGAGGAGGCCAGCCCCGCGCCGGTGGGAAAGTCGTTGTCGCTGTCCACACGTGCACGCCAGCTCCGGCCGGCACGCTGCCGCAACCGGTCGAGGCAGGCGCTGACACGCTGCGTGGTCCCGGCATCTTCCGCGCCGTCAAGACGCACGGTGTCCTGCTGCAGGCCGGAGTCGAACTCCACCGTGGTGCGCGCGCGCATGGCATCGAGGGTGACCGACAGCGAGCCGACGGCCGGCAGATTCTCCGCGGCATCGCGCTTGCCCCAGTACTTGATCAGGGCGATGTTCGGATGGGCGATGGCGGTGGCGCGCATAGATAAAGCGTCTGGCGGGCCGAGACTGGTCCGGCGCTCCCTGCCGGCGATTATAGGGCTCCCGCCGCACGCACCGCCGGTCTATCCTGTGACCCGGCGTCGCAACCCCGGAATCACTCCTCTGGCTTTCGCAGACCGGATCAATGCCTACCAGGCGCGTATCGAGGCTGCCCTCGAGCGCGCGCTCCCGCAGCCGGTGCGACCGCCGCAGCGCCTGCACCAGGCGATGCGCTACGCCGTGCTCGGCGGTGGCAAGCGCCTGCGGCCCCTGCTCGTGTACGCGACCGGCGAGGCGCTGCAAGTCGATGTCGACCGGCTCGACCCGCCGGCGGTGGCAATCGAGCTGATGCACGCGTTCTCGCTCATCCACGACGACCTGCCAGCCATGGACGACGACGACCTGCGACGCGGCAGGCCGGCCACCCACCGCGCGTTCGACGAGGCCACCGCGATCCTCGCCGCAGACGCGCTGCAGCCACTCGCCTTCGAGGTGCTCGTTACGGCCACCGCCCTGGCGGACCAGCCTGAACGGCAGATCCGTCTCGTCGGTCTGCTGGCCGAGGGCTGTGGTCCCAACGGCATTGCCGGCGGCCAGGCGCTCGACCTGATGGCCGAGCAGCAACGGCTCGATACCGCCGAGGTGGAACACATGTTCCGGCTGAAAACCGGACGCCTGCTTCGCGCCAGCGTGCTGGCGGCCGCCCATTGCGCCCCCGGGACCGGCATCGAGCGGATCCACCGCCTCGAACGGTTTTCCGATGCGCTCGGCGTCGCCTACCAGATTCGCGACGACATCCTCGACTACACCGCGGCCGATCACGCCGGTGGCTCCGACGAGCTCAAGGGCAAGGCCACCTACCCGGCGTTGTTCGGATTGCAGCAGGCCAACGAACGGGCAACCGAACTGCTCGTGTCGGCGATGAACGCGATCGATGATCTCGGCGACGAGGCCGAGGGCCTGCGCTGGATGGCCCGGCACATCATGCTGCGCGGCGAGTAGCCGCGAAATCCACCTGCTTCCGGAGAAAAGTGCGCCCTGGTACCGTTTCGGCGCCGTTGCGCGCGCATTTCCGCACTAGAATGGGTCCGTTTTGCGGGGCGTCTCCGGCCGGCCACAACGAACCGCCGCACGGAGACGCAGTCGATGGGCTCGGCCATGTACACAAGCTTTTTCGGGCTGCACGAGAAGCCCTTCTCGATCACGCCGGATCCGCGTTACCTCTTCATGAGCGAGCGGCATGCGGAGGCGCTTGCCCATCTTCTCTATGGCGTGCGCGAGAGCGGCGGCTTCATCCAGCTGACCGGCGAGGTCGGCACCGGCAAGACCACGCTGGTGCGGAGTCTGCTGCAGCAACTGCCCGATACCGCTGACGTCGCGCTGATCCTCAACCCGCAGCTGTCCCGCATCGAGTTCCTCAGCGCCATCTGCGAGGAACTGCACGTCCCGCTCCCGGACGCGCGCGGCAGCGTCAAGGCGCTGACCGACGCGCTGAACCGTTTCCTGCTCGAGAATCACAGCCGCGGCCGGCGCACTATCCTGATCGTCGACGAGGCGCAGAACCTGCAGCCGGACGTGCTCGAGCAGGTGCGCCTGCTCACCAACCTCGAGACGACCAAGCAGAAGCTGCTGCAGATCATCCTGATCGGGCAGCCGGAACTGCGCGAACTGCTGGCGCGCAACGACATGCGGCAGCTCGCGCAACGCATCACGGGCCGCTATCACCTCAAGCCGCTGTCGCGCGACGAGACCGAGGCCTACATCGACCACCGGGTGCGGGTCGCGGGCGGTGTCGGGCGGATCTTTGCCGATGGCTCGCGGCGCGAGATCTACCGCCTCGGCCGCGGCATTCCGCGCATGATCAACGTCATCGCCGACCGCGCCCTGCTCGGCGCCTTCACCGCCGAGTCGAACCAGGTAACCCGGGATATCGTGCGCCGGGCTGCCGCGGAGGTTTACGACCGGCCGGTCGGCGTCATGGCGTCGTGGAACCGCTGGTTGCCCCGCGCACTACCCGCATGCGCCGGCGTCGCGGTGCTCGCGGCGATTGCGTGGTGGGCCAGCACGGCGACGCGGCCACCGCCTGCCGCGACAGCAGACGCCGTCGCATCGGCCGCCGCACAGGCCTCCGGCAGCATCGAGCGCAACCGGCAACTCGAAAACCTCGGGGACCTGCTCGAGGATCCATGGTCAGGGCAGGATGCCGACCAGGCCTTCGCCACCCTGTTCGGCCTGTGGGGAGCCCGTTATGCCAGCGGGCCCGAATACGCCTGCGAACAGGCGGAGGCCACCGGCCTTCGCTGCCTGCTGCAGCGGGGTGGCCTCGACGAAGTGCGCACCCTCAATACGCCGGTGATACTCACGCTGCGAAGCCGCAGCGGTGCCGAGCGGCAGGCGGTGTTGACCGGCCTGCGCGACGGCATTGCGGTGCTGGTGATGGACGGGCGCGAGCATCGCGTCGCAGTCGGCGAGATCGCCGATTTCTGGCAGGGCGAATACCTGCTGCTGTGGCGCCCGCAGACGACGGAGGTCAAGGCATTCGTGCCGGGCATGCGCGATCCCGACATCCGCTGGCTGCGCGCCAGCCTGGCGACCATTCAGGGCGAACCGATCGCCCCGATGCAATCCGACGTCTACGACGGCCCGCTCGAGGCACGGGTGCGTCAATACCAGCGCGAACGGCAACTGACGGCCGACGGACTCGTCAGCCAGCAGACGCAGATTGCCATCATCGCCGACCTCGGCCTGGCCGACACGCCGCGACTGGCGTGGGCCAATTAACCGGAGCACGGCTGCATGTCGTTCATCCTCGATGCCCTGCGCAAGAGCGAGACCGAGCGGCAGCGCCAGTCCGGCCCGGGTCTCGCCGATGCGGGCCTGCGCCCGCCCGCGCGGCGGCGCGCGATCTGGCTGCCGCTGCTGGTCGTCGTGCTCACGGCAAACCTGCTGTTGCTGGCCTTCGTCTGGCTGCGCAGTGACCGCCCGCCGCCTGCGCCGCCCCCGACGATCGCTGCCACAGCACCCGGCTCACCGCGAATCGCAGCGCCCGCTCCTGCTGAATCCAGGCCCCGAGCCCAGGCCGATGCCGATTACGAGGCCATGGCCGACATGCCAGCGCTGGAGCCCGATGAACCGCTGGCGGCAACCCCGCCCCGGACGGACGCAAGCCAGGCCGTGCCCGACCCGGCCGTTGCGCCGGTTACGGAACCTTCCGCCCCGCAGCCCGGCACGGTCACCGACGCCCTGCCGACTGCCGGGCAGCTCATGGCCAGCGGCGCTGTGCCGACCCGACCCCTGCACCTCGACATTCATGTCTTCAGCGACACGCCCGCCGAGCGCTTCGTATTCGTCAACATGCGCAAGTACACCGAGGGTGCACAACTCGCCGAAGGGCCGCAGGTCGAGGAGATCACTCCCGAGGGCGTGGTGCTGAGCGAGAATGGCCAGCGTTTCCTGCTGACGCGGGATTGACCATCCACACGTCGCGCATGGACGGGGAACTGTTGCGCCGGGCGCTGCGCGCAGGCATCGCGCAGATGCTGGGGCAGACCGACCTGCTCAACCGCATCAATGTCTTTCCCGTGCCCGATGGCGACACCGGCACCAACATGGCGCTGACGCTCGGCGCCGTGGATCAGGCGCTGGTCGCCGCACCGGCCGAGGGCGCCGGTGAGCTGCTGGCCACGGCGGCGGATGCCGCGATCGATGCCGCCCGCGGCAATTCCGGGGCGATCCTCGCCGAGTTCTTGCAAGGTCTCGCCGACGCGGTCGGCGAGCGCCGCGAACTGGACCTCGCCGCGCTGGCCGACGCGTTCACCAATGCGGATCGCTACGCCCGCGGCGCCCTCGATGCGCCGCAGGAAGGCACGATCATCAGCGTCATCTCGGCGGTGGCCGGGCGGCTCAGCCAGGCAAGCCGCGAGCAGCCGGGCGACCTCCCCGCGGCACTCGAACTCACGCTCACCGCGGCCGGCGAGGCGGTGGCCACCACCCGCAACACACTGCCCGCGTTGCGGCGCGCCGGGGTCGAGGATGCCGGCGCACGCGGTTTTCTCTCCTTCCTGGAGGGATTCGTCGCCGGCGCCCTCGGCCGGGCGGTGCCCGAAGCGCAGCTGCCATCACCCGCCATGGCCGCACGCGACGAGCCTGGGCACATCGTCGTCGAGGCCACGGGCCAGTCCATCGAGTTCCGGTTCTGCACGGAGTGCATCGTCGCCGGCCCGACGATCGACCGGCGCCGGCTGCATGACGAGCTCGGCACGCTCGGCACGAGCCTCGTGCTCGCGGGCAACCGCCGCAAGGTCCGCATCCACATTCATACCAACGACCCGGGAGCGGTGTTTGCCGCCGCGGGCCGCTTTGGCACGGTCGCCGGCGAAAAGGCCGACGACATGCGCAGGCAGGCGCAGACGCGATCGCACGCCGGCCAGGCGATCACGGTGGTCACGGACTCCGGCGCCGATCTGCCCGAGGAGCTCTGCGAGGAACTCGGCATCCACATGATCCCGCTGCGCATCCATTTCGCGGACCGCACCTTTCTCGACAAGGTCAGCCTGACGAGCGGTGACTTCCTGCGCGAGCTCGATTCGAGTCCCGTGCAGCCGCGCACATCGCAGCCCGCCCCGGGAGACCTGCGCCGGGTGTACGAATACCTCGTCAGCCACCACGAACACGTCGTCGCGATCAGCCTGGACCGGCAGGTCAGCGGCACCTGGCAGGCCTCACAGACGGCGGCACGGCGCAGCAGCGCGCCGCACCGGATCACGGTGATCGACAGCCGCAACGCCTCGATCGGCCAGGGGCTGGTCGCCCTGCATGCAGCAGAGTGCGCGCGCTCCGGGATGCCCGTCGCCGAGTTGCTCGACTCCGTGCGGGGCGCCGCCGCAGCGACGCGCAGCTTTGCCGTCGTAGCAGACCTCGCCTGGGCGGCCCGCGGCGGGCGGCTGCCGGAGAGCCTGCGCTGGCTGACCCGCGCACTCCCCGTACGGCCGGTGCTCCACATGGGCCAGGGCGCGGTCGGCGTCAGCGGGGTGTTCCTGCGCGGCCGGGACCCGGTGGCCGCACTGCTCGCCCGGTTGACCGCGACGCTCGCCGCCGGCGAGCGCTACCGCTTCGCGGTGGCGCACGCGGGGCTGCCGGACGCGGCGGCGCGACTCGCCGCGGCGCTGCACGAGCGCGTGCCGGGCAACGCCGGTGTATTCGTCAGTGAACTCGGAGCGGCAGCAAGCGTGCACAGCGGGCCGGAAACCCTCGTCGTGGCGCTGCAGCCTGGCAAGCCACCCGCCGCCACCAGCCAGTCCTGACCCGGACTGCTCACGGGCGCTCGGTTCTGTGTGAGCGGGAGGGTCACTGCGTGTTGCCCCCTGATTTTCTTGCCGGGACGCTACCGGCCGCAGCGATCCCCTTACGCATTCCACCCAGCGGCTGTTGCCCGGCCGCCAGGCGTCCGGATAGCCGCAGAGGTCGCGCGTACAGCGCTCGATGATCCGCGCTGCCCGCGGTCGATGTGGGTCGCCTCCGGATGGAACTGCAGCCCGTAGAAACGCCGGCTCTCGTCAGCCATGACTCGCGTGCCGGAAGGCATCCCGGTGCGGCAAGGCGATGCGCTAGAGTACGCACGCGGCCGACTGCGGCGTCGAGGGAGGGTATCAGCGTGTCCTTGTTCGCCGAGCTGAAGCGCCGAAACGTCGTGCGCATCGCGGTTCTTTATATCGCCGCGTCATGGGCCACTCTCCGGGCCGCGAGTGTGCTGTTCGGCATACTGGACGTACCGCCATGGGCCGGCAAGCTCGTGCTGACGCTGCTCGTACTTGGATTTCCGGTGGTTCTTGTCCTGTCGTGGATCTATGAAATCACGCCTGAGGGCTTCAGGAAGGTCGAACGGCCGCCGGGCGGTGAAGCAGCAGCCGCTACGACCCGCCGCAAGCTCGATATCGCCATCGGGTTACTCGCCACCGTCGCCATCGTCACCATCGCCGTCGACCGGCTGATGCCGGAGCACGCGGCGCCGGAGCCGGTTGCGCCAATGCCGGCCGTGGTCACCGGGGATGCGCGCTCCATCGCCGTGCTGCCATTCATGGACATGAGCCAGTCGCGGGACCAGGAGTACTTTGCGGACGGGCTCTCGGAGGAGTTGATGACCGCGCTGGCGCGTATCGAGGATCTGCGCGTCATCGGCCGGACCTCGTCGTTCCAGTACAAGGGCCGGCACGAGGATTTGCGCGCGATCGGGGAGTCGCTCGGTGTGGCCCATCTCCTCGAGGGCAGTGTGCGCAAGGCGGGCAAGCACCTGCGCATCACGGCGCAGCTCATTCGCGCCGCTGACGGCTCGCAACTCTGGTCTGAGATCTACGACCGGAATGTCGACGACATTTTTGTTTTGCAGGACGAGATTGCGGCCGCGGTGGCCGGTGCGCTCAAAGTACGCCTCACCGTCTCCAACCCGGCCGCTGCGCCCGCGCGGCGCGACATCGAGGCCTACAATCGCTACCTGCAGGGCCGTTTCCAGCTCGAGTTGCGCACCCGCGACGCGCTCGACCTCGCGCTCGCGCATTTCCAGGCAGCAGTCGAACTCGATCCGCGCGATGCACTGGCGTGGGTCGGGCTCTCGGAGACCTATACATCGCGGGCCTCATATACCGTGCAGATGCCGCTCGACGAGGGCTATCGCCTCGGCCGCGCGGCGGCGGAGCGCGCGCTTGCACTCGATCCGGCGCTCGCCCATGCGCATGCGGCGATCGGCTACATCCAGGCGGTCTACGACTGGAATTGGCCGGCGGCCGACGCGAGCCTCGATCGTGCAGTTCAGCTGGCGCCACGTAACCCGGACATCCTGATGAAGGCCGCGCTGCAGGACCAGACGATGGGACGCTTCGAGCGCTCCATCGCACGCTACCGGCAGGCCATCGAACTCGACCCGCTGCGGGCCGGACTTCGCTACAACCTCGCCCGCGTCTATCTGGTGCTCGGCCAGAACCGGGACGCCGAAGCACTCGCCCGGCACGTCATCGAGATGATGCCTTCGGGTGGGGGTCTGTACGTCATGCTCGCAGAAACGCTGCTCGCGCAGGGCAAGATGGATGATGCCGCCAGCGTCATCGCGCACGAGAGCGATCCGCTCTGGAAACTCTATGGCGAGGCACTGATCGGGTTCGCACGCGGCCGGCGGACAGAAGCCGACGCGGCCCTGAATGCCCTCGTAGCCGGCTACGGCACGGTCGCCGCCTACCAGATCGGCGAGATCTACGCCTTCCGCGGGGAGCGCGAGGCGGCGCTCACATGGCTCGAGCGCGCGTTCAAACAGCGAGATGGCGGCCTGACCGAGATTCTCACCAGCCGGCACTTCGGCTTGCTGAAGTCAGACCCGCACTACCGGGCTCTGCTGGTGAGGCTCGGTTTGCCAGCACCTGCCTGATGGCCCGCGGGGACCGTGAGCCGGGGTGTCGTCCGCCGGCACACTGCTCGCCCCCTGCCGCTGCTCGCCTGCGGGTGCCTCCAGCGAGCCCCGGTCGAGCCAGTGGCCCACGACGATGATGTGGAGCACGAGGATCGCGTGGACCGGCATGGCTATCGCGGTGCCCTGCCGAGGGAGTGCGAGGTGGCGGCAAGATCCGGCGCGGTGTTGCCGACCGGCAGGCCAAGGACGCCGGGGTTCATCAGGCCCTGTGGATCAAGTTCGGCCTTGAGCGCCACCAGCAGCGCCCTGGTTTCCGGCGCCATCTTCCCGAAATAGCCGTAGGTGCGCCCCAGCTGGTTCGATGCCGCGCCGGCCTGGTCGAAGAGGGCCAGCAGCTCGGCCCGCAACCGAGCAACCAGTTCCCGTGCCGCCGGGTTTGGCGCCGATTCCACCAGCCGGCCGAGGTGCGCGGGGTCCGGCACCGCCCGATGCATCGGCAGCCAGCTGTCGGGCCAGTGGAACACCGATTCAAAGCTGAACACGTGGGTCTGCATCGCCGACAGCAGGATGGACACTTCCACGCCGGCGTCCTGCAATCCGGCACGATGCCGCTCGATCAACTGGTCATGGGCATCGATCAAGTCCGTCGCATCGCCGTGCGGCACCTTGGCATTTATCGCGGCCCAGCGTTCGCCCCGCGGCCCCAGGACACCATTGAGGCTGTCGAAGGGCGCGGCGCGCACCGCCAGCGGGATGGACGCCGGAATCTCCGTGCCACCTGTCGTTGCGAGCAGCCGACGGCATAGCCTCAAGTCGGCATCAGCCGCAGCAGCCGCGCGACCGGCACAAACCAGGTGCAGCGACCACGCACCCGCCGGCACGACGCGCTTGCCGCCCGCGATGACCCTGGCACCGGCCCTGAGCCCCGCCAGCAGGTTCTCCTGGCCCGTGACGATGCTGCCGAGCCGCTTGAGATCGCCCTGCAACGTGCCGCCGGCCATGTTCCTGGCCGTGCTTTGCGGATCGAACACGTAGGCTTCTTCCGCCGCGCCGGAACGGGCGATCGCCGACAGTGCACGGGCTGCCGCCGCCGCATCCGGAAACGCCTGTGACAGATACCGGTTGTGCCGGGGCATCTCGATCAGGCGGAACGTGGCTTCGGTCTTGATACCGAGCGCGCCGCCATCGTGCAGGAACAAACCGGTCAGGTCCGGCCCATGGGTCCGGTAGAAGGGCTTGCCGTGCTGGAATCCGGCGTTTCCGGTACGGAGCACCCGGCCATCGGCCGTGACGACTTCGAGGCCGATGACATTCTCGGTGGCCCCGCCGTAACGCGCGGTGCCGAGGAACACGGCGCCGTTGGACAGCCCGCCGCCGACCGTGGCCCGGCGCCCGGAGAAGGTGCCGAAAAAGGGCAGGCGCAGGCCATGCGGCGCGAGCGCGTCGTGGATCGTTTCCCAGGTCGTGCCGGCGCCGACCGTCACATACATGTTGCCCGGATCGAAATCCACGAGCCCGCCGAGATCCGTAGTGTCGATGACCACCGACGACTCCGACGGCGGACACACGCCCTCGGTATAGGACAGGCCGCCACCGCGCGGGACCAGCGCGTAGCCGGCGGCCGAGGCCAGTCGTACCGCGCTGGCCAGCGTGGCGCTGTCGGTCGGCCGGATGACCGCGGCCGCCAGCCTGCCCTGGGTGTAGAGGTCGCCGGAATAGAGTTCGCGCTCCGTGTCGCCGGTGAGGACGCAGCTGTCGCCCAGGCAATCCTTGAGGCGCCTGGCGAGCTCGGCGGCGGGGAGGCGCGTGGATCCGGCAGTCATTCGGTTGAAGGTCCCGTCAGGTCGTTGGTTTCCATGTGTTGATCAGATCCCTGCAGGCGTGAACGCGGATCCGTGGCCACAGGCCGGCCTTGAAATAGGGGTCGGCGGTGATGATGTCGAGCACATGCTGCTGAGCATCGTCTCGAACTCGTTGGGCGGCCGGTACCCGATGCTGGAGTGTAACCGGACGGGATTGTAGAACCTCTCCACGTAGGTGAGTACGGCGCTTCGAGCGGCGTCGCGCGTAGCGAAGTGGTGGTGCTCGGGATACTCGCCCTTGAAGCTGGAGAAGAAGCTCTCCGTCGGTGCGTTGTCGTAGCAGTTGCCACGCCGGGACATGCTCTGGCGCATGCTGATGTCGGCCAGCCACACGGCATTGGGCGTGTCGCAGGCGATTGCCATCGGTCTGATCACCGCTGGAGAGGATAGAATCCCGGCACGGTCAATGCGGTTCATACGCCTACTCCGGAATCGAGTTCGGCCATGCCTTCGCTGACGCAGGAACCATCTGGGGGCCTGACGGCCCTGAAGTGTGCGGTGGCCTACAATCGCTATGGCGCCTATTGCGTCCCTTTGGCCTCCATGCACCGCCCTGCGGCGAAAATGATTCTGCACGGGGAAGTGTATGAGCCCAATACGATTGAGTTCATGAGAGCCCACTGTGGCACGGGGGACGTCGTGCATGCGGGCACTTACTTTGGTGACTTTCTGCCGGCTCTGTCGCCGGCGTGCCAGGGCACAGTCTGGGCCTTTGAGCCCAACCTGGAGAATTACCGCTGCGCGCAGATCACTCTCCTTCTCAATGGCATCAGGAATGTTGAACTGCGCAGGTCCGGACTGGGCGCAAATTTTGAAGAGCGTGCGCTGCTGACGGCCGATGCTGACGGGTTGGCCAGAGGCGGTTCGAGCACAATCGTGGGCGACGATGTGCAGTCGGCAGGTCAGGTCGAGCGGGTGCCGATGGTGACGGTCGATCAGGTCGTTCCACAGGATCGACAGGTATCGATCATTCAGCTCGATGTCGAAGGGCACGAACAGGCAGCGCTCACCGGTGCGCTGAAGACCATAGCGCGCTGTCGGCCGGTGCTGGTAGTGGAACTGCTCGCGGAGAGCACTCTTCTGAGCTCAGACTGGATTGCGAAAAACATCCTCAGCCTGGGATATCAGATGACCGGAACGGTGCATGGAAATGCAGTGTGGCTACCGGACCGCAAATGACTGCCTGCACTGTGTCGGCGATGCCGGCGCCATCTGGTCGGTCAGTGACCGCTTCGGCTTTCGCGCCGACTTCGACTGGTTCAACGCCGACGTCGGCGACCTGTGGACGATCAACCTCGGCGTCGAGTACTACTTCGGCGGCTCGCCGAAGGCAGACCGGTCCGCGGCACCACCGGCAGAGGCGGCCGAGTAGCGCGGCAGAGTCGCGAATCTGCCCCCGGTAGTTGCACGGGAAAATGGCTGGAACCTCGCGGTTCCAGCCTCCGGTCACCGGACCCATCAGGGGTCCGTGACGCTCAGTCCTCGATCTCGACCTCTTCGGCGACGAACGAGTTGCCGTTGAAGGCACCTGGCACGTCCGTCTCGGCCTTGACCACATCGCCGACACCGACCGCGGCGAAGAACGCCGCTTCGCTCATCGGGTTGTCGTCCTCGTCGCGAAACACCGCGCCGGTGGTGTCGATCGTGATGCCGAGCACGGTCAGGCCAGGCTCGTTCTCGGCCTGGATCGGACCACGCAGGATCGACTCGTCGTCATCGTCGTCGCGCTCGACCCGCGTGGCGATGACGTCGTTGGCCGCCGCTGACCCGTCCTCGGCACCGCGGATCTCGACGTAGTCGCCCAGGCGCAGATCGGCGAGCGAGAACGTCGGCAGCGCAGCGTTGCTGTCGTCCTTCCAGAGGGTGGTCGGCGTGACCTTCACCTGCACGCCCTGGATAGCAAACCCCCCGGCCTGCAGCGCGGTCACCGCACCGGCGATCTCCACGTCGGCATCGTCCGGCTGCACCCGGATCTCGACCTCATCGGCGACCAGCACGCCGGCCGCATTGAACTCGCCCTCGACCTCGACTTTCAGGTCCAGGGCGAGATCGGCAGCCGTGCCGCCCTCGAACTCCGTACCGGCGTTGGTGGTGACGCGCACACCGGCGACATCGAAGTCGGCCAGCGAGACGAAGCGCGTGATGTAGCCCTCGACCTCGCTCTCGTCGCCAGCGTCGCCGCTGATGTCGTCCTCACGCTCGACCTTGTCCGCCACCAGCACCCCGCCGGCGAAGTCGCCCTCGACCTCGACGAAATCGCCGTTGCCGAGGGTGTCGCTGCCGAAGTCCTCCAGCACCGCACCGGCGTAGTTCACCACCAGGCTGCCGAGCAGGAACGTCTTCGCCACGGGGTCCAGCCCGCTCACCACGCCCTTGACCTCGAAATCGTCGCCGGCGTCGTGCTGCTCCACGCGCGTGGCGCGGATCGCGCCCGCAGCGTCGCGGTAGCCGCTCACCTCGACCTCGTCGCCGACCGCGAGACCGGCGAAGCCGCCGACGATGCTGTCATCGAAGACCGTGTCGGGGCTGGTCAGCACCACCTGGCCGAGCACCACGAAGCTCGCCGCGGCAGCGTCGATGCTGGCGATGGGACCTTCGACCTCATTGTCGAAGTCGATCGACTCCGCCCTGCCGCCCGCGCCGTTCGCATCGAGCGTGCCGCGCACGGTCACGACCTGGCCAAGGCGCAGGTCCGCTTCCGTGCCGGGACCATCGTCGACGGAGATCCCGGCGCCGCTGGTGCGCCACTCCACACCGTTGACGAAGATGCTGCCGAAGCCGGTGATGGTGCCCGAGGAGATGCCGAGCCGGTCGATACCGGCCGTCGACCCACCACCGCCACCACCACCACCGCAGGCGACCACGCCGCAGGCGATCGCCGCTATCACCAGAGTCCTTGCGCTGCCGCTATTCATTGCCCGACTCCTTGTCCGGATCGCCCTTGATCATGAATACCCCCACCCCGAGCCGGACCATCCGCCGCCCTTCCGGTGCGGCATCGCTCCGGCGGTGGCGCGTCAGCCATGCGTCCACGCGCTCGAGGAACTGCTGGCCTTCCTGCTCGAGGAAGGCCCGGAAATCGGCAACCGCCGCCGCATCGACACTGCTGTCGGTCGCGCGCCCGAGGAAACGGCTCGGCTCGCCGCTGCTGTTGCCAGCGGCGAGGTTGTGGTTGATGTTGACGCCGAGATCCGCGAAGACACTGCCGGCGTTGAGGAACCACTGCGGATCAAGCGGCATCGGCTGGTAGAAACGCCGCACTGCGCGCAGCGTCCCGGCGGGCAGCTCGACCACGGCGCCGACGCGGCACAGTTCCTTGAGCATGGCGCTCGCCGGCACGTCGGGGGCATAGCGGCGCGCGAGCGCCTCGAAGCTCGCCCCGCTGCCTTCGGCCGCAAGCTCGCGCGGCTGGCCATCGGCGGCGAGGAACTCCGCATCCTGATGCCAGCCCGAGAGCAGGCGCGTCGCATCCGTGGTCTGGTTCGGCAGCGCCGGACTCGCCTCCTCCAGCCCGGCGCGGATCCGGCCCACGTCGCGCCGGCCGATGCCGGTGAGGATCGCCACGCGCGAGATATTCGTCGGCCGGCCACGCAGCCCGTATTCGCGGCTGGCGACCTCGACGAACACGGTGCGCGACAGCTCGGCGAACTCGCGCCAGGTCAGGCCGCAGCGGAGTAGCAGGCTTGCCAGCGGTCGCAGCAGGGTACGGGCACCCTGGATGACGGTTTGTTGGTCTGGAAATGCCATATTTGTGACTTTATATCACAAATATGGCATTGTCAATGAAGATGGGTATCGCGGCTAGCGCAGGAAAGTGGCTCCGACGCGTGCGAAGCGCACGACATCGTCCGTCGCCAGCAGACGCAGCGTCCCGCGCCCGTACGCGCGGTCGTCGCCGCGGAATCGACGATCGTCAGGCCGGCACAGGCCGCGGCAGCGCCCGGCTCGAGCACACCGAGCACGGGCAGCGGCGCGTAGTGGGCACGCAGTGCCGGCAGGGCGACGGCTGAGGCGGTGTTGCAGGCGATCACCAGGTAGCTGAGGCCGCGCGCAACCAGCGCATCGACCGCCTGCCCGGCGTAGCGCACCACGGAAGCCGCGCTCTTGGTGCCGTAGGGCAGGCGTGCCGTGTCGCCCAGGTAGACGAAGTCGCGATCTGGTAGCGCCGCAACGAATGCCCGGTAGTGACGCTCGGCCCTGGGCAAGCGTCGTGGAATTGCCTGCATCCTGAAGCTGTCCGAGCATCTTCGTGTACGACAGCACCTGACCCGAATAGCGGCAGGCCAGCTCGAACAGCCGTCGCAGCAGCGCCGGCTTGTCCACGCGCGTGAGCAGCAGCACGTCGCGCGAGATCGAAGTCTCGATGAGGCTGTCGGCGATGTAGCGGGCCCAGCGCGGCGGATCGCGCACCAGGGGCGCCGCACCGGGATAACCGCCGCGGCAAGGGCGTCCAGGACGGCCCTCACAGCGGGTGGGGCGGCCCTGCGGCCGTTCAAGGGGTGCTGCGCCCCGTGCCGCCCGCGCAGGTCAGGCGTCGAGGTTCACTTCCGCCTCACCCACGGCGCCAACATGCCGAGCATCGGCAGCAGGAGCCACGCGGCGGCGGGCACGGGCACGGGGCTCGCATAGTCGTAGCCGCTCTGGCTCACGATGCTGACGCCGGGCGCGGTCGTGAAGACGCGGAAGAATGCCGTGTGGGAGAAGTCACCGGTGAACATGCCGTTCGTGGCCTCTCCGTGGACGTCGAGGCGATAAGTCAGCTCGAACGGGCCGCCAGGGTCGCTGGGCTGGAACACCAGCGTCCGGGTGGTGCTCTTCGACCCGGTTTCGCCGATGCCGATGCCGACGCCCGCGAAGAACAGCGAGGCGCTGCCTGCGCACGTGCTGCGCTCCGTGCCGTTGAAATTGGTGCCGTCGGTTCCGCTGCAGGATCCGACGAGGGTCACTTCGAGCGTGACGGGCACGAGCGCGGGGCGCGGAGCCGCGATACTGATGTAGTCGGTCACGATGGCAATGGCGTGTCCGCCGACCGTGGGCGGCAACTGGTTCGCCGGGGTCTGCGCGATCGGATTCGACTCGGCGTGCGCGTAGCCGTGCAGCGCACCGAGTTCCGTACGGGCCTGCACGCGCCAACTCGTCTGGCCGTACAGGTACCCGGTATTATTGGAGCCCTCGACCTCCGTGAAAACGGGGAGCTCGCCCTCCTCGCGGCTGCATTCTTCACTGCAGGTTTCCACGAGGAAGCGCAGCGGCGCGGCGTGGACGGAGCCGCAGACTCCGAGCGTCAGGAGCGACAGGCAGACGGCAATCCTGTTGTTCATTGTTATCCCCCCCTCGGGGACTGCGGTTATTTTGGCGCCGGGTTCCAGCGCCCTGTCAAGGTCAGGCTCAGGGTGGAGTTCGACATAATTCGGGCGGGCTGGGACGGGGGAGCCAGGCCATGTGCACCGCGCAGCCGACGAGACTGAATTCGCGGCATCACGCTTCATCGCGATCGCCCCGGCCCGCCGACGTGCGCTGATGCCGGCCACTTCCGCCGACCGCGGCCGCCTGGTCCTGCATCCCTTCCGGATCCGGGAGGCCGGCGGCGAGGTCCGCATCAGCTGCGAGATCGAGAACGCGGGCGAGCGCCGGGAGATCTGGTACGCGTTCAATTCGAGCCATGCCCGGCACATGGAGGCCGGGCGCCTCGACGGGTTCCTCGTGGCGCTGCTCTTCGACGCCATGCAGTCGGGCCTGGAAGCCCAACTGCACGGCCGCGGGCTGCAAGCGCCAGCCCCCGGTTACCTGACCGCCGCCTCGAACGCCGGGAACTTGAGCGTCGGGATCGTCGCGGCCACGCGCTCCGGGTCGCCGCGCACGAGCACAGAGATCGCATGGGGCGCCGCCGGCGCGGCGCCGGCACGGTATCCCGCGTTCCACTTGCCGTTTGCGCCTGGCGTCCACGCGCCGAACAGGTAGAGCGCATGATCGGTGCTCTCCTGTTCGCTTTCGACGTGCCAGCGCTGCGCCGACTTCGCGTGGGCGGGCGGCGCGATCGCTTTTGCGCCCTGCCCGACGGTTTCCGAGCCGGGATTCACGCTCACCCTGATCGACATTTCGAAATCCCGGTTGACCTCCTTGTCGGTGGCCGCCATCGCCTCGGGATTGTGGACCTCGTTGAGGATCGCCTCGTACTCCTTCTGCGCCGCGTCCAGCTGCGGATTGAGCTTCTCGGCGCCCGCGTAGTCACCCTTCTGGTTCAGCTCCATCTGCTGGCCCATGATTTTCTGGTACTTCGCCAGCGCGGCGTCTATCCGCGGCTGGGCCTGCTGCATCGCCGCCTGCTGACGCGACGCCTGGTCCTCGATGAGCTTCATGCGTGCATCCGCGCCCGTGGCCTGCTTGTACGTGCGCGAGATGCCGTAGCTCCACGGGGTGTTCTCGGTGTCCCTGCAAATCCTGCTCGGGACGCTGATCTCCTGCGCCGTGTCGACGACGATGAACCAGCCTTCCGGCGCCGGCGGCAGCGCGGCCTGCAGGGCCTTGAGTACGGTCGTGACTTGCGATCGCTCGGCGGGCGTGGTGTCGCGATAGTCCTTGTAGCAGGGCGAGTCGCCGAGCGCCGTGTGCGCCATCGCCGACAAGGCCACGATCCCGGCAAAACGTGCTCGTGTGTGCGGTGACTTCATGACCGCTTCCCTCTGGGCCCATCCCGCCGCCAGCATATGCCGAAAGGGCGATCCTGGGGAAACACCGCAACAATGAAGGGGTCTGACCCCTTCAAGAAAACTTAAGCGAGCTTCAGAGCGAATAAGACATTCAAAGGCCGGCATGCTTGGGCCAGTTTAGCCAGCCGGCGCTGGTGCAGCCGGAAATGACGACGTGACGGTCGGATTCTCGCACTGCACGAGCTGGCAGACGCAGTCGGCCGCGCCGCGCCCGTATCCCAGGCGCGTGACACGGCTTCAGTTGAGATCGAACGTCCTCTGCTCCGGCGGCCCGCGGGCGCGCTGCGCCGTGCTGATGTCAGCCGGCGTGCTGCCTGCCTGCCCGGCCTGCGCCAGGTGCGC
>WYBE01000041.1 GCA_011526045.1 Nevskiales bacterium | reverse complement strand
GCATGAGGCTGCCGCCCGGCGACCATGTCCTGCGGGCGAGCTGGCCAGAGGGAGAGACTCAGATGGCGTTTCGGGGCGCTGCGGGCGAGATCCGCGTCATTGAACTCGCGGGCTCGGCCTGGGCCTGGGGGAGCACGTACGCGTTCGAACCAGGCGATGCGGGAAGCCGGGAGCGTGTGCTGCGGGTTCGCATGGTGGCCGACATCGATTGACATCCTCCGCCGCTGGCAGGGTGGCCGGAGCAGCCGAGGACATTACGAATCGGTAAGGTTCCTGAGCGCATTGTGTCGGCATGCGGTCCATAGACTGCCGAGCAGGCTGATCTTTCTCAATGCGCTGAGGTAAAGTTCCGGGTATGTCGGGTGTGGTTCGCCTCCTTCTGATCTGGTTCATCGCTGCTGCCGTTCCTCTGAAGGGGCTGGCTGCGGTGACCATGGGTGGATGCGGGCCGGGGCATCACTCTCCTCGCGAGGCTGTGGCGACCGTCGCGCACGCGACGCATGGCGACTTCCACGAAGTCCTGCTCGAGCTTGGAGCCGGCAACGTCGTGGCCGGGAACCAAGGTGCCGAGACCGGGCTCGATTCATCGACCGGGCATTCGGCGCAGCTGAAGATGAAGTGCAGCAGCTGCGCGCCGTGTTGCAGCGTTGCAGCGCCCGCGTTCGCGCGGACGACCATGGTGCAGGCGGAATCGGCGTCTACTGCCGTCGCCTTTCTGGAGATTCGCTTTCCAGCCGTCTTTGCGGACGTACCGCATCGACCACCCCGCCTGATCCTCGCCTGACCGTCACGCTGGTCGATCGCCCTGGCGGCGCTCTGACCGGCATCGTAGACCGCCGCACCCTGCGCAGCAGGCGTGTCGAGCCGGTCCGACTCACGCGAGGATGTCATGAAGATTGTCGTGTTCCGCTGGCTTGTGCCGGCATTCCTGATCGCGGTCAGCTCGGCGACTCTGGCTCAAGCCGTGCCCGGCAAGAGAGCCGATCCACTCGATCCTTCGGCCCCCGTGGCGCCCCTGGTGTACCAGTCCACGCTTACGGGCTACCAGCGTCACGCTGAACAGCCCGTGGGTTCCTGGCGCGAAGCCAACGAGACCGTGAACCGCGTCGGCGGCTGGCGGGCCTACGCGCGCGAGGCGCGCCAGCCCGATGCGCCCGCCACGAACAACGCGCCCCCGAAGCCGGCAACGCCGGCGCCGGCAAGCGCACCCGCCGGTCATGGCGGGCACAAGATGAACTGAGGTCAAGCGGATGAATTCACCTGCCAATCCCGGGCGCGGCGCGCCCGACCGCCCGAGCGTGCGACGTTCGGGAGTGCTCGTCGTTGTCCTGGTTTCTGCCGTGCTGGCCGGATGCGCCAGCTTCTCCCCCGATGCCGGGTTCTCGTCGATCGAGTCCGCGGCCAAGGACAAGCTCGGCAAGGACGTGCGCTGGGCGCGCAGCGATGCCGACGTCGACACCATCGATCGCCGCGTACGCGAGCTGCTCGCGAAGCCGCTGAGCGTCGACGATGCCGTTCAGGTGGCCCTGCTCAACAACCGCGGCCTGCAGGCTCGATTCCAGGATCTCGGCATCACCGAGGCCGAAGTCGTGCAGGCCGGGCGCCTGCCGAACCCTGGCTTCACGTTCGGGCGCCTTCGGCAGGGCGACGAGGTCGAACTGGAACGCGGGCTGCACCTCAACCTTGCGCGGCTGTTGACCTTGCCCATGGTCTCGCAACTGGAAGCGCGGCGCTTCGAGCAGGTCAAGCGCGAGGTCACGATGGACGTCCTGTCGCTGGCCGCGGACGCGCGCAAGGCCTACTTCCAGGCGGTCGCGGCGGAGGAGACGGTGCGCTACATGCGGCAGGTGAAGCAGACGGCCGAAGCCAGCGCCGAACTGGCTCGCCGCATGGAGCAGGTGGGCAACTTCAGCAAGCTGGCGAGCGCCCGCGAGCAGGCGTTCTATGCGGACGCTGCCCTGGGCTTCGCACGTGCCGACCAGGCGCAGCGCGCGTCGCGCGAGCGGCTCGCGCGTCTTCTGGGCGTCTGGGGCGACCAGCTCCAGTTCCAGTTGCCGGAGCGCCTGCCGGACCTGCCGGCCGAGGCGCGCAACCAGCCGGACATCGAAGCCGTTGCGATGGCTCAACGACTGGACGTGCAAGCCGCCAAGCTCGGCGCGGAGCAGACCGCGAAGAACCTGGGCTTGACCCGCACGACGCGCTTCATCAACGTGCTGGAACTCGGACTCGTGCGCAACACCTCCAACGAGGCTCCGCGGCAAACGGGCTGGGAGATCGGCCTGGAGCTGCCCCTGTTCGACTGGGGCGGCGCGCGGGTGGCTCGCGCCGAGGCGATCTACATGCAGGCACTGCACCGCGCGGCGCAGACGGCGATCAACGCCCGCTCGGAAGTGCGCGAAGCCTACGGCAACTACCGCTCCGCTTACGACATCGCGCGCCATCAGCGTGACGAGATCGTGCCGCTCAAGAAGCGGATCTCGGAGGAACAGGGGCTGCGCTACAACGGCATGATCATCGGAGTGTTCGAGCTCCTCGCCGACGCGCGCTCCCAGATCACGAGCGTCAACGCGTACATCGAGTCCCTGCGGGACTTCTGGCTGGCCCAGTCCGATCTCGACATGGCGCTCATCGGCAAGGCGGCGATGGCCGCGCCCGCCGGCCCCGCAGCTGCGGCGGCGGATGGCGGCGGCGCCGGCCACTGACACATTCATTCAAGGAACTCGAACATGGTTTCCCGACGCAACTTTCTCGGCGGCGCCGGCGCGGTGAGCGCTGCGGTGAGTGCCGCAGCGGTCAGCAAAGTCGCCATGGCGGCGCTGCCCGAGCCGGTCATTCAATCCAAGCCCGACACGATGCCGCCGCTGGTGCCCAACACGGGCCGGCCCTACAACCCCGTGGTCACGCTCAACGGCTGGACGCTGCCCTGGCGCATGAACAACGGCGTCAAGGAGTTCCACCTGGTCGCCGAACCCGTGGTGCGCGAGATGGCACCCGGCTTCAAGGCGCACCTGTGGGGCTACAACGGTCAGAGCCCGGGGCCGACGATCGAGGTCGTCGAAGGCGACCGCGTGCGCATCTTCGTTACCAACAAGCTCGGTGAGCTGCACAGCGTGCACTGGCATGGGCAGCGCTTGCCCAGCGGCATGGACGGCGTCACCGGCCTGACACAGCCTGGAATTCCACCCGGCAAGACCTTCGTGTACGAGTTCGTTGCACGGCGTCCCGGAACCTTCATGTACCACCCTCACGCCGACGAGATGGTGCAGATGGCCATGGGGATGATGGGCTTCTGGATCACGCATCCGAAGGGCAAGCACCCGCTCATCGACGAGGTCGACCGCGACTTCTGCTTCCTGCTCAACGCCTACGACATCGATCCGGGCAGCTACACGCCCAAGATCATGACGATGCTGGACTTCAACCTGTGGAGCTGGAACAGCCGCATCTTCCCGGGCATCGATCCGCTTGTGGTGAGCCACATGGACAAGGTGCGCATCCGCATCGGCAACCTGACGATGACCAACCACCCCATCCACCTCCACGGGCACGAGTTCCTGGTCACCGGGACGGACGGCGGGCCGACGCCCAAGAGCACGCGCCGGTACGAGGTGACGGAGGACATCGCGGTCGGGCAGATGCGGCAGGTGGAGTTTCTTGCTGACGAAGAGGGTGACTGGGCCTTCCACTGCCACAAGAGCCACCACACGATGAACGCCATGGGCCACGACGTGCCGACGATGATCGGCGTGGACCATCGCGGCGTCGCCAAGCAGATCACCAAGCTCGTGCCCGACTACATGGTGATGGGCGAGCGCGGCATGAAGGACATGACCGAGATGGAGATGCCTCTGCCCGACAACACCGCGGCCATGATGACCGGGCAGGGTCCGTTCGGGTCGGTCGGCATGGGCGGCATGTTCAGCGTCGTGAAGGTTCGCAAGGGCCAGAAGCGCGGCGACTACGGCGATCCGGGTTGGTTCAAGCACCCAGCCGGCACGGTGGCCTACGAGTTCACCGGCGAACTGCCGGACCCGGCACGCTTCAAGGCGGAAGGGACAGGCTCGATGCCCCCGGTCGCGAAGCCGGCTCAAGAAGTCGAGGTCAAGGTACGCAAACCCGGTGGCGGGCACGGCGGCCACAACTGAGCGGCCACGAGCCGACTTCCATCTGTCCCATCCGCAACAAGAAGGAATCCTGATGAAGCAGTTCAAGTCATTTGTCGCGGCCGCGCTCGTGGCCATTTCCGCCACTACCATGGCGCACGGCGACGAGGACCATGCCAAGAAGGCCGGTCCGGTCAAGAAGGAACAGAAGGACTGGGGCATCGCCGGCGATGCCAAGTCCGCCAAGCGAACCATCGAGATTGGCATGGCCGACAACATGCGCTTCACGCCGGACAGCATCCAGGTCCGGCAGGGAGAAACCGTGAAGTTTGTCGTGCGCAACACCGGCAAGGTGATGCACGAGTTCGTGATCGGCACGAAGGCCGAGAACGACAAACATGCCGAGCTGATGGTGAAGTTCCCGAACATGGAACACGACGAGCCCTACATGGCCCACG
>WYBE01000040.1 GCA_011526045.1 Nevskiales bacterium | reverse complement strand
GTCAGTCGCGACCCGCGCGTCGTTCAGCGCGGCGGTCGAAACCGTCGCGGCTCGCGCCGCTCCTACGGCGCTTCGTTCAACGCAGTGGCTGGACAGCACCCTGTAGGAGCGACGTCAGTCGCGACCTTGATGCGGCTTGCGCCGCCACCCCGCCCGTTCGGCAATGCGCCGGTCAGTCAACGTAGAGGGAGCTGACCGACTCGTCCAGGCAGATCCGGCGCATGGTCTCGGCGAGCAATTCCGCCACACCGAGCTGGCGAATGCGGGAGCAGGCGGCCGCGGCCGGGCCGAGCGGGATGGTGTCGGTGACCACCAGCTCGTCGAGCGTCGAGCCGGCGATGCGCTCGACCGCCTTGCCGGAGAGTATCGGGTGGGTGACATAAGCAAGCACCCGTTCGGCGCCGTGCTCCTTCAGTGCACCGGCAGCCTGGCACAGCGTGCCGGCGGTATCCACCATGTCGTCGATCAGCACGCAGGTCTTGCCCTCGACCTCGCCGATGATGTTCATCACCTCCGAGACGTTGGGCTGCGGACGGCGTTTGTCGATGATGGCGAGATCGGCATTGTCGATGCGCTTGGCGAACGCGCGCGCGCGAACCACGCCACCGACGTCCGGCGAGACCACCACGAGATCGTTGTACTTCTGCCGCCACAGGTCGCCGAGCAGCACCGGCGACGAATACACGTTGTCCACCGGAATCGAGAAAAAACCCTGGATCTGGTCGGCATGCAGGTCCACCGTCAGGACGCGGTTGATGCCGGCTTCGATGACCAGCCCGGCCACCAGGCGCGCGGTGATCGGCACCCGCGCCGCCCGGGTGCGCCGATCCTGGCGCGAGTAGCCCATGTAGGGAATAACCGCCGTGATGCGCGCGGCCGAAGCACGCCGGCAGGCGTCGGCGAGCACCAGCAACTCCATGATGTGGTCGTTCACCGGCGGGCAGGTCGATTGCACGATGTAGACGTCGCGGCCGCGCACGTTATCGAGGACCTCGACGCTGATCTCGCCGTCGGAGAAACGCCCGACATGCGCTTTGCCGAGCGGTTGCGTGAGGTGACGCGCGATGCGCTGGGCGAGCCCCGGATTGGAGTTGCCCGAGAGAATCGCCATGTTCGGCAGCAGGTTGCGGCTTTCGGCGTTCACGTCGGGCTCTGCTCTGGTGACCCGCGAGGGCGGTGGCTGGGGTGGTAGGATTCGAACCTACGAATGGCGGGATCAAAACCCGCTGCCTTACCGCTTGGCTACACCCCAAGTGGCGCAGGCGCGCACGTATTCTCCGGGCGCACTTCGGGGCTGTCAAACCACCGATCACCGCACCGAAACCGCCGCCAGTGCGCCCGCCTTCAACGCGCGAGGCAGTGCGCTTCGAGACACCAGTGGTCCACGATCAGGCGCACGCGGGCCGCGTCGCTCGCCAGCGTCAGTCGCCGCGGCATGGGCGTGCCCGACTGGTCCTCGAACGCCTCGAAGCGGATGGTCCAGCCGTTCTGCTCGATGAGTTCGGGCTGGCCGCCGCTCGCGCGTGTCTCACCGGCCGGGAATTGCGGGTCGGACAAACCGAGCAGCCAGTAACGGACGCTTCCGGCCGGGAACGCCCAGCCGAGCTGTTCGGCGAGGAACTGCCCGGCCGCGTCCGGGCCGGTATAGTCACGCGAGAACTCGCCGTTGCGGCTGCTGACACTGAGTCGGGCCGGATCCCAGCGGATGTCGTACGCACCGGCTCCGAATGGGCCGCTGACGCGAATGCGTGCGCTGGCGCCGTGCTGCTCCCAGCGCAGGTCGCCCTGGCCGCTGCCCGCATCGGCCTTGACCGCGATCCGGCCGCGCGCGAGCCAGGCATCGAGCGAGAGCAGCCGCGTGCGCCGCGCGTCCCAGTCCACCGCCGGGGCCGGTTCTTCCCGGCGCAGCGTGCAGGCATCGAGCAGCGCGACCACCGCGAGCGCACACGCCATCGCCACCGCAGGTCTGCGCATTGCGGCCACTCAGTCCGGGAAGCGGGCCATGGTTTCGATCAACGGCGCGTTGTCGGGCGCCCGCTCGAGCGCCTCCTGCCAGATCGCGCGCGCCTTCGCCCGATCTCCCTGCTGCCAGAGCACCTCGCCGAGGTGGGCCGCCACTTCCGGGTCGGGAAAGCGCGAGTAGGCCAGTTGCAGGTAACTGCGCGCCTCCGCGAGCCGGCCCAGGCGGTAATGCACCCAGCCATAACTGTCGAGGATGGCGGCGTTGTCCGGCTCGCGCTCGATCGCGCGCCGTATCAGCCGGTACGCCTCGTCGATCCGCCGGGTCTTGTTGGCCAGCGTGTAACCGAGTGCGTTGAGCGCGACGGCGTCGTCCGGCGCGATCGCCACCGCCGCGCTCATGTCCGCGATGGCGGGCTCCAGTTTGCCCATCTGTTCGAGCAGCGTACCGCGCGCGAGCAGCAGTTCCCTGTCGTACGGCCGAAAGGTGAGCGCCTGGTCGAGCAGCACCCGCGCCTCTTCGTAGCGGCCGGCCCGCTGCAGCACGCCGGCTCGCAGCCGGTCCGTCTCGAAGCCAAGTCGCGGATAGCTCCCGGCGAACTCCTCGATCTGGCGCAGGGCCGCATCCGCGCCGTCATGGGCCTCCACGATGCGCAGCAGCGCCAGCTCCGCCGGCAGGCGATACGCACCGTCCGGCACGCGGGAGTACAGCTCCACCGCCTGTTGCGGCTGACCCTGCTGCTCGGCGATGACGCCGAGGTAGAACAGGCACTCATCGACGAATTCGCCCTCGCGCAGCAGTTCGCCGCACTCCGCCCACGCCGTCGGCCCGTCACCGGCATCGAAGCTCACCAGGGCGCGCAGCCGCCGGATGGCGGGCTGTGGCCCAACGCGTTCCTGGAGCAGGTCGATCTCCCGCAGGGCCTCCTCGTGACGCCGGGCGGCGGCCAGCAGCCGGGCGTTCTCCAGCTCGAACGCCAGCGATGGCGCGGATTCGAGCAGCCGCGCCATGTGTTCGAAGGCCGCCGCTTCCTCGCCCTGCCCCATCAGCGCCCGGACCACGAGCAGGCTGGCGTCCGCGGCCAGATCGGCGGCGTTCTCGCCGGCTAGCACCGCGTAGGCGGATTCCAGCGCCAGATCGAAATCTCCCGAACCATACGCGGCCCGTGCGATGGCGAGGTCGAGCTGCGGCGAAGCCGGGGCGGTTGCGGACAGGCGGGTCAGCAATTGCGTCACTGCGCGAGCGTTGTCCTCCTGCGCAAGTTCGTCGGCCAGCAGCAGGTAGTCGTCCGCACGGCGTTGCGCGGGATCGCCGAGCGCCTTGCCGGCCGCGACGAGCGCTCCGGCCACATCATTGCGACGGATCAGCAGCCGGGTGACATACAGATGCGCCGAGGCATCATCCGGCGCGAGCTGCGCCCAGCGCCGGGCCGCGCGCAGCGCCGCCGCGTCGTAACCGAACTCGAAGGCGAATGCCGCGGCTCGCTGTGACAGCTCGGGGTCCGGGCTGCGCTCGGCCGCATGGAGATATTCCTCCACGGCGATGGCGTACTCGCTGCGTTGCGCGGCGATCTCGGCCATGACCATGTGGTAACCGGTGCCCGGCACGTAATGCGCATCCTGCGCATCGGTCGCCGGCCCGCTCGCGGCGCATGCGGACAACACCACGACCAGAACCGCGACGGCGAGGCTCCGGGTCATGTGCTGGAACAGGGCATCCCGGCCCGACAAGGGCAGGCCCGCGGGCGTGGGCCTGCAACTGCGGCCCTGGCGGCCGGTAGTGACACTGCACATATATGTCGATAATAGCGCGGCTTTCCCGGATGTTGCCGGTACTTCGGCACGCGCCTGACACGACCATGCAGAAAAGCATACTGGACAAACTGGAGCAGATGGCCGGACGGTTCGAGGAGCTGAACGCGCTGCTCGCCGACCCGGCGGTCATCGGCGTGCAGCGCCGCTTCCGCGAGTTGTCGAAGGAACATGCGCAATTGCAGCCGCTGGTGGCACTGCACACCGCATGGCAGCGCGCCAGCGCCGACCTTGCCGCCGCCGAGGACATGCGTCTGGAGGCCGACCCGGCGCTGCGCTCGCTCGGCGAGGACGAAGCCGAAGCGGTGGCCGCGCGCCTGTCCGAAATCGAGCTGCAGATCCGCCGTCACCTCATCCCCAGGGATCCGCATGACCACAGCAACATCTTCCTGGAAATCCGCGCAGCCGCGGGCGGCGACGAGGCGGCGCTGTTCGCGGGCGACCTGTTCCGCATGTACTCGAGGTACGCGGAACGGCAGGGCTGGAGCGTGGAGGTGCTCTCGCGCAGCGCGGGCGAGAAAGGCGGATACAAGGAAATCATCAGCCGGGTGATCGGCGAGGGAGCCTATTCCCGGCTCAAGTACGAATCCGGCGCCCATCGCGTGCAGCGCGTGCCCGCCACCGAGGCACAGGGTCGCATCCACACCTCGACCTGCACCGTGGCGGTGCTGCCCGAGGTCGAGGAAGTCGAGGAAGTGCGCATCAACCCGGCCGAGATCCGCGAGGACACCTTCCGCGCCTCCGGCGCCGGCGGCCAGCACGTCAACAAGACGGATTCGGCCATCCGCCTCACGCACCTGCCGACCGGCATCGTGGTGGAGTGCCAGGACGAACGCTCCCAGCACAAGAACCGGGCGCGCGCCCGCTCGCTGCTGCAGGCGAAACTCCTCGACCAGGAGCGGCAGAAACAGACGCGCGAACAGGCCGCGCAGCGCAAGAGCCTGGTCGGCACCGGCGACCGCTCCGAGCGCATCCGCACCTACAACTTCCCGCAGGGCCGGCTGACCGACCACCGCATCAATCTCACCCTGTACCAGCTGCCCGACCTCATCGAGGGCGATCTCGACCCGGTCATCGAACCGCTGCTGCAGGAGCACCAGGCCGAGCAGCTCGCCTCGCTGGAGACCGCCTCTGGGTGAGCGCTCGCCGTTTCGACCGCCTGAACGACTTCATCGGCAAAACACCACTCATCCGCCCCAACCGCGTCCAGGATAGAACCAGCAGCTCGACGCCGGCGCTTGACGACGACTCAGCGCGCGAGAACCCACCGGGCCAGAAGCTGGCGCTCGGCGGCCGGCAGCTGCTCGAAGGCCAGACGCGCGGCGCGCGCCTCGCCGTCGTGCCACAGGATTGCCTCGCTTACGGAGCGTGCCCGTCCGTCGTGCAGCAGTGCGAGCTCGGAAGCCGGGCGCGGTGCGTGTCCCAGGCCCCAGAGCGGCGCCGTGCGCCAGCGCGTGGGCACGACGCTGCCGTCCACGGTTCGGTCCGCAAGCCCGTCGCCGAGATCATGCAACAGCAGATCGGTGTAGGGCCGGATCTCCACGATCGTGCCGTCGTCGAGCGCAGCCCGCTGCGCCGGCTGATGGCAACCGTCGCACGCCGCGGCCGCAAACAGCGCCGCACCCCGGGCGTCCATCCCATCAGCGGGTACGGCCAACGGCACCGCAAGCGCACGCTGGAACTCGACGAGCGCATCGAGGAACCCGTCGCTCACCTCCGGCGTGCCGCCGGCGGGGGCCGCGCGGCAGGCGCGCTGAGCCGCCGTGCAATCGTCCGCGGGCTCCGCGTGGCTGCTGAGACCCATCTCGAGCGCGAGCGCAGTTGCGGTCTGCGCACGCAGCGAAACCGCGGCGGCCTGCCATCCAAGACGGCCGATACCGTCAGCGCCGGCCGGTCGTGCCACGACTCCGGCGACGCCCGCGCGCGCCGCCTGGAGTGCGGCGACCGCGACGATGTCCGCTTCCGGGATGCGTTCGAGAAGGCCGGTGCCGAATACGGCCGGCGCAAGCCGCGGCCGGATCACTGTGTCTGGCGCGAGCTCTGCGGCGGCGGTACCGGTCACTCGGTAGCTCGGCTCGCGCAGTCTCCAGGGCTCGCCGTCGGCGAATCGGCCGGTGCGCTCAACGAAATCTATGATCAACGTGCCTTCGGCTGCGTAACCGTCGAGCGCCTGCGGCGAGAGGATGCGGCCATACTCTGCGTCGCCCGTGCCGTTGCTGTCCGCGGTTCGCGCGAGCCGGACCGCCAGCGTAACCGGCGCGGGCCCCGCGTTGAGGGGCGGTCGTGCCCGGGCACCATTGTTGTGGCAGGCGTCGCAGCTGGCGGTGTTGAACGAAGGTCCAAGGCCATCGCGGCGTGCGGCCCGGGGCGTACCCGCTGGCACCCACTGCGTGTTGAACAACATGCGGCCGAACTCGGCCCGGGCACGCGCGGGGGCAGGCAGCGGCGCGACGGCCGGCGGTTCACGCGGATCTGCGAACGCTGCGCGGCCGTAGCCGTCGGCACCAGTTGCCAGCGTGGCGCTGAGCAGCGCCGCCAGCATCACGGCCAGCCGCACGCCGACGCTCACGGCACAGCGGTGATCGCCACGCGCACCACCGGCGCCGTGGCGGCGCTCAACTGCACGAGGTACTCGCCGGCGGCTGGAATCGCGTACTCGACGATCTTGCGCGGCCCGTCGCAGCCAGGGCTGCCGCTGAAGTCCGCGGACGGCAAAGGTACACCGCCGGACACGACGTCGACCCAGAACTCGGCCTCGAGCGCCACGCGATAGCGGCCGGCAGCCAGCGGTACGCGAACGACGCCGGCGTAGGCACCGTCCGTAAGCATCGGCTTCGACGGCACGGCCGGCAACCGCACGGACTCCTGCTCCTGAAGCGCCAGGCGGTAGAGACGGCCCGTCTGCAGCAACGCGGCCGTCGCCTCGTCACGACCCGCGGCGGCGGCGGTATCCGGCCCGCCGAACAGTCGCAACTCCTCCGCGACCGGCCACTTGAATCCCGCACAATCGGCGGCGGATGCACCGTGCGCCACCAGCATCACGAGACAGACTGCCATGAACTTCCGCATCATCGAATCCTCCTGTCATGAACCCGGCTGCCACAGCAGCGTCGCGGCATAGTTGCGGCCGGACTCCGGAAAGCCCTCGTCGTAGGCATACAGTCGATCGGTCAGGTTCGCCGCCTCCACCAGCAGCCGCAGCCCGGCGATCATGCGCACTTCCACCCCGACATCGAGCAGTCCGAAACCCGCTGTCCGCCGGACGCCGTCGCTCGTGCTCAAGCGGCCGTCCTCCGCCTTGAAATCGAAGCGCAGCGCCACGCGCTCGCCGAGCGGCGTGCGCATGCCGAGCTGCACCTTGTGGCGCGGCGTGAACACCGCGCGCACCTCCGGCTGCTCGAAGTTGTCCACCGCGACGTAGGAGTAACCGAGGCGCAGCTCGCCCAGCACCGGCACGTCGGTGGTCGTCGCGGACAACTCGCCGCCGCGGCGACGCTGCCGGCCGACGTTCTGCAACTGGAAGCAAGGGGGCGAGGTGCAGGCGGTCGGCGGCAGGCTCACGCTCGCGATCGCATCGTCGAGCCAGCTTGCGAACAGCGCACCATGCAGCTCGGCGCCGCCGAGCCGGGTCGTCGCCCCAACCTCGACGTGCTCCGCCTCTTCGGCCGTGAGCTCGGGATTGGGCAGCGCCGCGCCCAGGCGGTAGGAATAGCGGTCCTTCAGGGTCGGGAAGCGCGTCTTGCGGGCGAGATTGAGGTCGAGCGTCCAGTCCGGGGCGACGTTCCAGGCTGCCCCGGCGGTCACATTCACGGCGGAGTCGTCGTCCAGCGGGAACGGTGTGATCGTCCCGTTGATGTTGTCGTCGGCCCGGCGTGTGTCGAGCTTGTTCCAGCCGACTCCGGCACTCGCGCTCAGGTTATCGCGCAGGGTATGCGTGTGCTCGACGGCGACCGACCAGGTCCGGTCCTCCATCCGCTCCTGCGGCTGATCGAGATCGTCGAACTCGCGATGCACGTCCTCCTTGAAGTGAAAGACGGCACGCGTCACACCCGCCGCCTCACCGGGAGCGAGTTCGGCCTCGAGACTGCTCCCCCAGGTGTAATCGTCGTAGTTGCTGGTGAATGCATACGGGCGATTCTGGGTGGTGTAGGTCGCGTCATCGAAGGAGTGCAGCGCATTCTCGAAGCTGTCGTAGTACGCCCGCGC
The DNA here is from genome assembly GCA_011526045.1 of Nevskiales bacterium. Taxonomy (GTDB): domain Bacteria; phylum Pseudomonadota; class Gammaproteobacteria; order Steroidobacterales; genus QUBU01. The sequence continues at coordinate 23,124 of WYBE01000040.1, read as the reverse complement.
CCGCAGCCACAGGCCGTCGCCCACCGGCAGCGCGCCGATGACGTAGATGTCCTCTTTATCGTAGTAGGGCCAGCGCCAGAAACGCGGCCGCACCCCCGGGTCCGTGCCGGCGTAGGGTGGAGTCTGCTTGTCGCCATCGAGGCGCGCGTAATTGAGCTGCCACTCGGCGCCGCTCTCGCTCTGCCAGCCGAGTTGAATGCGCGTGTTGAGATCGCGCGAGGCGGAGTTCTCGCGCCGGCCGCCATCCTCGGCCGAACCGAAGTCGCCGCCTGGAATGCGGAAGAAATTCTCGTCGCGCAGGAACGCGAAAGCCTGCAGGTACCACTCCCCGTTGCGCCAGCTGGCACGGCCGCCGACGTCGCGGCGCGCGAGGTCCATGCTGTCGTCATAGCGCACACCGGCCCGCCCTTCCCAGTTGAGGCCGGGCGCCGGCCGTGCCGTCACCACGTTGATCGCACCACCGAGCGCGTTCGGCCCGTACAACACCGACCCGCCCGCCTTGCTCACGCGGATCTCCTCGACATCCCCGACGCCGAGCCGGGCCAGGTCGATATTGCCATCGTCGGGCACGTAGACCGGAATGCCGTCCACGAACAGGGGCACCTGCCGCGAGTCGTAACCGCGTAACTGCACCAGCGCCTCGTTGCGCGCGCCAACGCGCGTCACCGTCAGCGCCGGCACCAGGTCGAGCGCCTGGGCCAGATCGCGCCGCCCCGCCGATTCCAGCGCCGCGGCCGCAATGACGTCCGTCGGCAGCGGCGGCAGGACTTCGTGCCGCGCAATGACCTCAATCGTTCCGAGCGCAGGCTGCGTCGCATCCGTCGCGGCGGCCGCAGCCACGCGGGCAGTAATGATCATCAGCCAGAAAAAGACCCCCAGCACTCCGACATGGTCACGTAGCGTCACGCGCACCTCCGCAGAATGGTCTGTACTCGCTATATTTGAACGTATATATCGCAAGCCGCTGCCGCAGAGCCGATTCGTATTCTCGAATCAGCAGGCCGCGCTATATCCGTATGGATATAGAGATTAAACGGCAACACGCCTGCTGGCAACCCGCGTTCGCCATTCGCGCTATCATGCGGACGGTCCCGGAGCCACACCGCATGGTCACCGTTCGCTTTCGTCTCGACTTCGCACCCGGCAGCTCGGTCGGTCCAGGCAAGATCGACCTGCTGGCGGCAATCGACGCCGAAGGCTCGCTGTCGGCCGCTGCACGTCACATCGGCATGAGTTATCGCCGCGCCTGGCTGTTGCTCGACAGCCTCAACCGAAGCTTCGACAAACCGGTCACCACCGCGAGCGTCGGCGGGCGCGGTGGCGGCGGAGTGACCCTGACGCCGTTCGGACGGGATCTGGTCCGCAACTACCGGGAATTCGGCGCGGCGATCGCCGTGCTGGCGACACGCCGCTGGGGCCGGCTGAAACCCCCGGCGCAAACCTCGCCGTCACCGCCGGGGAGCCGACGCCGCCTGCCTGCGCGCAAACCCTGAGCGGTATGGCATCGCGCCCGGTCAGCCAAGCACCGCGACCGCCTTCACCTGCGCCCAGACCTGCCGGCCCGGCGCCAGCGCAAGCTGGCGCCATGACCGGCGCGTGATCCGCGCCAGCAACGCCGTGCCGCACGCATCGAGGCGCACGAGTACCTGCGCAGGATCCGGCGCATCGGCCACTGCGGTGATCGTCGCGGCAATCGTGTTGAGAATGCTGATGCCGGTCGGCTGCTGCAGGGCGATGCTGACGTCGCGTGCCTGGATGCGGCAGCGCACTGCTTCGCCGCGGGCCTCGGGGCGGCAGGAGACGTGGAGCGAGCCGCCGGAGAATTCCAGCCGCGTGAGGTGGTCGGCAGGCTCATGCTCCGCAACCACGGCGGTGATCACGACGGCCGCTTCGTCGGCGAACCGGCCGGAGGTATCGAGCCGGGCGGCCACCTCTGCGATGGGTCCGCTCGCCAGCACGCGACCCTCGCCGAGCACCACGAGGTAATCGGCGAGCCGGAAGACCTCATCGACCTGGTGGCTGACGTAAATCGCGGGGATCTCGAGTTGCCGGTGCAGCCGTTCGAGATACGGGACGATCTCCGCCTTGCGCGCGGCATCGAGCGCCGCCAGCGGTTCGTCGAGCAGCAACAGGCGCGGCTGGCGCAGCAACGCCCTGGCGATCGCCACGCGCTGGCGTTCGCCACCCGACAGCCGGCCCGGACGGCGGTCCAGCAGTTCACCGATCCCCATCAGCCCGATGAGCCTTTGCCGGTCGGCCGCATGCTCGTTTCGTGCGCGGCGTTCCCCGTAGCGCAGGTTGCCGTCCACCGAGAGGTGCGGGAACAGGCCGGGCTCCTGCAGCACGTAGCCGACCGCGCGCCGGTGCGGCGGCAGGAAGTACCGGCGTGCGTCGTCCTGCCAGACCTCGCCATTGACCGAGAGAAAACCGCCGGCCACGTGGTCGAGGCCCGCGATCGCCCGCAGGCAACAGGTCTTGCCGGCGCCCGAGGGGCCGAACAATGCCGTCACGCCCCGTTCGGGCAGGCGCAGGTTCGCATCGAGCGCGAACCCGTCATGGCGGATCGCGAACCGCGCCTCGATACCCGCCGCCATCGTCACCAGCCGTGCGGCCGCGGATTGATGGCGTACAACACCAGCAACGTCAGGAAGGAGGATGCCAGCAGCACCGCCGCCAGCCCGTGCGCCTGGTCGTACTGGAACGCCTCCACGTAGTCGTAGATCTGCACCGAGACCACCCGCGTCTCGCCGGGAATGTTGCCGCCGATCATGAGCACCACGCCGAACTCGCCGATCGTGTGTGCGAAGCCGAGCACGCCGCCGGTGACGAAGCCGCGCCGGGCGAGCGGCACCGCCACGGAGAAGAACCGGTCGAGCGGGCCGGCGCCCAGCGTGGCGGCCACCTCGAGCGGCCGTTCGCCGATGGCCTCGAACGCGTTCTGCAGCGGCTGCACCACGAACGGCAGCGAGTAGAGCATGGAGGCGACGACCAGCCCCGTGAAGGTAAAGGGCAGCAATTGCAGGCCGATGGAATCCATCAGGCGCCCGACCAACCCGAAGGGCCCGAAGGCGACCAGCAGGTAAAAGCCCAGCACCGTCGGCGGCAGCACCAACGGTAACGCCACCACCGCGGTCACCGGACGCTTCCACCACGAGCGCGTCCGGGCCAGCCACCAGGCGAGCGGGGTGCCGAGCAGCAACAGCAGCAGCGTGACGGTGGCCGCCAGCCGCAGGCTCAAGCTGATCGCCGCGAGATCAGCACTGGTCAGCATGAGGTCAACCTCCGTCAGCAGCCACCGGCGCGGACGCGAAGCCGTAGCGGATCAGGACCTGCCGGGCGGGATCCGACGCCACGAACTGCGCAAACGCCGCCGCCAGCGCGTTGCCGGCGGCCCGCTGCGTGATGATAAAGCCCTGCGCGAGCGGTTCGTGCAGGGCATCGGGGACCAACGCGTAGCCGCCGCGTGCCGCGAGTGCCGGGTTGCGGGCGAGCGACAGCGGAATGATGCCGGCCGTCGCATTCCCGCTCTCGACGAACTGTGCCGTCTGTGCGACGTTCTCGCCGTACACCAGCCGCGGCTCCACCGTCTCCCACACACCCGCTGCCCGCAGGGCTTCCACGGCCCGCTGGCCGTAGGGTGCGTGAGCGGGATTCGCGATCGCGATGCGCGTGAACCGTGGCGCGGCCAGGTCTGCCAGCGAGAGCTTCGCCGCGTCGTTCGCCGCACTCCAGATCACGAGCCGCCCCATCGCATACCGGCGCACCGGCGACGCTGCAAGACCGCGCGCCGCAAGGTCCTGCGGCAATGCCATGTCCGCGGAGAAGAACAGGTCGAACGGAGCGCCGTTGAGAATCTGCGCGTGGAGCTTGCCGGAGGAGCCATAGACGACCTCGACGCGCTCGCCCGGATGCGCGGCCCGGAACTCCCCGACGAGTTCGTCCATGGCGAACTTCAGGTTCGATGCCGCGGCAAGGGTGAGCCGGCCGGCCGCCTGCGACGGCAGCGTGGCGAGCAGCGCGCACGCGACGACGATCGCCCGGCGCGTACGCGAAACGGCACTGGCAGGTTCGACCGGCATGGCAGGGCTCCGGGCGCCGGCCGCTCGCAACGGGAGCTGGCTCCGGCCGACGCTATGTCGCGGTGAATATAGCGTCAGGCCTGCGGCGACACAACGCCGCGCCCGCGGCACGGCCGGTCCAGCCATGCCGCAGGCTTTGCCAACGCAGTCGCGATGGGGCTCCTCAGTTGAGGCCGCCGAAGCTGTACCGGAAGCGCAGCCCCACCACCCGCGGGTCCGGCGCAAAGGCCGCGCGGAACGCGGGCAGCTCGACCGTGACGGTCTTGCCCGGCTCGTTCAAAGCCGGATTCTGCTCGGGGGGCTGCCGGTTCGCGATATCGATGCCGCTGCCGAGGATGAAGCAACAGGCCAGGCTCGGCCCGCCGAGCACCGAGTAGATGGTGTCGTCGTCGAGCAGGTTGGTGACATAGCCCTGGAATTCCCAGCGTTCGCCGCGCAGGCCGAGCAGCAGGTTCAGGTTGGTGTCGGACTCGACATAGCTCTCGTTGGTCGCCTCGATGTAGCGCTCGTCGGTCCAGGTGAAGTCGAGCTGGCCGAAGACACTCATGCCGTTCTCGAGTGGCATGTCGTAGCGCAGCTCGCCGATGAACTTGCCCTCGGGTGCATCCTCGAGCTTCTTGCCGTCGAGGCTCACGTCGCAGATGAGCGACTGGATGCCGCTCAACGCCGTGACCACCCGCGGGGTACAGTTGCCGGCGGCGCTGATGAAGGTGAACGAGGTGTTGGGCGTCACCGCATCGACGTACTCGGCATCGAGCCAGGTATAGGCGCCCTTGACGATCCAGTTGCCGCCGAGGAACGGCGTCTGCGGCGCCCAGGCCGCGTCCACTTCCGCGCCCCAGACTTCGGCGCCATCCACGTTCTCCAGCCGGTTGACGATGCGGTCGCCGGCGGCGTTCAGCACCGAGACCAGCGTCTGCTTGTCGGTGAAGTCCTGGAAGAACACGGCGCTGTTGAAGATCACTGTGCGATCGAACCAGGCCGTCTTGGCGCCGACCTCGTAGACCATCAGCTCCTCGGGCTCGAACTCCAGCAGCTCGCGGTTGATGCCGCTGGAGCCGATGCCGAGCGTCTGGAACCCGCCGGGTTTTTCCGCCTTGGCCCAGGAGGCGTAGGTGTTGATGTCGTCGCTGATCGCCCAATCCAGGGTGATCTTGGGCGAGAACCAGTCGTCGTCCCTGGAAATGGTCTCGATACAATACGGGTTGAACATGTCGAACGGGTCGGGATTGCCGGCATCGACATTCGCGAGCCGGTCCTGCAGCACCTTGCTGTCGCGACAGACCGCCGGAACGATGTCGCGGTAGCGCGGGCCGTTCGGATCGTCGCGATCCAGCGGCTCGTTCGGGTTCCATGAGTCGTAGCCCAGGTCGGCCGAATAACGCTCGAAGTTCGCCTGGCTGTAGAACGGCCCATCGGGCCCGAACAGGAACTCGTCGGTGCAGGAGCGGAAGAAAATGCCGCAGATGTTCCAGCTGCCGGGGCCGCCCGATGCATCCGGATCGAAGAAGCGGGGGCCGACGACATCGACGGTTTCCTGGTTCAGCCGGCCTTCGAGGGTCAGCTTGACCGACGTCAGCATCTCGAACTCCAGCATGCCGAAGGCCGACTTGTGCTCGGTGTTGCGGTCGGCCGGGCTCTGGTCCTTGAATTGCCCGATGCCCGCGTAAGGTGTGCCGTCGGTGAAATTGAAGCCACCGCGCATCATCGGCGCGACCGCCCGCTCCGTGTAGCCGTAGCAGCCCTGGCCCGGCACCACGTCGAGGATGCCACCGTTGATGCTGTTCCAGGCGCAGTGGCTGCCAGAGCCCTGGATGGTCACCGAGTCGCTGAGATTGCCGACGTCCTCTTCCCAGTACAGCATGCCGAGCGTGGCCTGGACCGGGCCGTCGTAGTTCGTGCGGAACAGCAGCTCCTGGCTGAACTGGCGGGTGAGCTTTTCGGCGGTCAGGAAGAACGCGTTCACGCTGCCGTCGGCGTAGGGCGCGCCGGTGAGCGGCGAAAAGCTGGCCGGGTCGGGCCGGAAAGCGAACTTGCCGTTGTCGGCCGCCTCATCCGCATTCTCGTGGATGTAGCCCGTCCGGGAGGTGAGCGTGCCTTTGTCCAGCGTCCAGTCGGCGACCAGCGACAGGCGGATCAGCTGCCGGTCCACGCCCTCGAAATCGCCGTTGGTATCGGGATCCGGGGCGACGACGATGTCGCTCTCACGGAAATTCTTCGGCGCACCGGAGAAAGTCGCCACGCCGGTCTCGCAGTAGGGGCTGGAGTAGAGCACGTTCGGGTAAGCGGCGCCGGCCGGGCCGGTCGGCGTGTAGGACGGGTCGTAGAGGCGCGCATTGCGCGCGTCCAGGTTCGAGACGCCGTCCAGATCCAGGTCCTGCTGGTACGTAAAGCTCGAGAGCTGTTCGAAGCAGCGGAAGATGGCGGGATAGTTTTCCCCGCCGAAAGTCTGCGGGGTGCGCGCTGCCTCGGGCACGAGCACTTCATCGTTGAATTTCAGGAACGCCGTGGCCGCCGGCCCGCTCTGCTGGTCCTGGTACTCGGCGCGGAACTTCAGCGTGATGTCGTCGGTCGGCTGCGACTTGGCCGTCAGCGCCAGGCCATAGCCCTCGTCGTCGCCGAGCGAGTCGCCGGTGATGGTGTTGTCGTAGAAGCCGGGCTCGTCCCAGACCGCCGCGTTGAAGCGCAGGCCGAGTTTCTCCTCGAAGACCGGGCCGCTGATGCTGAGCGTGCCGCTGTATTGGTCCTCGGCGTTGGCGTCCACGGAGATGCTGGATGTGAATTCCTCGGAGGGATCCTTGGTCACGTACTGGATCGCGCCGGCAAAAGCCGAACGGCCGAACAGCACGGACTGCGGCCCCTTCACCACCTCGACACGGTCGATGTCCACGAGCCGCGTATTGATCAGCACGCCGCCGCCGGAATTGCTGATCGCCTCGGAGGAGACGTCGATGCCGTCCACCAGCACCGCCACGTTCTGGCGACCGCGGGTCGGCGACAGGCCGCGCACGGAGATACGGGTGTCGCTGCGCGCGGCGCCCTCGTCGAACAGCACCGAGGAGTCGAGCCCCGTCAGGTCGGAAATGCTGGAGAACGACTTGCGCTCCAGATCCTCGGCGCTGATCGCGGAGATCGCGATCGGCACTGCCTGCAGGTTCTCCTCGCGCTTGCGGGTCGTGACCACGATCTGGTCGATCTGCGCCCAGCCGGTCACCGGCAGCGACAACATCACGGGACTTGCTGACAGTGCCAGCATCAGAGCAAGCGAAACGCCGCCGCGGTATTGCGCCATCGTTGGTCTCCCTGACAGATTTTTTTGTAGGCTGGAGCCCGTCCGCCTCTGCAGGCGCAACATCGGCAACCCCCCGGTCGCGGACGTGGCTCGATTGCCAAATGTAGTCACCTGCGCCGCACATTGCAAAGCCGCGCTGCCCTGACGCCGCACGACCTCCGGGCGCGGATCACCGCGGCCACCGGCGACGCGACAAATCGTTGCAATCCGTCCGATCGCGGCTCACGGCCGCACAGCAGTTCTGAGACAGGTTGCGGTCACAGGACGGTCACACCGGCCACCCGACCATCAACCCAAAGCCTGCTCCACGTCCGCCACGAGATCGGCGGCATCCTCGATGCCGATCGACAGGCGCAACAGGTCTTCGCCGATGCCAGCAGCGCGGCGCTGAGAGGCGGGCATGGCGCTGTGGCTCATGGTGTATGGATAGCCCGCGAGGCTCTCCACGCCGCCGAGGCTCTCGGCGAGCGTGAAGATCTCCAGCCGGCCGAGGAACGCGCGCGCAGCGGCAGCACCGCCCGCAATCTCGAACGAGACCATGCCGCCGCAACCGCGCATCTGCCGCTGCGCGAGTTCGTGCTGGGGATGCTGCGGCAGGCCGGGAAAATGGACCTGCTTCACGCGCGGGTGAGCCGCGAGGCAGGCGGCGACCGCCGCGGCATTGCTCACGTGCCGTTCCATGCGCAGGGCCAGCGTCTTGATCCCGCGCAGGATGAGGTAGCTGTCGAACGGGCCGGCCACGCCGCCGGCGACACTGCGCAGTGCGTGCAGGCGCGCGCCGAGTTCCGCCGATGCCGTGACGAGAAACCCGCCGAGCACGTCGGAGTGCCCGCCGAGATACTTGGTCGCCGAGTGCATGACGATGTCGCAGCCGTGCTCGAGCGGGCGCTGCAGCATGGGCGTCGCGAAGGTATTGTCCGCCACGGTCAGAATCCCGTGACGGCGCGCAATGGCCACTGCGCCGGACAGATCCTGGATGCGCAACAGCGGATTGGTGGGCGTTTCCAGCCACAGCATCCGGGTCTCGGGCCGGATCGCCCGCTCAATCGCGCCGAGGTCGCAGCAGTCCACGAACGACACCTGGAGCCCGGCGCTGCGCGGGCGCACCTCGCTCATGATCCGGAAGGTGCCGCCATAGCCGTCGAACGGCGCGATCAGGTGCGCACCGGCGTCGAGCAGTTCGAGCACCGTGGCGGTGGCCGCCATGCCCGAGGCGAAGGCGAGCGCGCGGGTGCCGCCTTCGAGTTCCGCGAGGCAGCGCTCGAGCGCATCGCGCGTCGGGTTGCCTGCCCGTGAATAGATGTACGGCTGCTGGGAGTCGGGGTCCGGCCTGGCAAAGGTCACGCTGGTGTGGATCGGCGGCATCACCGCGCCGGTGGCCGGGTCCTGGGTGTCGCCGGCGTGGATGCAGAGCGTCGCGATGCCGGGTTTGCGGTTGTTCCTGCGCATGGGACAATGATTCCCGCATGCGTGCCGAAACACAATCGCCGCCCGCCTCGGTCGAGGCACTGCTTCGCGCCGGCGTGCGCCTGCTCGCCACCGCGAGCGACTCGCCGCGCCTGGATGCGGAACTCCTGCTCGCCCACACGCTCGGCTGCGGCCGCGCGCAGTTGTTTACCCGGCGCGCCGAGATGCTGGAACACGCCATGGCAGGCCGTTACCTGGACCTGCTCGCCGCCCGGCGCCAGCAACAGCCGGTCGCGCAGCTGACCGGCCGGCGCGAGTTCTGGTCCATGGATTTCGCAGTCACGCCGGAGGTGCTCGTCCCGCGGCCCGAGACCGAGTTGCTGGTCGAACGGGCACTGGCGTTGCTGCCACCGGCAGGCGCACCCTGCGTCCTCGACCTCGGCACCGGCAGCGGCGCCGTCGCCATCGCCATCGCGAGCGAGCGGTCCGACTGCACCGTGACCGCGACCGACCTCAGCGCCACGGCGCTGGCCGTGGCGCAACGCAACGCGGCCGCGCTCGGTTGCGCCAACCTGCGTTTCGCCGCCGGAGACTGGTTCGATGCCATCGGTGACGGGTGTTTCGACGTGATCGTATCCAATCCGCCTTATATCGCCGACCACGAGTGGGCGGCCTGCGACCCGGGCCTCGCGTTCGAGCCGCGCAGTGCGCTGGCCGGCGGCCCCGACGGGCTTACGCATCTGCGGGCGATCGCCGCGGCTGCACCCGGCCACCTCGCCCCCGGCGGCTGGCTCATCGTCGAGCACGGCGCCGACCAGGCCGAAGCCGTATGCGCGCTGTTCACGCAGGCTGGCCTCCGCAACGTCACCACCAGCAGCGACCTCGCCGGGCTGCCCCGAGTCAGCGAAGGACGTCGACCATGATCCGCAACCGCCATGCCACGCTCAGCCTCCTGCTGATCCTGCTGCTGGCCGCGGCCGGCGCGACACCGGCCCAGGCTGGCGATTGCCGCGAAGCGTTGCGCCCCCTGCTCACCCGCACCGATCCTCCGGCCGATGCGCTGGACGCAGTGCATGCGCGCTGCCAGGCGCAGGCTGATGCCGGCGACGCCGATGCCGTCTACCAGCTCGCCTTGTTCGAACTCGGCCTCGGCGGCAATTGGCAACCCGACGCGGCCATTCCGAAGATGATCGACGCCGCCGCGCGCGGCGTCCCCGAGGCGCAGTACTGGCTCGCCTGGCAGTACGAGGAAGGGCCGCTGCTGCCCGACGACACGGCGATTGCGCTCGGCTGGTACCAGCGCGCCGCGAATGCCGGCCACAGGCTCGCCATTGCGCGGCTCGCCGAGGCGTACGAAGCGGGCGAACTCGGACTGGCGCGGGACCCGTTGGCGGCAGCACAGTACCGCGCCCGCCAGGCCCAGTGCCTGCAGGCCCCGCCGCGGCCGGGGGGCTGACCCGTTCTGCTACGGGCCGCTGCGCGTGGTTAGCCGGGTGGACGAACGAGTGGTGTTCAGCTCGCCGAACTCGCTGCTGGTCGCCCACTTCCGCGGTCTGCTCGAGTCGGAGGGAATACCCTGCCGGGTCCGCAACGAGTACCTCGCCGGCGCGGCCGGCGAACTACCGCCGACGGAATGCTGGCCGGAGCTTTGCGTCGCCCCGCGCTGGGAAGCGGCAGCACGCAGCGCCATCGAAAACGTCCGTCGTGGCGTCGTGGCCGCACCGCCGTGGACCTGCCCGGCCTGCGGCGAACGACTCGAGGGGCAATTCAGCGCCTGCTGGCGCTGCGGGCAGGAGCGCTGATGCGCCGCGCTCAGTCGCGCGCAACCCGGGCGTCATCGCCTGCGTTGCTCGCCGCAGTCGCCAGCCGCTGCATCAGCTGCGGCAGCGAGGCGACCCCGAATTTCGCGTAGACATTCTTGAGGTGGCTGCGCACGGTGTGCGGGGAGAGAGTCAGCAGCCCGGCAGCCGCCTCGATCGAGCCGCCGTGGTAGAGCGCATCGCAGGTGCGCGCCTCGGCGGGCGTCAGCTGATAGAGCCAGGCGAGCCGTGCCACCGGGAGCGGCGGGCTGCTCCCTTCGTCGAAAATCAGCACCATGCAGCCGGCACCCACGGGCAGCAGCACGCGGTCCGACCAGTTCGTCAGCGGGATCACCGACAACACCAGAGGCGACCTGCCATCGCGCGGCGTAACGCGCAGGCGCTGCGGCACCCGCAGGTCATCGCCGGCGGCGGAGGTCACCGCGCTGCGGACCGCCTGCTCGAACTCGACCTGCGTCAGGACGTCATCGAACAGAAACCGGCCCAGCTTGATCTGCATGCCAGGGACGCGGGCCAGCGTTCGCTCAGCCGTCGCGTTCCGGTAGATCGCATAACCGCTGCGATCGAGCACGACGAGCGCCTGCCGCGAGCGGTCGAAACTGTGCAATGCCTCGCGCCGGCCCGCGTCGGCCGCCGCGATGCGCAGGATGACCTGGTGCACGGTCTGCAGGTGCGGCAACAGCAGCGCGAGCAGATCCTTTCTGGCGTCGTCGAAGTCGGTACTGGCCTGCACGAACGAAACGGTGGCAAAGAACTGCGGGCTGTTTTCGATGTTCGCGCCAAGTACGTAGTCGATCCCCGCCGGGCGACCGATCTGCTCGTACATCGGCCCCGTATGCAGCACATCCACCGGCAGCAGCTCCGTCGTGCGAAACACCTGCCCCGCCGGCCGGCGGAGTACTGTCTGCCAGATGTAGTCCTGAGTCAGGTCGCGCGTGTGCAGCCGCTCCACGAAACGCGACTCGAGGCCGATTGCGTCAAGGATCGAATCACGCGGATGTGTGCGATCCACGCGGATGAACAAGGCTTTGGTCGTCCCCATGAGCGGAGCGAGCGCCGCCAGGATCCGGGGCCAGGGCTCCGGCTGCAGCGCAGCGTCGTACAGCTTCAGGAGCACTGCGGCCATTGCAGCCGCATCGAGCCCCGTCGCAGGCGCATTGGGAGAACCCGGCGCAGCCGTCATCGCGAACAAGCCCCCTGACTGAATTGTTTGCGACCGCAGGGGAGTATGCCGTGTCCGTCGGGGCCGCCGAATCACCCAGATGGGTGCGGCAAAACACCGCGTGTCGCCATCCAACCGTGCACGTTCACCCATTTAGGGGATGCGCCGCGCGCCGTCCGGTGCGACGCTGGTTTCGGCCAGCGGCGGGTGCCGTCCGGTGGGCGATGCGCCTGACCTTCGTCGACCTCGATCCTCCAGAACAGGCGTAACGCGCGGACGACCGCCCGCCGCCAGCGAAAGGGCGACAAGGCATTTGCCGGTGCCCGGTCCCGGGCGGTTCCCTGACAGCCGCCCGCAGGCCGGGTACCGGCATGTTTTTCTTCGGGTCAGCTCTCCCGCAAACGGGCGGATGCGCAGTGCGGGCTCAGGCCGCCGCGGCGTCGTAGCCCAACGCGGCAGCCAGCCAGCGTTCCATGGTCGGCACCGCCATGCCCTTGCGCCGCGCGTAGTCCTCGACCTGGTCGCGCCCGATTTTGCCGACCGCGAAGTACTGCGCCTGCGGATGCGCGAAGTACCAGCCGCTGACCGCTGCCGCCGGCAGCATCGCGTAGCCCTCGGTCAGTTCGATGCCGGTTCTGCGCTCGACGTCGAGCAGGCGCCAGAGCGTCGCTTTTTCCGTATGGTCGGGACAGGCCGGATAGCCGGGCGCCGGGCGAATGCCGCGATACGCTTCGCGGACCAGATCGTCCGCGGTCAGCCGCTCGTCCGCCGCATAGCCCCAGTGCAGCCTGCGCACCTGCTCGTGAAAGTACTCCGCGCTCGCCTCGGCCAGCCGGTCGGCGAGCGCCTTGAGCAGGATCGCGTTGTAATCATCATGGGCGCGCTCGAAGGCGGCAACCCTGCGCTCGACACCGATGCCGGCGGTCACCGCGAACGCTCCAATGTAGTCGCGCACTCCCGATTCACGCGGCGCGATGAAGTCGGCAAGACAGAAGTGCGGCTGGCCCTCGGGCTTGCCGCGCTGCTGGCGCAACTGGTGCAGGACCGCAACCGGCTCGTTGCGCGCCTCGTCCGCGTAGACGGCGATGTCGTCGTCGCCGACGCTGTTGGCGGGGAACAGGCCGATCACGGCCCGCGCGGTGAGCCAGCGCTCCGCGACGATGGTGGCGAGCAAGGCCCGGGCGTCGCGGTACAGGCCGCTCGCCGCTTCGCCGACGGTCGGGTCGCTCAGCAGATCCGGAAAGCGGCCATGGAACTCCCAGGCGTTGAAGAATGGCATCCAGTCGATGTAACCGAGCAGCGTGTCGAGCGGCACCGGGTCGAACACCTGGACGCCGGGGCGGTTCGGGACCGCCGGCGTGCCGAATTCGACACGCGCCTTGTTGCGGCGGGCCTCGGCAAGCGTGAGTTGCGGGGCCTGCCGGCCCTTGTGCGAATGGCGCTGGCGGCGCAGGCGGCAGTCTTCCTTCGCCTCGGCGGTAAAGCGCTCGCGTTCGCCCGCGGTGATGAGCTTCTGCGCAATCCCGACCGAGCGCGAGGCATCCTTCACGTACACCACCGCGCCGTCATACTCCGGGTCGATCTTCACCGACGTGTGCGCAGGCGAGGTCGTGGCCCCGCCGATGAGCAGCGGCAGCTGCATCCCCTGGCGCTTCATTTCGCGGGCCACGTTGACCATCTCGTCGAGCGAGGGCGTGATCAGGCCGGACAGCCCGATGATGTCGGCCTGCTGCTCGCGTGCGGCCTGCAGGATCTTCTCGCAGGGCACCATCACCCCGAGGTCCACCACCTCGAAGTTGTTGCACTGGAGCACCACGCCGACGATGTTCTTGCCGATGTCGTGCACGTCGCCCTTCACGGTCGCCATCACGATGCGGCCGAGCCGACGCAGGCCACCGGCCTGCTCCTTCTCGATGAAGGGCACCAGGTGCGCGACCCCGCGCTTCATCACGCGGGCGGACTTCACGACCTGCGGGAGAAACATCTTGCCCGCGCCGAACAGATCGCCCACCACGTTCATGCCGTCCATCAGCGGGCCTTCGATCACGTCAAGCGGCCTGACCGCCTTCAGACGCGCCTCCTCGGTATCGGCGACGATGAACTCGTCGATACCCTTCACCAGCGCATGCGACAGGCGCCGTTCCACGGGCCACTCCCGCCACGCGGTATCCGCTGCCACTGCCTTCGTCCCGCCGTCGTCGCGGTAGCGTGCGGCGATCTCGAGCAGCCGCTCGGTCGCGTCGGCGCGCCGGTTCAGAATCACGTCCTCCACGGCGTCGCGCAGCTCGGCCGGGATCTCCTCGTAGATCGCGAGCTGGCCGGCATTCACGATGCCCATGTCCATCCCGGCCTGGATCGCGTGATAGAGGAACACCGAGTGCATCGCCTCGCGCACGCGGTCGTTGCCGCGGAAGGAGAACGAGACGTTCGACACGCCGCCGCTCACCCGCACGCCCGGCAGCCGCTCCTTGATCAGGCGCGTGGCGTCGATGAAGTCCCGGCCGTAGTTCGCATGCTCCTCGATGCCGGTGGCCACCGCGAAGATGTTCGGGTCGAAGATGATGTCTTCGGCGCGGAAACCCGCGCGCCCGGTCAGCAGGCCGAAGGAGCGTTCGCAGATCGCCACGCGCCGGGCCACCGAGTCGGCCTGCCCCTGCTCGTCGAAGGCCATCACCACCACGGCTGCACCATGGCGGCGGATCTCGCGCGCCTGCCGCAGGAACGCCTCCTCGCCCTCCTTGAGGCTGATCGAGTTGACGATCGACTTGCCCTGGACGCATTGCAGCCCGGTCTCGATCGCCTCCCACCTCGAGGAGTCGACCATCACGGGCACCCGTGCGATGTCGGGCTCGCCGGCCACGAGCTTCAGGAACCGGTCCATGGCCGCGGTCGAGTCGAGCATGCCCTCGTCCATGTTGACGTCGATGATCTGCGCCCCGCTCTCCACCTGTTGCCGCGCCACCACGAGCGCAGCCGGGTAGTCGTCCGCGGTGATGAGCTTGCGAAACTGCGCCGAACCGGTGACGTTGGTGCGCTCACCGACGTTGACGAAGAGCGAGTCCGCGGTGATGTTGAGCGGCTCGAGGCCGGCAAGGCGCAGGGCGGGCGGCACCGTCGGCACCGTACGCGGCTTCGCCCGGACGACCGCCGCGCGTATCGCGGCGATGTGCTCCGGGGTCGTGCCGCAGCAGCCACCGACCATATTCAGGTAACCCGATTCGGCGAATTCGCCGAGCACCCGGGCCATGTGCGCCGGAGTGTCGTCGTAACCGCCGAACTCGTTCGGCAGGCCCGCGTTGGGGTGCACGCTGAAGCGCGTGTCGGCTACGCGCGAGAGCTCCGCCACGTAGGGGCGCAGATCCTCGGCACCGAGCGCGCAGTTCAGCCCCATCATGAAGGGGTTCGCGTGGCGGACCGAGTTCCAGAACGCCTCGGCGGTCTGGCCGGAGAGCGTGCGGCCGGATGCGTCCGTGATCGTGCCCGACACCATGACCGGCACCGGCTCGCCGAGCGCCTCGGCAAGCTCCGCAATCGCGTAGAGGGCGGCGCGCGCGTTGAGCGTGTCGAAGACCGTTTCCACCATCAGGAAGTCCGCGCCACCGGCCAGCAGGTTGCGGGCCGCCTCGCCGTAGGTAGTCACGAGTTCGCGAAAACTGATGTTGCGGAAAGCCGGATCGTTCACATCCGGCGACAGCGACGCAGTCCGGTTGGTCGGCCCGAGCACTCCGGCCACGAAACGCGGCACGCCGCTCGCGGCGGCTACCTCGTCCGCCACCGTGCGCGCGAGCCGGGCGCCGGCCAGATTCAGTTCGCCGACCAGCTCGCCGAGCCCGTAGTCGCCCTGCGACGGGGCGGTCGAGTTGAACGTGTTGGTCTCGATCACGTCCGCGCCCGCCTCGAGGAACTGCCGGTGCACGCCGGCGATGACGTCCGGCCGCGTCAGGGTCAGCAGATCGTGGTTGCCACGCAGGTCCTTCGGCCAGGCGACGAGACGACTGCCGCGGTAATCCGCTTCCTCCAGCCCGACGCGCTGGAGCATGGTCCCCATCGCGCCGTCGAGGATTGCAATGCGTTTGTCGAGCAGCTGTTCGAGCGCGCGAAAGCGCGCGTGCCGGTCACCGTTGAGACTCATGCCTGCACCTCCTCGCGCGGCCGCAGACCCAGGGCATAGCAGATCGCGTAGGTCAGCTCCGCACGGTTGAGCGTATAGAAGTGAAACTCGCTGACGCCGTGACGGCGCAACCGCCCGACCAGTTCGATCGCGACACTGGCGGCGATCATCTGGCGGGTCTCCGGGTCCTCGTCCAGACCCTCGAAGCGCTGGTGCAGCCAGGCGGGCACCCTGGCGCCGCAGCGCGAGGCGAACGCCAGCATCTGCGAGAACTTGTTGATCGGCAGCAGCCCGGGCACGATCGGGCCCGTGATCCCGGCGGCCACGCACCGGTCACGGAAGCGCAGGTACGCGTCCGGGTCGTAGAAAAACTGCGTGATCGCGCGACTGGCACCCGCGTCGAACTTGCGCTTGAGCATGGCGATGTCGTGGTCCGGACTCGCCGCTTCGGGGTGGGTATCGGGATAGGCCGCCACCGAGATGTCGAAATCCGCAACCTCTTTCAGGCCAGTCACCAGTTCATTCGCGTAGGCGAAGCCGCCCGGAAACGGCGTATAGCTCGCCTGGCCCGCCGGCGGGTCGCCTCGCAGCGCGACGATCTGGCGGATGCCTTCGTTCCAGTAGCGACGCGCGATGGCGAGCACCTCCTCGCGGGTCGCGCCGACACAGGTCAGGTGCGGCACGCTGGCAAGCCCCGTATCGCGCACGATACTCGTGACAATGTGGTGGGTGCGATCGCGGGTCGAGCCGTCGGCTCCGTAAGTCACCGACACGAATCGTGGGCCGAGCGGCGCGAGGCGCCGGACGGCCTTCCACAGGTTCGCTTCCATCGCTGCCGTTTTCGGCGGAAAGAATTCGAACGACACCTGCACGGGAGCGGTTGCAGCCCGCGCGGGCGTGTTCACCGTTGCTTCACTGGTCATCGGTTCCGGTCCTCAGCGACGGCACAGACAGCGTCGCGACGATGAGCGCATGCTCCGGCGCACGGCCCGGCAGCCAGACGGTACGCCCGCAACGCAGCCCGAGCCCGCGCAGCATCGCCTGGAGCTGGTTCTCGAACAGCGCCCGCTGCGGGCTGCGCCGCGACAACCGCAGCGCCGGCGGCAGCACCCGGTCGAGGATCAACAACTGGCCTGCCGGGCGCAGCACCCGCAGCGCTTCCCGCAGGGCCACCAGCGGACGGTCGGAGCGCGACAGCACCTGGTCCAGCACCACGACATCGAAAGCCAGGTCCGCAAACGGCAACTCGTGCATGTCACCGGACCGTATCGTGCATTGACCGCAGCCAGCTTCCTGCAGACGCGAGCGGGCCAGCACGCGCATCGCTTTCGAGTGGTCCAGGCCGACCGCGCTCTTCGCGCGCGGGGCGAGCAGGCGCAACACCACGCCGGCGCCGGCGCCGATATCGAGCAGGTTACCGAGCGGACCGCGCCCCAGCGCATCGTCGAGCGCATCGCGCAGATCGGTCTCGGCGGGCAGGACGCCAGCCGCGTCTGCCCGGTGCCGCGGACCTTCCGGAGCCGCCAGCGCGAAGCGTTCGCGGCTCCGGCGAATCCCGGCCAGGCGTGCCTGGTCGGCCGCCATCAGGGCATCGCCGTCACGCGCCAGCGCAACCACACCGCCGGCGAGCTCGACGACCGGACCGGCCGCCGCCAACCGGTAGTACACACTTTGGCCGTCGCGAAAACTCTCCACCAGCCGCGCCTCGCTGAGCACCCGCAGGTGGCGGGAGACGCGGGGCTGGCTTTGCCCGAGCACCTGCACCAGCTCACCGACGGTGGCCTCGCCGGTCGCCAGCAGCGCGAGCAGGCGCAGGCGCGACGGATCGGCGGCCGCCTTCAGCAATTGCACTGTGGGGGAAATCGGCATGCGCGAAATATAAAGGAGTCTTTATATATTTGCAGAATTTAATGCGGGTTCTGCCCCATCCTGGCCGCGAATCACCCGAGTCACCGCAGCCCGCAACGAACGTCGGCCAATTGCGCTGATTATTCATCGAATCTGCTGCGATACGCGCCGACCCGGCCTTGGAGTAGCAGCACCTATAAGTGGCATAGTGTTGAACTGGCTGGAAACGAGCCGCGAAAATCGTCGAACGTCGCGAACAGAAAGCCCGATACTCGGGCGGTTCAATTGCACCCGCCGGGCGCCGGCGCTGCGCACCGTGCCCGCCAGCCGCCACTGGGCACCTGTGCCGCGCACTGCGGCCGCGGCGGCTCGACCGCCGACCGGAGCCGCCGGGCCCGCCGGCAACGAACCCCCTGGCATCGCGACAACCACGGCTTGCGGTTTGCCGACGCCGCCCGTAGCGTCGCGCGTTCGCTCCACGAATCGCAGCAGGTACGCAGGAATGGGTTTGTCGCTGCTCGGCACGGTGCTGCTCGTCGGTGCAGCCAGCGCATCGGCCGCGATCCCCGAGATGATCGTCACCGTACGCAAGCGTGAGGAGAGCGTGCTCGAGGTGCCCGTTGCGGTCAGCGCATTCTCCGCCAGCGACATCGAGCAGCTCGGCCTGACCGACATCACGGACATTGCGCGTTTCACGCCGGGCTTCGCTCTGAACCCGGGGCTCGGCCGCCAGCCGGCGTCCTATCGCCCGGTGTTTCGCGGCGTCACCACGGTGCGTAACGGCGTGGCGAACGCCAGCGCAGGCAACACCTTCGTCGATGGCGTGTACGTCGGCTCGGCCCTGCTGAGCACGGAGCTCGAGAACGTGGAGCGCGTGGAGATCATGCGCGGCCCCCAGTCGGCACAGTACGGCCGCAATACCTACGCAGGCGCGATCAACTACGTCACGCGCAAGCCCTCGGCGCAGAATGAAGGCCGGGTCACTGCCACGGCCGCGCAGCACGATAGCTACGACGTCAGCGGCTGGGTCAGCGGGCCGCTCGGCGCGGGGCAGGTGCGCTACGCGCTGGCAGCCGGGCATCACGAGTACGGCGGCGAGTGGAACAACCTGCGCGACGGGAGCGACATCGGCGGCGAAGAATCCAACGAGCTGACGGCGAAGCTGCTGTTCGAGCCCTCCGACGACCTCGACATCACGCTGAAGGCCGGCTGGCAGCGCACCGACGACGATCACTTCGCCATGTATCTGCAGCCATCCACCCTGAACAATTGCTGTGAACGCACGGCAGATGCCCCGCGAGCCCGCGAATACTACGTCGGCAAAGCGGTGTTGCAGGAGCAGGTCAATCTCTTCACCGACCTGCTGGAGGCTAACGGCGGAGCCGGTACCGAGCTCGACCGCCTCCTCGCCAGTCTTGCGGCCAACTGGCGCATCGGCGATCTCACGATCACGAGCCTCACCGGGTTCATCGACGACGAATACGAGCTCGGCTTCGACGAATCGTTCGCGGCCTACGACCCGGGCGTGCCTCCCGGCTGGCAGTGCGGCAGCCCCCTGCCGCCGGGCTCACCGCCACCCGGCAGCTTCCTCAACCGCCAGGACAAGCAATACGACGACTTCTCCCAGGAACTGCGCCTGACGTCGTCGCCGGATCGCGCGCTGCGATTCACGGCTGGTGCCTACTTCTACGAGGGCGAGACGGAGCTGACGGCAGCCGCACGCATCGACCCGTGCACCGGCATCGCCGCGGCCATCGACCGCGACCGCGACGAGGTCGAGAACCGCGCGGTGTTCGGCGGCGTCGCGTGGGATTTCGCCGAGGACTGGAACCTGGGCGTCGAACTGCGCTGGGCGAAGGATAACGTCACGGTCACCCGCCTGCCGGTTGTGCAACCCGCCAGGAGCTACGACGCGGACGAGGAGAACCTCACGCCGCGGTTTACCCTGAGCTGGGCACCGCTCGAGTCGACCACCTACTACGCCAACGTGTCGAAGGGCACCAAGCCGCCGGATTTCAATACCCAGGTCCCCGACGAGAGCTACCGCGAAGTGGCCGAGGAAAGCCTCTGGAACTACGAACTCGGTGTGAAGGGGCTGTACCTGGAGCAGCGCCTGAGCGTCGCGCTGGCCGGTTACTACATCGACATCACCGACCAGCAGCTCACGCAGCTGATCGAGCTGCCGAGTGGCGGCACCGCTTCCCTGCTCACCAACGCCGGCCGCACCGAAGTCTGGGGCCTGGAGGCCGAACTCGTCGCCCGGCCCGTCGAGAACGTGACGCTACAGGCGACCTACGCCTACACCGACTCGGAGTTCCGCGAGTGGATCAGCCAGGAACAGGCCGACCTGCGCGGCAGTGACGGCAGCTTCGAAGACAACCAGCTCCTCGGCAACGTCGCCGGGCAACAGTCCCCGCGGGTGCCCGAACACATGGCGTCCCTCATCGTGCGCTATGAGCGCCCCGTGAACGCGGCGATCGACTGGTATGGCAGCGCGGATTACAGCTACGAGTCGTCCAACTTCGCCGCCGAGCACAACCTGATCGAGACCGGGGATCGCAACCTGGTCGGGTTGCGCACGGGGCTCGCCTTCGACCGCTGGGATGTCAGCATGTGGGCAAAAAACCTGCTCGACGACGACACGCCGGTCGATGTCATGCGCTTCTTCGACCGTCGCACCGAGAGCCTGCCGTCGTTCCCGCAGCTCGGCCCGCGCCCGAGCAGCACGCCGCGCGCCTTCGGCATTCCGCTGCCCCGCGGGCGACAGGTCGGCGCCACCGTGCGCTACCGCTTCTGAACGGCCGAACTGGCGCTGGCAGGACGCAGCAGCTGTCACGCAGCGCCGGGTGGCGTATCGAACGCGTGGCCAGACCGGCGATGAAGCAAAATCCAGGCTACTGACCGGCGCTGAAAGAGCCAAAAAAAATACCGGTTTTGTTACGGGAATACCCGTATATCTTGCAGTGCGGGAAGCGCCCAATCTGCGCCTGAATCTGGGTAATGGTGATGGTCAGGAGTTGTGTCATGAAGGTGGGAAGGCAGGTGCTTCCGTTGATGGCTGCGGCACTGTTGGCAGGGTCTGCACTGGTCGCTATCGCGGCCACCGATACCCCGCAGGCCAGCAAGGCTCTGGCTGGCGCCATTGAGCAGGGCAAGAAGCCCAGCGACGAGTGGATGAAGCGCGGCGCGGATCTGTATGCGCAGAACTGCGCAGCCTGCCACCAGCAGAACGGCCAGGGCCTGCCCGGCGCGTTCCCGCCGCTCGCCAATTCGGATTTCATCGCCAAGGACCCGTCCGCAATCGTCGACATCACCGTCAACGGCCGGCAGGGCAAGATGGTCGTCAACGGCGTCGAATACAACAACATCATGCCGGCGATGAGCTTTCTCTCCGACAAGGATCTCGCGGCGATCATCACCTTCGTGCTGAACAGCTGGGGCAACCCCGGCGGCACGGTGCAGATGAGCAAGGTCACGGCCTTCCGCAAGGCACAGGGTGCGGAGGCCCGGCAGGCGGCCGGCCAGCGTCACCCGGGCGCCGGCGAGGCGGAGCAGTCCTACCAGTCGCAGCCCTCCCAGGTGGTCGATGCGCGGGTGCGCATGACCCCCGGCGCCCCGCCTGTCTCCGAGGAGGAGTTCGCGCGCGCCAAGCAGATCTTCTTCGAGCGCTGCGCCGGCTGCCACGGCGTGCTGCGCAAGGGCGCCACGGGCAAGCCGCTGACCCCCGACATCACGCTCGCGAAAGGCACGGACTACCTGAAGGCGCTGATCAAGTTCGGTTCGCCCGCCGGCATGCCGAACTGGGGCACCTCCGGCGACCTGTCCGAGGCGGACATCGACCTGATGGCGCGCTTCCTGCAGCATGAACCGCCGCAGCCGCCGGAATTCGGCATGCCGGAGGTCAAGGCCTCCTGGAACGTGATCGTTCCGGTCGAGAAACGCCCGACATCGCCGCAGGGCAAGGCCAATCTCGACGACATTTTCTCCGTCACGCTGCGCGACAGTGGCGAGATCGCCCTGATCGACGGAGACAAGAAAGAAATCGGCACGATCATCAAGACCGGTTATGCCGTCCACATCTCGCGCCTGTCGCACTCGGGACGCTATGTGTACACAATCGGCCGTGACGGCAGGGTCAACCTCATCGACCTGTGGATGAATCCACCGCAGACGGTCGCCGAGATCCGCGTCGGCCTCGAGGCACGCTCCGTCGAGACATCGAAGTACAAGGGCTTCGAGGACAAGTACGCCATCGCGGGCTCTTACTGGCCGCCGCAGTTCGTGATCATGAACGGCGAGACGCTCGAGCCGCTCAAGATCGTCTCGACCCGCGGCATGACGGTTGATACCCAGGAATATCACCCGGAGCCCCGCGTCGCGGCAATCGTCGCCTCGCACCAGCACCCGGAGTTCATCGTCAACGTCAAGGAAACCGGACGTATTCTGCTGGTGAACTACAGTGACATCGACAATCTCGGCGTCACGACGATCGACGCGGCCCGCTTCCTGCACGACGGCGGCTGGGACTCGACGCTGCGCTACTTCCTCACCGCTGCGAACCAGTCCGACACGGTCGTCGTGGTCGACTCCAAGGAGCGCAAGCTTGCCGCCAGGATCCCGGTGGACAAGATCCCGCACCCGGGCCGGGGCGCAAACTTCGTGCATAACGAGTACGGCCCGGTCTGGGCGACGAGCGCCCTTGGCAACGACAAGATCACGCTCATCGGCACCGACCCGGAAAAGCACCCGGAACACGCCTGGAAGGTGGTCGAGGTCCTCCACGGCCAGGGCGGCGGTTCGCTGTTCGTGAAGACCCACCCGAAGTCACGCAACCTGTGGGTCGATACGACGCTCAATCCGGAGGCGAAGATCAGCCAGTCGATCGCGGTGTTCGACATCGACAACCTCGCGGCCGGTTACAAGGTCCTGCCGATCGCCGAATGGGCCAATCTCGGTCCGGGGCCGAAGCGCATCGTGCAGCCCGAGTACAACAAGGCGGGCGACGAGGTCTGGTTCTCGGTGTGGAGCGGCAAGAACGAGGAGTCTGCGATCGTGATCGTGGACGACAAGACGCGGAAGCTGAAGAAGGTGATCAAGAACCCGCGGCTCATCACCCCCACCGGCAAATTCAACGTGTACAACACGGTGCACGACATCTACTAAGCGCATCAAGGCGCATTGCGCACCAGAGGCCGGGGCTCACGCCCCGGCCTTTTTTTTGGTTCTTCGCTGATCTGCGGGAATGCAGCGGCTCGCTGGTGGACGATGCGGTGGTCGCGCCCCCGGCGCGTGCCGCTCCTCGCACGTCCCTGTGCTCGTCGCTATGGGTTGCGCCGGCTGCGGCCCTCCTGGCAGCCGGCTCCACACATGCCCGCGCCGGGGCCGTGACCACCGCTGCATCCGCC